>JBBRAL010000041.1:0-41039 GCA_038206805.1 Hyphomicrobiales bacterium | reverse complement strand
GCCGGAACCGAGGGGGATCGCCGAAAAGACGATCCACATTCTTACTTCGAGATCGTTCGAGCGGATGCCCGTATGGTAGACCTTCCAGACAAATGCGCCGCCGAACACGGCGACCGTTGCCGTGAACAATGCGCCGGCGAGCAGGCCGAACAGGATCACGCGCTTGCGCGATGTCGGATTTAGCAAATTCACGAAAACATCGACGCCGACATGGATGCCGGTGCGCACGCCGTAGGCGGCGCCGAACTTGGCCATCCAGACGAACATGTAAATGCATAGTTCTTGCGCCCAGGACACATCCTGCGCGGCGAGAAATCGGAAAAGCCCATTAAATGGCGCCGCCAGCGCCGGCATATCGTGCGCGATCAGCCATTTCGCCGTATCGATCGAAAGCCCGGCGCTGTAGCGATGCAGCACGGCAAAGAAGATCAGCACGGTCGCCGCCGCGATCAGCGCGGCGATAAACCATTCTTCAAGACGATCGAGACCGCGTAACAACACCGGACCCCCCCAAACCTCAAGAAAATTCGGCCGGGAAATTCTCATTCCCGGCCGCTTTTCTTTTTATACGCTATTTTTAGTTCATCTTGATGTCGAGTTCTTTCGACAGAATGTCGAGCACCTCGCCGCCGACGCGGCCCTTGGCCCATGTGTAAGTTGGCGCCATGGCTGTGTGCCAGGCCTTGACTTGGGCGGGGGTCAGATAGTGCAAGGTTGCCTTGCCCTTCTTCTTGATCTCGGCAAGGGCGTCGACGTTTTCGGTGTGGGCGATCGAGTTGGTGTAGTCGGTTGCCTCGTCCATCGCCTTGTCGAGCTGAGTGCGGATATCGGCCGGCAGGCCGCTCCAGAATTTCGAGTTCACGATTACCGCGTATTGCAAATGCGCGTGATTGGAAACCGTGATGTCCTTCTGAACTTCGTCGAACTTCTGCGTCAGATAGTTCGACGGCGTGTTCTCGCAGCTATCGACGACGCCCGTTTGCAGCGCCTGATAGACTTCCGAGAAGGCCATGATTTGCGGAATCGCGCCCATATCGCGGAAGTAACGGTCGGCGATCTTGGAGCCGGAGATGCGAACCTTGAGGCCCTGGAAATCCGCCGGCATCAGCAGCGGCCGGTTGGCCGAGACCATGTGGAAGCCGTTATCCCAATAAGCGAGGCCGGTGATGCCTTTCGGCGTTAGCTTACTGAAAAGATATTTGCCGACCGGGCCCTTCATGGCCTTGGCATAGGTTTCGTCGTCCTTGAACAGCCAGGGCAAATCGAGCGCCTCGAATTCCTTGGCGCCGAGCGGCGCGAACTTGGCGGTCGACGGTGCCAGCATCTGCACGGAACCGAGCTGCAACGCGTCCATTTCCTCCTTGTCCTTGAACAGCTGCGAGTTCGGATAGACTTCGACCTTTACCTTTCCATTGGTGTATTTCTCGGCGAGTTCCTTGAACTTGAGCGCGCCCTTGCCCTTCGGTGTGTCGTTGGCGACGACGTGGCTGAACTTGATGATGATTTGGGCCTGTGCCGCCCCAATACCGGGCGCCAGGAAAACGGCGACCGCAGCCGCCGCGAGTAGCAATTTACGCATGGACGTGTTCCTCCAATTTGCGCCGTAGTAACCGGTTTTTCTTTTGGTTTTTCGGTTAGTTAAGGTGCCACCAAACCGGTTTTTAGGCAACTGGGGGCTATACGCAGCATTGCCCGGCTCGCCCGTCAAGCGCAAATGGTCAAGAAATACCGCGCCGCGTCGGGCATTTCAGCGCAGCCAGCATGCCGATACCATATACCGCAATGCAAAATGCCGCGCCTCTTACGAAGCGCGGCATCCTGTTTCCGAAGTTGTATTTAGAGCATCACCCGACGTCGGTGGAGTGAATCCGGTTCTCGACCCCCGGCGTCCTGTTGCGCTTGCTGGTGAGCTTATTGAGCGCGCCAAGATAAGCCTTGGCGGACGCCACCAGCGTGTCCGGGTCGGCGCCCTTGGCAGTGTAGGAGCGCCCCGCTTCCGACAGCCGCACCGACACCTCGGCCTGCGCATCGGTTCCCTCGGTCACCGCATGCACCTGGTAGAGTTCGAGTGTCGCATCGTGCGGTACCAGCGCGTGGATCGCCTTAAAAATCGCATCCACCGGACCGTTGCCGGTCGACTGCGTGGTGATGTGCTTGCCCTCGATGTCGAGGGTGAGCGTGGCCGATTGCGGGCCCATGGTGCCGGCGATCACCGTCAACGACAGCACCTTGATGCGGTCGTGGGCCGTGGCGATCTCCTCGTCCACCAAGGCTTCGATATCCTCGTCGTAGATCTGCTTCTTCTTGTCGGCCAGCGCCTTGAAGCGCGTGAAGGCGTCTTCGAGCTGATTGGCGCCCAATTCATAGCCGAGCTCTTCCAGCTTGTGCACGAAGGCATGGCGGCCGGAATGCTTGCCCATGACCAACGAGGTCTGTTTCACGCCGACGCTTTCCGGCGTCATGATCTCGTAGGTCTGCGCGTTCTTGAGCATGCCGTCCTGATGGATGCCGCTCTCATGCGCGAAGGCGTTACGGCCGACAATGGCCTTGTTGTATTGCACCGGGAACGACGTCGCCGCCGCCACCAGCTTGGACGCGCGGGTGAGCATGGCGGCGTTGATGCCGGTCCAGAACGGCAGCACGTCGTTGCGCGTTTTCATCGCCATCACGACTTCTTCAAGCGCGGTATTGCCAGCCCGCTCGCCGATGCCGTTGATGGTGCATTCGATCTGGCGCGCACCCGCCTTCACGCCGGCGAGCGAATTGGCGACTGCCATGCCGAGGTCGTTGTGGCAATGCACCGAGAAGCGCGCTTTATCGGAATTCGGCACCCGCTCGCGCACCGTATTGAACAGCGCGAAATATTCCTCCGGCACCGTGTAGCCGACGGTGTCGGGGATATTGATGGTCGTGGCCCCGGCATTGATCGCGGCTTCGACGCAGCGGCAGAGGAAGTCGTGCTCAGTGCGGGTGCCGTCCTCAGCCGACCATTCCACGTCGTCGGTGTGGCCGCGCGCGCGGGTGACCTGCTGAATCACCATCTCGTAGACTTCGTGCGGCTCCTTCTGAAGCTTGTATTTCATGTGCACCGGCGAGGTGGATAGAAACGTATGGATGCGCCGGCGCTTGGCCGGCCGGATCGCCTCGGCGCAACGGTCGATGTCCTTGGGCGATGCGCGCGAGAGCCCGCAGATGACGGAATTCTTGGCGCGCTTGGCGATCTCGTTGACGGCTGCGAAGTCGCCATCCGATGCGATCGGGAAGCCGGCCTCGATGATATCCACGCCCATGTCGTCGAGCAGCTCGGCCACGGCGAGTTTCTCTTCATGGGTCATGGTCGCGCCGGGACACTGCTCGCCGTCGCGCAACGTCGTATCGAAGATGACGACGCGGTCCTTGTCGGACTGGGTCGGGGTGGTCATGGGAATAGTCCTTCTGGTCGAATGCGTCCGCCGGGCGCTCTAAGGGGTGCTGGCTTCCGTCCGTCGATCCCCCGAGTGCCCAGGCGCAAAGGCCCAGCCGGCTCTCAGGGGCGGATAAGCAGCAGCAGCGTTCCCAGAATGAGGGAGGCAACGGGCGCAGGCCTTACGGCCGCCCGTCCGATCGCGCAGATGGTCTGCCGCGTCGACATTGCCTCGATAATCCTCGTTTTCGACTGCCAGGGTGGCGGAAACTCTTTAAGTCCGCGTTAACCCTGGGTAACGGGAGCCTTTTAGCGGATTGGCGTGGCGGGATGCAAGCTTTGGATCGCCTCTTCCGCGCTTGTAGGGCGAGGCTACGGCGCCGCGGCCTCCGCTCCTAGTCCTTGCCCCCACCCTCCTTTGCCAGCGCCTTGCGGGCCTTTTGCAATTCCTTGAGGGCCTTGCCCTCAACCTTCGGAAATTCAAGCTTGAGGCCTTCCAGCGCCTGCACGATCGCACCCGCCACCGCCAGTCGGGTGAACCATTTGTGGTCGGCCGGCACCACAAACCAGGGTGCTTCCGGCGTACTGGTCTGCCGGATCAGGTCCTCATAGGCGGCCATGTACTTGTCCCAGAGCTTGCGTTCGGCGACGTCGCCAAACGAGAATTTCCAACGCTTGGCCGGCTCGTCGATGCGATCGAGGAAGCGCTTGCGCTGCTCGTCGCGCGACACATTGAGGAAGAATTTCAGGATCAATGTGCCGTTGCGCGCGAGATGGCGCTCGAAGGCACGGATATCCTTGAAACGCTCAAGCCAGATGTCTTTGCCCGCGAGTTGATTCGACAGCCTCTCACGCGCAAGCAGTTCCGGGTGGATCCGTACGGTCAGCACTTCCTCGTAATGCGAACGGTTGAAGATACCGATACGGCCGTTCGCCGGCAGGTGCTGGCCGACACGCCAGAGATAATCATGCGCCAGTTCCTCCTCGCTCGGCTGCTTGAAGGAATGAACCTCGCAGCCTTGCGGATTGATTCCGCTCAGCACGTGCTTGATGACGCTGTCCTTGCCGGCAGCGTCCATCGCCTGCAGTACGATCAGCACCGACCAGTGGCCGCTGGCGTAGAGGCATTCCTGCAAATCGCTCAGCCGTCCGATGCCCTCGCCAAGCATGGCCTCGGCGTCGTCCTTGTCGATGCTCAGTCCGCAGCATTCGGCCGGATCGTGATCCGCCAGACGGAACTTGTCCGGCTTGTCGATGCGAAAGCGCCGAGTGATCTGTTTGAGTTTCATATGATGTCTCCGGCGCTGAACCGCCGCGCCAGGAAAACTGTGACGAAACGCGGCATCGCGCAATCGAAATCGGCGGGCCCGCGTATGATGCGAATGTCGGAAAGTTCCGGCTGCCTTTCGCCCGCCAGATGATCGAGCATGCGCGCGCGCAGACTATCCGCGTCCAGCCTGCTCTGTAGCACCTTGATCTGGGCGATCAGCGCGCCATCGACAATGGCGGTCCAGCCCGGCTCGGCGTCGAATTCGGCGGCGTCCAGCCCGGTTTCCTCCGTGAGCTCGCGCCGCACGCTGAAATCGAGATCGACCTTGCCATCGATAATGTCGCTCGGATCGGGCGTGCCGCATGGGAAATATATTTGTCCGGCATTGAGCGTATGCGCGCCCATGACGCCGAGCAGAAACGCGCCATCGGCGGAGACGACCGCCGCCGCGCCGAAACAGTCATAGACCGAAGCCGCCGGCGAGCCCCAATGGCGCCAGGCGGAAAAACTGGCGTAATCGGTTTCCAGATAGGCGCCACGGAACACGCCGTCGGCCAACACATAAGTGTGCAACATCAGCACGCGGCCGTTCCACAAGGCCGGCTTGTCGCGTTGCATCTGCGCAAACAGTGCATCGATCTGGGCGCGCCGCTCGATCGCGAAGACCCAGGGCTTCGGCGTGAAGCTCAAGTCCAGCCGGTCGACGCGATGAACCAATGGATCACGACTCATGCGTCGATCTTTTCGGCCTCGAACAGGCGGCTGGGATTGACGATCTCGTCCTGCGCGGCAATGAGCTGGATTTCGCGGCTGCCAGCTGCCGCCGTCATGGCGAGCACGCCGAAGATGGCGGAAGCCGCGCGCGCCAATGCTTCATCGATTTTGCCCGTGCGCAGATAATGCGCGAAGAACAGCGCGGCGATGGCGTCGCCCGCCCCATTCACGGCCAATGGCAGTTTTGGCGTACGCAGGCGGAAACAGCCGGTCTTGTCCGACGCCAGCAGGTCGATTGAATCCGCCGGGGTCTCCGTGGTGTGCAGCGAGGTCACCAGGATGGCGCGCGGCCCCAGATCGTGCACCGCCTTGACCGCGTCGCGCGCCTCGCCAAGCGTGCGGCTGGCGCGGCCGGACAAGTAATCCAGCTCAAACTGGTTGGGCGTGACGATATCGGCGGCCGGCACCGCCTTGCTTTTTATGAATTCCGGAACGTCTGCGCCCACGAAAATGCCGCGGCCAACATCACCGATTACCGGATCGCAACAATATTTGGCGGACGGATTAGCGCGCTTGACCGTCGTCACCGCGTCCAGGATGGCGGCGCCGATATCGGCGGAGCCGACATAGCCCGACAGCACGCCGTCGCATTCGCTCAAAACCCCACGCTGCTCGATGCCCGCTACCAGTTCGCGGATCAGGCTGGCATCGGATACGCGGCCCTTCCACTCGCCATAGCCAGGATGATTGGAGAACTGCACGGTGTGGATCGGCCACACCTCCACGCCCATGCGCTGCAGCGGAAACACCGCGGCGGCATTGCCGACATGACCATACGCGACGTGCGATTGGATGGAGATCAGGTTCACGGCTTCGATTCACCATGAATCGAGCGGGCCGTCACCGCTCAACTTTGCATGGACCCGGGCTTCTTGACGGTGCCCTCTTGCATCACATCCCAAGGATGGGCGCTGGCCGTGAAAAGGTCCATGGCGGGCTTGTATCTGGCCGGATCGTCGAGGCTTACCGCATGGAATCCGATGACCTCCGGCATCTTGCCGAGTTTGA
This sequence comes from Hyphomicrobiales bacterium, assembly GCA_038206805.1. Classification (GTDB taxonomy): domain Bacteria; phylum Pseudomonadota; class Alphaproteobacteria; order Rhizobiales; family Xanthobacteraceae; genus Pseudolabrys. The sequence continues at coordinate 34,584 of JBBRAL010000041.1, read as the reverse complement.
CCATCACCGGATTACCGCAGGTCGGACAGGAGCCACGTTCGATCGGATTGCCGCTGCCGCCGGTCTTACTGTAGTAGCGCGGATCGCCCGTGACCGAGGCAGCCGTCCTGGGGAACACCACGATGGCGGCATAGGCGCTGCCGCTGGCCCGTTGGCAATCGCGGCAATGGCAGTTCAGCATCAGGGCGGGTTCGCCGGAGCATTCGAATCGAATTGCGCCGCAAGCGCACCCGCCCGTCCATTGACCCATCGCCGCCTCCTGCTACTTCATCCCCATTTTCTTGTTGGCCGCATCGACGTACTTGTTGGTGTAGGTCTTCGACAGGTCGATATTGGCTTTCGCCACCGCCGGCGAGGACTGGCTGAACACGGCGAGCACAGCGGCGGCGCCCTTCGGGTCCATGCGACCGGTTTCCGAATACATCGGCAGCGTGTTTTTGAGCGCGGCCACATAAGCCGCCTTGTCCTTGCCGACGAATTCCGGCGGCATCTTGTCGGCGATCTCTTCAGGCGTATGCGAGTGAATCCACTTTAAGGTGGCGACGATCGCATTGGTCATGCCCTGCACTTCCTTTTCGTGCGAGGCAATCCATTCGGCCTTGGTGTAGAGCGCGCCGCCGGGATATTCGCCGCCGAACACAGCAAGCGTGTCCTTCTGGCTGCGGGTATCGCTGAGAATTTTGAGATCCGGACTGTGGCTCTTCAGAACAGTGACCGCCGGATCGAGCATGATGGCGGCGTCGATAGTGCCCTGCTCCATCGCCGCGATGGCGGAACCGCCCAGGCCGACGCCGATCACGCCGACCGAATTCGGATCGACGCCATTCTTGCTCAGAATATATTTCAGGAAGAAGTCGGTGGAGGAGCCGGGCGCGCTGACGCCGATCTTCTTGTTGGCGAGGTCCTTGACCGACTTGATCTCGGCCGAATGCTTGGGCGAGACCACCAGAGCGAAGCCGGGGAAGCGGTCATAGACCACGAAGGCCTGCAAGTGCTGGCCCTTGGCGGCGAGATTGACGCAATGGTCGAAATAACCGGAGACCACGTCGGCGCTGCCGCCGATCACGGCTTTGAGCGCTTCAGAGCCGCCCTTGAACTCAACCAGATCGATATTGACGCCGGCCTTCTCGTATTCGCCGAGCGACTTGGCGAGCATGGTGGGCAAATAGCACAGGCACGAGGCGCCGCCGATGGCGAGCGTGACCTTGGATTGCGCGAGCGCAAGACCGCTCGACAGCACCAGGGCCGTGAGCATGGTAACGAGCCGCCGGAATAATGCGGGCATGATTTCCTCCGTTGTTTTACAAGGCCATTGCGCAGGCCAATTCAGCACCACAATAAGCCACGGCGGGGGTCTCTGGCTAGGCCGTGTTCCGAAGCGCCTTCACGTCAAGCGGAATATAGGCAACGGCGGCAGGCGCGCTGACCATCCGATTGCGGCCCTGATTTTTCGCCTGATACAGAGCTTGATCGGCGGCGGCGACCAGTTCATCGGCGTCTTCGGCATGCTGGAAGGCGATAGCGAGGCCACCGCTGACGGTGACCATTGGCGCCGTATCGGATTCCTCGTGCGGAATATTCAGTTGCGCGACCGCCCGACGCACCGCTTCGGCTATCCGAAGCGCGCCATCCAAATCTGTATCGGGCAGAATAATGGCGATCTCTTCGCCGCCGTAGCGGGCAACCATGTCCGACGGCCGCCGGCAGCAGGAGCGGATCGCGATCGCGACCTGTTTCAGGCACTCGTCGCCGGCGGGATGGCCGTAGCGATCATTGTAGGCCTTGAATGAATCGATGTCGCAAAGGACGAGTGCCAGCCTTCGTTTGTGGCGGCGCGCGATGGCAAACTGATTGAATAGATAGCGGTCGAAGAAACGCCGGTTGGCAAGGCCGGTCAGTCCGTCATGCAGGGATAGCTGCTCCAGCGACTTATTTGCCACGCCCAATTCCTCGGCCAATTTGGCGAGTTGCTCGGTGCGCTCCCGCACCCGCTGCTCGAGCCCCACATTCAAGTCCCTGATCTCGGCTTCGGCCTTTTGACGGGTAATGTCGATCCGGTGGAGGATAATCGCCGTCCAAGCGATGGCAATGACACAGACCGCGATACTAAGCAGCACCATTAATGCCAATCCGAAATGGAATCCGTAGTAGCCGGCCACCTCGCCTTTCAGGCGTATCCAGCCAAGCACAAACAACATGAAGGGGACCGACGGCAGCGTCCATCGTGTCATCAGACCGCCAACCGTGTCGCTGGTGGCGACCCGCGCGAAGCCGAACCTCAGATTGGCGAATAAAATCGACACGACGAGAACGAAAAACGCCACCGCCGTGTGCAGCGCCATCGAGGTGAAGATGCCTACTTGATAGAGCGAATTGACGCCGTAGGCGTAGCCAACGATCGCAAGCGTCGCCATGAATAAAGCCGGCGCCACAAGCCAATGGGCGCAAACGGCGACACCGTAGCGGCGCGCCTTGAGGCTCATCAAAGCAAGGCCGACGAACAGAAAATTCAACGCGGTGACCGGCGACATCCGCCCAGGGTACAAAGTATCAACGGCCATGAAATCATCCCGTAAAAGAATCTGGTCGATCCCGAGCTGAAGGTTGAAGACATCCTCCGCCAACGAGAGGCTACCGAGCAAAAGGACGAAGACGGCGAGAGCGCGGGCCACATGAAACTTAGGCGATCCCAAAACGCCGGTATGCAGCAGCCACAACGACACGCCGGCGGCGAGAAAGCCGATCGCCGTATTCGCCTTCATGGTCGCCAGGTTTGGCAGCACGCTCTTGAGCAGCGCGATGTTGAATATCCAGCCCATCAAGACGGCGACGCCCAAAACGGCGACCAGGATCGCACCCGCGCGCGCGGACTTGTCCAGCAGGACAGCGTATGATTTTCCCGGGGTCATGGGCGGGAGCTTCCCGAGGGCCGGTGCATTGGCGGCATCCTTGTCATTTACCGACTTGCGCTTGCCGAAAGATTCAGCCAGCACCTGCGCGCCTAATTATTCACCCCGCTCTCTCGGTTTCTTCTTAAGATATCCGCACATCGAATGAGCGGCGTTAACGCATTGCGCGGCAATTCCTGACAATTGATTTTACTGCGCCGCCGCCGACGAATCGCAATCTGGCTGTATCCAGGTGCCGTCAGACGGATATACGCGAAGGCGGCTACCAGATCGTGGCGCCGCTATCGACCACCATGATCTGGCCGGTCGTGATCTCCGCCTCATCCGAGGCCAGATAGACCGCCATGTTGGCGATGTGGATCGGCAGGCCGAGGCCGAGCAGATGCTGCGAACCCAGGCGCTCGATGTCCTTGGAGCCTTCCAGTAATTTCTTGACCCGGTCCGACAGCGTGACCGAGGGGGCGATGGCGTTCACTCTTATTTTGTGCGGCGCGTATTCCACCGCCATGGAGCGGGTCATGGCGGCGATGGCGCCTTTGGCGGCGGTGTAGCAGTCGCGCCCCGGCACGGCATTGAGCGCCAGCGTCGAGCTCATATTGATGACGCAACCGCCGCCCGATTTGACGATGTGCGGAATGCCGACCTTTGAGCAGAGAAATGTGCCGTACAGGTCGAGCTTGATCACGCGCCAAAACTCGTCTTCCGACACCTCGGTGACCGGGCCATCCTGCGGCGTAGAACCGCCAGCATTGTTATGCAGCACCGTGAGCTTGCCAAAGCGCTTGACCGTCTCGGCCATCGCCGCTTCAACGCTCGCCTTCTCGCGCACGTCGCAATGAATGAACAATGCGTCGCCGCCGCTATTCTTGCCGCGCGCACGCGCCGACTGGGCAGCGGCCTCGCCGCGACCATCGTCGATCTCGGCGATGACCACTTTGGCGCCCTCTTCGGCAAATCTCTCGGCAGTGGCGCGGCCGATGCCACCGCCGCCGCCTGTTATGAAAGCGACCTTCCCAGCCAATCGCGGCATGTTCGTCCCCCCATCACGCTCTACTATCGCCCACCACCGGCCGCCACACCAGCAGGCGTTTCTCGACCATCGTGACAATCGTATCGATCACGATCACGAAGGCGGCGAGCACAAACATGCCGGCGAACACCCCGGCCACGTCGAACACGCCTTCGGCCTGCTGGATCAGGTAACCAAGACCAGCCGCCGAACCGAGATATTCACCCACCACCGCGCCGACCACGGCAAAGCCGACCGAAGTGTGCAACGACGAGAACATCCAGGACAGCGCGGACGGCCAATAGACGTGGCGCATCAATTGCCGCTCGCTCATGCCGAGCATGCGCGCATTGGCCAGCACGGTGGGGCTCACTTCCTTGACGCCCTGATAGACGTTGAAGAATACGATGAAGAACACCAGCGTCACGCCGAGCGCGACCTTCGACCAGATGCCCAAGCCCAGCCAGAGCGTGAAGATCGGCGCCAGCACCACGCGCGGCAACGCATTGGCCATCTTTACGTAGGGATCGAACACCGCGGCGGTGCGCGGCTGGCGCGCGAACCAGAAGCCGACCAGCACGCCGCCGATCGATCCGATGACGAACGCGAGAATGGCCTCGATCAGCGTGACGTAGAGATGTTTCCAGATCACGCCGGTGACGAACCAGTCGACAATCTGGCTGGCAACGTCGACCGGATTGGAAAAGAAGAACGGCGGCAGCAGCAGGTGGCCGAACACCGGATAAGTGGTGAGCGCATACCAAAGCGCGATCGACACAACCGCGACCAGAATTTGCAAGGTAATGAGCTGCGTGCGGAGCATCACGCGCCCTCCGTCATGGCATAGCCCTTGATCACTTCGGCCTTGAGCGTTTGCCAGATCTCGCGGTGAATTTCGTGGAACGCCGGATCGAGCTTGACCTCGCCGATGTCGCGCGGGCGCTTGAGTTGCACCCGCCAGTCGCCGATGATGCGCGCTGCCGGCCCCGCCGACATGATCACTACGCGATCGCTGAGCGCGATCGCCTCTTCCAGATCGTGCGTGACGAACAGCACCGCCTTTCGGTCGGCACTCCACAGGTCGAGCAGCAGATTGCCCATGATCTGCCGGGTCTGCGCATCGAGCGGGCCGAACGGCTCGTCCATCAGCAGAATTTTCGGATCGCGGATCAGCACCTGCGCCAGCCCCACGCGCTTGCGCTGTCCGCCCGAAAGCATGTGTGGATAGCGGTCGCCGAACGAGCCTAAGCCCACGCGTGTCATCCAGCTTTGCGCGCGCCCACGCGCTTCCGCTTGCGGCGTGCCCGCCGTCTCCAGGCCGATAGCGACATTCTCCAGTGCGGTCTTCCAGGGAAACAGCGCGTCGGCCTGGAACAGGTAGCCGGCCTGGCCATTGAGCGCGGCGAGCGGCATCCCGAAAATGCCGATGCCACCGGCCGATGGCGGCATCAGTCCTGCCGCGACATTAAGCAGCGTTGATTTGCCGCAGCCGGTCGGTCCCACGATGGCGACGAATTCGCCGTCGGCGACGTTGAGCGTGGCGCGTTCGACCGCGGTATAGGCGCCGCCGCCGGACAGGCGAAAGGCAACCGAAACCTCGCTGAGCGCGATGGCCGCCGCCGGTACGCCATTCTGCGTGGTCGCTGTCGCGCCCTCGGCCATGCATCTCCCTTTCGGCGTTGCTCTATCAGACCGAAGCTATCCGGACGCCAGCGACTTGCAAAGTCCGATGCGTCACAGCCCCTTGATCAGGCCGGCGTCGATCAACAGCCGGTTGAAACGCCGCGCCTCGGCGCCTCCAGCGCAGCGATAAAACAGACCTTGGCAGCGCTGCATGATCTTCTTCTGCTCGGCAAAGGACGCATCGAGCGGCACGCCCGCGGCCTCCTGCACGACCAGCGGCAGGTAGGCCGCCTCGATCGTGTCGCGCGCAGAGGATAAATCGACGGGCGTGAAATTCACCGGGTCGATGGCATAGTAGGTGGTGAAGTAGCGGGAATCGTAGCTCATGATCCGCGACGCTCGCGCCTTCGCATCGAGGCCGGGCTCCATGATTTTCGCCGAGATCGCCGGCTGGTGGTCGCCGAACCGCACCACCAGAAATCGCTCATCGGGGAAATCCGTCTTCAATCGCGCGAGGAAGTCGGCATAGTCGCGCGCGCTCATGCTCTGGCGGCGGATATATTCATCGACCTCGGCACTGTTGCCAGGCGCGGTCCAGCCCGGGGTCAGGTCCGGATGGAACTGCCAGGTCCAGGGAAAGTGATTGGCGGTGACATAGATGAAGGCGAAGAGCGGACCGGCGGCGCGCTCGCGCGCGATCAACTTCCGGGCGTAACCGTAATAGAAGCGGTCGGGTTGTAGCTCTCTCGGCGCGCCCATGGCCTTGAGATCGAAAAACTGGTCGATGCCGGCGGTGGTCTGGAATCGCCGCGCGCTCAGAAACGCGCCATGCGCCGGATAGTGGCTGAAGGTCCGATAGCCGCAACGTTTTAGCGCCAGCGGCAGACCGCGCTCGACCCGGTCGGCGGCGATGCGCGTGACATTGAACATGAAGTGGCCGTAGGAGCGCACCGACAGCCCCGACAGCACATTGTACTCGGCGTACCAGGTCGGACCGCCGGTGGATTCCATCACCAGCGATCGCACCTTGCCGTCGAACGAGCGAAAATGGTCGCGGTAGCCGTCCGGCACCTTGATTCCCGGCGCCGCCGTGATGTCAAAGCTCGACTCGTCCAGCAACAAGATGATGTGCGGAAGCTTGGTCGCCGGCGGACAGGGCGCCTCGATGACCGGCGGCAGATGCCCCGACGCCTTGGCCGATTCCAAAAAGCCGCGGCTGCCCAGTTCCGACAGCGCCAGCACCGCGGATCGGGTGAAATTGGACACGTCATTGACGCCGGCGAACGGCTCCCACGGCTCCTCCGGAACCGCGAGCGACAGCGCGACTACCCCGCTGAGGCAAACCGCGGCCCCCATCGCCGACCAGCGCAGCCGGATTCGGAATGGATCGAGCCGCCACAGCAGCACCGATAGCGGGGCTACCACGACCACGCCGATCAGCAGCGCCGTGCGCAGATCCGGATAGATCGACAGCAGAAACGTCAGCGAATCAGGGTCGACGATCAGCACGTCGAAAAACGACGCGGTCATCTCCACGATGCCGAACTTGAATTGCGACGCCGCGATCAGGCCGGCAATCGTCGCCAGCGACACCGCCGCCGAAAGCGCGGGACGGCGCAGCACCATCAGCAAGACGAAATTCAGCAGCCCCCAGGTCAGCAGCGCCAGCGTCCCGGCGAATTCACCGTATTCGGCGCGATAGAGTGTGATCGCGGCGGCGATATGCAGTGCCGCGATGGCGGCAAACCGCATTCGCGGTGACGCCAGCACCGCGATCAGGCGCGCGGACAGGGACAGTCGACTTGGTTCGGCGACGCTCATGGGGTTAAAGCCCCTTGATCATGCCGGCGTCGATCAGCAGCCGATTGAAACGCCGCGCCTCGGCGCCGTCGTGGCAGAGGAAAAACAGTCCGTGACAGCGTTTGAGAATCCGCTTCTGCTCGGCAAAGGTCGGGCCGAGCGGCAGCCCGGCGGCTTCCTGAATCACCAGCGGCAGATAGGGCGCTTCCAGCGTGTCGAGGGCGGAGCTTGTGTCGACCGGTTCAAAATTGATCGCGTCGATTGCATAATAAGTGGTGAAATAGCGCCGATCGAACATCTCCAACCGCTTCCAGATTTGCTCGTCGTCGATCTTGGGATCGATGATGTGCATGGCGAAGCCAGGCTGATGATCGCCGAACCGCACCAGCAGAAAGGACTCGTCCGGGAAGTCGCGACGCAGCCGATCTAGAAACGCCGTGTAATCGCGCTCGCTGAGGCTTTGCCGACGCAGGTATTCTTCGATTTCGGGCGGATTGCCGAGATCGCGCCAATCCGGCGTCAAATCCTCGCGAAAGGTTTCATCCCACGGAAAATGGTTGGCGGTCAGATAACTAAAAACAAACAGCGGACCGTTGCCGTGCTCGCGCGCGATCAACTGCGCGGCCTGGTCATAGAAGAAAGAATCGGGCTCGACGCCGGTGGCGCCCATGTCCTTGCTGTCGAAAAACTTGCCCACGCCGGCTGTCTTCTGGAAGCCACGCGCGCTCATGAAGGCGCCGCGCGCCGGGTAGAGCGTGAAGGTCCGGTAACCGCAGCGTTGCAGCGTGTGCGGCAGGCCGCGCTCGACACGGCCGGCGGCGATGCGGGTGACGAAATAGGCAAAACGCCCGAAGGATCGCGCCGACAGGCCGGTCAACACGCCGTATTCGGTATACCAGGTCGGGCCGCCGGCGCCTTCGACGATGAACGATCGCGTCTTGCCGTCGAATGAGCGGAAGTGACTGCCGTAACCGGCGGGAACTTTGACGCCGGGGGCGGCGGTGATGTCGAAGCTCGACTCGTCGAGGATCATTATAATGTGCGGCGGCTTGACCGCCGGTTTGCAATCCCCGGCAGCCGCGAGCCGGAAATTATCGGCAACGGTGGCGTCCGAATCCATATAGCCGCGCCTGGCGTATTCCAGAATCGACTCGGCGCCCGAATTGATGAATCGCGAGACGTAGCTGTCGCCGTTGAAGGCTTCATAGTGCTCCATCGGCGAGGCGATCGAAATCGCGGCCGCCCCGATCAGGCAGATCGAACTGCCCGCCGCGGCGGTGCGCAGGCGGACCCGGAACGGATCGGCCCACCACAGCAAGGCGATGACCGGGATCGCGACGAGCGCCGCATAGACCGCTTTGCGCGCGAGATCGGGATAGATGGTCAGGAAGAACGCGATCGTATCCGGATCGAGGACCATCACGTCGACGAAATTCGCCGTCATCATCAGCTTGTCGTACTTGAATTGCGACAGCACGATCAGCGCGACGATCAGCGCCAGCGACAGCGCGGCGGCGATCGCCGGACGCCGCAGCACCGCAAGCCAGAAACAATTGAGCAAGCCCCAGGTGAAAAGAAATGTCCACGCCGACACCGGGCCGGATTCGGTCTGCATCATGATGATGAGAGCGGCGAGATGAAAAGCCGCCACCAGCGCTAACCTGGTGACGCCGTACCGCGCGATGGCGTCCAGAATACCAAAACGGTTCAGCAGCAATGAAAACGGCGGCGGCATGATCTGCGGACGGCCATGCCCGGCAATGAGCACGCTTTACTCCAGCGCACGGCCCCGCCGTCATAAGACTGTAATTGAACTGTCATTTCAAGCAGAACCGGCGGCCAATGGGCGAATTTTGCGATTCCGATCAACGGGATGGGCCAGATCGAAGGTTCCACACCGCCTTGCCGCATGCCATCATCGGCCCATGATCTTGATCGATACGCGACTGTCCGAGGCGTTCGCACGGCTGCCGGACTACCTCGGCAGCCACGTGCTGGTGAGCGTCGCCGCGCTCGGCCTGGGGCTTGGCGTCAGCCTGCCGCTGGCGATCGCCGCGCGGCGACGGCCGGTGCTGCGCGCCACTTTGCTGGGCGCAGCCAGCGTGGTGCAGACCATCCCCGGACTGGCGCTGCTGGCGCTGTTCTATCCGCTGCTGCTGGCGCTTTCCGCACTGTCCGAGCGCGCTTTCGGCAAGGGTTTCTCGGCGCTCGGCTTCCTGCCCTCGGTGCTGGCGCTGGCGCTCTATTCGATGCTGCCGGTGCTGCGCAATACAGTGATCGGACTCAATGGCGTCGATCCGCGCCTGCGCGATGCCGGGCGCGTCATCGGCATGACCCCAGGGCGGCTTTTGCTGGATATCGAACTGCCGTTGGCGCTGCCAGTGATCATGGCCGGCATCCGCACCTCCGCGGTCTGGGTGATCGGCACCGCCACGCTGGCAACGCCGATCGGCCAAGCGAGCCTGGGCAATTACATTTTCACCGGATTGCAGACGCAGAACTGGGTATTCGTGGCGTTCGGCTGCGTCGCCGCCGCCGTGCTGGCGCTGGCGGTCGATCAATTGCTGGCGCTGATGCAAGACGGGCTCAGCCGGCGCAGCGGCGCGCGCTTAAGCGCCGGTGCGCTTGGGATATTAGCGCTCACATTTGCGGCGCTCACCCCCGGGCTCACGCAGGTGCGGGCAACTTATGTCATCGGCGCCAAGACCTTCACCGAGCAATATGTGATTGCCGCACTGATCGAGCAGCGCCTGCAGGCGGCCGGCCTCTCGGCGTCGCGGCGTCAGGGGCTTGGCTCCAATGTGCTGTTCGACGCGCTCGCCACCAACGAAATCGACGTCGCGGTGGATTATTCCGGCACGCTCTGGGCCAACCGCATGCATCGCAGCGACGTTTTGCCGCGCGCGGCCGTGCTCGGTCAGTTGTCGGACTGGCTCAAGACCACGCACGGCATTCGTCTGCTGGGCGGCCTCGGATTCGAGAATGCCTATGCGCTGGCGATGACGCGTAAAAGAGCCGAGTCGCTCGGCATCCGCTCGATCGCCGATTTGGCCACCCACGCCAGAGAACTCAGGATTGCCGGCGACTATGAATTTTTCGCGCGGCCGGAATGGGACGCGCTGGTCAAAGCCTACGGCCTGCAATTCCTTAGCGACCGGCAGATGCAGCCGGAATTCATGTACCCGGCGGTGGCGTCCGGCCAGGTCGACGTGATCTCGGCCTATACCAGCGACGGACAGATCGCAAAATACGATCTGGTCGTGCTGGAAGACCCGAAACACGCCATCCCGCCCTATGACGCGATCCTGCTGCTATCGCCGCGCCGCGCCAGCGACGAGAAGCTGATCGCCGCGCTTAAAGACCTGATCGGCGCAATTCCGGTGGCCACCATGCGCGCCGCCAATGCGCGCGCCGCCGGCGGCGGCGCCGATGCTTCGGCGGATGCAGTGGCGCGGTGGCTGGGAGAGCGGATCGGGGTAAAATAGCCGGGTTGCAGCGCTCTCAAAGCGGATATGTTGGATAACGAGACTAAACTCGGATTATCTGACGACGGACAAGTTCTTGCAGGATCAAATTACCGAACCTGACGTTTCCATGGAAATCGTCGTTGGGATCAAAATATTCTGGCCGCGCCAGACCATGTTCATCGACGACGCGATCGCGAATATCGATAACCGGAACTCCGACCCCTCTGAAGGCCGTTAGTATGACGTCCTGCGCGGCGAAATAGATGTTCTCTTCACACGTTTGCGGAGCGCGCTGCGGTGGCATGATTGCGACAACTTCTATCCGCATCTCCATCAGATATTCATAAAACGCGATTGAGCCGCGCACCATTGTGCGTATAGTTTCCTCGAACATAGCGCGCGAGATGAACACCCGCTCTGGATCGGGACTTATCGTGTGATGTTGCCATTTCGACTTCGCCGCCAAGGTGTGACAATTGAAGCCGACCGTCGATACAACGGGGATTGCGATATCGCCTAACTTTTCTACCCCGACATCGGAAAGATAACGCCGGTACCTTTTTTGAGCGCTTGGATCGCGGAACACCAAATCGCGATCCGACCTTTCGAAGAAATCGACGTTGAGCTCCCGTCCAACCGAAAGAGCCCCGCCAGAAAATGGGATCGATTGCTCTCTCGCCGCCTTCACGAGCGCCACCGTATGTGAATCGCCCAGAAGCAGAAATCTAGAGGCCACACTGTGTGAGAATGTATTTGTCACAGGGTCCACGTTCGCGAGAACCGGATGCTGCCACTTCCGAGTCCTGAGCTGGGATTCCCCGGATGAATCCCGAACTTGCTTAAACCGGGATTCTCCAGATGACTCCCGAACTGGCGCGAATACTCGCCCGTATCCCGCTTTCCCGCAAGACAGGCTGACGGCGCGGACGACTGCCGTCACCTCCGGCACCCCGAACCGCGGCAAAGCTGGGAGGTGGTTGGGAGAGCGGATCGAGAAAAAATGACCGTCATTCCGGGGCACGCCACCGATCTCGGGTTTACCTGAGATCGGTAATTTGAAATGCCCAAGTAGGCTATAGCCGACTTGGGTGGCGTGAACCCGGAATCCATAACCCCGGTCTGTGAATATGGATTCCGGGCCCACTCGCCTGCGCCCTGCGGGCTTTGGCGAGTGTCCCGGAATGACGGCGTGAGCTACTTCCGCTCTCCGGCGCCTTCGAGTTCTTTGGCGCGCGCCTCTGTCGTGCTGCGCATGCACTCGCCGGCATCGAGGCGGGCGATGGTGCCCTCGCCCAGCCCGTAATAAAGACAATTGGCATCGCGGTAGGCGATCCACAGCCGCTGCGCCACCCGCAACTGTTCGCGCTGCTTCGGCTCGGCCTCGCCAAGCTTCTGCCGGTAGGCGGCGTTCATGCGCTTGTCCCAGAACGCCGTCTTGACCTTGAGACAATCAACCATCTCATAGGTGCTCATGCCGCATTCCTGCGCCGGCTCGCCCTGATCGTCGGCGAAGGCGGGCGCCGCGAGTAGCAGCCAGGTCATGACGAAAAACGCTTTGCGCATCGGCACTCCAAAGTCAGCCATTGCGGGGCGCGCACTTTTCTTCCCTCTCCCCTTGTGGGAGAGGGTGCCGAGCGAACAATAGTGAGCGAGGCGGGTGAGGGGTCCGGGCTCGCGTGAGGCAACTACCCCTCACCCGGCTCGCGCTTCGCTCACGCTCCACACGAGCCACCCTCTCCCACAAGGGGAGAGGGGAAACGAGTTTGTGGCGCGCCCGGAAAAACGGAGATCAATTCTTGGCTCTATCCACCAGCGCGCGCTGCTTGATCCACGGCATCATCTCGCGCAGCTTGGCGCCGACCTGCTCGGCAGGATGCTCGGCGAGCTTGGCGCGGGTGGCCTTGAACGAGGTCTGGTTGACCTTGTTCTCCAGCATCCAGTCCTTGGTGAAGCGGCCGGACTGGATGTCGGAAAGAATGCGCTTCATTTCGGCGCGGGTTTCCGGCGTGATCACGCGCGGGCCGGAGACGTATTCGCCGTATTCCGCGGTGTTCGACACCGAGTAGTTCATGTTGGCGATGCCGCCTTCGTAGATCAGGTCGACGATCAGCTTCATTTCGTGGATGCATTCGAAATAGGCCATCTCCGGCGCGTAGCCGGCCTCGCACAGCGTGTCGAAGCCCGCCTTCATCAGCTCGACCACGCCGCCGCACAGCACCGCCTGCTCGCCGAACAGGTCGGTCTCGCATTCCTCCTTGAAGGTTGTCTCGATGATGCCGGCGCGGCCGCCGCCAATCGCCGAGGCATAGGACAGACCGAGATCGTGGGCGTTGCCGGAGGCGTCCTTGTGGATCGCCAGCAGGCAGGGCACGCCGGCGCCGCGCTGATATTCCGAGCGCACGGTGTGGCCGGGGCCTTTCGGCGCGATCATCAGCACGTCGAGATCGCCGCGCGGCTCGATCAGGTTGAAATGCACATTGAGACCGTGAGCGAACATCAGCGCTGCGCCATCTTTCATGTTCTTGACAAGGTGGTCGCGATAGATGTCGCCCTGCAACTCGTCGGGCGTCAGCATCATCATGACGTCGGCCCATTTGGCGGCCTCCGCCACTTCCATGACCTTGAACTTCTCGCCCTCGGCCTTTTTCACGCCGCCGGAGGTCTTGCGCAACGCAACCGCGACCTCCTTGACGCCCGAGTCGCGCAGATTGAGCGCATGGGCGTGGCCCTGGCTGCCATAGCCGATAATGGCCACCTTCTTGCCCTTGATCAGGTTCAGGTCGGCGTCGCGATCGTAGTAAATACGCATGATGATCCTCTACTTACCTCTAAGAATTGCCCCAAAGTTTCGGCCTTGCTTCTAGGACGCCTGGGCACAGCCGACAAGGGCCGGCGCTTGGCCCAGCGCTGACCCGCTCAAGTCACGATTGGCACAATGCTGACAACCAGCAGCAGAGCCATGGTGACGTTAAAGATTCGCGCGTGCCGGGGATCGCGCAAAAAACGGCGCAAGACGACGCCAAAGCCGGCCCAGGTCACGGTCGACAAAACCGTGGCGAGCGCGAAAACCGCCAGCACAATCGCAAAGTCGTAGAGCTCGTGCCCGGGCCGCATATAGACGGCAATGCCGCTGAGCGCGGCCACCACCGCTTTCGGATTGACCCACTGGAAGGCGACCGCCTGCAGGAACGTCATCGGCCGCCCCGGCGCATCGTCGCCGTCCTCGACCGGCCGCGCGCTGGCCACTTTCCAGGCAAGCCACAGCATATAGAGCGCGCCGGCGGCCTTGAGCGCGTATTGCAGGAATGGCACGGCCGCGAACACGAGACCGAGGCCCGCGGCGAAAGTCGCCAGCAGAACCACAAATCCAACGTCCACGCCCAGCACATGCGGGATCGTGCGCACAAAACCGAAATTCACCCCCGACGCGGTCAATAAAATATTATTCGGTCCGGGTGTGAACGCCATCACATTTGCGAACACGACCAGCGCCAGAAAGACGTCGATCTGCATGGGCTGGTGCCGTCTACATCCCCTCCGGCCCGCGCGCGATGGCCGCGATACCGGTACGCGAGACCTCGACCAGCCCGAGCGGCAGCATCAGCTCGACAAACTGGTCGATCTTATCGCTCTTGCCGGTGATCTCGAAGATGAAGCTTTCGGTGGTGGCGTCGATCACCCGCGCCCGGAATGCATCCGCCAGTCTTAGCGCCTCGACGCGGTGCTCGCCCTTGCCCCTGATCTTGACCATGGCGAGCTCACGTTCGATCGAGCGGCCGGTGAGCGTCATATCGATAACGCGGTGCACCGGCACCAGCCGGTCAAGCTGGTTCTTGATCTGCTCGATCACCATCGGCGTGCCCGTGGTGACGACGGTAATAAGCGACAGGTGCTTGGCGTGCTCGGTCTCCGACACCGTCAGCGACTCGATATTGTAGCCGCGCCCAGCAAACAAGCCGATGACGCGCGCCAGCACGCCCGGCTCGTTGTCGACCAGCACCGATAAAGTGTGGCTTTCCGCCTTCTGCGCGGTGGGTGCGCTGGGGTAGTGGCTAGTGCTTGGGCTCACATTTGCGTTCACGGCCGTTGTCCTTGTTCTGGATCTTGTCATGCGCGGGCTTGTCCCGCGCATCCCGCTTAGGAGGGCATTGCGTTCCTAAACGGGATTGCCGGGTCAAGCCCGGCAATGACAAGAAGAATTACACCATCACCTTGCCTGCTTCGGTGATCGCGCTGTCGAGACTTTCAGCCGCGTCGCCGAGGATCATTTCATTGTGCGCGCGTCCCGACGGGATCATCGGGAAGCAGTTTTCCTTTGGATCGACCACGCAGTCGAACAGCACCGGCTTGTCGACGTCGATCATCTCGCGGATGGCATGGTCGAGATCGCCCGGCTTCTCGCAGCGGATGCCGTGGGCATGATAGGCCTCGGCCAGCTTGACGAAATCCGGCAGCGCCTCCGAATAGCTCTCGGAATAACGGCCGCCATGCAGCAGTTCCTGCCACTGCCGCACCATGCCCATGTATTTGTTGTTGAGGATGAAGATCTTGATCGGCAGCCGGTACTGCACCGCGGTCGAGATTTCCTGCATGGTCATCTGCACCGAAGCCTCGCCGGCGATGTCGATCACCAGCGATTTCGGATGCGCCAGTTGCACGCCGACCGAGGCCGGCAGGCCATAACCCATGGTGCCGAGCCCGCCGGAGGTCATCCAGCGGTTGGGCTCCTGGAAACCATAGAGCTGCGCCGCCCACATCTGGTGCTGACCGACTTCGGTCGTGATGTAGGTGTCGCGGTCCTTGGTCAGCTCGTAGAGCCGCTGGATGGCGTATTGTGGCTTGATCACCTCGTTGGAATGCCGGTAGGCGAGCGACTTGCGCCCGCGCCACTTGTCGATCTGCTTCCACCAGTCGCCCAGCGTCTTCTTGTCGGGATGGATCGCGCTCGTGCGCCACAGGCGCACCATGTCTTCCAGCACATGCGCGCAGTCGCCGACGATCGGGATATCGACCTTGACGTTCTTGTTGATCGACGAAGGGTCGATGTCGACATGGATCTTCTTCGAGTGCGGCGCGAAGGCGTCGAGCCGGCCGGTGATGCGGTCGTCGAAGCGCGCGCCGATGCAGATCATGACGTCGCAATCGTGCATCGCCATGTTGGCTTCCAGCGTGCCATGCATGCCGAGCATGCCCATCCATTGCGGATCGGCGGCCGGAAACGCCCCCAGCCCCATCAGCGTCGAGGTGATCGGGAAGCCGGAGAGCTTGACCAGTTCGCGCAGCAGGTCGCTCGCGGCTTTGCCGGAATTCACCACGCCGCCGCCGGTGTAGAACAGCGGGCGTTTGGCATGCGCCATCAGCTCGATCGCCTGCTTGATCTTATCCATGTCGCCCTTGAGCTTGGGCTTGTAGCCGGTATGCGGAAAATCCTTCGGCTTGGAATAGACCCCCTTGGCGAACTGGATGTCCTTCGGGATATCGACCACCACCGGCCCCGGCCGGCCGCTCGAAGCGATGTGGAATGCTTCGTGAAGAACACGTGGCAAATCCTCGATCCGCTTAACCAGGTAATTATGCTTGGTGCACGGCCGGGTGATACCGACAGTGTCGCATTCCTGGAAAGCGTCATTACCGATCAAGTGAGTGGGAACTTGCCCGGTGATGCAGACAATCGGGATCGAGTCGCACAGCGCATCGGTCAGGCCGGTCACCGCATTGGTGGCGCCCGGGCCCGAGGTGACCAGCACGCAACCGACTTTACCGGTGGAGCGCGCATAGCCTTCCGCCGCATGCACCGCGCCCTGCTCGTGCCGCACCAGGATGTGCTGCACCTTGTCCTGCGCGAACAGCGCGTCGTAGATCGGCAGCACGGCGCCGCCCGGATAACCGAACAGATGCTTCACGCCTTGGTCGGCGAGCGCCGCCATCACCATTTCGGCGCCGGTCATTTCGCGTGTCATGGTCGTCTTCCCTTCCACTCTTCTCGCTTGTCCACTCGTCACGGCAATAAAAAAGGCCCGTAAGAGGGCCATGTCCGGACGCTACCCTGGGGAGCCCTGTCAGGGCTGCCGAGGCTGCGTCCGAACCCGTACGACGAGAGTAATATTATTGCGCATCACCGTGTCCGTCCGTACTTTCATTGCGCGGATTTATAGTAGTGCTCCAAGGCCCGGTCAAGTGGATTTTGCCTGCAATTTTGCACATTAGCCCCCCGCAAGCTGGCTTTCGAGGGCTTTTTGCGCCTCCTCCGGGCCCGTCCAGGGCCAATCCTTCATCTGATTGCGGAACCAGGTGACCTGCCGCTTGGCGTAGCGGCGGGTGTCCATGACGGCGCCGGCGCCGGCGTCGCCGAGCGTGATTTCGCCGTTGAGATGGCGGATCAGCCAGGGCACGCCATGCGCCTTCATGGCCGGCAGCAGCGGGTCGAGCCGACGCCCGGCCAACCTCCTCACCTCGTCGAGCGCCCCGGCCGCCAGCATGGCGGCGAAACGCGCCTCGATCCGCGCCACCAAAGCCTTGCGCTCGCAGGTGAGAAAGATCTTCGCGGTGCGGGCAGAATCGACCGGCGCCGGCAGACCGTCGCGATGCCAATCGCTGAGCGAGCGCCCGGTCGCCAGCACCACTTCGAGCGCGCGGCAAATGCGCGAGCGGTCGTTCGGCATCAGCCGGTAGGCGGTCGCGGGATCGCGCTCGATCAACTCGGCATAGAGCGGCGCGACGCCGTCGCTTTGCAAGCGACCGCGCACCTGCGCGCGGATTTCCGGTGGCGTCGCCGGCACCGCCGCCAGTCCGCCGGTCAGCGCCTTGAAGTACAAGCCGGTGCCGCCGACCAGGATCGCAATGCGGCCTTGCGCTGAAATCTCGGCGAGCGCCGCGGCCACATCGCGGCACCAGCGGCCGACCGAATAATTCTCGCCCGCATCGACATGGCCATAGAGAAGATGCGGCGCGCGCGCCTCTTCCTCCGGCGTCGGCCGCGCGGTGATCAGGCGCAGATCGCGATAGACCTGCATGGAATCGGCATTGACGATTGCGCCGCCGAGCTTTTCGGCGAGCGCCAGCGCCAGCGCCGACTTGCCGCTGGCGGTCGGCCCGGCGATCAGGATGATATCGGGTTTGCGCATCGCGATTGGATCATGCGCTAGTTCAACCGGCGCGACGAAGGCTGCGCCACCGGCTCCTCGACCAGCTCAGCAATCGGGCTGGCCTGGTGATGAGTCAACCGCCAGGCGTCATCGACGCGTTTGAACAAATTGGTCACGGCCAGCGCCGACCCGCCGACGAATTCAACGCACAATACGCGGGCCTCCTCGCCCGCGACCATCACGGTCTCGTTGCGCGGCTCGATCCGCTCCTGGTTCGGATTGCTCAGAATCTGGCGGTAGGATTCCAAAATCGGCTGCCGTCCGATCAAGGCCGGCCAGCCCGGGTGAATGCAGGACACCTCGTCATCCGCCCAGATGCGGCTCATCGCGGCGAAATCGGCGCCGGCAAAAGCACGGTAATAGGCCGTATTGGCGGCCAGAATTGCAGCCTCGTCGCTCATGCCCGGTGAGGTGCAGCAATTGCCGGCCGAAAGCAACCCGGAAAACGGGCGCCCTGCCGCGCGCTTGCCGCCCACCGCCGGGCCTGCAATAAGCACCGCCATCCCCTTACCCATCCTTGCCGACCCGGAGTTCCCCTTGTCGTTGATCAAGCCTTTCCGCGCTCTTCGCCCCGCGCCCGGACGCGCCGCCGAGATCTTGGCGCCGCCCTATGACGTGCTCACCAGCAGCGAGGCGCGCGCGCGCGCATCGAGCAAGCCGTGGAGCTTTTTGCATATTTCCAAGCCCGAGATCGACCTCGATCCCAAGACCGATCCTTATGACAAGGCGGTCTACACCAAGGCCGCCGAGAATCTGGCCAAGATGACGGTGGCCGGCGTCATGCTGCGCGACGCAAAGCCGTGCTATTACGTCTACCGGCTCACCGGCCACGACAGCGCCGGCCACAACCGCACGCAGACCGGCTTGGCCTGTATTGCCTCGCTCGCCGACTACGCCACCAACCGCATCCGCAAGCACGAGTTGACCACGCCGCTGAAAGAGGACGACCGCGTCCACCAGATCGAGGCGATCAACGCACAGACCGGCCCGGTGATGAGCGGCTACCCGCACGCGCCGCAAATCGACGCCGTGCTGGCAAAGGCGGCCAGCGGCACGCCGGAAGTCGACGTCACCGCCGACGACGGCGTGCGCCACCAGCTCTGGGTGATTTCCGACGACGCCACGATCGACCAACTCACGCGCGCCTTCGATGCGCTGCCGGCAATCTACATCGGCGACGGCCATCACCGCTCGGCGGCGGCGGCGCGCGTTGCAAAAGCCCGCGGCGGCAACGAGGGCTCGCACAACTATTTCCTGTCGGTGATTTTCCCCGAACGCGAAATGACCATCCTCGACTACAACCGCGTGGTGAAGGACCTGAACGGCCGTGAGCCGGAGCAATTGCTGGCCGAACTGGCCAAGAGTTTCACGGTTGCCGCGTCGGCCGAGCCGGTGCGGCCCAAGTCCTCGCCGGAATTCGGCATGTATCTCGCCGGCCGCTGGTACAGACTGACGATCCGTCCCGATCTCGTGCCCAACGATCCGATCGGCCGGCTGCCGATCACGCTGCTGACGCGCAACGTGATCGAACCGCTGCTCGGCATCAAGGACGTGCGTACGGACAAGCGCATCGATTTCGTCGGTGGCGCGCGCGGGCTGACCGGGCTTGAGGCGAGGGTGAATTCCGGCGAAATGGCGGTGGCCTTCGCGCTCTACCCGACCCAGATGGCCGACCTGATGGCGGTGGCCGATGCCGGCGGTATCATGCCGCCGAAGTCGACCTGGTTCGAGCCCAAGCTCGCCGACGGCATGGTCAATCACGTGCTCGATTAGGACGCATCCCCAAGACAGGCGGTTGAGCGATGACTATCGAGCGGCCGCCCGAATATGGGCCTTGGAATCCAGGCCTGGAATCCGAATTGCCGCGCGAGCTTCTGCCGCTCTCGACCATGTTCAGAGACGAGAACGTTTTGACCGGCGTGGCGAAGGCGCAGGAACTGAGCGACTATTGCGGCTTGCCGATTTATGAACTGGTGGCGTTTCGCCCCGAGCGCTTGATCGTGCACGAATTGCTCATCCGCTCGACCACCGGGCTGGCCGTCCCCGACGGCAAAGTCTACGAGGACCTCGGCAAGAATTTCCGCGAGATCGTCTCGGCCATTCTCGATCGCTATATCGCGCCGCATCGGGAAGAAATAATACGGGCCTTTGAGCAGGCAAGGCGCGCCGCTTCCGAGACAATCGCGCACGAACTGTCAAAACTGTCGCCTGCCGGATCGGCGGGCGCAGCCGTTGAGCCAAGCCGCTGGCGGCGGCTATTTAATCTTGGCCCGCCAAGAAAGCCACCGCCCGTCTCAGGGGAAACCGTCGATGCGCGCGAACGACGGATCGTTGCCGAATGGCGGGCAAAATCCGAAACAACGGACAACCGGATGGACGCGGCCTGCTTTCGCGGCCTGAGCACGATCGCAACGGCAGTCATGAGCCGGCGCGGCCGGCTATTCGGCGACAAGGCGCTGCTGACCGAACTGGCCGTCACATCGGTTTGCAACGACTATGGCAGCGAAGTCATCGGCGAGGCCATCGAGCCTTATTTCCAGCAAGCGGCCGCGCGCGAGGGCTACCGGCTCTTGCCGGCACAGCGCAGCCCGGTGGTCATGAACGTCAAGGGCGCCTCGGCCTCCGGCAAAAGCACGATGCGGCCGCTGCAACGAACCTTGGCGGAAAAACTCAAGCTTCCCTGGAACGAGTTCGCGCTGATCAGCCCCGACATCTGGCGAAAGTTTCTGCTGGACTATGGCTCGCTCGGCGCCGCCTACAAATATGCCGGCACCCTGACCGGACACGAGGTCGAAATCATCGACATGAAGCTCGATCGCCGGATGGCGACAAGAGCGGCGCGCGGAGAGATGTCGCACCTTCTGATCGATCGCTTCCGGTTCGACAGTTTTGTGCCGGGGACGGACGGCACCGGATACAGCAGATTGCTGACGCGGTTTGGCGACCTGATTTACATGTTTTTCATGATCACGCCGCCGGAAATGACCGTCGAGCGCGCCTGGACGCGCGGCCTGAAAGTCGGCCGCTACAAGGCGGTCGACGATCTGCTCGATCACAATATCGAGGCCTATACCGGCATGCCTGAACTGTTTTTCACCTGGGCGCTGATCCCCGGCAAGCGGGTGCACTACGAGTTTCTCGACAACGGCGTCGTCGAAGGCCGCCTTCCGCGCACGGCCGCTTTCGGCTGGAACGGGGAAATGAACATCCTCGACATCAAGAGCATGCTCGACATCGACCGGTTCAGGAAGATCAATATTCACGCGCAGGCGCCCGACGAGGTCTATGCCGGCAACAATTTGGCGCCGGAATGCAACGTCGAATTCCTCAAACGATGCGCACGGCTGATTCCGGTCATCAATTTCGCCGACTATGAGACGGGCCAGGTCTATGCGCGGCTGCAACACGGCCAATGGGCATGGCGCGACAAGCAACGGTTCGCGCAAGCGCTCAACGATCCCGACGCCAAAGCCGGGCTACTGGCGATCGCGCCCGATGACGATGGTTCCGCCGCCAGCACGACGGCCGAGCGCACCGATCTGGAACTAGAAAAAGCCCACACCCTCGGCGCCTGGGCCGAGGCGGCAAGCTCCGCGTGAGCCGGTCCACTGCGCCCGCAAGCATACAGCCGGCGCGAGCAGGCGCCGGCCGCGGTCTTGCAAACCAAAACTTATTGCAAACTGAGCGCCACGAAGCTGGGGTCGCCGTCGGGCGAAACCACCAGCATCACAACCGCCTTTTTGCCGTCCTTCTTGAGCTTCTCGACGCGGGCTTGCAGATCGGCGGCGTCGGTGACCGGCACCTGCTGCAGCTCGGAGATCACCATGCCGGCCACGAGACGCTTTTCCGCCGCCGGCGAATTCGCATCGATGCCGGTGATCAGCACGCCCTTCACCTTGTCCTTGATCTTGTGCTTCTTGCGTAGTTCGTCGGTCAGATTGGCAAGATCGAGGCCGAGCGCCTTCTTCACCACCGTCTTTTCTTCCACCGCGTCCTTCTTGCTGACGGCCGCGACCTTCTTCTCGCTGTCGTCGAGGCGGCCGAGCTTGACGGTATTCGTTTCGTCCTTGCCCGTGCGGATGATCGTCACCTCGACGTCCTTGCCGACCGCGGTGTCGGCGACGATGCGCGGCAAGTCGCGCATCTCCTTGACGTCCTTGCCGTCGAACTTGACGATGACGTCGCCCGGCTCGATGCCGGCCGGCTTGGCCGGCCCCTTGTCGTCGATGCCGGCGATCAGCGCGCCGCGCGCCGGCTTGATGCTCAGGCTGTCGGCGATTTCGTCGGTCACCTGCTGGATGCGCACGCCGAGCCAGCCGCGCCGCACTTCCTTGAAGTCGCGCAACTGGTCGATCACCGCCACCACGGTCTTTGAGGGCACCGCAAAGCCGATGCCGATCGAGCCGCCGGACGGCGAGATGATGGCGGTGTTGACGCCGATCACTTCTCCCTTGAGATTGAACAGCGGGCCGCCCGAATTGCCGCGGTTGATGGCGGCGTCGGTCTGGATGTAATTGTCGTAGGGCCCGGACTGGATGTCGCGGTTGCGCGCCGACACGATGCCGGCGGTCACCGTGCCGCCCAGGCTGAACGGATTGCCGATCGCGATCACCCACTCACCCAGCCTCAGCTTATCGCTGTCGCCGAACTTCACGGACTTGAGCGGCGTGGTCGGCTTGATCTTGAGCAGCGCCAGATCGGTCTTGGTGTCGCGGCCGACAATCTCGGCTTTCAGGTTGGTGCCGTCATTGAGAATGACATTGACTTCGTCGGCATCGGCGATGACGTGATTGTTGGTGACCACCAGGCCGGATGGATCGATGATGAAGCCGGAGCCGAGCGAGTTGACCCGGCGCGGCGACGGCGTGACGCCGCCTTTCGGGCCTTGTCCGTTCTTGCCGCCTTGACCACCCTGCCCGCCCTGTCCACGCCGGTTCTTGAAGAATTCCTCGAAAAACTCCTCGAACGGGGAACCCGGCGGCAGCTGCGGCATGGCGCCATCGCTGATGTCGACCGACTGCTTGGTCGAGACGTTGACCACGGCGTCGATCACCGCTTCCGCCACATCGGGAATATTGTCCGGCCCGAGCGCCAGAGCCGGGCCGGTCAGGGCCGGCCAAGCGATTGCGGCAGCGGCGAAAATAGCCAAGCCGGCGCGGCCGGAGCGGGTCGTCAGGCGATTTAACAATGCGCCCATGGGCGTCAATTCTCCTGGAAAGCGGCGTTGAACTGCGACACTGCCGCCGTATTCGCGGCGATTCAAGGGCAGCAGCCATCAACACCATGAGAGGCCGATTCGCGCTCCAAATTTCCTCTCCCCCACGAGCTCTTGCGAGTGGTGGGGAGGGGTCAGGGGTGGGGGATAAAGGTTCAATCAATACCGCAAAGCGCCCCCAACCCGGTTCGCATCGCTGACGCGAAGCGAACCGACCCTCCCCACGCTTCGCGGGGGAGGGAAAGAACTAGCCCCGCACCAGCCACACCACGATCAGGCCGATGACCGCCGAGCCGATGCCGATGACCCGCAAGGACGTATCCTGCGTGTGCAGCACGCTCGCCATCGCCCGCTTGGCCTGCGCCGGAAAGGCGGCAAAGATCAGGCCTTCGATAACGAAGACCAGTCCGAGCGCGGCCAGGAAATCCGTCATACCGACCGCGCTCGTTTCTTTGACTTAACGGACCGGCACTGCCGGCACCGCTTGCGCGGCCGCCGGCGGGCTTGGGTTCGCACGCGGCTTGCCGGACGGGTCGTTGAAGTAGCGGAAGAAGTTGGTGTCGGGCTTGAGCAACAGCCTTGTGTCGTTGTGCTTGAGGCTGGTCTCGTAGGCCTGCATCGAGCGATAGAAGGCGAAGAAATCCGGATCCTTGTTGAACGCGTCGGCAAAGATCTGGTTACGGGTGGCGTCGCCCTGACCGCGGATCTGCTCGGATTGCGAGGTCGCTTCGGCAACCAGAACGGTCACCTCGCGGTCGGCCTTGGCGCGGATTTCCTGGGCCTGCTGCAGTCCCTGGGCGCGGTACTCGGCCGCCTCGCGCTGGCGCGCGGTCTGCATGCGCTGGTAGACCGCCTGGCTGTTCTGCTCCGGCAGATCGGCACGTCGGATGCGCGCATCCACCACCGTGATGCCGTAGTTGGCGGCCTCATGGTCGATCAGATCGCGGATACGCGCCATCAGTTCGGCGCGCTCGTCGCGCACTACCTGGATGAAGGTCGCCTCGCCGAGCACGCGCCGCAGCGCCGAATTAAGCAGAATATTGAGCTGCGAATCGGCGGCGGCTTTGGAGCCGAGCGTCTGGTAGAAGCGCAGCGGATCCTTGATGCGGTAGCGGGCAAAGGCGTCCACCACCAGCCGCTTCTGATCGGAGGCGATGACTTCCTGCGCCGGCGCCTCCAGGTCGAGAATCCGCTTGTCGATATTGAGTACGCTGTCGATGAACGGCACTTTGACGTGCAGCCCCGGGTCGTTGACCACGCGCACCACCTTGCCTAGCCGCACCACCAGTGCCTGCTGGGTCTGGTAGACGGTGAATAGCGCGCCGTAGACGACGATCAGCGCGGCGAAGGCGAGAACGGCGATGACGCCGCCGATAAAATTGAGCTTCATGGCCGGGCTCCCGTGGCAGGAGCGCGCGGTGGCGTTGGCGCCCGCGTGAGCTCATTGAGCGGCAGATAAGGTACGACGCCGGAGCCTTCCCGGCCGCCGGAATCGAGAATGATCTTGTCGGCGCCGCCGAGGACCTTCTCCATGGTTTCCAGATACATGCGCTCGCGAGTGACGTCGGGTGCCTTCGTGTACTGCTCGTAGATCTTCACGAAGCGCGAGGTCTGGCCGGTGGCCTGCGCCACGGTCTGCGACTTGTAGGCCTCCGCGGCCTGCGTGATCCTGGCCACGTTGCCGCGCGCTTCCGGAACCACGCGGTTGGCGTAGGTCTGAGCCTCATTAACCGAGCGATCGAGATCGATGCGCGCGGCCTGCACGTCGCGGAAGGCGTCGATCACCTGCTTGGGCGGATCGACCTTCTGCAACTGCACCTGCTGAATCAAAATGCCGGCGCCGTAATGGTCGAGCGTCTTTTGCATCAGTTCCTGCACCGCCGCTTCGGTGGTCTGGCGCGCGCCGGTCAGGATCGGCTGAATATCCGCGCGGCCGATGACCTCGCGCATGGCGCTTTCCGCCACCGCTTTCACCGTGCCTTCCGGATTCTGGATGTTGAACAGATATTCGCCGACGCCGGCCGGCTTGACCTTCCACAGCACCGCGAAATCGACATCGACGATATTCTCGTCGCCGGTCAGCATCAGGCTTTCCTCCGGCACCTCGCGCGTGGCGGAACGGCGGCTGTCCTCGACCACACGCATGCCGATGTCGATCTTGTTGATGCGCAGCGCCTTGGGCGTGAGCGCGGTCTCGATCGGATAGGGCAGATGGTAATTCAATCCGGGCTGCACCTCGCGCACGTCCTGGCCGAAGCGCAGCACCACGCCGAGCTCGTCCGGCTCGACCCGGAAGAAACCGGAGAAGCCCCAAAGCGCAACCGCCGCCAGCGCCAGAATGGCGAAACCCTTGCTGCCGAGATTGCCGCCCGGCAGGAAGCCGCGCAATTTGTCCTGGCCGCGGCGGAGGATTTCCTCCAGATCCGGCGGCTTCGAGCCGCCCGGCGACTGCGGTCCAGAGCCCCAAGGGCTCTTGCCGCCCGGGCCCGATCCCCACGGGCCGCCACCGCCGCCGCCCTGATTACTCCATGGCATATGAAAATCTCCCGGCGCCGAGGCATTATGCCCGGCAAGCCTATGTGGGATGGGGTTATAGGGGAGGCAAGGCCGCGTTACAACGCGCGTTCCGCGCGGGTCCAGCGCCATAAAGCCGCGCCTTTTTGCCTGCGCATGGCCTCATCCGAAAACCGCGGCCCATCCACGGATCAAGTCCGAAGACAAGCTTTCCGGTCCATGCGCTACCGCCGTAAATAAGTCACGACCGCGAAGCTGGCATCGTCGTCCGGCCCGGCCGGATGCTCCTGGCGTGACGCTTCGCGCCAGATATTCGCATCGATCGGCGGAAACGTGACATCGCCTTCCGGCGAGGCATGCACATAAGTGATTTCCAGCCGCTCCGCCTGCGGCAGGGCAGCGGCGAAAACGTCGCGTCCGCCAATCACCATGATCTCGTCGATGCCGCGCTTGTCAGCGTCTTTGCTCGCCAGCGCGAGCGCGGCTTCGAAGCTCGGCGCAATCTCGGCGCCCTCGGCGGAGAATTCCGTATTGCGGGTGATAACAATGTTTGTGCGGCGGTCGAGCCGCTTGCCGATCGACGCAAAAGTCTTGCGGCCCATGATCACGGGCTTGTCGAGCGTAACGCCGCGGAAATGCCGCAGATCGGATTTCATATGCCACGGCAACTGGCCGC
The DNA here is from genome assembly GCA_038206805.1 of Hyphomicrobiales bacterium. Classification (GTDB taxonomy): domain Bacteria; phylum Pseudomonadota; class Alphaproteobacteria; order Rhizobiales; family Xanthobacteraceae; genus Pseudolabrys. The sequence goes on along the minus strand of JBBRAL010000041.1, from coordinate 8,226 downwards.
CGCGCCCGATCACGTTGTTTTTGCCAATGGCGGCAACGATGACGATCTTCATAGGCACGACCTTGCGCGCAAGTCGTCTGTCACTTGGCCCTCTTGGCTTTGCCCGATTGCCCGACGCCCTGCATGATAGTCCAGGCGTTGAATATAGCCGACGCGATGAACAGGATGAAGGAAGCAGTAATCAGATACATGCCCCAGGTCGACTGCGCGATCAGACAAATTCCCGCGGCGACCCCGAGCAGATAGGCCGAGATATTGGCAACCGCGCGGTAGACCGAGTAGCTGCCGCTGCGCCCGGCTTTGCGGTCCAGGTAGAGGTACTTGTAAACGAACCGAAGCGGAAGCTGCACGCCGATGAGGTTGATCGCAAGTAATTCGGCGCCGAGCACGGCCATCGGCTGCGGCGTGAGGATCAGCGCCGCCTCGATCAGCGTTGCCAAAAGATGCAGCGTGATGTTGTAGGCCCGGAGCCGAAACACCGGATGGTTCATGATCTCGTCGAGATGCAACGACGTGACCACGAACAACAGACCGATCAGCGCTGCAGCCGAAGTGCCGAGCATGACGTAGAGATCGCGCCACAACTCCGGTTGATAGGCGTGGTCCATGATATTCCCCATCAACGATTGGCCGCGCGGCCCGTGCCCGCGAAATCGCGCAAGGCCTTGCCGGTCAGCCGGCAGATTTTCCAGTCATCCAGCACCAGCGCGCCGATCGACTTGTAAAACGCAATCGAGGGGGCGTTCCAGTCGAGCACCGCCCATTCGACGCGCGCCCAGTTCTCCTCGACGCAGCGCCGCGCCAATTGTGTCATCAGCGCCTTGCCGATGCCCTTGCCGCGCAATGCCGGCCGCACGAAAATATCCTCCAGATAAATGCCGTGCCGCCCGCGGAATGTGGAGAAATTCAGGAACCAGACCGCAATGCCAGCCGGCTCGCCGTTCCACTCGGCGATATCGCAGAACAGCCGCGGCTGCGGCGCGAACAGGGCGGCGGCGATGGCGTCTTGCGTGGCGTCCACTTCGCCCGACAATTTCTCATATTCGGCCAGTTCGCGCACCAGCGCAAAGATCAGCGCGCTGTCGGCCGGCTGCGCGGCACGGATTAAGAGGCTTACATCGGCGCTCATACTGCTACTTGCGCTTTGATATGCGGATGCGGCTCGTAATCCTCCAGCGTGAAATCCTCGTAGCGGAAGCCAAATATATCCTTGACCGCCGGGTTGAGCCGCATGACCGGGAGCCGCTTGGGCGCGCGCGACAATTGCAGCCGCGCCTGCTCCAGGTGATTGAGATAAAGATGGGCGTCGCCGAAAGTGTGGATGAACTCGCCGGCTTCAAAGCCCGTCACCTGCGCCACCATCAGCGTGAGCAACGCATAGGAGGCGATGTTGAACGGCACGCCGAGAAACACGTCGGCCGAGCGCTGATAAAGCTGGCACGACAGCTTGCCATCCGCGACATAGAACTGAAACAGGCAGTGGCAGGGCGGCAGCGCCATCTTGTCGACATCGGCCGGGTTCCAGGCGGTGACGATCAGCCGGCGCGAATCCGGATTGCGCATGATCATGTCGATGACGTGGCTGATCTGGTCGATGGTCTTGCCATCCTTGGCCGGCCAGGAACGCCACTGCTGGCCATAGACCGGGCCGAGGTCGCCGCGCTCGTCCGCCCACTCGTCCCAGATGCGCACGCCGTGCTCGTTGAGATATTTGATGTTGGTGTCGCCGGCCAGGAACCAGAGCAATTCGTGCACGATCGACTTCAGGTGCAGTTTCTTGGTGGTGAGCATCGGGAAGCCGTCGGCAAGCGCAAAGCGCATCTGATGGCCGAAGACCGAACGCGTGCCGGTGCCGGTGCGGTCGTGCTTTTCCGCGCCGCGCTTGAGAATAAGGTCCATCAGATCGAGGTATTGCCGCATCGGGTATCCTGTGCGCCGCGACTCGCAAGATGGGCAAGTCTAGCGCCTCCGGCAACCGCGCGGCAGGCGCTTATCCGCGCTTTTTGCTAGCATCGGCCGACCGCAGTGAGGAACCCGCCATGAACATCGCCTTCGATCACATTCTGCTGGCCCGTATCCTGTTCACCTTGACGACCGCCGGCTGGGCCGTCGCCACCGTCATCGCCGACTTCAACAAGACGCACGCCACCAACCCCAAATGGACGCCGCATGCGCGCTTCCACGTGGTCTGGCAGATTTCGAGCTATGTCGGCTTCGGCCTGTTGGCGCTGGCGCTGATCTGGTGGCCGGGGCCGCTCGCGCTCGAACGGCTCTATCTGGTCGCCCTCATGAGCATCATCGTCTACGCCGCCTTCTTCGTGGCGGTGTTGACCATGCCGATCTATGGCGGCGGCGCCTATGACGCCAACGGCTACCAGCCGTTCAAGGCGCCGGTGCCGCTGATCGCAAAAAAATGGGACGTCAACATCACCATCTTCTGCGTCCAGGTAGCGATCCTGGCAGCCGGTATTGCAACGGTCGCCGCCTGATCGCTACTTCGGCTGCGTGAGCGCGTTGGCGTCTTTCCAGACGCTCTGATCGACCAGGCGCTCATAGGCCACCGCCTGCTTGCCCGGCAGGATGCCGCCGCTCTTGACGGAAGCCGCGGTCATGGCGCCGAGCTTCTTGCGATCCATGCCGTCGTCATTGCTGGCCCAGAAGCCGATGTCGAGGAACTGCTTGAGCGCGGCTTTGTTGATCTCCTTGCTGTGGCCGGTGGGCGCGGCGGCCTCGGCGACCTTGTCGGCGTTGGCGGGATCTTGCATGAAGCGCGCCGCCTCGATCAGCCCGGCCAGCAGGCGCACATAGCCATCGCGGTTATCCTTGAGCTTGTCCTGGCGCGCTACCACTAGGAGATAGTGGCTGGTCGGATTGGTCTTCTTCATCTCCAGAACCAGATTGGTCTTCTTGCCCTGCACCGCCAGCACCGCGAGATCGTCGAGATGCAACACGCCCAGGCTCAAATTGCCGGCGACCATGGCGGGCGCGGTGTTGGAGGACAGCGGAACCTGCTTCATCTCCTCGATCTTCATACCCGGGCAGCCGCCGGCGAGCATGATGCGCAGCGCGATCGAACGCGCCCCGCCGACGGCATCGACGCCGACCGGCTGACCAACGAGGTCCTTGCAGCTCGTCCTGGCCGGATCGGTGGAGGCCAGCACCCAGTCGGGGCTGGGGAATCCGTAGAATGCAACAACGTTGGCGTTGGTGTTGGAGATTTGATTGATCATCAAGGTGGTCGGCGATAGCGCGACATCGATATCGCCGGACAACACCGCGCGCGCCGCGGCGGTGCCGGTGTCGAAAGGTCTAATCTCGACATTGGCGCCGTGCTTCTTGAAGAAGCCTTCCTTCTCGGCGACGTAGAGAATGACCGAGGCATAGATCGGCGGAATGCCGGGCGCGGCAATGACCATCTTTTTACCGTCAGCCGCCCAGGCGGCCGGGCCGCCAAGCGCCAGTCCAATAACGCCCAGCACGGCGGCCTGCATGGCTTTTTTGTGAAACATTGTTTGTCCTTCCTGCGACGGCGAAGACATCGAATGCCTACGCCGCTGGCCTTTGCCATTCGATCTGTTGTTGAGGCCTGATAACGCCCCTGCCCTGCTACTGCAACTGCGCCGATCCGACACCGAAAGCCAGCCGGCCTGCTACAGCCAGCCGCTCAGCCCCAAGAGCCCGCCGGCAGCAAAAATCCACAGCGGGTTGATGCGGGTGGCGAAAGCCACCGCGGCGGTAACGGCGGTGATGGCGCCGGCATAGACATTATGGTCGGCGGCGCGCGCCAGCACGAAGGCGCTGGCCCCGATCAGTCCGAGCGAGACCGGCACCAGGCCGGCCTGGATCGCGATCCGCCAATGCGCGTCCTTGAAGCGGTCCCAGACGCGCGCGACGAAAAATGCCACGACGCAGGTCGGCCCGCACATGGCGCCGGTTGCCACCGCCGCGCCCGCCAGGCCGGCGACGTGGTAGCCGATCAAAGTGACGATGATCACGTTCGGCCCGGGCGACAGTTGCGCGATCGCGAACATGTCGGCGAACTGCCGGTCGTTCATCCAATGCATCACCTCGACAGCGATGCGGTGCATTTCCGGGATCGCGGCATTGGCGCCGCCGACCGCGAAAAGCGACAACAGCGCGAAATAGCCGAACAGCGTGACGAGCGGTGAGTCGTTCATCGCTTGAACCAGGCCAAGGCCACGCTGACCGGCGCAAGGCCGGCGAATACGTAAGGCAGCGGCCACTGCATGATGGCGACGCCGACAAAGGCCAGGATCGCGATCACCGGCCCCGAGTTCCAGCGCGTGACGAACAAGGGCGCCGCCATTTTGCCTACCACCGCGATCAACAGCCCGGCGGCGGCGGCCGAGATACCGACCAGGATGCGGCCAAGCACTTCAATATCGCCGAAGCGCGCATACAGCATTCCCAGCACGGTGACGATCACCAGCGGCGGACCCATCAGGCCGGCGAGCGCGACCGCGGCGCCGCGCGCGCCGCCGAAGCGCAGGCCGAACACCACCGAGAAATTCACCAGGTTCGGACCGGGCAGGAATTGCGACAGCGCGAAGGCCTCGTTGAATTCCTGCGTTGTCATCCAGCCGCGCTGCTCGACGATCATGCGGCGCGCCCAGGGCAGCGCGCCGCCAAAGCCGGAGAGCGAGACGATGACGAAGGCGCGGAACAACTCGGTGAGCGAGGGTCGCACGACGGCTGGTGTGGGCGGCGCGGGTTCGGACATGTTCCGTTAGGATTACAACGCGGCGGCGCGGGCGGCTAGAGCCGTATCGTTTTGAATTGAATCAGAGGCACGCCCTAACATTTTACGTGAGCATGATCTTTTCCGAAAGCCGGTTCCCACTTTTCGGGATCATGCTCTAGACCGCTCGGCACGGTACAGGCTATTGCGACGGCGGCGCCAGCACGCTCTAACTGTCTTTATATTGGAGGCCCGCCGCCATGACGTTTGCGCACCCGATCAACGATCGCTATTTCAACGACTATGTCGAGGGTAGCGTACACAGTTTCGGCACCATCGCGGTCGAGCGGGACGAGGTGATCGCCTTTGGCAAACGCTTCGATCCGCAGGCCATGCACGCCGATCCGGAGGCGGCCAAGCACACGCCCTTCGGCGGCCTGATCGCCAGCGGCTGGCACACCGCTGGCCTGATGATGCGGCTGTTCGTCGAGCATTATCTCACCCACGTGGCGAGCATGGCATCGCCCGGCCTCGACGAGCTGCGCTGGCTCAAGCCGGTGCGTCCGGGCGATACGCTGTCGGTGCGCGTGACGGTGCTGAAAGCAGCGCCGTCGAGATCCAAGCCCGATCGCGGCGCGGTCACCTCGTTGATCGAGGTACTCAATCAGGCCGACGAGATCGTTATGACGATGAAGACCGTCAATATCATCGGCAAGCGGCCGCCGGCGTGACGCTCTAAAGCTTGAAAATCCGCCGCGCGTTGTTGCCGGCGATGCGCTTGGCCTGATCGGTGGGCAGCGCGTTGACGCGCGCCAGGCAGCCGGCCATGTCGCCGATATTGTGCGGGTAATCCGAGCCATACATCACGTTATCGGGCGAGCCGGCGACCTTGATGCATAATTCGAGCGCCGCCTGCTCGTACACCACCGTGTCATAATAGATGCGCTGCAGGTAACTACTCGGCTTGTCCTTGATCACGCTCGAGCAGGCCGGAATTTTTTCGTGGCAGATATCGAAGCGGCCGGCGAGATAAGGCAGCGTGGCGCCACCATGCGCGGCGATCAGCTTCAGATTGGGATATTTGTCGATGAAGCCGGTAAAGATCATATGCGCGAACGAGAGCGTCGTATCGAACATGAAACCGACCGGCGGGATCAAATTGAACGCCTCCATGTGCATATCCTGTACGCCCTGCGGCGCTGTCGGATGCACCAGCACCGGCAGCGCCAGCCAGTCGATCTCCTGCCACACCGGCGCGAAGAGCGGATCGATCAGGTCCTTGCCGTCAATGGAGCCGAGCACCATGACACCGACGGCGCCTTGCTTGGTGGCGCGTGCGAGCTCCGCCTTGGCGTCATCGGCATACTGCCAGGGCAATGATGCAAACCAGCGGATGCGCTCGGGCCGCGCGCGCTGCTGCTCAGCCATCGAGTCGTTGACCATGCGCGCGGCCTTGCCGCTGATCTCGCGGTCGCCCCAGAACACGTTCGGGCAGGTCAGCGACACCACCGCGATATCGACGCCGGCCTTGTCCATGTTCTGGATGCGCAGATCGTAGTCCCACATGCCGCGCATCAAGGTCATGAACGGCGCATCGTAGAGGTGCACGGCGTCCTGGTCGGCTTTGGTTTTCTTCACGCTGTACTTGCCGCCGCCATGTTTGCGCAGCAACTCGATCCATTCCAGCGTCAGCATATGGGTATGAATATCGATGACCGGCACGGGTCCGTTCCTTTTGTTGTCGGCGATAATGAGCGCGGGCGACGATCAGTCGATCACGGCGCCGGACTTTTCGACGATCTTGCCCCAGCGCAGGATTTCGGATTTTACGTAAGCTTGCAACTCCGCAACCGGCGGCGAGTCGACCGGCACCATGCCGAGTTTGGCGACCTGCTCCTTGAATTGCGGCTGCGCCTCGATCTGCTTGAGCGCGGCATGCAATTTGTCGACCACCGGCTTGGGCGTGCCGGCCGGCGCCGCCAGCATCTGCCAGGCTACCGCCTCGAAGCCGGGCACGCCGTCGGCCACCGGCGGCACGTCCGGAATCTGCGGCACCCGCGTTTTCGATGACACGCCGATGGCGCGCACATTGCCGTTCTTGATGAACTGCAGCGACGGCGCCAGATCGACGAACATCACCGGGATGCGGCCGGCGATCACGTCGGTCAGCGCCGGCACGCTGCCTTTGTAGGGCACGTGCACCATGTCGGTGCCGGTCATGGTCTTGAACAGTTCCATGTAGAGGTGATGCGGCGAGCCCGGCCCGCTCGAGCCGAACGACAGCTTGCCCGGATTGTCCTTGGCGTATTTGATCAGGTCGGCGACCGAATTGACCGGCAGCGAGGGCGTCACCACCAGCACGAAGGGCACGTTGGAGATCAGCGCCAGCGGCACGAATTCCTTGGCCGGGTCGTAGGGCAGCTTGCGGTGCAGCGTGGCGTTGATCGCGAGCGGCGTGCTAGTGCCCATCAGCAGCGTGTAGCCATCCGGGCGCGCCTTGGCGACCAGATGCGCGGCCAGCACCGTTCCGGCGCCGGGCCGATTCTCCACCACGAAGCTTTTGCCGAGCCGTTCCTCCAGCCCGCGCGCCAGCATGCGGGCGAGGATGTCGGTGGCGCCGCCGGGCGCATAGGGACAGACGATGGTGACCGTGCGCTCCGGATAATCCTGCGCGCCGGCCGGCGCGTTGGCGAAAAATAATGCGGCGGCTGTCGCGGCAATGAGCCGGGCTATTTTCAAGGTCGCCTCCCGAATTTTATTGTTCTGAATTTATGGATTACACCAAAACTGCGCGGCAAAGGTGCTTTGGCGCATTGATGTGAGTCAATATGGCAGGCGCGGGGTTGTTTGCGGGAAGCTGCGCATTGAGAGCAATTCCGATAATTGACCGCTTTTGTGTGCGAGCTATTCCGGCATATCCGATCAACAAAGCCTTAATCGTCATCCCCTGCAGTAAATCATTCAATGCGATGACAGGTCGACGGTCTCTCATGTCGCGCCGCGCGATCCTCGCCTGCCGAGGATCACGAAGGTCCATTGAAGCGCGCCCTCGGATAGGCCGCTCCGCACCTGAGGCATGTCACGATAGGCTGCCCTCAAGCCCACGGTGAGAAGCGCCCTGCTCGTCCATGCCCGGCCCGAGGATCAGCCCTTCTACGAGCCTAAACCCCGCGCCACGCGCCCCGCGCATTGGTAATCCCAATAATTCCGCCCCCGGCTTATCCCCGCCATTCCGCCGTCGCATGGCCGGCTTGATTTAACGCGCTTTCCGGGCGGCTGACCGGTTCCCACTCCGCCTGAAAGCGCGTGCCACGCTCTATTTTTGTCAACCAATAGCGCCTATATTCAGCGGGCCGGGGCAACCCGGCTATGGCGATAAATGGCCGTCGTAATAAACCTTTCGGACCCGGGGGCAGTACCCGGCGCCTCCACCCAAGCCCAGCGGCTCACGCGCTAAAAGCTGGGCTTCGGCGGGGGCGAAATAGGATCGACGAGGGCGTAAAGGACGAACTTTTGCTCGGCATGGT
>JBBRAL010000040.1:0-41223 GCA_038206805.1 Hyphomicrobiales bacterium | reverse complement strand
TCCTGTTCATCGCCAAGGGCGGAGGATCGGCCAACAAGACCTTCCTGTTCCAGGCGACGCCCTCGATCCTGACGCGCGACCGGCTGCTGGCGTTCCTGAAGGAGAAGGTGCTGACGCTCGGCACCGCCGCCTGTCCGCCCTATCATCTGGCGATCGTAATCGGCGGCACCTCGGTCGAGCTGACCATGAAGACGGTCAAGCTTGCCTCCACGCATTATCTCGACGAGTTGCCGACCAAGGGCTCGGAGGACGGCCACGCCTTCCGCGATCTCGACATGGAGCAGGAAGTGCTCAAGCTGACGCAGTCGACCGGCGTCGGCGCGCAGTTCGGCGGCAAATATTTCTGCCACGACGTGCGCGTGATCCGGCTGCCGCGGCACGGCGCGTCGCTGCCGATTGGGCTCGGCGTGTCGTGCTCGGCCGACCGCCAGGCGCTGGGCAAGATCACTAAGGATGGCGTTTTTCTCGAACAGCTCGAACAGCATCCGGCGCAGTATCTACCCGACATCGACCAGGAAAAATTGGGTGGCGCGGTGGTCAAGGTCGATCTGCGGCGGCCGATGAAAGACATTCTGGCGATGCTGTCGAAATATCCGGTGAAGACGCGGCTCTCGCTAACCGGCCCGCTGATCGTGGCGCGCGATCTGGCGCATGCCAAGCTGCGCGAGCGGCTGGAGGCCGGGCAGGGGCTGCCGGATTATTTCAAGAACCATCCGATCTATTATGCCGGTCCGGCCAAGACGCCCACCGGCTATGCCTCGGGCGCCTTCGGGCCGACCACCGCGGGCCGCATGGACTCATATATTGAGCAGTTCCAGGCGGCCGGCGGCTCGATGATCTCACTGGCCAAAGGAAACCGTTCGGCGCAGGTGCGCGACGCCTGCAAGAAGCACGGCGGCTTTTATCTGGCCTCGATCGGCGGCTCGGCGGCCAACCTGGCCGAGCACTGCATCAAAAAAGTGGAAGTGCAGGAATATCCCGAGCTCGGCATGGAAGCGATCTGGCGCATCGAGGTCGAGGATTTCCCGGCCTTTATCGTCATCGACGACAAGGGCAACGATTTTTTCAAGGAATTGAATTTGGGTTGACTGTCATTCCGGGGCGCCGCGTTAGCGGCGAACCCGGAATCCAGAGACAAGTCCAGAGAGTTGCCCTGGATTCCGGGTCCGCTCGCATTGCTCGCGTCCCGGAATGACGGATTCGCGTCAAATCGCCGCCACCGCCACCATCAGAAGCGAGATGCCGACATATTTTGCGGTCTGCATCAGGTCGGGAAGCTGTTCGTTAAGTCCGAACAGCCAGAGCACGGTGCCGAATGCGATCAGCGAATATTTCAGCCATGGCATTTCGTTCAGTTTTTTACGCATGACCCACCGCCCATCGCTCCCTCACGACGAAATGCGACGATGTACGATAGCTTATTGCGAGGCCGCCGCCCGCCGCTCGCGCCGGATGGTTAACGCGCGACGGACACGTTTGGTTCAGCGGGGATTTTTGGTCAGCCGTTTTTTTCGAGATAGGCGCGCAACGGCTTCCAGTAGCGCGCCTTCCAGCCGGCGGTGAGATGGCCGCTGTGACGGCCCGGTATTCCGGTGTGGTCCAGGGTCAGCCTCGTGCCGCTGCCGGCGCGCTTGAAAGTTAATTTGACCAGAGAATAAACGCCGGGCGGCCAGTTCCTGGCGCGCCAGGCCTGCACGATGCGCTTGCCCGGCAGCAGTTCGACATGGCGTCCGGAGATCCAGCCGCCGTGGCAGGAAAACTTGCCGCCCTCCTTGACGCCAATCTTGGCGGCGCCATTGGCGGTCATGGCGGCGTGCTCGCGCGAACTCATCAGGATGTCATAGATGCGGCGCGGGCTCGCCTTGAACGTATTGACCTGATGGATGGTGGTGGGCAAGCGCCGCCTCCGTCATTTTTGCGGTTGCGGTTGCGGTTGCGGCGCCGGCTGCCGCGGCATGTTCTTGGCGAATACGCCGAGCGTGATGGCGCGCGCCACATATTGCGCCAGGCAGTTATAGCCGGCCTCGTTATGCTCGATTTCGTCCGACGCCGGCCCGGTCACGCTGGCGGAGGCATTGTTGATGATCTGCATCGCCTCGAAGAAGCGCACCACGATGACGTTTTCCTGCGCCGCCAGCCGGCGCAAGGATTCGCGAATGTCGATGTAATGGGGCTCGCGCACCATCTGGGTGGCGAATTGCAGGCCAACCAGCACCACGTCGACCTTGTGGCTTTTCAGCCAGCCGATCTGGTCCTTGACGGTGGCGACGAACTCATCGACCGGCACAAAGGCCAGCGCGTCATTGGTGCCGACCTGCCAGAGCACCAGATCGGGCTCTTCGAGCGCGACTTCGTTCTTCATGCGGATGGCGGCATTGGCGGCCAGCTCGCCGGAGACGCCGCGGTTGACCATGACGACGCCGATGCCTTCGAGCGCGTGCGACAGCATGGCTTCGATCAATGCGGTATAGCCGCCCCGGCGTGCGCTGACGCGGCCGGGCGCAGCGCCGAACGCGAGAATACGCAAATTCTTGCGCTGCGCCAGCGCCGCCGCCACGTTCGGCAGCGGCGATTCATTGGCGGTCGCGTCGGTGCCGGTCTGGCAGGCTTTCGACAGCGGCGAGGTCGTGGCGCCCGGCGCCGGCGAAACGCCGGCCGCCGGCGGCGGGGTTTGCGCCCGCGCCACCGCCAGTCCGACAGTTAAGCTTACGAGCGCCGCGCCGAGGTAGCAGGCGAGGCGGGTCGTGCGCGTTGCCGCGATTCGGCGAGCCATGCGGTGAATACCATGATTGAGATGCCAAGAATGACTACGACGGTGTCGCTGCCGACAGAGCCGCGATAGGTGAAGCGGACCACTTGTCCGGTGAGGCTCAACAGCGAGCCGACGCAGAACACATAGAGCGAATTGCGGCCGAGCATGGCGAGCGTGCCGATCAGTGGCGTGACCACGCGGCGCACATAGGCGAGTTCGCCGAACCAGCGGATATAACGGAAGGCGAGCGAGAACACCGTGACCATCGCCAGGAACTGGATCAGCCGCATGGGCGTCTCGTAGGTCTTGTCGGCGATGAAGAACAGTTTCGGGTTCGGCACCTTGGTCGGGTCCGGCCACCAATCGAACCGCACGATGAGGAAGCCGAGGATCACGATCGGCAGCGCGACGATACGCAACGTCACGATATGGCGCCGCACCCAGGCGCCGATGCCGGTGTCCTTGGCCAGCACGAAGCCGAGCACCAACAATATTTGCCAGGCCAGCGGATTGAAGAACCAGGTTCCTTCTTCCGGCCAGGTCGGCAGCGTGAGCCGGAAGGCAAGCGCGCAGAGATAGAGCGTGATCGAGGCCGGCAACAGCCAATTCGGTGCGACCCGTTCGATCAGCACAAACACCGACGCCATCAGCATCAGCACCACATAAAGCGGCAGGATGTCGAAATAGCCGAGCTGATGGGTGAGCGTGGCCAATCCGATATGAGTCGGCACCGGATCGTTGAATACGGCGGCGGCGTTGTTCCACTCCAGCAGCAGCGGGTTGTCGAGCTTGATCGAGGTGAGCGCCAGCATGGCGATGGCCAGCATGGTGATCATCACCTGCGCGGCGTAGAGCTCGAGCGCGCGGGCGAGCACGCGCAGAACGACATCGCGCGTCGGCATTTGGCGGCCACCGCCCTCCGCCATCAGCCGCAGCGACCAGCCGGCCAGGAACACGAACAGGTCGGCGGCATCCGAGATCGAAAAATTGATCAGGGTGTAATGCGCATAGAACAGGCCGGGGATGTGATCGATAAATATGGTGATCAGCGCGAAACCGCGCCAGAAGTCGACCGCATTGGGCTGGCGCGTCATGCTCGGTTCCGGCCGTGGTTCGTATCGCCCCGCCCACACTGTGCCGGGCGCGGACGCAGCCGGTCAAGGCTTCTCAACGGCGTCGTTTGCCGGGTGCTCGTCGGCGCACCGCCCGGTTGAAGCCGCCGGGGGAAAGCGACCGTGCCAGGTATCGCGCGAAATGGCCGGTGATTCGGAAAAGCCATGCGGTTTGCAACCGGCTCTGCTAAGTTTATCTTTCTGCGACCGAAACCCCGCTCAACCCGGGTCGATCAGGAGCCTACATGACAATTTCCGTATCGCGCCTTCGCGCCGTAGCCATCGTCGTCGTTCTGGGCTTGTCCGTCTCGGCCTGCGGCTACAACAGCATTCCCACTAACGAAGAGGCGGCCAAGGCGAAATGGGCGGATGTGCAGAACAACTACCAGCGCCGCTCCGATCTGATCCCGAATCTTGTCGCTACCGTGCAGGGCTATGCGGCACAGGAAAAGAGCGTGCTGATCGCCGTGACCGAGGCGCGCGCCAAGGCGACGCAGGTCAAGATCGACGTCTCACAGCTCGACGATCCGGCCAAGCTCAAGCAGTTCCAGGATGCGCAGGCCCAGTTGACCGGCGCGCTCGGACGCCTGCTCGCGGTCAGCGAGCGCTATCCCGACCTCAAATCGAACCAGAACTTCCTGGCGCTGCAGTCGCAGCTTGAGGGCACGGAAAACCGCATCGCGGTGGCGCGGCGCGACTACATCGAGGCGGTGCGGGTCTACAACACCACGCTCAAGACCTTCCCCGGCCTATTGTGGGCGGCGACGTTCTTCCGCTCCAACAAGCCCATGGCGGTGTTCACCGCCAATGAAGATGCGCAGGCCCCGCCGAAAGTGAAATTCTGATACGCGCCGGCAGACCGAAGGTGCCGAGATGACCGCAGCGCGCGCCACGCCGCTCCTTGCAAGGACCGGCCTGCGCGCGGTTGTTTGCTCTCTTGCGCTGTTGTGCGCGGCTATTGGCGCATTCGCCGTCAATTATCCCGCGCTCACCGACCGTATCGTCGATCAGGCGAAGATTATTTCGGCCGACACGCGCAATGCCATCGAGCCGAAGCTGGCCGGTCTCGAAGCCAAGTCCGGTATTCAACTGGTCGTTGCTACCGTCGCTTCGCTCGAGGGTCAAGAAATCGAGCCCTATGCCAACGAACTGTTCCGCAATTGGAAACTTGGCCAAAAGGATAAAAACAACGGCGTGTTGCTGCTGGTCGCGCCGAAGGAACATCGCGTGCGTATCGAGGTCGGCTATGGCCTCGAGGGTACGCTCACCGATGCGTTGTCGAAGGTCATCATCACCAATGCCATGACGCCGCGCTTCAAGGCCGGCGATTTCAACGGCGGCATTGCGCGCGGCGTCGACGACATCATCACCGTTCTCACCACCGACGCCGCCGAGTGGCAACAGCGTCCGGCGCTGCGGCTCGATCATGAACCGGCCAGCGATCGGACCAGCCGGATCCTCATCGCGCTTCTGATCCTCGTCGGCGTGCTGTTCACTGTCTGGCCAGGCTTTCGCTGGTTTATGCTTGAAATGGCGCTCAGCGCACTTCTCAATTCGGGTGGTTCAAGCAGCGGTGGAAGCTCTTCCAGCGGCGGCGGTTTTTCGGGCGGCGGCGGGTCGTCGGGCGGCGGCGGGGCGTCAGGGAGCTGGTAATGAGTATTTCAGCCGAGGACCGCCAACGCTTATCGGCCGCCATTCACGCCGCCGAAAGCAAAACGTCGGGCGAGATCGTCTGCGTCCTGGCGAAGAGTTCGTCCGGCGCCACGGCATTGCCGGTTGTTATCGCGGCGGCGCTTGCGCTCGCGCTGCCTTGGCTGCTGGTGGCGACGACGGCGCTGCCGGTGTTTCGAATATTGTCGTTGCAAATCGCGCTATTTGTCGCCGCAACCGTCCTGCTTTGTCTGCCGCGCGTGCGCGTCTGGCTGATCCCGCGCGCGACGCGCCGCGCCATCGCGCATCGCGCCGCCTTGGAGCAATTCGCCATCCGCGGCATCGCACACAAAAAGGACCGCTCCGGAATACTGATCTTCGTCTCGCTTGCGGAACGCTATGCACGCATCATCGCCGACGACGGGATCGCGGCTCACGTGCCGCAATCGGAATGGCAGGGCGCCATCGATGCCCTGATCGCGCACATGCGCGACGGCCGCATTGCCGATGGTTACATCGCGGCGATCGACGTATGCGGCAAAGTGCTGGCAACGCACTTTCCGAGCCATGACGCCGCGCGCGGCGAATTACCGAACCGGATCTATCTGGTCTGACGTCAAATAAACCGGGTCATAGCCCGGTGGCGAAACGCGCCATGACGACGATGATGGCGATCTGCATGCAGCCCTGCATCGCCACCACGCGCACGTAAATTCGCATCCAGCGCTTGAGCTTGTCGTGGTCGGGCGTGGGCTTCATGATTTCGAAATAGAGCTTCAGATTCATCGGCAGCAGAATGCCGAGCCCCTGCACCGTGAGCACGCTGACGATGGTCAGCGCCGCGATCACCCACCAGAATTGCGGATAGGAAAGGTCGAGGTAGCCCAGCCGCACCGCCAGGAACCAGCCGGCGGTGGAGGTGATGGCCGACAGCGTCGGCATCAGAATGAGGGTGCGGGGAATGATGCCGGCGATCATGGCGCGGCGGGTGTCGAGCGAGACCCGGCGCAGCACCGGGCCGATCACGAAGCCCATGAACAGGTCGATGCCGGTCCACAGCGCGCCGGTCATAACGTGGATGAAATTCAGGAACCAGAGATTGTCGCTAAAGATCGCCGCGACCATCACCGCGATGGCGGCTGCCGCCGCCACGAGATACCAGGCCCGCAGCGGCGAGGCGACGGTGGCGGGGTGCGCGGATAATACAGCTTCGGTCAATCGGCGTGTCCCATTTGGGCGACACCCTTGACGCTAGCGATGGCCGGCCGAAATGCCAATAGGCGAGGCTGCGATCGGTCGTAACTTGCAACGCCGATCAGACGACGGGTGCTATCCCGGTGGCCCATGGGGTTGCGGCGCGCAGGCTCTGCGGCGGAGCCGGTTCGCCGATGGCCAGCGCGTGGAAGTGGTTGAATACGAAGATGCGGATCGCCGACGACAGATTGGCGTTGCTCCGCTCCAGGTCGATTTTCTGCATCAGCGTCGACAGTTTTGTTTTTTGCAGATCGGCGATCTCGCGCAGCCCATCCCAGAATTCGTTTTCGAGGGAAACGCTGGTCTTGTGTCCGTCGAGGATGATCGAGCGTTTGACGATGGCGGATTTCATGGTCTCACCTTGCTTGTTTCGCTCCGAGGGCGCCGTTGCGCGCCGCATCATTTTGGGCAGGAAATTAATGAGAATTTGATGCGCGGCCTTGAGGAATATCAAAAGCAGCGCAGGAATCGGGGCGGTACGGTGGTGTGGCCATTGCAGCTTTATTTAACGGCCATTTTACGCGCCTCGCCGGCCCGCGCCCGTTAGATTGCCGCCGGTAATTCGCAGGGCCGGAGTCGTGTGCCATGAACTTCACAGCGGGATTGATTCTCATCGCCGTCACCATCGCCATGGTGCTTATCGCGCGTCCGGCCGATGGGGCATCGGCGCGGTTCCTGAAGGTCTGGATTGTCGGACAGCTATATGCCTTGACCGCGATGGTGAGCACCGTGATCGGCGTCACCATCGTGATTTCCACTTGGCCGTTCTGACCGCGGCAGTTCTGACTGCATCCGCTCGCCGCGGCGTCCACCCGGAACCTATTGACGATTCTCGCCGCCGGCCTTGGGCGGCGGCTTCGATTTACTGATCGCCGTGCCGCAAGACAGGCACTGGAACGTGTCGAAGTCCTCCAGGTCTTCCCGCGATTTGCTCGCCTGCATGGCGATACCGCAGACCAGGCAATGGCGGAGAGGCGGACGCGAGGTCAATGGTCGCACCATGTTGAGCGGGACACGGGTGGCATAAATGTCGCCGGATTACGCCGCGCGGCGATTGATTCATATCAATGCGCTTTGCAATTTGCTTTCCGGTCAAAGCGCTGGCCGACTGCCGATCGGGCCGGCCGTCGTATGATGATATAAGTCAATGCGCGGCTTGCCATTGCGCGCAATCACAATTCAATGTGGCAGCCTATTTCCAACGCGCCCTTCGCCCGCGACCTTGAACTGGCCGTCATCGATAACGATGGCCCGCACGCGCTGGTATTTCCTTGCCGCCGTATCCTCAACGGATGGATGAACGCGCAGAGCAAAGAGCGGCTCGACGTGCGCCCGACCCATTGGCGGGAATGGCAGGCGCAGGCTAAAAGCGCCTGATTCTTTGGCTTTCTGCGCGCGAATAGGGAATTATGGCAGGCCTCATAGAGCTCGGCCGCTGCACGCGGTCATGGCCGGATTTGTCATTAAAATTTTGCGTTTGCCCGGCTTGCAATGACAAGCGCGGGCATGACGAGTCAATTGTTGCTGTGTTTCATATTAGCGCGGCTGGGTGATGATGCCGAAGTTGGGCTCAATCGCGCCAGCGCGTCCGCTGAATTGATACAGACCGATCGAGATCATCGCGATGACGACAAGCGCCATGCCGAGCCGCACCCATTGTTCCACCACGCCTGCCCCCGATTCTTGTTAGCCTGGCGCAACCTATTCACCTGGCGCAACCTAGTCATATGAAATCTCGCCAGCCATCCTGGCCAGCAAGCGCAGCCAATCGGTAATGCAAAATCCGGGCCGGTTAACGACCAAGCGGTGGCCGCATCAAGGCATTAGCAATCTGCGCACGAGGCTCAGGGCCTGAGATTCGGCGCCATGAAAAATTGATTCAGCAGTCCGTCGTGTTGCCGCGCGCCAACCGAGTCGGTTTACGCGGTTTTTATGACATGAAGCGTGACGAATAATCGCGACAGTGGATGATCGATGCGGCGACATTGTTGCGGGGGCGCTCATGCAAGCGCGCCACTTGTCTGGAACCGGAACCGATCGGCCGCAAACGATTTACTTGCCGCCGTTCGGCCGGGCCCCGGCCGGCCTCGGCGCGGCGCTGGAGCCGAAAATCGGCGGATGGCCTATAGTATTACCTTACAGAATGACATTTCAGGCAAGTTCCGATGCCTCATATGTCTTGCTGCCGGCGAATAACACCCAAGTACGGCAGCGCGGTTTATTTTCGAAATAGATGTTCAGGCCGCCTTTTTTGCAGTAATAGTATTTCCATGATTGAACACGCCGATTTTTCCGTTGTGGTCAAGAACCGCGCCCGTCCGCCCAAACCATGGCGGTGGGAGATCTATCGTGCTGGCCGCACCAGCCCGATCGATCATTCCGAGGTCTATTTTGAATCGATGGCCGAGGCCAATCGCGCTGGCAAAGCGGCGCTCAGGCTGATGTTGAGCGAATTCCAGATTTGAGCTTGCCGTGGCGCGGCCGGGTCGGGCGAATGCCGGGTTCAGGGCAGGCGACTGTGATTGTTATGGCTGCGGCTTGCCGGCACTGGCCGCACGCCGATCCCGCTGCGAACGGCGATCCGCAACCGCACGACGCTCGCCGACCGCACGCTTTTCGTGCTCCGGCCTTGTATCCAGCCCTGACCGCCGATCGCGTGCCGCGCGTCGATCGGCGCGGGCGCGCTTGTCGATGTCCGAATTCCCTTGGTCATGGGTCACGGCAGCATCTCCAAATTGAAATGGTAAACTACGTGCAACCGGTAAACGGAGATTGAATCGCCGCCTGTGCCATTTTGGGCCAGGCCAAAGTTAAAGCATGTTTTTGCGCATGATCTTTTCCGAAAACCGGGGCCCACTTTTCAGGATCATGCGCTAGAATCGAAATCGGCTACCGGGCGCGCAAGGCGCCGATAGCCGATATTTCCAAGCAAAGAGGGGGCCAAGAGGCCGCCTACCGAGGCGGCCTCCGCGATTCATCGGCCGGCTAATGCCAGTGCCGCCGCCAGCGCCAATTGTTCCGCCAGGCGTAACGGTAGGGCCGGTAATAGCGGTATGGCGCGTAGCGGTATGGGCCGTATCCGTAGCCCCACCAATAGGGCGCCGGTGCGGTCTGCGAGCAAGTCCGGCGCCAGCCGCAGACATTGGATCCGCAACGCCAGACCCGGCGGCAGAAATAAGCGGCGTCTTGTTTGAGACTGTTTTGCTCAGCCGCAGCATTGATTGCAGCCGGTGCAGCAATTGTCATCGCCTCGGCGCGGTGCGCGGCGAACGTTGCCGCAATCATCATTACCGCTGCTGCAGTGCAAAGCAGCAATAGTTTGCGCATGCCACTCTCTCCTTCACGTTTTGCCCCGTTGGCTAAACTAGGGTTCCGTAACTGAACAACGCGTGAATTTAGGGTTTTGTGCTGTTAATTTTAGCGATGGCGAAATTAGTTACGGCTACCCGCCGTCGCGAGCGGGGATCGGGGCTTGAATAGCTGCAATATCGGATCGTGCAAGCCGGCCGCGCGGGAGCGCTTACCAGTGATCCCTGCATACACGCAGTTTGTACGAGCCGTTCCAGCGCCGCTCAACACACCGGCATCTCTGGGCGAGTACGGTCGCATTGGCCGGCGAGGCATTGACCGGCGACGCGTTGACCGCCCCCTTCGTCGGCGACGCGATGGCGCCGGAAGCGCCGGCAAAACCGATGACGATGGTGACTGCCATCGTTGCAAAAGCTACTCGCATGATTTTCCCCAATTGGTTGACTTTAGCTGTCGTGATTCTTCTTGGCAGGTGCAGCTTATCCCAGCCCGAATAACGGGTGATAGACAGGGGATTAGATTCGGATGGGTCTTCCTCAAAATCAGACGGGGCCCTTCCTGTCCTCGCCGGCGCGAAATGAGACGGTAATAATATACCTAAAAGAACATATTGCGAACAAAGAACAAATAGTGTACATTGGTTTAATCAGTCGATTCCGGTGAGGCGGCAGTGGCCGCGTTGTCGGGGGGTCGATTCCCGGCCATAAGGAGCGCGACATGAGTCAGCCTGCCCTGCGTCTCGTCGAAGGATCGTCCATGGACAAGTCGAAGGCCCTTTCCGCCGCGCTCAGCCAGATCGAGCGCCAGTTCGGCAAGGGCTCGATCATGCGGCTTGGCAAGAACGACAAGTCGATGGATGTCGAGGTGATTTCCTCGGGCTCGCTCGGGCTCGATATCGCGCTCGGCGTCGGCGGCCTGCCGCGCGGCCGGGTGGTCGAAATCTACGGGCCGGAATCCTCCGGCAAGACCACGCTGGCGCTACACACCATTGCCGAAGCCCAGAAACTCGGCGGCATCTGCGCCTTCGTCGATGCCGAGCACGCGCTCGATCCGGTCTATGCCCGCAAGCTCGGCGTCAATGTCGACGACCTGTTGATTTCGCAACCGGACGCCGGCGAGCAGGCGCTGGAAATCGCCGACACGCTGGTGCGCTCCGGCGCCGTCGACGTGCTGGTGGTCGACTCGGTCGCGGCCTTGGTGCCGCGCTCCGAGCTCGAAGGCGAGATGGGCGATGTGCAGCCGGGCAGCCAAGCGCGGCTGATGAGCCAGGCGCTGCGCAAGTTGACCGCCTCGATCTCGAAATCGCGCACCATGGTGATTTTCATCAACCAGATCCGCATGAAGATCGGTGTGATGTATGGCTCGCCGGAAACGACTTCGGGCGGCAATGCGCTGAAATTCTACGCCTCGGTACGTCTCGAGATCCGCCGCATCGGCGCCATCAAGGAGCGCGACGAGGTTGTCGGAAATCAAACAAGGGTCAAGGTGGTCAAGAACAAGCTGGCGCCGCCGTTCAAGCAGGTCGAATTCGACATCATGTACGGCGAGGGCGTCTCCAAGGTCGGCGAACTGGTCGATCTCGGCGTCAAGGCCGGCGTGGTCGAGAAGTCGGGCGCCTGGTACTCCTATGACAGCCAGCGCATCGGCCAGGGCCGCGAGAACGCCAAGGTTTTCCTCAAGCAGAACCCCGACATCGCCAATAAGATCGAGGTGCAGGTGCGGGCGAATTCCGGTCCGATCGCCGAGGCGATCCTGGCCGGGGAGCCTGAGAAGGACGATGACGACGACGCCGCTGTCGAGGCTTGAAAGGATGCGGGCACGCCGGCCGCTAGCGATTCTGCGCTAGCGCCCGGTGCCGGTCACGGTGAGGCGGGTGACGCCCCTCAACAAGGACCGGCGCAGGAAGAAGTTCTTCCTGCATCGCCCAAGCCGACCCATGCTGAAGTTGCAAACTCTGACGACGCGCGGCGCTCGGTGATCGCGCTCACCGCGCGGCTCGCAAAGCCGGAGACCGATGAGACGGCGCGCGAGACTAACGGTCTGGTTACGGTTCGCCCCAAGCCAGAAAAGCGCCTGAACGCGAAGGATCGCGCCAAGGCGAGGAGGGCGAAGGACCGACCGGAAGGGGCTGAGGAGGTGGTCGTCGTAACGCCGGAGGCCGGTGGTTTATCAACCGCCCACCCCAAGCCGGAAAAGCGCAAAAACGCCAAGGAGCGAGCCAGGGAAAAATTTGCCAAAAAAGATGACACGAAAGACGCCAAAGACGGGACCAGGCCGATGACGGCAACGGCGAAGTCCAAGGCGGAGAATAAGGCGGAGACTAAAAAGGCCAAAAAGGCAAAGCAGAGCAAGGCGGCAGCCTAGACCTGTCATTGGCCGCCTGAGTTTGAGTAACGCGTAACGTCGATCGCCCCCATCGGAACCCGGCTGCGTAAAGCGGCCGCCACCAAGGATGGGGGCGAAGGCGTTTTGGGGGGATATGTCATGGCCGGGCAACCGGGTCCGGCCGGAGCCTGTCATCGGGCCGCGCTTTGCGCGGACCCGTTGGGCCGGCCCGGCTGTAAATTTGTCCCGGCCATCGTGCTTAGGAAGGCAATGCGCTCCTTGCCGGGATCGCCGGGTCAAGCCCGGCGATGACAAGCTTTGCGCCGCCTTTCCTGGACTTGCGCCATCCCCGCCGCTAAATAGCCTTTGAAACATCAAGCGGGGCGGGGATTTCGCATTCCCGCCCGTGCTTTGCAGGGGATATCCCATGCTTTGCAGGGGACATGGAGCGGCCAAATATCCATGAGCGGCGTCAACGACATCCGAAAAAGCTTCCTGGATTTCTTTACGCGCAACGACCACACGGCCGTGGCGTCGTCTTCGCTCGTTCCGCGCAACGACCCGACCTTGATGTTCACCAATGCCGGCATGGTGCAGTTCAAGAACGTTTTCACCGGCCTGGAAAAACGGCCCTATGTGCGCGCCGTCACGTCGCAGAAATGCGTGCGCGCGGGCGGCAAGCACAACGACCTCGACAATGTCGGCTACACCGCGCGCCATCACACGTTCTTCGAGATGCTGGGCAATTTCTCGTTCGGCGACTATTTCAAGGAGCGCGCGATCGAGCTGGCCTGGACGCTGGTGACCAAGGAGTTCGGCCTGCCGGTCGACCGCCTGCTGGTCACCGTCTATATCGACGACGACGACGCCTTTAATCTGTGGAAAAAGGTGGCGGGGCTGCCCGACCGCAAGATCATCCGCATCGCCGGTTCCGACAATTTCTGGGCCATGGGCGAAACCGGCCCGTGCGGCCCGTGCTCGGAAATCTTCTACGATCACGGCGACCACATTCCGGGCGGCCCGCCCGGTTCGCTCGATGCCGACGCCGACCGTTTCATCGAGATTTGGAATCTGGTGTTCATGCAGTACGAGCAGCTTGCCGGCGGCAAGCGCGTGCCGCTGCCGCGGCCTTCGATCGATACCGGCATGGGGCTGGAGCGCATCGCCGCGGTGCTGCAAGGCACACACGACAATTACGCCATCGACCTGTTCGCCACGCTGATTCGCGCCATTGCCGATCTGACCAATGTGCCGTCCGACGGCCCGCTGAAGGCCTCGCATCGGGTGATCGCCGATCACTTGCGCGCGTCGGCATTCCTGATCGCCGACGGCGTGCTGCCCTCGAACGAGGGCCGCGGCTATGTGCTGCGCCGCATCATGCGGCGCGCCATGCGCCACGCCGAACTGCTTGGCGCCAAGGACCCGCTGATGTGGAAGCTGGTGCCTTCGCTCACCCGCGAGATGGGACAGGCCTTTCCTGAGCTACTGCGGGCCGAGGCGCTGATTAGCGAGACGCTCAAGCTGGAAGAGACGCGTTTCCGCAACACGCTCGAGCGCGGCCTGGCGATCCTCGCGGAGAAGAGCGCCGGCCTGAACAAGGGCGCCATGTTCGACGGCGAGACGGCCTTCACGCTGTACGACACCTATGGTTTCCCGCTCGATCTCACCCAGGATGCGCTGCGCTCCCGCGGCATCAGCGTCGATATCGCGTCATTCACCGACGCCATGGAGCGCCAGCGCGAAAAGGCGCGCGCGTCATGGTCGGGTTCGGGCGATGCCGCCACCGAGACGATCTGGTTCTCGCTGCGTGAGAGGCTCGGCGCCAGTGAATTCCTCGGCTATGAGACCGAAAGCGCCGAAGGCGTGGTGGCGGCGCTGGTCAAGGACGGCAAGGAAGTCACCGAGCTTCAAGCCGGCGCGAGCGGCATGGTGGTGATGAACCAGACTCCGTTCTATGGCGAGTCGGGCGGCCAGGTCGGCGATTTGGGCGAAATGCGGCGCGAGGGTGTGCTGCTGCGCGTCACCGATACCCAGAAAAGGCCGGCGATCTGTTCGCGCATCTGGTCACGGTCGAGCAGGGCGCGGTCAAAGTCGGCGATCCGCTGCTGATGGAAGTCGATCACGCGCGCCGCGCCGGCATTAGGCAGAACCATTCCGCCACCCATTTGCTGCACGAGGCATTGCGCCAGGTGCTGGGCGATCACGTGGCGCAGAAGGGCTCGCTGGTGGCGCCCGACCGGCTGCGCTTCGACTTCTCGCACCCCAAGCCGATGACAGCGGCCGAACTGGAGCGGGTCGAGGACATCGCCAACGACATTGTGCTGCAGAATTCGCCGGTCACCACGCGGCTGATGGCGCTGGACGATGCGCGGGCCTCCGGCGCACGCGCGTTGTTCGGCGAGAAATATGGCGACGAGGTGCGCGTGGTGGCGATGGGTGAAGGAAGCGGCAACACGCTCGGCTGGTCGGTCGAATTGTGCGGCGGCACCCACGTCAAGCGCACCGGCGATATTGGCTTGATCAACGGCGTCTCCGATAGCGGCGTCGCCTCCGGCGTGCGCCGGCTGGAGGCGCTCACCGGCCGCACCGCGCGCAAGGCGGCCGAGCATCAGGTGCAGCTCGCCAAGGCGGCGGCGGCCGAGTTGAAATCGCCATTGGAAGAAATGCCGACGCGGGTGGCGGCACTGCTCGACGAGCGCAAGAAGCTCGAGCGTGAACTCAACGACGCGCGCAAGAAGCTCGCCATGGGCGGCGGTGGCGGCGCAAAAAGCGCCGACACTGGCGTGCGCGAGATCAATGGCGTGAAGCTGATTGCCCGTTCGGTGACCGGGATCGAGCTCAAGGATCTGCGCAGTCTGGCCGACGAGGGCAAGAAACAAGTCGGCTCCGGCGTGGTCGCCATTGTCGGCCTCTCGGCTGACGGCAAAGCCGGCATTGTGGTGGCGGTGACCGACGATCTGGTGAAGCGCTTCAATGCCGTGGACCTGGTGCGCAAGGGCGCCGAGGCGCTCGGCGGCAAGGGCGGCGGCGGGCGGCCCGACATGGCGCAGGCCGGCGGGCCGGACGGATCCAAGGCGGACGACGCGCTCAAGGCGGTCGAAGCGGCGCTGGGCGGCTGAGCGCTTGCTCTGATTGCCATGAACAAGCCGCCTGCGTTCACCGTCGCGCGCTGGACTTCCCCCGACAGGCTCGACGACATCCTGGCGCTGGTACATTCGGCTTTTGCCGGCTTCGAACCGCCGTCGGGCGTGCTTAATGAAACCGTCGCCGATGTCGCCGCACGCCAGCGCAACGGCCTCGTGCTGGTGGCGCAGGCCGGCAGCGACTTCGTTGGCAGCATGTTCTGCGAGACGAAAGGCGACGCGTTCTATCTGACGCGAATGGCGACGGCGCCGGCCTGGCGAAAATCAGGCATTGGTCGCGCGCTCTTGCAGGCCGCCCATGACGAAGCCCGCCGGCTTGGACTAAAGCGCCTGACCTTGCGCGTCCGCGTAACGTTGCCGGGCAATCTCGCTTACTTCAAACGGGCCGGTTTCGTCGAAACCGGCACCGGCCAGGACCCCGGCCGTACGCCTTACATTACGATGGAGCGCGTGCTCGATCTCGCCGGCGCATAGCCGAGGCTGGCGCGACGCGCGATCCGGCGTTATTTTTCGCAGATGGCGCAACTCCATTTCACGTCTTGGCTGCGGGAACTGGTGCCGGACGGGCCCGTGCAGGCCGAGGGCGTCACCGTCGGCGACGCGCTGGCCAGGCTGTTCGCCGAGCGCCCGCATGTGCGTTCCTATGTGCTGGACGAGCGCGGAAGTTTACGCAAACATGTCTGCATCTTTGCCGACGGCGTGCGGCTCAAGCATGCCGCGGCGCTGAGCCACGGCATCAAGGCAAACTCAACCCTCTATATAATGCAGGCGCTATCGGGAGGCTGATCCATGGCCGAGCGGATTTTGCTGGCGACACGCAAGGGACTGCTTCAGCTCGCGCGTAAAAACGGCGGCTGGGATATCGAGCGAACGAGTTTCCCCGGCATTGCGGTCACCGCCGCGCTCTGCGATGCGCGCGACGGTACGCTCTATGCCGTGCTCAAGCACGGCCATTTCGGCACCAAGCTGCATCGCTCCGACGACGATGGACGCACGTGGAGCGAATTGGCGGCGCCGGCGTTTCCCGCGGACGCCGCCGGCAGCCCGACGCTGTTCCAGATCTGGACGATTGAATCCGGCGGCGCCAATGAAAAAGGCCGGCTGTGGGCGGGCGCGCTGCCGGCCGGCCTGTTCCGCTCCGATGACCGCGGCGAGCATTGGGAACTTGTGAGCGCGCTGTGGAACGTGGCCGAACGCGAGAAATGGTTTGGCGGCGGCTATGACGATGCCGGCATCCACAGCATTTCGCCCGATCCGCGTGACGCGTCACGCGTGTCGGTAGCGATTTCATGCGGCGGGGTGTGGGACACAGGCGACAGCGGCAAAAGCTGGACCCTGCGCGGCAACGGGTTGATCGCGTCCTATATGCCGCCGGAGCTCGCCGGCCAGAGCGAGACGCAAGACCCGCATCGCGTGGCGCGTTGCGCGGGCGCTCCCGACACGATGTGGATGCAGCACCATTGCGGCATTTTCCGCTCGACCGATGCCGGCCACAACTGGACGAAGCTCACTTTGCCGGGCGACGATTTCGGCTTTGCGGTCGCGTCGCATCCGGGCGATCCGCTCACCGCCTGGTTCGTCCCCGCCATCAAGGACGAGTTGCGCGTGCCGCGCGACGGCGCGATGGCCGTCACCCGCACCCGCGACGGCGGCAAAACCTGGGAGAGCTTCCGCGCCGGCCTGCCGCAGAAGGACGCCTTTGACCTGATCTATCGGCATTGCCTCGACGTCGATGCAACCGGCAGCCAGCTCGCCATGGGCTCGACCACCGGCGGCCTGTGGGTGAGCGGGAATGCCGGCGAGGCCTGGCAACTGGTGAACGCCCATCTGCCGCCGGTCTACGCGGTGCGGTTCTATTAGTGCATGTTTGTTTGAGATTGAATCAAAATTCGCCGCAGAAACGCTTCACCTCTCCCGTGGGGAGAGGTCGGCGCACGAAGTGCGCCGGGTGAGGGGTTATAGTCTATCGAGAGTCACTTGCCCCCTCACCCCAACCCTCTCCCCCAAGGGGAGAGGGAGCGCACCGCGTTTGCGACGCTGCTTCAATCTAATATGATCTTGCTCTAGCCGGCGCGGCCGTCAAGGCCGCTTGATCCAAAGCAACCTTTAGCCGGCGCCGGCGTGCTATCGAGGTTTGGTCGAATTCTGCGGGCTCTCACAACGGCATGGCACGCGACAGGATCAGGGATATGCGGCGGCGCGTCTATCTGGTCCTTGAGCAGGGCCCGGTCGGCAACAGTCTTGGCCGCTTCATCGACCGGCTTCTGGTCCTGCTCATCCTGATCAATCTGGTCGCGGTCACACTCGAATCGGTGCCAGCGCTCGGCGGGCGTTATGCGCTCGTCTTCGACCTGATCGAATATGTTTCGCTGCTCGTCTTCACGGTCGAATACGGCTTGCGGCTGTGGGTCGCCGTCGAACATGGACCGCACCAGCATCTTTCCGGCGCGCGCGCGCGGTTCAAATATGCGTTCAGCCCGGCCGGTCTCGTCGATCTGCTGGCGGTGCTGCCGTTCTGGTTCGCGATGGCGCTGCCGGCGGATTTCCGCTTCGTGCTGGTGTTCCGCATGGTGCGCTTCTTCAAGATCGCGCGCTATTCGCCGGCCATGCGCTCGCTGCTCGACGTGCTCAATCGCGAGCGGCGCGCGCTGTTCGGCTGCCTGGTGATTACGCTCGGCACCTCGCTGGTCGCCGCCGCCCTGATGCATCTGGCCGAAGGCAAAATACAGCCGGACAAACTCGGCAGTATTCCCGACGCGCTGTGGTGGGCCATCGTGACGGTCGGCACCATTGGCTATGGCGACGTGGTGCCGGTCACCGCGCTCGGCAAGCTGATCGCCACCGGCACGATCTTCCTCGGCCTGATCATGATGGCGCTGCCGATCGGCATCATCGCCACCGCCTTCGCCGAGCAGATTCACCGCCGCGATTTCATCGTCACCTGGGGCATGATCGCGCGCGTGCCACTGTTCGCCGAACTCGATGCCGGCGAGATCGCCGACATCATGCAGCTGTTGCGCGCGCAATTGGCGGAGGCCGGCGAGGTGATCGTGCGCGAGGGCGAGACCGCCCATTCGATGTATTTTATCGCCGCCGGCGAGGTCGAGGTGGCGTTGAAAAAGCAACGCGTGCGTCTCGGCGTTGGCCAATTCTTCGGCGAGGTGGCGGTGTTGCGCCGCGTCCGCCGCTCGGCCACCGCCATAGCGCTCACCCGCGCCAGCCTGCTGGTTCTGGCGGCGCAGGATCTGCACGCGCTATTGCAACGCGACCCGCGCATCGCGGCGCGCATCAAGGAAGTGGCGGAAAAGCGCACCGGCCGCGAAGTGGTCAGCGCCAAGGGCGACATCGTGGCGGAGGAGGTTAAGTAGATCGGCCCACGTAGGACGCGCCGCAAGTCTTGGTCCAATTCCCGCGAAAAAATGTACAGTGCTGCCGAATCGCCCGCATCGGAGATGCATAACCGTGAGCACGACGACGAGCCCGGCACCGCACCATACGATTACCGAAGACATATTGGCGATCGCGATTGGCACGCTGTTCGTGTCGTTCGGTATCGCGATGTTCAAGCAGACCGGATTGCTGACGGGCAGCACCGCGGGCCTCGCGTTTCTTATCCATTACATCACCGGACTGTCGTTCGGTGGCCTGTTTTTCGTGATCAATCTTCCATTCTACTATTTCGCTTACCGCCGCATGGGATGGCGCTTTACGGCAAAGAGTTTCTGCTCGGTCGCGCTGGTCTCGGCGTTTTCCGAGCTGCACCGTTATTTCATCAATTTGGCGAATATCGACCCGTTCTATGCCGCCGTCTTCGGCGGCCTTTTGATGGGGGTCGGATTCATCGTGCTGTTCCGCCATCAGGCGAGCCTCGGCGGGGTGAATATTCTCGCCCTCTATCTGCAGGACAAGCACGGCATCCGCGCGGGGAAGCTGCAAATGGCCGTCGATATCTGCGTTCTGCTGGCGTCATTTTTTGTCGTCAGTCCGCTGGCGCTATTGGCGTCGGTGATCGGCGCTGTCGCGCTCAATCTCGTGATTTGGATGAACCATCGCCACGACCGCTATGTCGGCTGGTCGGCGCCATAAAAAAACCGGCGCGGGTCGGTGCCCGCGCCGACGTTCTAGAGGCGTTTGATGGCGTGACTTACGCCATCGCCTTTTTCAAATTATCATCGACCTTGTCGAGGAAGCCGCCGGTCGACAGCCACTTCTGATTGGGGCCGATCAGCAGCGCCAGATCCTTGGTCATGAAGCCCGATTCCACGGTGTCGACGCAGACCTTCTCCAGCGTACCGGCGAACTTCGCCAGCGCGGCGTTGTTGTCGAGCTTGGCGCGATGCGCCAGCCCGCGCGTCCAGGCAAAGATCGAGGCGATCGAATTGGTCGAGGTCTCCTTGCCCTTCTGATGCTCGCGGTAGTGGCGAGTGACCGTGCCGTGCGCGGCTTCGGATTCCATGGTCTTGCCGTCGGGGGTCATCAGCACCGAACTCATCAGCCCGAGCGAGCCGAAGCCCTGCGCCACGATGTCCGACTGCACGTCGCCGTCGTAGTTCTTGCAGGCCCAGACATAGCCGCCCGACCACTTCATCGCCGCCGCCACCATGTCGTCGATCAGCCGATGCTCGTAGGTGATCTTCTTCTTGTCGAACTCGGCCTTGAATTCGGCGTCGAATATCTCCTGGAACAGATCCTTGAACCGTCCATCATAGACTTTCAGGATGGTGTTCTTGGTGGAGAGATAGAGCGGATAGCCGCGCGCCAGCGAATAGTTCATGGAGGCGCGCGCGAAGTCGCGGATCGAATCGTCGAGATTGTACATCGCCATGGCGACGCCCGAATCCGGGAACTTGAACACCTCGTGCTCGACTTTTTTGCCGTCGGCGCCGACATAGCTCATGGTCAACGTGGCGTTGGCCGGCACGCGGATGTCGGTGGCGCGATACTGGTCGCCATAGGCGTGGCGGCCGATGATGATCGGTTGGGTCCAGCCCGGCACCAGGCGCGGCACGTTCTTGCAGATGATCGGTTCGCGGAAGATCACGCCGCCGAGAATGTTGCGGATGGTGCCGTTGGGCGAGCGCCACATCTTCTTGAGATTGAATTCCTTCACGCGCGCTTCATCGGGCGTGATGGTGGCGCATTTGATGCCGACGCCGACCTTCTTGGTCATCTCGGCCGCGTCGATGGTGATCTGGTCGTTGGTCTCGTCGCGCTTTTCGACGCTGAGGTCGTAATACAGCAGGTCGATGTCCAGATAGGGATGGATCAGCTTGTCCTTGATAAGCTGCCAAATAATACGGGTCATCTCGTCGCCGTCCATTTCGACGACCGGGTTAGCCACCTTAATCTTCGCCATTGCAGGTAAAACCTTTTGAAAGTTGCGCGGACAGAAAGGGAAAAGTGACCGGCGGCCCGCCTATAACACCCCAAACCGGGCGGCGAAAGGCGGAATTTCCGCCATTCTTCCCCTAGCGCATGATCCCGAAAAGTGGCTACCGGTTTTTCGGATAAGATCTTGCGCAAGCATTAAGTCGGCAGGGCAGCTATACCGCCCGCACGGAGGAACACCATGCCGGGCGCCGGCACCGACAAGACCAAACGCTGGATCGAGCAGCCGGCTCCGATTGTCGTACTGGTCGAACCGCAGATGGCCGAGAATATCGGCGCTGCCGCGCGCGCAATGGCCAATTTCGGCTTGTCGCGCTTGCGGCTGGTCAAGCCGCGGCAGGGCTGGCCGAACGAGAAGGCGCGCGTGATGGCGGCC
The DNA here is from genome assembly GCA_038206805.1 of Hyphomicrobiales bacterium. Lineage (GTDB taxonomy): Bacteria > Pseudomonadota > Alphaproteobacteria > Rhizobiales > Xanthobacteraceae > Pseudolabrys. Next base: position 19,914 of record JBBRAL010000040.1, on the reverse strand, counting down.
GGCGCCGACCGCATTCTCGACCGGGCCGAGCTGTTCGACAGCCTGTCCGGCGCGATCGGCGATTGCAGCTTCGTGCTGGCGGCGACCGCGCGCAACCACGACCAGGCCAAGCCGGTGATCTCGGCCGATCAGGCAGCGGCGGAGGCGGCGCCGCGGGTGGCGGCGGGCGAGAGCGTTGCGATTGTATTCGGGCGCGAGCGCAACGGGCTCGAAATCCATGAGGTGGCGCTTGCCGACCGCATCGTCACGCTGCCGGTCAATCCGGCCTTTGCCTCGCTCAATCTGGCGCAGGCGGTGGTGATTGTCGGCTACGAGTGGTTCAAGCGCGCCGGTGGTGGCTTGCCCTTCGCCATGCCGGAGAGATCGCCGCCGGCGGCTAAGCAGCAGCTCGAGGCTTTCTTTGGCGATCTGGAGCGCGAACTGGAGAAGGTCGAATTCTTCCGGCCGCAGGAGAAGCGCGGCACCATGAGCGTGAACCTGCGCAACATCTTTCAGCGCATGGCGCCGTCGCAGCAGGACATCCGCACGCTGCACGGCGTGATCACGGCGATCGCGCAAGGGCGTAAGGGTCCCGCACGCGGCGGCGTGTTCGACGGCGGCCAGGCGCAGCAGCTGCGCGATCTTTTGGCCGAGCATAGGCAGGCGCGCGCGCCGTCCGAGCGCACCTCGCTGCGCGGCTTGCCGCGGCTGTTGCGGCGCAATCCGACCGAGGCCGAGCGCGCCTTATGGCAGGCGCTGGTGAACGACCGCCGCTTTGCCGGGCGCGGTTTCAAGCGACAGGTGCCAATCGGCAAGCACGTCAACGACTTTGTCTCGTTTCCGCTCAAATGCGTCATCGACCTTGTGCCGGAACCGGAGACGCCAAGCGCAGCGCAAGCACGCGCCGACAAAGGCCAATGGCTGTCCGAGCGCGGTTACCGGATCGTTACGGTCGGCGCGGGCGAAGTCGCCACAGACGTTACGGGTGCGCTCGACCGCATTGACGCCCTGTTGGCCAGCGGCGGGCAACCCTGATCGCAGGTGATGGCTGATCGCAGGTTATCGCTGATCGCAGGTCATGGCTGAAAAAGGTAAATCCGCGCAACCGTAATTGGCGAATGCGCGGAACCGATCTGCAATCGCTCCGTGTTATCGCTTGGGCATCGAGGGAGGAGATCGAAGCTGCGCACATTCTTGCTGGTGACCCCGCTCGTCCTGTTGGCGAGCGCAAGTGTCGATGCTCAACAGATCGTTATCCAAAACCGGCCGGCCGGTCTTGAGCAAAAAGGCGAAGTCCGCGTTCAGGTGAACATGAGCTTCTTCGTTTCGGGCGCCGTCGATGCCAGCGAAGCATCCCTCAAGGCGCAACAGGATGCGCGCAGCGCGTTATATAAAAGCGCCGCGACCGAATGCGATCTGTTGCGTGCGGCGATCGCGGCCGAATGCCGCCTCGAACCGGTCGGTGTGAACATCAACCGCCAATACGGCCAGCAGCAACACGAAGGCTTCACCGCGAACGGTAATTTTAGCTTAAAGGTGACGCTGAAATAACCGGCAGGGCGGTCAGCCCTTGAGCGCCTTGACCTGCGCAGCCGCGCCTTCGCGCACCAGGCCGGCGTCGTTGCCGACGGCGATGAAGCGGAAGCCGCGCTTGGCCATAGCCAGCGCGCGTCCGGCATCGCGGCAATAGATGCCGGGAACCTTGCCGGCCTTGTTCGCAGCCTGGCAAATCCGGTCCATGGCGTGTTCGACCTCCGGCGCCGATATATCCTGCGCCTTGCCGCCGCTTAATGCCGTCGAAAGATCGTAAGGCCCGATGAACAGCGCATCGATGCCGGGTGTGGCGGCGATCGCATCGACATTGCCGAGCGCTTCCGCGGTCTCGATCATCGCCAGCGTGAGCGTGCCGTCGTTCGCCTCGCGCAGATAGTCGACCGCCACGCTGCGGCCCTGCAACGTCATGGCGCGCTGCGGCCCCCAGCTGCGCTCGCCGAGCGGGGGATATTTGGCGACGCCTGCGAACTGGCGGGCGTCAATCACGTTGTTAATCATTGGCGCGATAATCGCCTCGGCGCCAAAATCGAGCGCACGGCTGACAAAGCCGAAATCGTTGAGCGGCACCCGCACCAGCGGCGTCGCTCCAGTGTGATGCAGTGCGCCGATACCGGCGATGATCGAGGCGGTATCCCACAGCCCGTGTTGCGCATCGAGCGTGACGGCGGCAAATCCCTCGCGCGCAATCGTCTCGGCCGTTATGGGCGAGGCCAGCGAGCACCAGGCAGAAAATACCGTTTCGCCCGCGCGTAGCCGATGGGCGAGGGCAAAAGCGGCCACGTCAGCCGCTCTTCTTGATCTGCTCGATCGCTTGGGCGAGCAATTCGTCCATCTGCGCGCGAATCGCCGGCTCGGCGATGCCCTTGGCCTGCAAGTCCTTTGCAAGTTTATGCAAAACGTCGTTGTCGCCGGCTTCCTCGAAATCGGCCATCACGACTTCCTTGGCATAGGCATCCGCATCCGGCCCGCTTTTGCCGAGAATCCCGGCAGCCCATAGCCCGAGCAGCTTGTTGCGGCGGGCCATCGCCTTGAATCGAAGCTCCTCGTCATGCGCGAACTTCTTTTCGAAGCCGTCCTCGCGCTTGTCGAACGTTGTCATGCCGCCCTCACTGATTTGTGCACGATCTTGTCCAAAAATCGGGCTCGTCCTCGATCAAGTCAAGGACAGGTTTTCGGGATCATGCACTTGCGACCGTCGGATCGCGTGCACACATATAGACATTGCGCCTTGCATATCGTTGTGCCAGCGTCAAGGCAACCTCGCTGCGAGTTTTTACGGCGAATTTGCGAAGTGGAAAACGTCGGGGTAGCTCGATTGTGCTGCCCGGACCGATCAGCTAGGTTCGCCTCGTGCCCGGACCGTTCGAGCGCAAACGTACATAGGTGAGAATGTCCGGTCCCCGCCGCCGCGGATCTCGTTTACGTCACTTTAAGGAGCCCCGGCATCCGATGGACTTTCAGAAACCACGGTACACCCCGATGAGTCGCCGCCGCCGAATTTACGAAGGCAAGGCGAAGGTCCTCTATGAAGGCCCCGAGCCTGGAACGCTGATTCAGCATTTCAAGGACGACGCGACTGCTTTCAACGCCAAGAAACACGAAGTGATCGAGGGCAAGGGCGTCCTCAACAACCGAATCTCGGAATACGTATTCCAGCACCTCAATGACATTGGGGTGCCGACCCATTTCATTCGCCGGCTCAACATGCGCGAGCAGTTGATCCGCGAGGTGGAGATCATTCCGCTCGAAGTGGTGGTGCGCAATGTCGCCGCCGGTTCGCTGGCGACCCGTCTCGGCATCGACGAAGGCACCCAGCTGCCGCGCTCGATTATCGAGTTCTATTACAAGAACGACAAGCTCAACGACCCGATGGTGTCGGAAGAGCACATCACCGCTTTCGGCTGGGCCTCACCGCAGGAGATCGACGACATCATGGCGCTCGCCATAAGGGTCAACGATTTCCTTTCCGGCCTGTTCCTCGGCGTCGGCATCCGCCTGGTCGACTTCAAAATGGAGACCGGCCGGCTGTGGGAAAACGACGTGATGCGCATCGTCGTGGCCGATGAGATTTCGCCCGACTCATGCCGGCTGTGGGACATCAAGACCAACGACAAGCTCGACAAGGACCGCTTCCGCCGCGATCTCGGTGGGCTGGTCGAGGCCTATACCGAGGTGGCCAAGCGTCTTGGCATCATGAACGAGGGCGAGCCGCCGCGCGGCGCCGGCCCGGTGCTGGTGAAGGGCTGAGGACACCCGCGCATTTGCGCATTGAGACGAATCCACAAGGATGCTAACCGGGGGCGATAAAGCCTCCGGTTTGCGTTTTGGAACAGCGATGAAAGCCCGCGTCACCGTCACCCTGAAATCCGGCATCCTCGACCCGCAAGGCAAGGCGATCGAGGGCGCGCTGCGCTCGCTTGGGGTCGCCGGCGTCGCCAGCGTGCGGCAGGGCAAGGTGTTCGACATCGAGATCGAGGGTTCCGACCGCGCCCAGGCCGAGGCGCTGCTCAAGCAGGCCGCCGACAAGCTTTTGGCCAATACCGTGATCGAGAACTACCGGGTCGAGGTGCTGGGATGACACGGAGACAGCGACCGCGATGAAAGCCGCCGTCCTCGTTTTCCCCGGCATCAACCGCGAGCGCGACATGGCGCGCACGCTTACGCTCGTGTCTGGCCGCGCTACGGCCATGGTGTGGCACGCCGACACCGCGTTGCCGGACGGCACCGACCTAGTGGTGATCCCGGGCGGATTCTCCTATGGCGACTATCTGCGCTGCGGCGCCATCGCGGCGCGCTCGCCGATCATGGATGCGGTGCGCGCCTATGCGGCCGGCGGCGGGCTGGTGCTCGGCGTCTGCAACGGATTCCAGATTCTGTGCGAAGCGGGCCTGCTGCCCGGCGTGCTGATGCGCAATGAGAACCTGCGCTTCATCTGCCGCGACGTCTATCTCAAGGTCGAGCGTTCCGACACGCCGTTCACCCGTGGTTACAATGCAGGCCAGGTGATCCGCGTGCCGGTGGCGCATGGCGAGGGCAACTACATCGCCGACGGCGAAACCATCGCGCGGCTGGAAGGTGAGGGCCGGGTGATTTTCCGCTATTGCTCTCCCGACGGCCTGATCGACCCGAACTGGAACCACAACGGCGCCTTCAACGCCATTGCCGGCATTGTCGGCGAGCGTGGCAACGTGCTCGGCCTGATGCCGCATCCTGAGAACCACGTCGATGCGGCGGTCGGCTGCACCGACGGCCGTGGGCTATTCGCCGGGCTGGTCGAGGCGCTCGAGCGGGCGGCGTAACGACTTCACCTCTCCCCCGCGTGCGGGGAGAGGTCGGATTGCGGAGCAATCCGGGTGAGGGGGCCTTTCCAAGAGGCCGAGCATCGGCAGACGCCCCCTCACCCGGCTTGCTTTCGATAGAATTGAAAGCTCGCCACCCTCTCCCCGCACGCGGGGAGAGGGAAGAATGCCCGTGGCGTGGAAATTTCTATGATCCCCAACGAACAAAAGATCACTCCCGAACTGGTCGCCGAGCATGGATTGCGGCCGGACGAGTACCAGCGCGTGCTCGACCTGATCGGGCGCGAGCCGAGCCTGACCGAACTCGGCATTTTCTCAGCCATGTGGAACGAGCACTGCTCGTACAAATCCTCCAAGGCGCATCTGCGCACGCTGCCGACCAAGGGCCCGCATGTCATCCAGGGCCCGGGCGAGAATGCCGGCGTCATCGATATCGGCGACGGCCTCGCTTGCGTGTTCAAGATGGAGAGTCACAACCACCCGAGCTATATCGAGCCCTATCAGGGCGCCGCCACCGGCGTCGGCGGTATTTTGCGCGACGTGTTCACCATGGGCGCGCGGCCGATCGCCTGTCTCAACGCCTTGAGCTTCGGCTCCCCCTCGCACCCCAAGACGCGCCATCTGGTGTCCGGCGTGGTCGCCGGCATCGGCGGCTACGGTAACTCGTTCGGCGTACCAACGGTCGGCGGCTCGGTGCGTTTCCATTCGGGTTATGACGGCAACAACCTGGTCAACGCCATGGCGGTCGGTATCGCGCAAAAAGACAAGATTTTTTACGCCGCGGCCTCCGGCGTCGGCATGCCGATCGTGTATTTGGGCTCGAAGACCGGGCGCGACGGCATCCACGGCGCCTCGATGGCCTCGGCCGAGTTCGACGAGGATTCGGAAGGAAAACGTCCGACCGTGCAGGTCGGCGATCCGTTTTCGGAGAAGCTTCTGCTCGAAGCGTGTCTGGAGATCATGCACAAAGGCTGCGTGATCGCGATCCAGGACATGGGCGCCGCCGGTTTGACCTGCTCGGCGGTGGAAATGGGCGCCAAGGGCGATCTCGGCGTCACGCTCGACCTCGACAAGGTGCCCTGCCGCGAACAGGGCATGAGCGCCTACGAGATGATGCTGTCGGAAAGCCAGGAGCGCATGCTCATGGTGCTCAAGCCCGAGAAGGAAAAAGAGGCCGAGGCGATCTTCCGCAAATGGGGCCTCGATTTCGCGGTGGTCGGCCAGACCACGCCGGACAAGCGTTTCATCGTGCGCCATGGCGGCGACGTGATGGCCGATCTGCCGATCAAGGAACTCGGCGATCAGGCGCCCGAATACAAGCGGGCGTTCGTCAACGCCGCCAAGCCGGCCGTGCTCGATGCGGCGGACGTGACGGCGCCGGTCGGGACTGTCGAGGCGCTTGAGCGGCTGCTGGCCACGCCCGATCTTTGCTCCAAGCGCTGGGTCTGGGAGCAATACGACCACATCATTCTCGGCAATACCGTGCAGCGGCCGGGCGGCGACGCCGCGGTCGTGCGCGTCGAGGAGGGCCCCAAGGGTCTCGCGCTCACCACCGACGTGACGCCGCGTTATTGCGAGGCCGACCCGTTCGAAGGCGGCAAGCAGGCGGTGGCCGAATGCTGGCGCAATCTCACCGCCGTCGGCGCACGGCCGCTCGCCGTGACCGACAATTTGAATTTCGGCAATCCGGAACGCCCCGAAATCATGGGCCAGTTTGTAGGCTGTATCCGCGGCATCGCGGACGCCTGCAAGGTACTCAGTTTTCCAGTCGTCTCCGGCAACGTGTCGCTTTACAACGAGACCAAATTTCCGGGCGAGGATTCCAGCCGCGCCATCCCGCCGACGCCTTCGATCGGCGGCGTCGGCCTGCTCGACGATTTTACCAAATCGGCGACGCTGGCCTTCAAGCGCGCGGGCGAAGCGATTCTGCTGGTGGGCGAGACCACCGGCTGGCTCGGCCAATCGATCTATTTGCGCGATCTATGCGGCCGTGAGGAGGGCGCTCCCCCGCCGGTCGATCTGATCGAGGAACGCGAGAACGGCGATTTCGTGCGCGCGCTGATCCTGGATGGCACCGCCAGCGCGGCGCACGACCTCTCCGATGGCGGCTTGGCGGTCGCGCTTGCGGAGATGGCAATGGCGTCCGGCATCGGCGCTACGCTCGACGAGGCGCCCGACGACATTCCGGCGCATGCCTATTGGTTCGGCGAGGATCAGGCGCGCTATTTGGTCAGCGTGCCGGCGGCCAAGCTTGAAGGCGTGCTGGAGCGCGCACGTGCGGCGAGGGTGCCGGTCTGGCGCATTGGGACCACCGGCGGCGATGCATTGACGCTTGCCGGCGAGAACCCGGTGACGGTCGCGGTTCTGCGCGAGTGCTTCGAGAGCTGGTTGCCGGCCTATATGGCCGGCGGCGGCTAGAGTCTGATCCAGTCAGATTGAATCAGCTGCGTCCCTAACATTTTGTTTGCGCATGATCTTATCCGAAAACCGGTTCCCATCCCCGATCGGGGTCGAGGACATGCTTTTCGGGATCATGCGCTAGCGCGCCGCCGCCAGTGCCTTCATTTCAGGTGTCCGGTAACTTTCAACACAGTCTTGCAGCGTGGCCCGATGAATTTTCCGGATTTCGCATAGTCGACCAGGCACGCGACTTTGCGGCCCATATCCAGGCCCATGCCGGGGCAGTGCATGATCATGTAGCGCGCGCAGGCCTTTTCGATGAGGACGCCGCCCGGCACAATACTTACGACCGTATGTGGCGGGGCGGCGGGTCCGGGCATTGCCGCAGGCATGGGCGGCAATGAATCGGCGATGTCGTCGAACGCGGTCTTGCAATTCGGCGTTAGCCGCGCCGCATTGCGCTCAAGGCAGGCGAGGGCCTCTGGCCCGCCCGGCGGGATGCCAGCGCAATGCCGATTGAAGTCGGCACGGCAGGTGAATTTGAGTGCGCTCATCTGCTCCGGGGTCGGCCCCTCAACCGGAACCACCACGACGGCTGGCGCCGGCGCGGCCGGCACTACCGCGCGTGCGGCCGCAGGATGAGCGGCAGAGGCTTTCGGCTTGGCGGCCGCCGGTGCGTGCATGGTTGCGCTCACCACGGACTTGCAGGTCGAAGACAGGCCCGCCACATTTTTCTGCAGGCAGGCGAGCGCGTCCTTGCTGCCGGGCGTGACGCCAGAACAATGTGACATGAAGTCGTTGCGGCAATTCTCGCGCATCGCCTCTTGCTGGGCGGCGGTCGGCGGCTTCGGCTTGGCGGCAGCAGGCGCTGCAGGCTTGGCGACACGCTTGGGTTTCTCCGCCTTGGGCGGCGGGGCGGTCGTGACCGAAGGCATTGCCGGTTCCGCGGCCGTGGCCGGTGCGGCAACCGGGGCCGGCGCGGGTGCGGCGACATGTGGTTTGGGGGCTGCCGGAGCCGGCGCGGCTTGCACGGGCGCTGGCATGGTTGGCCGGACGGCGGCCTGGCAGCCGGCCGAAAGTCCGGCAACATTCTTCTGCAGGCAAGCGAGGGCTTCCTTGCTGCCCGGCGTGACGCCCGAGCAGTGCGACATGAAATCGGAGCGGCAGTTCGAGCGCAACGCGCTCTGCTGCTGGGAGGTGAGTTGCGCTGCTGCGCCGTTGGCGAGCCCCATGAGCGCAATGGCGGCCAAGCTCGGCACCAGTGCGCGGTGCAAGCCCTTTGTCCGCATGTTCATGTAATCCTCCCCTGAATTTTCCAGCTATTCTGGAATTATAGTTCTTTTGGCCGCGACGACAGCATCGGATTGGCGTTTATCCTTAATGGTATCCGGAATAGGCGCTTTGTCATCTGAAAATTTTTGCGTGCAAATTAGATCGATGGGGCTGCCGGAACGGGCCGGGGCGGCGTATCGTCGCACGAAGAGGAGATTACAGATGGCCATGGATGCCGGCGAAATCGAGCGATTGATCAAGGCGCGGATTCCGGACGCCCTGGTGACCATTCGCGATCTGGCCGGCGACGGCGACCATTACGCCGCCACCGTGATTTCCGCCTCGTTCAAGGGCAAGTCGCGGGTGCAGCAGCACCAACTGGTCTATGAGGCGCTCAAGAGCCAGATGGGCGGCGTGCTGCACGCGCTGGCGCTGCAGACCGGGGTGCCGGAATAGCCGCGGTATCGTTCTGACCGTCTCGCCGCGCATCGACGCGGCAATTTCTCCAGACGGCAAAAATCGATGTCCATGCAAAACGAAACCGCCCGGCGGTGCACCCGCCGGGCGGCCGTATCGTCACCGCATCAGTTTGCCGCGAAGCAGTAAAGCAGGCCGCCGCCGCCGGTGCTCTTCAACGCGTCCGCGCTGCAGCCACGCGAGGGATGCGCCGAATTCCACGAATGCGACGGCGCATCGTCGCGCAGGCCCAAGCGGTCGCTATGTCCGACAATGGCCGAGCCTTCCCCGCTCTTGGTCCAGTTGCCGCAAGTCGCATCCTTGTCCGGCGGTGGAGCGCGGCCGTCGCCCGTCGAGCCGGTGAGGACGTCGTGCTGGTTGCCGACAAAGAATCGCCCGGGAATGTGCCGGCCGTTTTCCGCCAAGGAGTTCTCCAGGTTGAGTTTGTTGTTGGAATGCAAATCGTCGACATTGGCTGCGATCTGGACCCCGTTGACATTGGCCCACGGGCCCTTGCCGATCCGGTCGCGCGCGTTAACCGCCGTCGCCCCGCCGGTGGCTTGCACGCTGAGATAAGCGTGCCAGGTCTTGGAGCCGGCGCCCACCATGGCCGCGAGATCCTGGCAATGCTTATCGGCACCGGCGAGGCCGCCGTAGTCGGCGCCCTTGGGAATGCCGACGCTGCTGACGAAGAAAGTCACCTTGGGATATTCGGTAGGTAGCGGTTGCGCCTGCGATTCCCCGGTCAGAACGAAAGGCGCAAGCGTCGCGACTGCGAAAGCAACAACAGCGAACTTCATGGATTTCTCTCCCTTTGGGTACTGATCGATCTCACCTGAGAACTAACCCCAAGCTGGCCGATTTCTTTCATGATTGGATTGCTTGCCGGCCTCCGGCAAGGCCGCCTTCGGGTCTTGCGATCAAGTGTTCGTGACGACAATACTATCGCGGCGACAAGAAGAGGCGCGCAGCATGGACCCGGAGCAATCGATCTCCCGTAATGGCGTCATAATCCTATCTCCCGACGGCGCAATTGCGCCGACCGGCACCTGGAGCCTGGGTGCGCGCGCCGGCGATTTCGTGTTCGTGGCCGGCATGCGCGGCATCGATCCGGCGAGCAACGCCATGCTTGAAGGCGAGGAACCGCGCATTCTACAGGCTTTCAAGAACATGAAAATGATCGCAGAATCGGCAGGCGCCAGCCTCTCCGACTGCGTGCGGCTGACCGTCTATGTTACCGACATGACGCTTTTGCGCCCGCTGGTGAACAAGGTGCAGGAGGAACTCTGGGGCGGTGGGCCCTATCCGCCGCGCACCATCGTGCAGGTGGCAAAGCTCAATCAGGACGATATTTTCGAGGTGGAAGGCACGTTTTACGCGCCTGTGAAGGCATAACTGGCCTGCGCTCAAGCCTCTTGTAAGCCTCTCGTAAGTCTCTTGGGCTGGCAGGGGAATCTGCGCTACATATATCGCCAGTATGGCGGTCGAAAGCCAGCGCGAGCGGAACCAGCGCGCAGCGCCGCCCAAAAGGACCTGAATCCATGGCCATCAAGCAGTTCATCGACAACGAAGTGAAGGCAAACGACGTGGTGCTGTTCATGAAGGGCACGCCGCAGTTTCCGCAGTGCGGGTTTTCCGGCCAGGTGGTGCAAATCCTCGATCATCTGGGGGTGACCTACAAAGGCCTCAACGTGCTCGACTCCACCGAGCTGCGCGACGGCATCAAGGCCTATTCGAACTGGCCGACCATCCCGCAGCTCTACGTCAAGGGCGAGTTCGTCGGCGGCTGCGATATCGTGCGCGAGATGTTCCAGGCCGGCGAGTTACAGCAGACGCTGAAGGAAAAAGGCGTCGTGGTGAAGGCCGGCGCGGCGAGCTGAATTTTCGACGCCATTCGCATTGGCCTCAAATCGGGCAGGGCGGGATGGTTTGCGCTGTTCTGATCGTCGCCACGGTTGCCGATCTTGCACTGGCGGCGCTGCTGATCGGCGTTTCCGGATTTTTGTTCGGCTCTGGCCCTGAGAGCATGCATGCCGGCGTGTTGCCGATATTGGCCTACACCGCCGGCGTCATCGCCTGCCTGGCGGCCCCAGTCATCGGATTTATTTTCAATCGACGCGGAAAAATCGGCGCCGCGTTGGCGGTCGCATGGCTGCCGGTAGCGGGCGCGTTTCTGGCGCTGGCGATCCCGGCGCCGTATTGAGCCGCTACACCGGCACGAACCGGTAGGCGCTGTCTTTGCGCTCGACATGGCCCAAGCCCGGATAGGGCAAATGGAAGCCGATCAGCTTTGAGCGGTCGGTGGCCAGCCGGTCGAGCAGCCGGGCCCGCGTCGCTACCGCCTGGTCCGGCACATGGTCGGCAACGGGCTTCCATTCCGGATGCTGGAACGAGATCAGTGGATGCGTGAGCGCATCGCCGCCGACGATCAGCCCGTCGCCACCGGCAAGTTCGATCGAGACATGGCCTTGCGTGTGCCCGGGCGTGGCGATGATCTTGATCCCGCCGACCACATCGTCGCCCGGTTTGACCATCTTCACGCGGTCCTTGATCGCCGCGTAATTGCGCCGCGCACCGGTGACGAAACCGGCACGCTCTTGCGGCAGTCCGCGCAGCGCGTTCTCGCCGCTCCAGAAATCCCATTCCGCGCCGGCGACGTAAAACGTGGCATTGGGAATCGTCAGATCGTCCAGCTCGTCAACCGTGCCCCAGAGATGATCGGGGTGGCCGTGGGTAAAGATCACCTTGCTGATCTTAGCTTTATCGACGCCGGCGGCTTTGAGATTGTCCCACAGCTTTCCGGCGCTCGGCATGAAGCGGTCGCCGGAGCCCATGTCGACCAGGATCAGGTCGTTGGCGTTACGGATCAAGGTGACATTGGTCGGCGAATTATATTGCTCGGCAGTCTCGCCCGCGGCCTTGAGCAGGGCTGCGCGTTCGGCCGGCGGCGCGCCGGGCGCCAGGAAGCTCACCGGCAGCACCAAATGGCCGTCGCTGACCACCGTGACCTCGAAAGCGCCGTGCTTGAACGAGAAGGGCGCCGGCGCTGCCAATGCCGGCATGGCGCGTGCGGCCAGGCTGGCGGCGGTGGCGGCGAGCAGCGAGCGGCGGCTTAATGGCAGCATGGCGGGACCAGGTGGCTACGGGCCCACGTTCTACGCCGTGGCGCGGCCGGGGACTAGGTCCGCAACCGGTTCATGATCAGATAGACGAGGGCGAGGATCAGCCCCAAACCGATCAGGCTTGGCGTCGGCACAGCATTGGCGAATTTCGTCACATTGTCGGCCACCGACAGCACGAACACGCCGGAGTTCTGCCCCAGGATCAGAAAGATCAGCATGATTGCCAGCACGCTGGCGAAGCCGAGCTCGATGAAGGCCCACAAGTAGCGCTTTACCTTGTCGAGGATGTCCATCATGGCTCCGCTATGACGGCGCACGAACGCGCTGGCTCAACCGGTCGCCCGCACCGTCCCACAATTTTTTCGAGGATCGAACGATTGGGTGGGGACGCGTTCCCCACCCAAACGTGCCACCGCACAACCTGCGGTATGCATTGGGTTGTAAAAGCCCGGCGGCGATCAGGCCATCGAGCGTTTGGAGAACAGCCAGAGAATGATGCCGAGGGCGATAAGCCCCACCAGCCCATTCGATCCCAGCTCCTTGACCAGCGCCACGATGTTGCCGACGACGCCGCCGAAGAACGGCAGGTTGGCGCCGACCAGCAGCGAGGCCACGATAGCGAACGCCAGCAACATCAATCCGATTTCAGTAAGCGACCCGACCCAACTCTTTACCCGGTTAAGAGCATCCATAGTCGATTCTCCCTGAATCAGTCCCCAGCGGTTCCTGGTTACTAAATCTAGCCCCTGCACACAAGATGGGCACCATATTGTGTATTGATTGTGCAGGACAATTCCAATTTCGCCGTTGTTTACCGGTGGATAGCCGGTCCGCGCACTTGTCCACAAAGTGCAAAACCCCTGCCTTTGCGGGCAGGGGTTGCGATATTCGTAACGGGCGCTGGCTGGTATGCGCCGTTTATGAGAGGCGCATGATCTTTTCCGACCTTCCTTCGCCCGCCGAAGCGGGCTTCGCGAAGGCGGGAAACCGGTTCCCACTTTTCGGGATCATGCGCGTTAGCGCGAGTAGTATTCCACCACCAGATGCGGCTCCATCTGCACCGCATAGGGCACATCGGAGAAGGCCGGGATGCGGGAAAGCGTCGCCGTCAGCTTGGCGCCATCGACGTCGATGTAGTCCGGCACGTCGCGCTCGGACAGAGCCTGCGCTTCCAGCACCAGATTCATCTGCTTCGACGATTCCTTGATCTCGACCACTTCGCCGACCTTGACCCGGTAGCTCGAAATGTTCACGCGCTTGCCGTTCACCTTGATGTGGCCGTGGTTGATGAACTGGCGCGCGGCAAACACCGTCGGCACGAACTTGGCGCGGAAGATGATGGCGTCGAGCCGGCGCTCCAGCAGGCCGATCATATGGGCGCCGCTGTCGCCCTTCATGCGGATGGCTTCGTCATAGATGCCGCGGAACTGGCGCTCGGAAATATTGCCGTAATAGCCACGCAGCTTCTGCTTGGCCTTGAGTTGCACGCCATAGTCAGAGAGCTTGCTCTTGCGGCGCTGGCCGTGCTGGCCGGGGCCGTATTCGCGCCGGTTCACAGGGCTCTTCGGGCGGCCCCAGATGTTCTGGCCCATCCGGCGATCGAGTTTGTACTTGGATTCTTGGCGCTTGGTCATTCGCGTCCTCGTGTCAGAATTTAGGGTGAGGAACCGCGCCCTCCTTTGTCCCGGGTCTCCCCGGAACCGACAGGCAAGCCCTTAAAGCGTAAGGAGTGTGCCTCGGGTCGCGAAACACCCTGCCGGGTACTGAAATCCCGCAAGGTGCGCGGGTTTTAGGGGGTAAGGCCCAGGGTGTCAAACCACATGACCGTAGGTCGCCGGTTACCGCTGGCCGGATTGACCGCGGCTCGGCGGCCTTGTCGAACCGCTGCCGCAACGCCATTTTAGCGAAGTCAGGCCGGGCCCCTCTGGCAGCCAAATGGCTGCGATGTCGGACTGATTGAGCGCCAAAGGGCCCGCGAGCCGCCAATGACCGACCTTATCTCCCATGCAGCCATCGTCGCCTTCCTCCAGGTGATCGCGATCGACCTGGTGCTGGCGGGCGACAACGCGGTGGTCATCGGGCTGGCGGCGGCAGGCCTGGCGGAGAAACAACGCGCGCGCGCCATCCTGGTGGGGATCGCGGCCGCCACCGTGCTGCGCATTTTGTTCGCGGGCGTCGCCGTTCAACTTCTCGATATCGTCGGCTTGCTGCTCGGAGGCGGCATACTGCTGCTGTGGGTGTGCTGGAAGATGTGGCGCGAATTGCGCGGACCTTCGGCACAGGAAACCGAAGCGGCACTGACGACCGGTCATGCGCGCGTGCCGCAAAAGAGTTTCGCGCAGGCAGCCTGGCAGATCGTGCTGGCGGATGTCTCGATGTCGCTCGACAATGTGCTGGCGGTGGCGGGGGCGGCGCGCGAGCATCCGGCCGCGCTGGTGTTCGGGCTGGGCCTGTCGATCGTGCTGATGGGCGTGGCCGCCAGCATCGTCGCCCGAATGCTCAACCGGTTTCGCTGGATCGCCTATGGCGGCCTGGCGATCATACTCTACGTGGCTTGCGACATGATCTGGCGCGGCGGACTGGAAATTCAGGCGCACGCTTTCATAGGCTAGAGGCCGAATTTCGCCAGTGCGGCGGCAAGGGCCGGTGACGGCGCGCGGCCGGAGGAGAACACGATCCGCGGCGGGGCGGGCGGCGCCAAGGCTGGGCGCGGGCCGACCAGATCGGCGACACGGCGGGCAATCGCCGGCGCCGGATCGAGCCAATCGACCGGCCAGGGCGCAAGCTCACGAAAGCGCTCGATCAGCAGCGGATAATGCGTGCAGGCGAGCACCACGGTATCGGTGCGGCGCCCGTCCGTATCGGCGAAGCAGGGCGCGATTTCGGTTTTGATGGCGTCGTCGGCAACGGGCTGGCCGGCAAGCTCAGCTTCGGCGTAACTGGCGAGATGCGACGAGCCGACCAGAGCGACATCGCAGCCGGCGGCGAATTCGCGGATCAGCGCGCGGGTATATTCGCGGCTCACGGTCGCTTGCGTGCCCAGCACGGCCACACGTTTGGTGCGCGACTGAGCGCAGGCCGGCTTGATCGCCGGCACGGTGCCGACAAAGGGCACCGCAAAGCGCGCGCGCAAGTCGTTAAGCGCCAAAGTGGAGGCGGTGTTGCAGGCCACCACCACCAGATCGGGCGCGTGGTCCGCGATTGCCTTACCGATGACGTCAAGGATGCGCGCGATCAGCGTGGCTTCGGGCTGGTTACCGTAGGGAAAGCCGGCATCGTCCGCCACATAGACGTAAGCCGCGTCGGGCCGGGCGGCGGCGATCTCGCGGTAGACGGTGAGCCCGCCGAGGCCGGAATCGAACACCAGAATGGTCGCGGGGGCGTCCGGCACGGCGCTAGGAGGCCCCGAACACCCGTTTGAAGATGGTATCGACGTGCTTGAAATGGTGGCCGAGGTCGAAATTGGCCTCGATTTCCGCGTCGCTGAGCTTGGCGCGCACGTCCTTGTCGGCCTTGAGCAGCGTGAGGAAATCCTTGTTGTGGCTCCACACCTGCATGGCATTGCGCTGCACCAGCGCATAGGCATCCTCGCGGGCCACGCCTTTTTGCGTGAGCGCGATCAACACACGCTGCGAATGAATGAGCCCGCCAAGCTTGTCGAGGTTCTTCTGCATGTTGGCCGGATAGACGATCAGCCTGTCGATAATGCCGGCCAGCCGCGCCAGCGTGAAGTCGAGCGTGACGGTTGCGTCTGGGCCGATCATGCGCTCGACACTTGAATGCGAAATGTCGCGTTCGTGCCAGAGCGCGACGTTCTCCATGGCGGGCAGGGCGTAGGCGCGCACCATGCGGGCGAGGCCGGTGATGTTTTCGCTCAATACCGGATTGCGCTTGTGCGGCATGGCCGAGGAGCCCTTCTGCTTCTCGGAAAAGAATTCCTCCGCCTCCAGCACTTCGGTGCGTTGCAGATGGCGGATTTCAGTGGCCAACCGTTCGATCGAGGAGGCGACGACGCCGAGCGTGGCGAAATACATGGCGTGACGGTCGCGCGGCACGATCTGGGTCGAGATCGGCTCAGGCGCCAGCCCCATCGCCTTGGCGACATGCGCCTCGACGCGCGGATCGACCTGGGCAAAGGTGCCGACCGCGCCGGAAATCGCGCAGGTGGCGACCTCCTTACGCGCGGCGACGAGGCGCTCGCGGCCGCGGACGAATTCCGCGTAAGCATAAGCGAGCTTGAGCCCGAACGTGGTCGGCTCGGCATGGATGCCGTGCGAGCGGCCGACGGTCGGCGTCATCTTGTGCTCGAAGGCGCGGCGTTTGAGCGCGGCGAGCAGCGCGTCAGTGTCGGCTATCAGAATGTCGATGGCGCGCACGAGCTGCACATTGAAGCAAGTGTCGAGTATATCCGAGGAAGTCATGCCCTGGTGCACGAAGCGGGCTTCCGGACCGACGATTTCAGATAGATGCGTGAGGAAAGCGATGACGTCGTGCTTGACCTCGGCCTCGATGGCGTCGATGCGCGCCACGTCGAACCTGGCGGCCTTGCCTTTTTCCCAAATTTTCTTCGCCGCCTCTTTCGGGATAATGCCGAGTTCGGCCATGGCATCGGCGGCATGCGCCTCGATCTCGAACCAAATGCGGAATTTGGTCTCCGGCGACCAGATCGCGACCATTTCGGGGCGGGAATAGCGGGGGATCATTATTTCAATGTCCGTGCGTCATCTGTGAGCTTGTCATCGCCGGGCTTGTCCCGGCGATCTCGCTTAGGTGGGCACTGTGCGTCCTCTATCGGGATGGCCGGGTCAAGCCCGGCCATGACAATGCCTACGCCGCTTCCCCGCGCGCCAACGCCGCCGCATTGCGGATCGCGGCGATATTGGCTTTGTAGTTGCCTCCCTTGAATACGGCGGAGCCGGCGACCAGCACATTGGCGCCGGCCTGCACGACCTTGGCGGCATTCTCCGCCGTCACGCCGCCATCGACCTCGATGTCGACCGGCCGCGCGCCTGCCAGCGTGCGCACCTCGCGCAGCTTGTCGAGCGCGGCGGGGATGAAAGCCTGGCCGCCGAAGCCGGGATTGACCGACATGATCAGAACCAGATCGACCAGGTCGATGACGTGCTCGATACTCGATACCGGCGTGCCCGGATTCATGGTGACGCCGGCCTTCTTGCCGAGCGCGCGGATGGCCTGCAGCGAGCGGTGCACATGCGGGCCGCTTTCCACGTGTACAGTGATGATGTCGGCGCCGGCCTTGGCGAAGGCCTCCAGATAGGGGTCGCAAGGCGCGATCATCAGATGGACGTCGAGGGTTTTCTTGGTGAGCGGGCGGATCGCCTGCACCACCGCGGGGCCGATGGAAATATTGGGCACAAAATGCCCATCCATCACGTCGACATGAATCCAATCGGCGCCGGCCGCATCGACCGCGCGCACCTCCTCGCCCAATCGGGCGAAGTCGGCCGCTAGGATTGACGGCGCGATGATCAATGGGCGGGGCATATGCGAGCCTCCAAACGAGGTTCGCGTAACACGCGGAGGGCAGGCGGGCAATGTGCACAAGCACGCTGCCCCCAGCCGGTTTACTTCGAGGGCAGTCGCACGCTCGCGAGGTCAGTGCCGACGATGACGTTACCGGCGAAGCCGCCATCCTGCGCGGCCTTCCGCCAATCAGCTTCCTTCAGCGCCCCGCCAGGAATGGTCCAAGGGCCTTGCTTAGCCGCACCCATCGGCGGAATCAGGTGTGTGAGCATCAAGTGCTTGGCGCCGGCACGTTTCGCCATCGCACCAAGGTCCTTAGCCATGCTCTGTCGGAAGAAGAACGGCGGCGGCATGCCGCTATTCAAGTCCGGGCCCATGACGGGATGGATAGCCGAATGCACAATGATGTCGGCGCCCTTGGCGAGCCGTTCGACCTGCTCGGATGTAGAGCTGGATCGCGGCGGAGCGAGGGTGTCGTTGCCGGCGTCGCCACCGATCACCACGCTGCCGGCCGGTGTGTCCACGCGGTAGGAGGCATGGCCGGGGATGTGGGTCGAGCGGATGGCGCTGATCTTGACGTCACCGGATGACCAAACCACTTGCGGCTCGTTCTTGGCATCAAAGGTCACGAGATGGACCAGCTCAGCGGGGCCGCCGGCAGGGCGGTCTTTGCTCTCGGAGACGCGTTGCGCGATCTCACCGGATTGGATGTAGGCGTCGGCGATATGGGTAATAAATTTTTGGCAGCTGATGGTGAAGCCAAGTACCGAAGCCGTATCGGAGCTGCATACGACGTCGATCTTCGGCGCTTTCGAATTGAAATGCCAGCGCAACTGCAAGAGATCCGCAAAGCCGTCGGCGTGGTCCGAATGCATGTGCGTGAAAAACACGGCGTTGATCTGCGCGGGCGGCACGTTGAGCTGCGAGAGCCGCATACTGGTGCCGCGGCCGGCGTCGAATTGCAATTTCGTCGTGCTGCAATTATCGGCATCGTCGCCGTAGCGGACGAGGGTGCCGGGTCCGGCCAGTCCGTTGAAATTCGGCGGCCCGCCCATGGTGCCGGTCAGCGTCACGATCATACACGGGGCCGCTTGCGCCGCTGGAATCCCAGAGGCCATGCACGCCATCAGAACGAGCGCAAACGAAATCCGTTTCAAGAGGGCCTCCCGTCAACCATTTGGAAGAGTATCGCGGAGGGTAAGCCGCTTGGCTAGCGGTTTGAGCAGATGCGGCAACAGATAGATCGGAAACTGCGCCAGCGCGAAATAGAGCCAGGCGATATCCGGCACCACAAAGCCGGTGGCTGCCAGCATCAGGCCGATATTGCGGTTGCCGGCGATCAGGCCGATCGCGAAGGCGCGCCCGCGGCCGGCGCGCAGGAACACCAGCGCCGTCAACCCGATCAGGCCGAGCGCCAGCACGAAGGCGAGCGCGGTGAGTTCGATCACCAGCAGCGGATCGGTACGGGCATGATCGGTGACGCCGTCCATGGCCGCGACCGCGAACATGAACATGAAGATGACGCTGAGCCCGTCGATGCGCTCGCGCTGCGTCTCGATCCAGCTACGGCCGGCGATGCGGCGGATCACCATTGCGACAAGAGCGCAGCCGGCGATGATCAGGAAAAGTTTGAAGCCAAGCGCGTAAGGCGAAATGAGACTGGTGCCGAGAAAAATATGCGTGAACAGGCTCGCGGTCAGCGGCGTGATGGCGGTGGAAACGATCAGGCTGGCGAGGGTGAGCGCGACATCGAGCCCCATTAGCGCGGCCAGCGCCGGCGAAGACATCAGTCCCGGCGCCGACATCTGCAGCACCAGCATGAAGAACAGGCCCGGCATGCCGGTATCGAGGCCGAGCATGAGAAACAGCGTGCCGAGCACGGCCGGCACCACCAGCATCAGCCATAGCGTGGCGGCGGCGATCAGGCCGGGACGGGTGAAGTGATGGCGCAAATCGGCCGGGTCCACCCGCAGGAAGGCGAGCGTCAACATCACGACGATGGCTTCGCCGAGATACGGCTTGAACGCCGCGGCCAGTGGCGGCACCGCGAGCCCTACGAACACGGAGGCCGCCGCGAACAGCGTGCCCTTGCGGCCAATGAAACCGAGCGCGGCCGCCGGCAGTCTAAGCCAATGCATTGGGGAAAAGCTCCGGCCGCCCGGCTGGGCGGGCAAGCCTTGATAGCGCCTTCAATGGCGATGATCCATATATGGGCACCTCGAACAATGATGTTTTCCGCGCGGCGCGGACCGCTGATGCGGCGTGAGCGCCGTTTTCAAGCTTGATGTAGCGCTGAGCGATCTCAGTTTTGTCCGTCCTCATGCAGCGGCCATTCGCTCCAGGATCAC
>JBBRAL010000039.1:0-41994 GCA_038206805.1 Hyphomicrobiales bacterium | reverse complement strand
CGCGCGGGGGGGCCGCCCCCGCGGGGGGCGGGTATTGGGGGCTGGGGGCCCCCCGCCACCTATGGGCCGCGGCCGGGAGAGGGGTGCAGAGTTTCATTAGGCACTAACCCCTCTCCCGGCTCGTGCTCGCTGTCGCTCCGCACTCGCCACCCTCTCCCACAAGGGGAGAGGGGAAGCGCGGTCGTCGCTACGCTTTCGCCCCCAAATTCACCCCCTGCGGCGGCGGCATGTTGTCGGGCACGAAGAAATCCACCTGCAGCTTTTGGCTCGGGTCGACGCGGTACTGGTCGAAATCCGTGACGCCTTCGCCGGCCAGGAAAGTGTCGTCGATCAGGAAATTGCCGGTGAAGCTTTTCGGCTTGCGGAAGATGCGATAGGCCGCCTCCGCCAGGATCTCCGGCTTGCGCGAGGCGCGCATGATGGCCTCGCCGCCGAGCAGGTTCTTGATGGCGGCGGTGGCGATGGTCGTGCGCGGCCACAGCGCGTTGACCGCGATCTTTCCACGTTGTTCGCCGGAAAGCCCCAGCACCACCAGGCTCATGCTGAATTTCGCCATCGCATAGCCGGTGGCGGGCGCGAACCATTTCTCCTTCATGTCGAGCGGCGGCGACAGCATGAGAATGTGCGGCTGCGCCGATTTTGTGAGATAGGGCAGCGCGTATTTCGACACCATGAAAGTGCCGCGCGCATTGATCTGATGCATCAGGTCGAAGCGGCGCATGTCGGTATGCGCGACCGGCGAGAGCTGGATGGCGCTGGCATTGTTGACGACGATGTCGATGCCGCCGAACCGCGCCGCCGTTTTGTCGAGCGCGTCCTTCACCGCCGCCTCGTCGCGCACATCCACCGCGAGGGGAAGCGCGTGGCCGCCGGCTTTTTCGATCTCGGCCGCGGCGCTGTGGATGGTGCCTTCGAGCTTGGGGTGCGGCTCCACCGTCTTGGCGGCGATCGCCACATTGGCGCCGTCGCTGGCGGCTTTGAGCGCGATGGCCAGCCCGATGCCGCGCGAGCCGCCGGTGATGAACAGGGTCTTGCCCTTCAGCGACATGGGTTTTGTCCTCGTGCAGCGCCGGCCGATGCGTCCGGCAAATTCCGTTTCTACACCAGATTACCGCGTTGCGCATACGCATGACGGCCGTGCAGCGAAACCTTTGGCGGTCTTGATCTGGCTCAATGCCCGCCCGCGCGCGCCCGGCTTGACTGAACCTTCGGGGGAATTATCGATGGAGGTGCGGCATGCCCGATATTCTCACCACGCAAGCACTGCTTGCCAAATTGAAGAACGAGGCCGCCACTCTCGGTCTTAAAGTGCACGACGGCGCCAATCAGGCACTGGACGGCGAGGTTGAAGCCATTGGCGCCAAATGGTGGCTGGGCGGCCGCAAGGTAAATTACCGCATGTCGTGCCGGCCGGCGGAAGCCGAACACACGCTGCATTTCCGCGAGGCGGTGAGCGAGCGCAGTTGGGGTATTCCGCCACCGACGCTGACGGTCGAGAAGACCACGGTGAGCGGCTGGAAACGCTCCGGCGAGCGCAGCGATGTCTCGGTCGGCGGCGGCGGTAAGCTCGATTACGCGCGCGTGCGCAATGCGGTGGAAAAGACGGTGGCCGACGCCGGCTGGAAATTCCACCTCGAAGGCGGCCGCATGCCGTGAAGGGTGCGCTCAGCGCTTGCGCATCATGAAGGCTTCGAAGGCCGCGCGCGCCTCCGCCGATTGCAGCCGCGTCTTGAACAAGGCGGCTTCCTGGTCGATGCGGGCGACGATCTCGTCGCGCGAACCGCGCATCAGCCGGCGCGAGGCCAGCACGCCCTGCGGCGGCAAAGCCGCGATCTCGTGCGCCGCCTTCATCGCCTCGGCTTCGACCGCGTCGGGCGCGACAACGGTGTTGACGATGCCCGCCGCCTTCGCCTCGTCGGCAGCGAGCGGCCGGCCCATCACCAGCAGCGAGAAGGCGCGCGTCTGGCCCATCAGCCGCGGCGCGATCAGGCTGGAGGCGGCTTCCGGCACCAGGCCGAGGCCGACAAAGGGCGTGGAAAAACGCACTTCGTTGCTGGCGACCACGTGGTCGCAATGCAGCAGCATGGTGGTGCCGATGCCGACCGCGTTGCCCTGCACGGCGGCGACCAGCGGAAGCTCGCAGCGCGCCAGCGCGTAGAGAAAGCGCAGGATCGGCGCCCCGAGCGCGCCGCCGGTCGTCGCGGCCTTGAGAAAATCGCCGATGTCGTTGCCGGCGCAGAACACGGTCGGCGCGCCTGCGATCAGCAGGCAGCGCAGCGCCGGGTTCGCGCCGGCGCCCTCGATGGCCGCCGACTCAATGGCGGAAGCCATGGCGTCGTACATGACAAGCGTCAGCGCGTTCTTTTTCTCCGGGCGGTTCATCCGCACCGTGCGGACGGGCCCTTCATCGGTGACAAGGACAAGATCGCTCATGGCATCGCCCATTTATCCACTCGTCCCCGCGAAAGCGGGGACCCAGGGAGAAAAGTTCCGTCTGCAAGTCTGGCCCTGGATTCCCGCTTGCGCGGGAATGAGCGGAGTGTGGTTTCTTTCATTGGGACAATGCGTCACTCCGCGAGCGCCACTTGCGCGTCGGTGATGCTGCCCGAGCCTTCGGTGACGCTGCGTTCGAGGCCGGAAGCCTGCGGGACGATGTTCTCGGCAAAAAACCGCGCCAGCGCGGTACGCGCCGCGCCATCGCCGCTGTCGCGCAAAGCGACGAGCGCCTGCTCCGCCAACATGCAGCCGCCGGCGGCATTGCCGAACAGCCGCAGATAGGGCGTGGCGCCGGCGAGCGCGGCGGTGGATGATTTCTGCGCCAACAGCCACGCGGTCGCGCGCTCGAGACTGTCGATGGCCTCGCCAAGCCGCGCCGCGGTTTCGCCGAACGCCGGCGCATTGCTGGCGGCGACCTGTTTCACCGTGGCCCGCAACTCGTCGAGATAGAGCGCTACCGTTTTGCCTCCTTGCAGCGGAATCTTGCGCGTCACCAGGTCGATGGCCTGGATGCCGTTGGTGCCTTCGTAGATCGAGGCAATGCGGGCGTCACGATAATGCTGGGCCGCGCCGGTTTCCTCGATATAGCCCATGCCGCCATGCACCTGCACGCCGAGGGACGCCACCTCGATGCCGATGTCGGTGGAGAAGGCTTTCGCCACCGGCGTGAGCAGCGAAGCGCGTTCATGCGCGGCCTGGCGCGCGGGCTCAGCTGCGGCGCGCTGCGAGCGGTCGATGGCGACGGCGGTGGCATAGCAGATCGCGCGCGCAGCGCCGGTGAGCGCGCGCATGGTCAGCAGCATGCGCATGACGTCGGGGTAGCCGATGATGGCGGAGGCCACGCCCTGCTTGCGCTCGCGCGCATAGGCAAGCGCCTGCTGGCTTGCCAGTTCGGCGATCGCCACGCCCTGCAGGCCGACCGCCAGCCGCGTGCGGTTCATCATCGTGAACATGCAATGCATGCCCTTGTTCTCTTCGCCGATGAGGAAGCCGGTGGCGCCGCCCTGGTCGCCGTAGATCATGGTGCAGGTGGGCGAACCATGGATGCCGAGCTTGTGCTCGACCGAATGCGCGCGCACATCGTTGCGCTTGCCCAATGTTCCGTCGTCATTGAGCATGACCTTCGGCACCAGGAAAAGCGAGACGCCTTTGGTGCCGGGCGGCGCATCGGGCAGCCGCGCCAGCACGAAATGAATGATGTTGGAGGTTAGGTCGTGCTCGCCATAAGTGATGAAGATTTTCGAGCCGCTGATGCGGTAGCTGCCATCGCCCGCGCGCTCCGCCTTGGTACGCAGCGCGCCGACATCGGAGCCAGCCTGCGGCTCGGTCAACTGCATGGTGCCCATCCACTCGCCGCTGATCAGCTTTGCGAGATAGCGGCGCTTGAGGTCGGTGCTGCCGTAGGCGGCGAGGGCGTCGATGGCCGCCATGGTCAGCGCCGGCCCGATGCCAAAGGCCATCGAGCCGGAATTCCACATCTCGATGCAGGCGGCATTGACCGCGTGGGGAAGCTCCTGGCCGCCCCATTCGGCGGGTGCTGCCACGCCATTCCAGCCGGCGGCGGCCCAGGCGGTATAGGCCTCTTTCCAACCCGGCGGCGTGGTCACGGCGCCGTCCTTGAATGGGGTGCCGAACTTGTCGCCCACGCTATTGAGCGGCGCGATCACGTCGCTGGCGAAGCGCCCGGCTTCCGCCAGCACGGCGTCGACCGTCTCCTCGTCGAGGTCGCCATAGAGCCCTTCGGCAATCGCTGATTTGAGCCCGGCGGCGTGTTTGAGGGCGAAAGCAATGTCGGAAACCGGAGCGCGATAGGTCATGGCCGATCCTAGCCGGGGCCGCACAGGGGTCAAAGCCGGCCTGCCGGGCGCCTTATGCATAGCCACATATAACGACTTGTGCGAGTAACGGTTTGCGCGAGGCGTTGATCGGGCAGGGCGCCGCCGCTATGGTCCGCGCGGCCGCTGAGCGGTATGAGAGCCGGAGCGGCAATCCCGCGCGCATGATCCCGAAACATGGGAACCGGTTTTCGGGCCAGATCATGCGCAATCTAACGTGTTGGGGCGTAGCCAAGTGGTAAGGCAGCGGATTTTGATTCCGCCATCCCCTGGTTCGAATCCAGGCGCCCCAGCCAACCAGTCCAGTTATTGGAGATTTTCGCCTCTGTGGCGCGCCGAATAAGGGGCGCGCCTAGGGAACTAGCGAATCTTGTAAAGCTGGAACCGTTCGCCTTTGTAAACCAATGTCAGCAGCTCTGGCAGAGGATTGGTTGCACCTTTATCGGTAAACATCACAAACAAATAATCGAAATTATTCTGCCATTGCTGCCAATACGGTTCGTTCTCTCCGAACGCCGCAGATGTTCTTTTTACCGCTGCAATCCGGAGCTGCTCAACCGAAGGCAAGTCGCCGTCTCGAGTCTCCGCCTGCCGGCGATATTCCGGCCGCACCTGCATAATCTGCTTACCGGGAAAGACAAACGCGTTTGCGACGAAAGCAGACCGCTCGATTATCGCGAGGCAGGCCGCATGACCGAGTGCATAGGTGCGCACTTCATCTGTCCCGGCCTCATTCAATTGCGCCACCAGCACGCGCGACCCGCGTTGCTCGATGAGCTTAATCGAGCTGAGCAATTCCGTCGTTTGATGTGATAGGCCGGCCCAGTTAACGGCCACCTCGATGACTCGCACAACAAGCATAAAGAAAAGCGCTGCCACGGCGCCCACGCGTGCAAGCCTGCTCTGGAGCTCCAAAGTCGTGCAAGCAATGATCAAAAAGACAATTGCTATCGGCAGGCGCTCATCGACCATATAGGTGTCGAACATGACGTTCGGCATGGCAAGATATACGATTGCGCCCACGCCAAGGATTGTCCAACCCACCGGATGAATTCGCAGCGCGCCGCGCCACGCCGCCAAAGCCGCCAAAATAACGATACCGGCTGCAAGTCCAAAATCGACGAAATTCGAGTATGTGCTGATGACAAAATACAGCCCTTCCAGTTTTCCATACAGCCACCAATAATTCTTTCCCGAGAGGTTCCAGGTCGGACTTACCAGCAGAAGCGCTACGATCGGGATGAATGGCAAACCGCTCGCCGCGAAATCGATGAGGCGAAACGGCAGGGACTTGTCGCGGCGTTTCCATAACCGCAAAAATTCAAACGCCAGCAAGGCGATCCCATATACGCCGACCGCCACCAAGTGACTGAAGAACAGCGCAATGACAAAGGCAGTTGACGCCATCAGGCGCCACGCGAGCGGCCGCTCGCGCAGCAGCACCCAAACGGCAAGCGCCCATAAAGCCAGTCCGATCCCGAACCAATAGTTCATGACCCCGACGAAAAATACGCGATTATAAAACAGCGGAAGAGCGGCAAGCACAACGACAGAGCAGCGGCCGAACAGGACACGATTGAAAGCTATAATTCCGGAAGCGATCAGGACAAAACTGACAACCGTGAATATTTGACCGGCACGATAAATACCCACCACCGGCTCGAGCGGCGGTACGATTATGTCCATGATTAGATTCGGAATGGCTTGCCAATGCACATCGTAAAACCGCGACAAATCCGGATCGGCGCCAATCGTGGCGATGACGTGCATCCGCGCCAAATGATTCGCGTAGTCGGCGAGCGGCGGCAGTGGATAGATAAGGATCGGTAAAAGCGCTACCGCGGTTGCCAGAGCCAGGCCCGATAGGATCACACTTGTCCTACCCGGTGATCCGAGCAGAACCTGCAGCGCCGAACTAATCGCTCGTTTCATCATGATCACTTGAAGAGATTATTTCGAGCGAGAGCAGAGATAGCTGCTGAGCCGTTTTGGAATATAGCGCGAACTTTCTCTGGATTTCACCGAACCGACCTTGGCCGGGAATTCACGGCACGGCTCAATTCGGCGCGTCGCGGGTCGACGCGTGCTCCACGCCGTTGTTCTTGCCGTCGTTCCATGCCAATTCGTCTGGATTGTTCTCCGGCGAATCATGTTGCCATCCGATAGCACAAGAAATACCGTTGCCCATTGTACAAACCTAAAGCCGACCCGTATTCCAACCCGCTCAAACTGCTCAGGAGGGCTTGGGACGCTTGTTCAATTGCCGAGATCGACGCAATGGTTTTACGACACAGAGTTCTGTCGATGTTCGCCGGTTTACCCGGGCTAGCCTATATCACGATCTCGGCCCTGATAATCGCAACAATAGTCTGCAAGGTCGGAACAAAATATAGTTTTAATGTCAACGAAGGCTGGAATGCTTATTGGGCAAGCGTTGCGTGGTCCGGGGGTGACCTTTACCCACCGGTAAGCAGTTTCAAGCTCAACAATTATCCGCCGCTTTGGTTTTATCTGACCGGGTCAATCGGCGCGTTTTTTTCGGACAACATTCTTGCCGGGCGCGCAATAGCAGGCGGCGCCTTGCTCTTGAACGGCCTCGTCATTTCCCTGATCGCTCGGGAAATAATGGGACACCGGAAAGGTTGGTGGTTTGCCGGAGCGGCGTTTCTCGCAATTTTCGGCTTGTTCTACCCGGATTACGTGGCGGCAAACGACCCGCAGATCCCGGCGAGCCTGCTCATGACGATTGCTGTTTTTCTCGTGGTCCGCAGGGTAGGCCAGCCCGCAAGCCTGCCTTTCTATGGTTCTTTGGTTTTGCTGATGATTGTTGCCGGCCTGATCAAGCACAATATTATCGCTGCGCCTCTGAGCATCGCTATCTACTTAATTCTATCTCGAAATCTGCGCGCACTATCAATCTTCGGGGGACTGTCCGTAATCGCGGTGACCGTTACCTGTGCGCTCTTGTACTTCATTTATGGCGCGAGCCTGTTTGCCGCCGTCCTGGTACCGAGGCCTTACAGCGGCTCCGTCGCCTGGGTTCAGACCAGAGATCAGCTTGAGCTATACGGCCTCTTACTGGCGGTCGTTCCATATCTCGCATTTCGCACAGGTTCTAAAGAGCGAATAATCTTCATCTACGCGGTGGTGGCACTGCTTCAGGGAGCAGTCCTCTCCGGCGGGTACGACGTCGATGTCAACGTATTCTTCGATTTTGCTTTCTGTATCTCCATTGGTCTTGCCTTGATGAGAATCTCTCTGGTGCAATTTATTGAACGGCAACGGCCGTGGAAGATCGCGTCGGTAGTCATGGTCTGCTGGTTGTCAATCGCTCTACTGTCGCCGTTGCTGGCGCTATGGTCTCGCTTCGAAGAAATCGGCGGTGTGTTTCGTGCCGCAACAGACGTCTCATACCAGGCGGACTTGAGTTACATCCGGTCAAACGGCCCCCGTGTGATTTGCGAGGATCCCGCGTTATGTTACTGGGCCGGCCAACCGTTCAATGTGGATTTGAACACGTTACGTATCGTTATTTCGGCGTTCCCAGACGTGGAAGCGCAATTCGTGAGACAGATCGAAAACTGTTCTTATTCGCTGATCCAGCTTAAAGCCGATTGGACCGATGAGGTGGACGGGCCAATGACCAACAAGATCCGCGAAACATTAATCGCGCATTATAAGCAGGAACGGGAGACCGATATTGGCCTATATTGGAAACCTGCCTGCACCGAAAGCCTCATCCGGAATTGATTTCGATTAGGCGAACAGTCTCTCCGAACGCCAAATCCAATAATTCTTCGGCCGACGAGAGCCGAGACATCGGCAAAAATTATTGCCTTTGACTTGGAACTTTTCGCCTGCCGCCGGCTTAATCCAAAGCAATTTCTATGATGAGCGAACCCGCTCACAACTTTAATCGTTTTAAACCAAAGAGGTTTTTCATTCGCTCTATGCTCAAGGTTGGAATGCTTGCGTTGACGCTGGCGGCGGCCATTCCCATGGCGGCCCAGGCCGGAACGCTGGAAGGCGTTGCGATCGGGGCCGGCTCGGGTGCCGTCATTGCCGGACCTCCCGGCGCGGTCGTCGGCGGCGTTGTTGGCGCCGTGGTTGGCGGTCCGAATCTCGTGACGCGTTCGCGCCATCGCCACTGCTGGGTCAACATCAACGGCAATCGCCGCTGCGCTTGGCGCTGATAGACCGATCGTTCCATGTGTTGTTGCGACCCGGAGCGGCGGCTCGCCACTCCGGCCGTTTTCGAAACGGGATTGTCTTAGGCTTGGCCGGCTCTGGCTTTAATGCGGTCACGTCAGTTGGAAACGGCATGTGAACCTGGGTGCGTCGTGTTGTCTGGTACGGCCGCGTCGCGAAACGATCCATGAAATGTGGATTGCATCGAGGAGAACGCACAATGTCTCGTCTTGGGTTTAGCCTTGCCGCGATTGCTCTTGCGGCGGCTATCGGTTGCGGCGCCGCCTTTGCGCAAAGCCCGGCGTCTCCAACCGCAATCAAACGCGCACCGGTGGCTTCGGCCGCGGATGCGTCGGCGCCGTCGACCGCGGCGCAGGTTGAGACCTGGACGGCCAAGCAGTGGGATGCAGCGAAGAAAAAGTGGTCCAAGGACAAGGCAAAATGGTCCGACTGTCAGAAGCAATCGAACGCGCAGAAACTTGAAGGCCGCAAGAGCTGGTCCTTTACCTACACCTGCATGACGAGCTGAAATCGGCTTGTTGTTGGCGCGCTTTGCCGGAAATTGAATCGGGTTATCGGATCATGAATAGAAATGTTCTCTACCTGGTGGTCGGCGTGCTCGCCATTGCCACAGCGGTGTTCGGCTATCAGCTCTACCAGGAACGGCACAAGCCGGACGGTGTCGCGATCAGCATCGGCGACCGCGGTATTTCGATCGAGAAAAAATAGCGTGGCAATTCTTGGATGACGCCCTCGATCGGGCGACCCTGCGGAAATGCAGATGAACTGCACCGAAATCTGAACTAGCAACAGGCGCAAGGTTGAATTGCGTCCTGCCAAAGGAGACGAACCATGTCGCTCGGGCTTATTCTTATCATCATTCTTGTCATCTTCTTGTTCGGCGGCTTCAGTGGCCGTTTCGGCGGTTACGGCTACGGTTATGGCCACGGCGGCGTCGGGCTCATCGGCACGATTCTCATCATCGTCGTTATCTTGATGGTGCTGGGCCGGATCTGAACCGACGCGCCGGGTATCGGATGAACGGTAATTAGCCGCGCCCGGAAATCGGCAGCTTACGTTTTAGCGCACGCCTCAGCCCGCCACCGCGATCTCCAGCGGAAACGCATCGACGCATTCGTGTCCGCTTGCCGTCACGATGAAGGTGTGGCCGAGGAAGATACCGAACATGCCGTCGGGCGTGATCGGGTTGGGCTCCGCCATGATCACCATGCCGGGCTTGAGCACCATGTCGCCCTCGACGCCGCGCACGTGCTCGGCCGCGACATGCGGATTGTCGGTGACCAGATCGATGCCGTGGCACTGGGTCGGACGCGACTGCATGCCGTTGTCGCGGAAGAATTTGCTGGCCGTGCGCATGGCTTCCGCCGGCCTGCCGGGCATGATTTCGGCAACGATTTTGTTATAGCCGGGCAGCGTGATCTCATCCCAGAACTTGCGCACCATGTCGGTCGGTGGGCCGACACAAATGGGCGAGCCGATCTGCGCGGTATAGCCGCGATAGCCGGCGGCCAGCTCCATATTGACGATGTCGCCGTTCTGCAGCACGCGGCCGGACGGGTGCGGGTTGCCGAAAATCAGTGCCGGATTGGCCATAGGCGTCGAACCGATGATGAGAAAATCGATGTCGCCGCCGCCTTCGAGAATGGCGCTGCCGGCCGCCGCCCGCAATTCGTATTCCTTCACGCCCGGCTTGGCCCGCGCCACCATGGCTTCCATGGCGCGCTGGCATAGAATGCCGGCCTTGCGCACGCAGTCGAGTTCGTCCGCGCTGTGGATGACGACGAGATCGTGCAGGAAGCCCTTGGTGAACACGATCTCGGCATTGGGCAGGCCGGCGCGCAGCGTGTTGTACTGGTTGACCGGCATGTAGTCTTCGTGCCGCGGGTCGATCTCCATCAGCCCGATGCGGCCGCGTTCGAGTTTCAACTCCTTGAGGCGCTCGACCATGACCTCGGCATAACGGCCATTGCGGCTGTGGCGCACGTCCTTGACGGCGACCTCGACCTGCCGGCGCACGGCTTCCGCGTGCGTGCCGCCCATGGAATAGATCATGGTCGGCTCGCCATCGAGCGGCACCAGCACGTAGCAAGCGAGTGCGTGCCATTCGCAGTGCCCGGTCAGCCACAGCATACCGGCGCCGAAGCTCCAGTGGCTGGGGCCGCCGGCCGCGATCACGGCGTCGAGCTTGTGTTCTTTCATCTTGGCGCGCAGCGCGGCGTAGCGCCGGGCGTATTCCTGCGCCGAGAACTGCTCATAGACCGCGTCTCGGTAATAGGGCGTGCCGCGCATATTGGCGAAGGGCAGGGACTGGTCGAGCTTGCTGCGCACGACCTCCCACGGCTGCGGTCCGAGCGGCTGGCGGGGCATTTCGTTCATGGCGATGACTTCCTTTGAGACGCGAGCGGCGAATAATGAGTAGAGACTAATCGCTATTCCTTGCAGTTGCCGATGGTGACGCGGCCGCCGGCGGCGGCGACGGCGTCGCTGGCTAGCTTCATGTTGATGACGCGGTCGACCGTCGGTTTCTTTTCAGGCGCGATGTAGCCATTGGCAACGTCGTTATCGATCGTCCATTGCGTCCGTTCGGCGGAGAAGCCTTCGTTCACCGACCAGACGCAATTCTGGATCAGCACCTTGCGCGAATATTCGACGGCATCCTTCGGCTTGCCGGTCGCCTTCATGATGATGGGCACGACCTTGGCCTCGTCGCGGTAGATGGCACGGTTGGCCTCGATCATGGCGGCGACCGCGTCGACCATCAACGGCCGGTCGCTCGCGATCCAATCGGTCGAAGCGCCATAGGAGTTGAACATGTAATGCGGCAGCAGATCGGCGAGCTGCACCAGCGGGTGCAGGCCGGGCTTCTTCTGTTGCGCCAGGAAGACATCCTCCGGATGCAGCGCCACGGCGTCGATCTGGCCGGCCACCAGCCCGGGCAGTCGCGCGGCCGTGGCTGACGCAATGAATTGCGCATCGTCAACTTTGAGGCCGGCCGACTTGAGAACTTCCCGGCCCATGAGCCAGTTGAAGCCGCCGACGCCGCCCCCAACCGCGCTGAGCTTGCGGCCTTTGAGGTCTTTGGCGGTTTTGATGTCTTCCGCCACCATATAGGCCTGCGGCATTCGCGGCGCCAAACCCCAGATCTGCTGCACCTTCACGCCGGCGCCGATCGCGATGGGGGTCACGGATACCAGCGCCGTTCCCTGCGAAGCCGCCGCTTTCGCCGCCGGCGAGCCGCCGCCGTCGAACTGGATGATGTTGGCGTCGATGCAGCGCTTGGCAAAAAAGCCAAGTTCCTTGGCCACATAGGGCGAGGTGTGCACTACGTTGGGCGGCGCGACCGAGACGCCGATATTGATCTTGCGCATGGTGGTGCATGCCGGAGCATTCTGCGCAACGGCAGCTTGGCCCGTCAGCAAGCCGCCCGCCAGAATGAGCGCCGCCATGGAGCATTTGTGCCAAGTCTGCTTCAGCATGATGTTCTCCCGCCCGTTCCCGAATTATCCATCGATATTGTTCAATCCTGCTTGCCCGCCGCCGTCCACGGCGCCACGTGGATTTCAACGAAGCGCAGGCAGGCGGTCAGCGTCACTCCCAGAACCCCGAGCGTCACGATCGGCACGAACATCTTGTCGACCTGGTAGGTGCTCGCGGTCCGCACGATCAGATATCCGATGCCGGAGATGGCGGTGTAAAGGTCGGCCAGCACCATGCCAATCAGCCCGCGCCCGACCGCCAGCCGCAAACCGGTAACGATAAAGGGCAGCGCGCCGGGCAGAACGATATTGGCCCACAATTGCCGCTCGCTGCAACGGAACGCACGGCCGACCTCGATCAGTTTGGCATCGACGTTCTTGACGCCCTGATAGGTGTTGATCGCCATCGGGAAGAAGGCGAACAGGAACAGGATAATGACCTTGGCGCCGGTCTCGAAGCCGGCCCACAGCACGATCAACGGCACCAGCGCCACGCTGGGAATCGAATAGAGAAAAGTGATGTAGACGCCGAACGCGACATCCAATACCCAGAACCGCGCCAGCAGTAGTCCGACCGCGATGCCGATCGCGGCGGCAAGCGACAGGCCGATGGCTAAAACGACGAGGCTGGGCGCCAGATAGGTCCACAATTCGCCGCTGCCGATCATCTCCACCGCCGCGAAGAAGACCGCGCTTGGGGTGGTGAACAACGAGGGATCGACACGCGCGCCGAAAAATTCCCAAATCGCTAACACCGTGGCGAGCGAGACGATACGGATGGCGATGTTCAGCAGCAATTGCTTGTGGCGGCGCGCGACCGCGATTTTCTGCGCGCGGGCGCGCTCGTCGCGCTCGGCGTCCGGTGCGATGACGATGCGGTCGCCGGCTTGCGCACTCATGCGCCGAGCGCCTCCGCCGCGCCGGTCCGCCGCGCGCGGACGGTATGTAATTGATGCCAGATATGCGAGCGCAGTTCGGCAAAACGGGGATCTGCGCGCACCGCCTCGACATCGCGCGGGCGTTCGAATGGCATGTCGATCAGTTCCTTGATGCGGCCCGGGCGCGCGGTCATCACCGCTACCCGGTCGCCGAGCAGGATTGCCTCGTCGATCGAATGGGTGATGAACACCATGGTCTTGCGTTCGTCCGGCCGTTCCATCAGGTGCAGAAGTTCCTCCTGCAGAATTTCGCGCGTCTGCGCGTCGAGCGCGGCGAACGGTTCGTCCATCAGCAGGATCGACGGATTGATTGCAAGCGCGCGCACCAGGCCGACCCGCTGCTGCATGCCGCCGGAAAGCTGATAGGGATAGTGCCGCTCAAAGCCGGTCAGTCCGACCAGCTCGAGATAATGCGCGACCCGCTCCTTGATGCGTGCGGCCGGGGCGCCGGCCATCGCCAGGCCGAAGGCGGCGTTGTCATAAACCGTTTTCCACGGCAGCAGGCCGAAATGCTGGAATACCATTGCCACGCCGTCGGGCGGCCCGTTGACCGGGCTACCGCCGACCAGGAGCTGGCCGCCGCTGATATCGGTCAGGCCGGCAATGCAGCGCAGCAAGGTGGTCTTGCCGCAGCCGCTCGGGCCGACCACGCAGAGGATTTCCTGGTTGCGGACGGCGAGCGCAAGCTGATGGAAGGCAATAACGGTTCCTTCCAGAAACAGCTTGCTCGCGTTGTCCGCGACGATTGCGAACGCGCCACTGCTTTGCGCCGAAGTCATCTTTTGCACGACTCTATGTGGCGGCGACGCTTTACGTCGGCCCCTTGATATCGTTGTCGTGGATGATTTTGCCCCAGCGCGCGGTCTCGCTCTTGAATATTTCTAATGCCGCTGCCGTCGACTGTTGATCCTTCGGGAACGGCGATACGCCCTCGGCCGCCCAGTTCTTGAGGATCGCGGGATCCGAAACGGTCTCCTGCAGCGCTGTGTTGAGCGTCTTGATAACCGCAGCCGGCGTCCCGGCCGGCGCAAACATGCCTTGCCAATAAACGATCTCGAACTTCGGCCCGAGCAGGTCGACGATGCTATCGGCGGTCGGCAGCAGCGGCGATTTTTCCTTCGCGGTGATGCCATAGGCCTTCAGTTTGCCGGCCTTGACATATGGCAAGATCGACTGCGGCGTGCCGATGAATAGATCGACGTGGTCGCCCAAGAGATCGGTCATGGCCGGCGCCGCGCCGCGGTACGGGATCTGGTCGAGCTTGACCTTGGCTTCCTGGGTGAACAGCGCCGAGGTGAGATGGCCGGTGGTGCCAAAGCCCGGCAGCGCCTCCTTTAAGCGTTCCTTCTTCATCAAGGCGATCAGTTCCTTGAGCGAGTTCGGCGCGAGCCCCGGCCGGCCCACCAGCACCAGCGGGTTTTTATTGATGAGCATCACCGGCGTGATGTCTTTTTCGGTGTTGAATGGCAGCGACTTGAACAGCGTGACGTTCGCCGTGATCTGCAGATTGTGCACCAGCAGCGTGTAGCCGTCCGGGTTCGCCTTGGCGAGGCGATTGGTGGCAATGATCGTGCTGCCGCCGGTTATATTTTCGACGATGAAATTCTGGCCCAATTTGGTCGACAATGAATTTGCGACCTGCCGGGCGGTTTGATCGGTCGGCCCGCCGGCCGGATAGGGCACGATGATGGTGACGGTACGGCTTGGATAAGTTTGCGCCAAAGCCGGCGCCGCGACCGCAAAAAGGGTGATGGCCAGTGCAAAAGCAGCGACGCGCTTCATCATAGGATCCTCCCGGCTTTAAGCTTTTGGGAGGAAGCTTACGCCGCGGGTATGATCGGCAACAAGAGGTAAGGCTGCCGGCCGGCGGCAAAGTGCAGCCTATTGCGGGTGCCGAACGTCGCCGTTGGCCGGTCTTGCGGATCGATATGCAGGAACGGACCGACGCCCTTCATCGGATAGGGCGCGTTGGGGAGCGCGGCGTCGCTTCCGTCCACTTCGTAGTCCTTGCCGCGCACCGTGAGCGCCAGCCGGAAGCCCGGCGGCACGACGATGCAGGTCGGCCAGATCTCGATGTCGAGCTCGACCGGCTCGCCGGGCTTGAGCGGCCATTCCTCGTCATGGCTATGCCAGGGCCGGTATGGAAGCGACATTTTCGGGTCGAGCTTGCGGTGCGAAGCGCGCAACCAGCCCAGCCCCACCGGCGTGCGTGGATCGTTGGAGCCAATATAGGTGACCTCTTTGCCGGCCGGGTCGAACAGGCGCAGCACCAGAAACAGGTCGGCATCGCTGGTGTCGGACGACACCCACAGTTTGGCGGCGACCGGGCCGGTGATTTCGATACTCTCCGTCAGCGGCGCGGTGCGGAAGGTTAAGCCGTCGCCGGCCGTCTCGTAATCCAGCGTTGCCGGCGCCGCGGGTGCGCCGGCAGCGAGCCCAAGTCCGTCCGGCTGTAAAAAATATTTTGTCCATTGCGTGCGCGCCAGCGGCCATTCCTTTTCGGCCCGCAACACGAATTTTTCGTCCGGGTGGCGGATGTTGAGCGACACGCGCGGCTGCCGGTCCCAGCCGGTGTCTTGCCCTTTGAGAAAATGGCCGAAGAAGCGCTTCTGCAGCGCCTCGCCGTAATTGCTGTAGAAATGCGTGAAGTGGGTATCGCCGTGCACCTCCAGCCATTTCTGTTGCGAGCCGGCGGCGAGCCAGCCTTCGAAATTGCCGCGCGTGTGCAGGCCCATGCCGCCCCAATTGCCGGCTGAGAGCAGGGGCGCCTCGATCTGCGCGAAATCGGCGGTGCGGGCTGCGTAGTAATCATCGCGCAGCCGGCGCCGTTTCGCTTCGCCTGGGATATCGGCGCGGTCGCTGGCGAGCTGTTGCTCCGGCAGCGTTGCCGGCCCGGCG
Organism: Hyphomicrobiales bacterium; assembly: GCA_038206805.1. GTDB lineage: Bacteria > Pseudomonadota > Alphaproteobacteria > Rhizobiales > Xanthobacteraceae > Pseudolabrys. The sequence goes on along the minus strand of JBBRAL010000039.1, from coordinate 26,142 downwards.
ACGAACTCGCCCGTCACCACGCTTTTGGCGCCGCGTGAGCCTACGCCATGCTGCACGCTGGCCACCTGGCGCGGATGCCAGCTGTTGAGAAAATCGCTCAAGATGCCGCCATGGCGGCAGAGTTCGCGGTAATAATCCGACGAGCCTTCCCAGATACACAATGCAGCAAGGTGCGGCGGCCTGAGCGCGCCCACATTCCACTGGTTCATCGCGTAATAGGAAATGCCGTTGATGCCGACCTTGCCGTTGCTCCAGTTTTGCGTGCCCGCCCATTCGACGCATTGGTAAAGGTCATGCGCTTCGCGCGCCGACCAGACGTCGAGGTGGCCCGGCGAACGTCCGGCGCCGCGCGAGTCGATGCGAACGATGGCATAGCCGTCCGGCACCCATTTCTCCGGATCGACCAGCTCCCAGTTCTGGTACTTGTTGCTTGAGCCTTGCAGCACTTCGGGCGCGGCCTTGGTCAGCCTCGCCCAATTGCCCTTGTAGCCTTGCTGGAACGACAGTCCCTTGGCGTAGGGGCCATAACTCAGAATGACCGAAAATTTGCCGTCGCCGGCCGGCCGATACACATCGGCGCGCAGCACGATGCCGTGGTCCATCGCGATGGGGGCGTCCCAGTCGATCTGCATGCCGTCGCGTATTTCGCTTTTCATCAAATCCATGTTCGTTACGCCTGTGCGGGATTGTTCTGCGGCCGGTGACGCTGCACCGCGTCGGGATTGGTGGAGTCGAGGCCCATATAGACCCCGCGTTCCCATTGGCGCTTGAGCGGATCGGAAACCTTCAGCGTCATCTTGCCGATGTTCTGGATTTCGATGTCCACGGTCTCGCCGTCCTGCAAGGCGCCGAGGCCCTCGTGGTTGGTGCCGCAGGCGATGAGGTCGCCCGAATTCATGGTCATGACCGTTGTGGCGAATTCGATCAGTTGCGGAACCCGGTGCTCCATATCGTCGGTATTGTAATTATGACGAAGTTGGCCGTCGTTCCAGAACCGCACAATAAGATCGTTGGGGTCGGCGATCTCGTCGGCCGTGGCGATGCAGGGACCGAGCGGCGCGAAAGTGTCGAACGACTTGCCGAGCCAGCTGGTGAGCGGGCTTGCCGGCCAGGTGCGGCGGCCTTGCTCACGCGCCGACACGTCTATCATGGCGGTGTAGCCGAACACCGCGCTTTTCCAGTCCTTGGCCTTCACCATTTTGGCTGGCCCTTTGATGACCAACGCCAGCTCGGCTTCGTGCATGAATATCCAAGGCACGGTGAACTCGGGCAGCATGATGGTATCGCCGGGCCCGACCACCGCGTCGGGATTTTTCATGAACATGTTGAGCGGCCGCGCCTCGCGCTGCGCGTGTTCCCAATAATTGGCGATGCAGGCGAGAATCTTGCCGGGCCGTGGCAGCGGCGGCAGCAATCGAATGGCATCGAGCGAAAGAGCGTCGCTTTCGCCGGCGAGCTTTTCCAGCGCCGGGCGCAAACCGTCGAAGCCGTCGATGATACCCTGCATTGTCAGTTGCGGCGTGTAGCCTTTTTTAACCGCTGCCGAGATATCAACGACGCCGCGCCCGGTAAGCAGGCCAGGGCTAACCTCAGCGTTCGGCGCAGCCTGGAACAATACGAGTTTCACGATTGTCTCCTTTTATTTTTTTACCGCGTGAGTGCCGTCAAGCGCCGGTCTCCGCCACGGCCTGATCGGCTGCCAGCACCCGCATGATATCGCCATGCACCTTACGGCGCGCGTCTTCGCCGGTCGCCGCATCGAGGCGCGCTTCATAGGCGATGCGCGCCGGGCGCTGGAACACCAGCACGCGGTCGCCGATCTCCATCGCCTCGTTTATCTGATGGGTGATGAATACCGCGGTCTTGTTGCTCTGGCGCACCAGGCGAACGAATTCGGCGCGCAGGTCGCGCGCGGTCATTTCATCCAAGGAAGAGAACGGTTCGTCGCACAGCAGGATTTCAGGGTCGACTGCGAAGGCGCGCGCGATCGACACGCGCTGGCGCATGCCGCCGGACAGCGCATGCGGATAGTCATTCTCGTGGCCGGCAAGGCCAAGCCGCGTGAGCCAGGCTCGCGCGGTCGCCTCGGCCTGGGCGGCGTCGGTGTCGAGGATCTGCAAGCCGAGCCGCACATTGTCGAGCATGCTGCGCCACGGCATCAGCCGGTCGTTCTGGAAGACGATGCCGATCTTGCCGCGGAAAAATTCGAACTCGCGAAACGGATCGTGGCCGACCACGCCGACCGCGCCCGAACTCGCCTCGATCAATCCGGCGACGATATTGAACATGGTGGACTTGCCGCAGCCGGTCTTGCCCAGCACCGCCACGATCTCGCCCTTGGCGATCTCGAACGAAAGCTTGTCGACCGCGACAAAATCGCCGCGCCCGTCCGGGCGGCGGAACGTCTTGCTCACGTCCTTGAAGCGGATGACGGGGTCGGCGGTCATACGAACCACGGTGATTTTGTTGGGCGGGCAGAAGCCTTTCCGTTCCCTCCCCCTGAAAGGGGGAGGGGCAGGGTGGGGGTCATTGATAGGCGCCGCTTAGTGACCCCCACCCGGATTGCTTCGCAATCCGACCTCCCCCTTTCAGGGGGAGGTGGAACGCAGTGATCATCGCGAAATCGCATGATCACATCGCCCGCTCGGATACCGCGCGATAGCGCAGCGCCCAGGTCTCGATCGCGTTGATGGTCTGCTGCACCACCAGCACGAACAGCACCAGTTGCAGCGTCCAGGCCATGGCGCCGGCCATGTCGAACAGTTGCTGCTGGCGTAGCAACTGGTAACCGACGCCGCCGGTGGCGCCGACCAGCTCGGCCACCACCACGACGCGCGCGGCATTGCCTAGGTTCACTTTCCAGGCGGTGAGGATTCCCGGCACGATGGTCGGCATGATCAGGAAGCGGAACAGCGTCCAGCGGCTCGGCCGGAATGCCATGGTCATCTCGAACAGATCCTTCGACATCGAGCGGAAGGCGTCGAGGATCTGGAAGGTGAACGCCGGCAGCGTGGTCATCACCATGATGAACAGCACGCGGAACTCGGTGCCGTGAAACCAGATGATGGCGAACACCACCCAGGACAGCGCCGGAATGCCCTGAAAGAAAGTGAGCACCGGCGCGATGAAATTCTCCGCCGTGCGCGAGCGGCCGATAATCAGCGCCAGGATGCCACCGAGGATGAAGGCGCCGAACAGGCCGCCGAAGATGCGCGCACCGGTCAGCAGCACGTCGGCCAAGAGCGTGCCGGTGATCAGGATATCGACGGTGCGGGCAATGATTTCGGGCACCGGCGGGAACAGATAATGCGGAAACACCATCGACAGAATCTGCCAGGCCGCGGCCAGCACAAACATGCCGGCGGCGGCTTGCAGCAGGCGCAGCAAGCGCGCCTTGGTCATTTCAGCGGCTTGTCGTAGATGGTGTCGGCCGACGGCTGCTTCTTGAGGTAGCCGACGTCGATGCCGGCCTTGTAGACAGCCTCGATCTGTTTGCGCACGTCGCTGGCGCCTACCACGCTCATGCCGAGGCGGTCATTCGACTTGATCAATGTGACCAGCGCGGCCTGGTCTGGCGGCGCGGATTTCGGCGCGATCAGGGCGGCCGATTCCTCCGGATGCTTGACGATGTATTCGCCGGCTTGTTTGTAAGTCGCGTAAAGCTTCGGGATCAAAGCCTGGTTGGCCTCGATCCAGTCGCTGTGGGCGGCCACGCCCAGATAGGGAATACGCCCGCCACCGGCAAAGTTCTGCCAGGTCGTGCCCATGTCGGTGTCGAGCAGGCGGATGTCCGGCTTCTTCGCCTTCAGCAGCGTATAGGCCGGCTCCCAGAGCTGGATGGCGTCGGCGCGATCGGCCACCGCATAGCCGACCAGGCCGGGCGGGGCGGTATTGACCACCTTGATCTTGGAAACGTCGGCGCCGAGCTTCTTGGCGAAGAATTCAAACATCACGTAATTGGTGGTGGCGCGCGCGGCGGCGAGCTCCTTGCCTTCGAGATCCTTGACGGTCTTGACCGCGGACCGCGAGGTGACGACGCCGCCCCAGAAGTCGAACAGGTTGAACAGATATTTCACCTTGACGCCGCGCTCGTCGGCGAGGCCCACGGTGAGCAGCGCGGCGCTGCCGCCGACCTTGAATTCGCCGGAGTTGAACTGGGTGGTGTAGGCGGTGGGCGGGCGCTCCTCGAAGGTGATGTCGAGCCCGTTCGCTGCGTCGAGTTTCTTGGCCTTGATCACCGGCGGCATGAAGGCGCCGAGCGAGGGAAAGCCGAACACCACGATGGTGACCTTTGCCGGTGCATTTCCAGTTCCTTGCGCCGCGGCGGGGGCGGGCGCCATCAACGCGGCCAGGCTAAGCGCCGCGGCGGTGCAGAGCGCCGAGCGCAGGCGCGTGAAAAATTCCGGCATCGAAGCCTCCCTTGAGTTCCAGACCTTGAGCGCGCGTTTCTTGTTATGGCGACGCCGGCGACGCGGTGGTGACTTCGCGGCGCAGCGCAGTGAAGAACTGTCCGACCAGATGTTTGGCGACGCCTTTCAGGATGCGCTGGCCGACACCGGCGACCAGGCCGCCGATTTCCCCTTCGCCAGTATATCGCATAACCGTCCCGCCGGGCTCGAGTGCGAGCAAGAATATGGCGCCGCCGCTGCCTTGTCCGAGCGTGCCGGCGCCGGATACCGCGACTTTGCATTGCGTCGGCGGGATCTTGTCCGCCAGCGAAATCTCGCCCTCGAAGCTGCCGCCGACGGAAGCCACTTTCAGATTGAGCAGCAGCCGGAAACGGTCGCCGCCTTCATCGATCATGTCTTTGCAGCCGGGAATGCATTTCTTCAGTACGGCGGGATCGTTGAGCGCGCGCCATAGCGTCTCGACCGGCACGTCGAAGATTTCCTCGCCGCTGATGTCGAGCTTCATGACCCGCTAACCGATCTTGAATAGCCGCGCCGCTAATCCACCATTGATCGACGCCGTCTGCGCCGCGGATAGGCCGGCCTGCGTGACGATACGAATCGGCTCGCTATCGCCAATCGGGAACGGCATGTCGGAGCCCATCATCAGGCGTTCGCTGCCCATGATCTCGACCACGAATTTCAGCACCCGCGCGTCATGCAGGATGGTGTCGGTGTAGATGCGCGCCAAGGCTTCGGCCGGATCGCCGATGCCGGGCGTGATGGCGTGATTGCGCTTGAGGCGGCCGAGCACGAAGGGCAGGGCGGCGGCGCCCATCGGCGCGAAGAATTTCGCCTGTTTGTAGCGCGCGACATGGCCGGCCGAGATCAGGCGGGCGACCGCGATCGCCGCGTCGGTGATGCGGCCGAGGCCGTTGACCAGGCCAAAATCATTGACGCGCTTGTCGCCGGCATCGAAACTTGGATGAATATGGATGAACGCGCCGGTCTCGTCGGCCGCCTGCCAGAACGGGTCGAGATCGGCATGGTCGAGCGTCGAGCCGGCTCCACGCGGCAATGTGCCGATCATGGCGCCGGCAAAGCCCGCCTTCACTGCATCCTTCAGGACAGAAGCAGCGCGCGCGCCGTCGCCCAGCGGCACGGTCGCCAGCGGCACAAAGCGCGGTTCGGCCTTGGCGGCCGCGAGCAGGCAATCGTTGGCGAGCCGGGCCCAAGCCTCGCCTTCGGCGCCGGTCAGCTCATAGCCGAACATGTCGACCCAGCCGCCGACCACCTGCCGGTCGATACCCTGCTTGGCCATCCAGGCCACGCGGCCGGCGATATCGGACAGCGGTTTGGACACCGGACGCGTCGGCTTGGCGCCGGCGAATGAGAAAGCCAGACTGCCGGCGTCGTCGATCTGCCGCACATTGGGGAAACGCGCCGCATCCTTAGCGATGGCCGCCAGCAATTCGGGCGGTACCAGATGGGCGTGGCAATCGACGATCATCTAAATTCCCTAGTCTCTATCCTGTCATTCCGGGACGGCGCGACGCGCCGGACCCGGAATCCAGAGCCAAGCATGAGTACGTAGCTCTGGATTCCGGGTTCGTTCGCCATAGCGCGTCGAAGACGCGCGTAAACGCGCTTATGGCTCGCGCCCCGGAATGACGTTTTGTGAGGGTTCGTCGCATCATCATCGCTCTTGCGCCTGCGCGATCAGGTCGCCCAGCACCGACACCTTGATCGGCAGCGTGTTGATGGAAACGCCGAGCGGGCGCAGCGCATCGTTGACGGCATTGGCGATGGCCGCCGGCGCGCCCAAATAGCCGGATTCGCCCGAGCCCTTCTGCCCGAGCACTGTGTTCGGCGAGGGTGTGCAGTGATGGATGATCTCGACCGGCGGCACTTCATGCGACGACGGCAGCAGATAGTCCATGAAGCTCTGCGCCATCAACTGGCCTTCGCCGTCATAGGCGAATTCCTCGTACAGCGCCGCGCCGATGCCGTGCGCGATGCCGCCCATGGTCATGCCGCGCACGATTTTCGGATTGATCACCGTGCCGCAATCGTGCCCGACCCTGTAGATCACGATCTTCGGCAGCCCAAGCGCCGGATCGATAGACATCAGGATCATATGAAACTCGAACGAGGTGCATGGATACATGTGCACGCGCCCGTCCGCGCTCGGCAGCTTGCCTCCGGTCGGCACCTGCATGACGTGGCTGACCGAGAGCCCCGGCTCCATGTCGGCCGGCATGCGGTGAAAATTGCGGTAGGCAATCTGCACCAGCTCGCTCCAGCCGCGTTTGTTCTGCGGTGCGTTGCGGTCGAAGACATTGCCGTCGGCATAGACCGCGCGTTCGAGCGGAATGCCGAGATCGTGGGCCGCGATGGCGGTGAGCTTGCTCTTGAGCTTGGTGGCGGCGTGGAAGGCTGCGCCGCCCAGCATGATCGCCATGCGGCTGCCCACCGGCGTACCGCTCGGCAGCGAGGTGAGCGAATCCGGCCGCGCGATCCGCACGGTCTCCGGATCGATCTGCAGCACCTCGCCGACCACGGTGCCGACCAAAGTTTCATGGCCCTGACCCGACGAGGTGGTGTGCATGGTGGCGGTGATGGCGCCGGTGCCGTCGATGGTGATGCGGCATGAATCCAGGAAGCTGGAGGTGGTGATGGCCGGATTGAGCAGCGCCTCGAAGGTGGCGTTGCCGCCGGAGGGCTCCAGGCAGGCGGCGATGCCGATGCCGGCGAGCTGGCCGGCGCCGCGCAAGGCGTCGCGTTGCCGCTTGAGGTCCTGGTAGCTGGTATGCGCCAATACCTTGTCGATGACGGTGTGATAGTCGCCGCTGTCGTAAATCGTGCCGCTCGGGATGATGTAGGGAAACTCTTCCGCGCGGATCATGTTGCGCCGGCGGATCTCGATCGGATCGAGGCCGAGCACATGGGCGACCTCGTCCATGCTGCGCTCGATTGCCACATTGGTCGGGCCCTGGCCGAAGCCCCGCACCGCGTCCTGCGTGGTCTTGTTGGAGAGCACGGCGATGGCGCGATACTGTACGCTTTTGATTCTGTAGGGGCCGACAATGGCGCCGATCGGCTTGCCGAGCTGGAACGGCGAGCGCCCGGCATAGGCGCCGACATTTTCCAGCGCCCGCATCTTCATGGAGCGGATTATGCCATTGTCGTCGAACGCCACGTCCACATCGAACAGCCGTTCCGGCCCATGGGCGTCGCCGCCGCGCATGTTTTCCAGCCGGTCCTCGATCAACCGCACCGGGAAGCCGAGCCGGCGCGTCAGATAGCCGGTGAGGATGGTGTGCTTGATGCCGCGCTTGACGCCGTAGCTGCCGCCGACGTCGACATCGTGATGAACACGTACCGACGACACCGGGATCTTCAGCGCGATCCCGATCTGGTCGGCATAGCGCGGCATTTGGATCGAGGCCCAGACGTCGAGCAGTTCCCGCCACGGGTCCCAGCTCGTCACCACGCCGAAGGTCTCGATCGGCACGGTCGAGGAGCGGCCCCATTTCACTCGCAGCGACAATTTGCGTGGCGAAGCGGCAAAATCCTTGTCGACTTCCCCCCATACGAAAGTCTTGTCGAGCAGCACATTGGACCCATGCGCCTGATGAACCAGCACGCCACCGGGCGCCAATGCTTCTTCGGCGTCGAGCACGAATGGCAGTTTCTCGTAAGTCACCTTCACCTTTTCGGCCGCGTCTTCCGCCAGCGCCCTGGTATCGGCAACGACGGCGGCAACCCATTCGCCGGCGTAGCGCGCCACATCGACGGCCAAGGGCCGGCGCGGCACGTTGGGGTGATCGAGCCCGGTCATCAGCGGCAGCGTGGCGTCGCCGAGTTCGGCGCCATCCAGCACATAATGCACGCCCGGCATTGCCATGGCGGCGCTCTTGTCGATGGCCTTGATGCGGGCGGCGGGGTAGGGGCAGGTCACCAGCGCGACGTGCTTCACATTGGCCAGTGCAATATCGGCGACGAAATTGCCCTTGCCTACCGCGAAGCGCCTGTCCTCGCGCACACGGCGATCGGTGGAGACGAAGCGGAAGCGGTCAGGTGCGGGGCTCATTTGCGCGCGTCCTTCGGTCTGTTGGCGCCACGCATGCGCTCGGCAGCGAGCGCAATGGCCTCCACGATCTGCGCGTAACCGGTGCAGCGGCAGATATTGCCGGAGATCGCCTCGACGATATCCTCGCGCGTAGGCTCGGGGTTGCCAGCGATGAGCGCATGCGCCACCAGCACCATGGCCGGCGTGCAATAGCCGCATTGCAGCCCATGGGTTTCGCAGAACGCATCCTGGATGACCGATAGCTCGCCGGGGCCGGGTGTGACGCCCTCGATGGTGGTTATGGCAGAGCCAGCGGCCTGCACGGCAAACATCAGACAGGAACGCACCGCCACGCCTTCGAACAGCACGGTGCAGGCGCCGCACACGCCGTGCTCGCAGCCGGCATGCGCGCCGGTCAGGCCGAACTGGTCGCGCAGGCAGTCGAGCAGCGTGGTGCGCGGATCGACTTCGAGTTCGCGAACGGCGCCGTTGACGTCGAGCTCAATGCGCATGGCGGCTTTGTCCTTGCGCCTGGCTAACGGCGTCGGCGACGGCGCGCGTGGCAAGATTGATCGCGACGCGCCTGCGGTATTGCGCCGAGGCGTGCAGATCGGCGAGCGCATCGATATCGGCCAGCGCTTCGGTAATGGCGGCTTGCACCGTGCCGTCATCGAGTTTGCTGCCCTTCAGTTGCTGTTCGGCGCCATCCAGCCGGATGGGGAAATCGGTCAGCGCGCCGACGCCGATGGCGATCCGTTTGCATGTGCCGTCGTCGGCAAGCTCGACCTGGGCCGCCGCCGAGACAAAGGCAAAATCGCTACGCCGTGCATTCACCTCGTGAAAGCCGACGCCGACCTTGGCGGCGCGCCAGACTGGGAAATGCGCGGCGGTCAGCACGGCACCGGCCGGCAGCGTTGTGATCATCGGGCCGATGAAGAATTCGCGCGCCGGAATGTCGGCGGTGCGGCCATCGGCGCGGTAACTGAGCACTGCGTCGAGCGTGATGGCGATCAGCGCCAGTTCCGCCGCCGGATCGGCATTGGCGAGCGAGCCGCCCACGGTGCCGCGCGCCCGCGTCGCCGCGTGGCCGATATTGGGGATAGCGCGCGCCAAAAGCGGCACGCGTTTGGCGATCAGCGGGTTACGTTCGACCAGGCATTGCCGCGTGGTGGCGCCGATCTCGACCGTCTCGCCGAGGTCGCGGATATACGACAGCGCGGCGATGCGATTAATATCGATCAGGCGGCTCGGCCGCGCCAGCCGCATCGCCATCATCGCCACCAGCGTCTGCCCGCCGGCGATGAGGCGCGCGCTCTCGTCGGCGGCCAGCATCGCACAGGCTTCGTCGATGTCGGCAGGACGGGAATACTCGAACGGCGCTGCTTTCATGGATTAGGCTACGCTGATCTCGAACTGACGCTTTCCGGGCCGTATTGTCGATACGGCACCGATACGGGTAAAGTCTCTATCGCATGATCGCAACCGTAAAAACACAGGTTTCAAGTGTGCTTCGGCCCGATAACACCGGCCGCAGCGCAGCACAAAGCAGCACGGGTAGAACAAAATGCCGCGAATGAAGGGTGGCGATCTGATCGTCGAATTTCTGATCGACAGCAAAATCCCCTACGTGTTCGGGATTTGCGGCCACGGCAATGTGGGTATCCTCGATTCGCTCTACGCTGCGCGCGATCACATCAAGATGGTATCGCCGCGGCACGAACAGGTGGCCGGCCACATGGCGGACGCCTATTTTCGCGTGCGGCATGAGGCGGTGGCGACCTTGACCTCCTGCGGGCCGGGCTCCTGCAATATCGTGATGCCGCTTGCCTGCGCCATCACCGATTCCTCCGCCATTCTGGCGATCACCTCTAACGTGCCGACCTCGCAGTTCAACCGCAGCCCGTTCCAGGAGGTCAACAAGCACTACCAGGCCGACTTCCCCAATATCATTCGCCCGGTGGTCAAGCGTTCCTGGCAGCCGACGCGTGTCGACATGCTGCCATTGGCGCTGCGCCAGGCGACCACCACCATGCTGTCGGGCCGCCCCGGCCCGGTGAATGTCGACGTGCCGTTCAATGTCTATCAGGAAGAAGACGACGTCGAGGTGCCCAAGCCCGCGCCGGCCTTCGGCACGCAGCGCAGCGGTGCCTCGCCGGAAGAGATTACGGCCTGCACCGATATGATTCTTGCCGCCAAGCAGCCAGTGATCTTCGTCGGCCATGGCGTGACGCTGGCGGAAGCCTCCAAGGAACTCACCGAACTGGTGCATCGCTTGCAAATTCCGGTGATCTCTTCGCCCAACGGCATGGGCACGCTCGACATGACCGACCCGCTGTCGCTCGGCTTTATCGGCCGCAACGGCGCCTATCCCGCCAACGAAGCCGGCCGCCGCGCCGACGTGGTGATCGCGATCGGCGCGCGCTTCGACGATCGTTCGGCCTCGTCCTGGCTGCCCGGCTATTCGTGGAATTTCCCAGGTACGAAATTGATCCATGTCGATGTGGACCCGGCCGAACTCGGCCGCAATTATCCGCCTGATATCGGCGTTCTCGCCGATGCGCGCACCTTCATCCGCCAATTGCTCACCGAGACCGAGCGCCGCGGCGTCAAGCGCAACGACGCGCTCAAGCCCTGGCTCGCCAGCATCGAAACCTGGCAGGCGGAATGGACCAAGTTCACCGCGGCGAATTTCGATATCCATGCCTCGCCGATCCGGCCCGAACGCATCGTCGCCGACTGCCAGGCGGTGATGCCGCATGATGCCATTCTGTGCTGCGATGTCGGCGTCAACCACAATTGGTACATGCAATTCTGGAAGGCGCGGGCGCCGCAGACCATGCTCAATTCCTGGGGCTTTTCCGGCATGGGCTTTGGCGCCGCCGGCGCGCTCGGCGCCAAGCTCGCCGCGCCCGACCGTCCGGTGGTGGCGATCGCCGGCGACGGCTGTTTCACCATGGTGCCGCACGTGCTGTGCACGGCGGTCGAATACAACATCGCGGTGGTGTGGGTGATCTGGAACAATTTTGGCTGGGTCTCGATCCGCGACATCCAACTAGGCATGTTCGGCGGCCGCGAGCTTGGCACCATGTTCCACGAGGGCCCCAACAACACGCCGTATAATCCGGATTTCGCGGCTCTCGCGCGCGCCTGCGGCGTCGAGGCCATCACCGTCACCAAGTCGCAGGACTTCAAGGCTGCGCTCGAGCACGCCATCAAGGCCAACAAGCCGTTCGTGATCGACGTGCATGTCGATGCCGAGGTGCGCCCGCCGGCGACCGGGGCCTGGCAGCTACCGCCGACGCCCTGGAAGGAGCCGGCCTTCGGCCAGCGCTTCCTGCCCGACGCTGCGCCGGTGAAGTAGCGCATGATCCCGAAAAGTGGGAACCGGTTTTCGGACAAGATCATGCGCAAAACGAAAGAATAATAATGACAACCCGCAAGGCCTTCATCCGCAACATCGCCGAAGTTCCGTGGCTGGAATTTCCCAACCATTTCGGCGGCGCGCTGTCGAAGCCGCTGGTGATGCCCGACACCGCCGGATCACATCACATCGACTACCGCATTTCGATGTATCAGCCGAAAGCCTATGTCGAGACCCACAGCCATAAGGTGCAGGAACAGGTTTATCACGTCATCGAGGGCGATGGCCTGATGCATATCGACGGCAAGGACCATGTCGTGCGCAAGCACGATTTCATCTTTCTGCCGCCCGGTGTGCCGCATGCGATTTCCAACAGCGGGCTTAGCGACCTGGTTTTCCTGGTGGTGACCTCGCCGGTCAGCGACGGTGAGAAACCGGTCTAGCGATGATGTAATGGCGGCGGTATGATTGGGACCTGAGGAGACGAACCATGCCACGGCACGCGAACTATGTTCCCAAGGGCGTGATTCCGGCGGTGCTGTTGCCGTTCGAGAACGATCTGTCGATCGACGAGGCGAGCTTCCGCAGGCATTTGCGCGACGTGGCCGCGGTCGAAGGCCTGTCGGCCATCACCATCAACGCGCATTCGACCGAAGTCGCCTCCTGCTCTTTCGACGAGCAGCGCCGCGTACTCGACATCGCGCAGGACGAGATCGGCGGCCGGCTGCCAATCGTCAACGGCATCTGGGCCGACGGAAGCCTGGAGGCTGCGCGCATCGCCCACATGGCGGCGGAGGGCGGCGCCTCGGCGCTACTGGTATTCCCGCCGGCGCCGTTCACGCTTGGCCAGTCGCCGCAAATGGCGTTGGCGCATTTCAAGCGCATCGCCGACGCCACCGATCTGCCGCTGATCGTGTTCCAGTATCCTTTGGCGACTGGGCAGGGCTACCCGAAAGACACGCTACTGCAATTATGCGAACAGGTGCCGAGCATCCGCGCCATCAAGGACTGGATCGGCAATGTGCCGCATCACGAATGGCACATCCGAACTTTGCAGAATTTGCCGCGCCCGGTGAATGTGCTCAGCACGCATTCGTCGTGGCTGTTCGCCTCGCTGGTGCTCGGCCCGAACGGTCTGTTGTCCGGCTCCGGCAGTGTGATCGCCGACTTGCAGGCCAAGCTGTTCCGCGCCGTGCAAGGCAACGACATGGTCGAGGCCAAGCGCCTCAACGACCGTATCGAGCCGATGGCGCGGGTGTTCTATGCCGATCCGTTTGTCGACATGCACAACCGCATGAAAGAGGCGCTGGTCCTGCTCGGCAAACTGCCGCGCGCAACGGTGCGCCCGCCGCTGGTCAAGATCGCGGCGCCTGAGATCGTGCGTATTCGTGCGGCGTTGATCGAGGCCGGGCTGCTCGACAAGAATGCTGCGCGGGACGCGGCGTAGTTCTTTTCTTTACCTCCCCCTGAAAGGGGGAGGTCGATTGTCGTCGCGCAGCGGCGGCAATCGGGTGGGGGTCACTTCAATGTCGAGAATTTCTTGCAGCGCTGCATGACCCTCCCCCTTTCAGGGGGAGGGAACGCAAGAGCCGCGCCGTTGTGCAAAGTCACATAATCGCAAATTCGGTATTGCGCCGGTCGGTGATCAGCATGCTGCCCGGATAGTGCGTGATGCAGAATTCCGGCTTTACCGTCGCGATCACCGATTGCGGCGTCACCCCGCAGGCCCAGAACACCGGCAACTCGTCGTCGCGCACTTCCACCGCGTCGCCGTAGTCGGGCTTCATAATATCCTCGATGCCGATCGACTGCGGCTTGCCAATATGCACCGGCGCGCCGTGCACTGCAGGAAAGCGTGTGGTGATCTGGATCGCGCGAATCGCGTCGGCCGGTTTCATCGGCCGCATCGACACCACCATGGGCCCGTGGAACGGACCGGCCGGCGTCGTTGCAATCGAGGTGCGGTACATCGGCACGTTGCAGCCGCGCACGATGTGGCGGAGCTCGATGCCCTCCGCCGTCAGCGCTTCCTCGAACGAAAACGAGCAGCCGAGCACGAAGGCCACCAGGTCGTCGCGCCATACATCGCGGACGTCGTCCGGCTCGGCCACCAGCTCGCCTTTCTTCCACACGCGGTAACGCGGCAAATCGGTGCGGATATCGAGATCCGCAGCCAGCGCCGGCAGGCGCCAGTCGCCGGGGGCGGAGCTTCCGATCAGCGGGCAGGGCTTCGGATTGAGCTGGCAGAAGCGCAGGAAATCGGCAGCGAAGGCACTCGGCAGAATGGCGAGGTTGCCCTGCACAAAGCCGGGCGCCAGGCCCGATGTCGGCCCCCGATGCGTGCCGGCACGGATGGCGAGCCGCGCCGCCAGGCCTTGGCCCGTGGGAGGCGTGTCAGCTTGACGCAGCGAGGTAACGGCCATGGCCGGTGTCCGATCCGGTTGACGCGAATGCCGCGCTACTTAGGCATTGCGTTGCACAGTTCCCAGGCACTCATACCACCATGTGAGACAGCAGCCATCAATACTGAAATACCGGTTGAAACTGGCGTCAGGATGGCGTTTCTTTAAGGGATCAAGTTGCTCAAAGAGCCCGCTAAGGGCCGAGTAGGGGAGGACTTGGCTATGCTGCCTCATCCCGGCACGGTTGGGCGTGCGGAGATCGGGCTCGTGGGGGTGGCTGTCGCCGGGCGGAATGCCGGTGCAGTCGCAGCGCGCAGCCATACGGCTCATCCAGATAATCGCTTCTTGGCGTTGCTTCGACGCTCGCGCGACCGCGCGGGCGGCGCGTTTTTCGTTTGCGGTAAATGAAATCCACAGGGAGGACAGGCGATGACTGAAAGATGGAAAGACGAGGCTTGGGCTAGCGACATTTGGTACAGCGGCAAGGTCACGCGCCGCACGCTGGTCGGCTGGGGCGGCGGTGCGCTGGGCGCGATGATGCTGGTGCCGGCGCCGTGGCGCGCGGCGTTCGGCGCGGCCAAGCCTTACAAGATCGGAGCGATCAATCCGCTTTCGGGCGCGGGCGCGGCCGGTGGCAAGACCGCATTGGTCGGCATTCAAATGGCGGTCGACCGCATCAACAAAAACGGCGGCATCAACGGCCGTCCGATCGAATTGATCGTGGCGGATGACGAATCCAAGCCCGACGTCGGCCGGCGCAAGACCAGCAAGATGGTGAACGAGGACAATATTGACGCCCATGTCGGCGGCTTCCTGTCCAACATCTGTCTCGCCTGCATGCCGGTTTGGGAAGAAGCCAAGGTCGTCAACATGATCAGCGTGTGTCTCGACACCACGCTGACGACCACCAAGTGCAACCGCTACAGCTTCCGCGTCCACGATTACGCGCCGGCGCAAGCGGTCGCTTTCGGGCCGGTGCTCAACAAGATGGGCAAGAAGTGGCATATCGCCTACGCCGACTATTCCTGGGGCCAGTCGACGCGTGACGCCTATGCCGCCGAAATCAAGAAGGGCGGCGGCGAAGTGGTTGGCACCACCGGCATTCCGCTCGGCACCGCCGACATGACGTCGTTCCTTTCAAAGATAAGCGGAAACTTCGACGGCCTGTTCGGCATCTTCTTCGGCAAGGACGGCGTGACCATCGGCAACCAGGCTTACGATCTGGGCCTCACCAAGAAATATAAATGGGCGGGCGACGGCGCCATTGCCGAATCGACGAACCTTCCCGCGCTCGGCAACAAGATCGAGGGCTTCATAGGCATCAACCGCTACATCCCGGTGTTTGAAGGCCCGTTCAATACGCCCTACCACCACCACTTCTTCGACGAGGCCAAGGCGCGTCTGTTAAAGGTCGACTCGTCCGGTCCGCTGCCGGACCGCTACGTGCAGTCGAACTTCGAGGCGATGAACGCTTTGAAGCTTGGCATGGAGAAGTCGAAGTTCGAGGGCCGCAAGGACACCATGAAGCTGATCGAGGCGCTCGAAGGCCTGCAGATGAAGCTGAGTGACGACTTCCCGACCGGCGACAAGGTACTCCGCAAGGAGGACCATCAGGCCTTCCCGTTGGAGGTCATCTTCGAGATCAAGGGCGGCAAGCATCACATCACCGAGACGATCCCGGGCGAGAAGACGCTGTTCCCGCCGGCCTGCAAGTTCGCTTCGTCGTAAGTGAGCGAGCAAGCAGTGGCCAATGCAGGCCCCCCGGCGTCAAGCCGGGGGGCGGCGTCGGCCCCCATTCTCAAGACTGAACTGTTGTCCGTCCGATTCGGCGGCCTGGCCGCGCTTTCCGAAGTCAATTTCCAGGTTGCGCGCAACGAAGTGCGGGCCATCATCGGGCCGAACGGGGCGGGCAAGAGCACCTTTTTCAATTGCCTGACCGGCGTGCTGCGGCCGACCGCCGGGCGCATCGTGTTCGACGGCAAGGATATCACCGGTTTGCCGCCCAACAAGATTTCGCAAAAGGGCATCGCGCGCTCATATCAAATCACCAACATCCTACCCAATGCCACGGCGCTGGAAAACGTGCGTATCGCCGCACAGTCGCGCCGGCACGCCTGGAACATGGTTGCGCATCACAGCGCCTTCGCCGACATCAATGAGAAGGCGGAAGCCGCGCTCGAGTCCGTCGGCCTGCTTGGCAAGGCGGGCGAATTGGCTGCCAATCTTTCGCACGGCGAGCAACGCAACCTCGAAATCGGCATTGCGCTTGCCACCGAACCCTCGCTGCTCTGCCTTGACGAGCCGACTGCGGGAATGAGCGCCGCCGAGACCCACGACACCATGCAATTGGTGCGGCGCGTCGCAAAGAACCTGACCATCCTAATCGTCGAGCACGACATGGAGGTGGTCATGGAGCTTTGCGATCACATCACCGTGCTGCACTACGGCCAAATTCTCGCCGACGGGACGCCGGAGGAGATCCAGCAGAATTCCAAGGTGCAAGAGGTCTATCTCAAAACATGAGCGCCGCCGGCACCAGCGTAGAGCCGCTCGTCCGGGTCGAGGACGTGCACACCTATTACGGCAAAAGCCACATTCTGCATGGCGTTACGCTTGAGGTCGCGCCCGGGGAAGTGGTTGGCCTGCTCGGCCGCAATGGCGTTGGCAAAAGCACTACGCTCAAGACTGTCATGGGCCTGGTGCAGCCGAGCAAGGGTCAAGTTCAGTTTGACGGTAAAGTCATTACCGGCTTGCCGTCGCACAAGCTCGCCCGGCTCGGGATCGGCTATGTGCCGGAAGACCGGCGCATCTTCCGCCTGCTCACGGTCATGGAAAACCTGCGCACCGGCCTCGACCGCCGGGGCGTGACGGAAGAGAAAAAGCAGGCGCTGCTCGACAAAGTGTTCGCCTTCTTTCCGGTGCTGGCGGAACGCCGTAATCAAGCCGGCGGCACGCTGTCGGGCGGCGAGCAGCAGATGCTCGCCATCGCCCGCGCCATGATGCTGGAGCCCAAAATCATCCTGCTCGATGAGCCGACCGAGGGCCTGATGCCGCGCATGGTGTCGCAGATCCGCCAGATCGTTGAGGTACTGCATCGCGAAGGCGTTGCGATTCTGCTGGTCGAGCAGAACGTGCCGTTGACGCTGGAATCAAGCCAGCGCATTTACATCATGGAGAAGGGGTGCGTTCGCCACACTTGCGCCGCCTCCGACATCAGCGTGAACGATCCCGTCATCAAGCAATATCTGGGGGTTTGAGATGGACGCGGTCGTCCAGTTTTTTCAGAATTTTCCGTTCGAGCTGCTGCTGATCCAAACGATCAACGGCATCGTCACCGGGATGATTCTGGCGCTGGTCGCGTCCGGCCTGACGCTGATTTTCGGCATCATGGACGTGGTGAATTTCGCCCATGGCGAGTTGTTCATGCTCGGCGCCTATGTCGGGGTCATCGTTATCACCGCGACCGGTAGTTTCTGGCTGGCGCTGATCATCGCAGCGCTGGTCATCGCCATTCTAGGCGCGGGTATTCAGATCGTGACGCTGCGGCCATTGATCGGGCGCGACCCGTTGAACACGATTCTGGTCACGTTCGGCTTTTCACTGATCTTGCAGAACTACGCGCTCTGGCAATTCGGGCCGGTGGCGCGCAAAATTTCCGAACCGATCACCACTCACTTCAACTTGTTCTATCTGGAATATCCATGGTATCGGCTGCTGATCGCGCTGTTGTCGGCAAGCATTATTGGCGCGTTCTGGCTGTTCCTCAAATACGGCAAATTCGGCATCTGGATTCGCGCCACCACGCAGGACCGTGTGATGGCGCAAGCCATGGGCATTCCGGTGCCGTGGGTGTTCACGGGCGTGTTCGCCATCGGCGCCGCCATGGCGGCCACGAGCGGCGTTCTGTTCGCACCCTTGGTCGGCGTCAACCACACCATGGGGCTCGATTGGGTGCTGAAAGCTTTCATCGTCGTCGTGGTCGGCGGCATGGGTAATCTCGGCGGCTCGATTCTTGCCGCCATCTTCATCAGCCTGCTTGAATCCTACGCCTCGATCTGGGTTAACCCGTCGCAGGCGGTGATCGTGTCATTCGTCGTGCTGATCCTCACGTTGCTATTCCGGCCAACCGGCCTTTTTGTCCCGACACCAAAATGACCCGCCACGACAAAATATATTGGGCCGGATTCTGCGTCATTATGGCGCTGCTGATCGTTGCGCCGATAGTGCTGCCGGAATTCTGGCGCCGCTTTTTGACGGAGATCCTGATCTGGGGCCTGCTGGCGATGTCGTCGGACCTGCTGATCGGCTACACTGGCATGATCTCGTTCGGCCACTCCGCTTTCTTCGGGCTGGGCATGTATGGCGCGGCGGCCGCGCTCTTGATCGTCAGTCCGCCCAATCTGTGGCTGGCGATTCTGTTTGGGCTCGCCGGCGCCGCCGGCGCCGCGCTGTTCGTGGCCTATTTCTCAACCCGGTTGCGTGACATTTATTTCGCCATCACCACGCTGATCTTCAGCCAGATCTTTTACGTCATCATCTTCACCTGGACGCCGGTCACGGGCGGCGAGAACGGTCTGATCTTTACCCGGCCGCATTTCTCGATCCCGTTCATTTACGACGTGCGCTTTGACTCCACGATCATGCACTGGTTCGTGCTGGCGGTGGTGACCGGGTCCTATTTGATCCTGCGCCGCGTCACCCAGTCGCCTTTCGGCATGGTTCTGCAGTCGATCCGTGAGAACGAGGCGCGCACTCGCGCCATCGGCTATCCGGTCGAGCGCTACAAGATCGTGTCGGTGATGCTGTCGGGCCTGTTCGCGGGGCTGGCCGGCGTGCTGTACGCGGTGCAAAACGAATTCGCCTCGCCGGACTTCGTGTTCTTTACCACCTCCGGCGACACCGTGATCTTCAACGTCATGGGCGGCATCGGCACACTGGTCGGCCCGATCGTCGGCGCTGGCTTCTTTCAACTGTTGCGCGAACTGATGTCGCGTATCTTCGGCGACCAGTTCCCTTATCTGATCCCGCTCGGATTCATCTTCATCGCCATGATCATCTTCCTGCCGCAGGGCCTGCTCGGTTTTGCGCGACGGTGGTTGAACCGCTAATCGCACCTGACCGACATCCCGCCATCGACCACGATTTCCGTGCCGGTGACGAAGCGCGCTTCGTCGGAGGCCAGGAACAGCGCGGCATTGGCCGTATCGCGGCCGTCGCCCATGAAGCCCTGCGGAATGCGCTTGAGCCGTTGCGCCAGCAGGGTCGCAACATCGCCGCCGGCGCGCTGCTTGGCGAGGCGGGCCTCCACCATCGGCGTGTGCAACTGGCCCGGTACGACGGTGTTCACGCGGATGCCCTTGGCGGCATATTGCACGGCGACCACGCGCGAGAGCTGAATGACGCCCGCTTTGGTCGCGGCATAGCCGACCTGGAAAGCGCCGGTGAAGCGGATCCCGGAGGTCGACGCTAGGTTGATGATGGCGCCACTTTTTTGCTTCTCCATCACCGGCAGCACGTGCTTGCAGGTGAGGAATACGCTCTTGAGATTGACGTCGACCTGCGCGTCCCAGACTTCCTCCGGCATTTCCACCGGCCCGCCATGGGCCGATCCGCCGACATTGTTGACCAGCACGTCGATGCGGGAAAAGCGCGCAAGGCAGGCCGCCACCATGGCGGCGACCGAGGCATTGTCGGTCACGTTGCATTGCTGCAACACGATCTCGCCGCCCACCGCTTTCACGCGCTCGACCGTCTCGGCGGCGCTGTCGAGATCGCGGTCGACCGCGAAGATTTTTGCGCCTTCCTCGGCAAAGCGTACCGCGGTGGCGCGGCCGTTGCCCCAGCCGGGGCCGACGCAGCCGGCGCCGGTGACGATGGCGATGCGTCCCTGCAAACGTCCGCTCATGATTTTGGCTCCGTCACTGCGCGCCGCTTGGCCGGCGCAAATTTGTAGAACCGCTGCGGATTGTCGACTAGCAGTGCCTGAAGCTGCGCTTCGCTCGGCGCGATTTGTGCCAGCAGGTCGACCAGCAGGCCGTCATCGGGAACCGGCGGGGCATGATTGGGATGCGGCCAGTCGGTGCCCCAGACGCAGCGGTCGCCGAATTCGGCCACCAGCTTGCGCGCAAACGGCGTAGCGTCGGCGTAAGGCGGCCCCGCCCGCGTGGCGCGATCGGCGCCGCTCACTTTCACCCAGATATTCGGATCTTCCATCAGTCTGAGCAGGGCGTCGAACGCAGGCTGTTCGAGCCCGAGCCCGGCATCGACGCGGCCCATGTGGTCGATCACCACTGGCACCGGTGAGCGTTTGAGCGCCGGCGTCAATTCGCCGATCCGGTCCCCCGCCATGTGAATCTGCAAATGCCAGCCGATCGTAGCGAGCCGCTTGCCGAAGCCGACCACCTCGTCGATCGACGGGCCTTTGGCGAGATGCTGCATGTAATGGAAGCGCGCACCGCAAAAGCCGGCGGCATCGAGCTGCTTGAGCTCGTCGTCGGAAACCGTCGTCGGCACCAGCGCCACACCTTTGTAGGTGCCGCCCTTGGCCGCCAGCGCATCTTCGGTGGCCGAATTGTCATGGCCGTGGCTGGTCGTGTGCACGATCACGCAATGTTCGATGCCGAGAAAATCGTGCAGCGCGAACAGCTTTTCCTTCGGCGCGTCCTGCTTCGTCAGATTGACGTCGGCGAAGGGAAAGCGGCTGGCGGGACCCATGACGTGCACATGGGCGTCGCAGGCGCCGGGCGGCAGTAGCAGTTTCGGCTTGCTGGGCTGCGCCATGAAGGTTGGCGGCAGGGCGGGTGGCTCGGCGGCGAGTTCAGTCATATGAATTACGGTCTCTTAGGTCTCGGCCCGCGTGCGCTCGAAGGCGGGCTCGTTCTTGGCAAAGGCGGCCAGCCAGGCGGCCAGGCGGGAATTGCTGTCACGCCATTTGACCGGCCGGCGCCAGTCGAGATAGTCGAGCGCGCAGGAAAGCCCGATCGCGACGATGTCGGTCTTGCCCGCGTCGGGCGGTGAAGCGTCGAAAGCGGCCAGCGCGCGGGTGATTTTTCCGCGCTGATGCGTGAGCCAGCGTTCCGAATGGGTGCCGGGATCGCGGAAGCGATTTTCATAGACCATCAGGATCGCCGCCTCGGCAATTCCGTCGGCCAGCCGTGCCAGCGTTAGCGCCTTGAAGCGCGCCAGCCCGCGCGCCGGCAAAAGCTGCTCGCTGCCCGCCACCTCGGCCAAAAACTCGATAATCACGCCGCTGTCGTAGATCGCCGTGCCGTCGGCGGTGAGCAAGCAGGGCATTTTGCCGAGCGGGTTCTCCAGGCGCAGCGTGTCGTTTTCGTCGAGCGTATCGGCGGGAACCATGGTGATGCGCTCGCCCAAGCCCAGCACGTCGATGGCGATGCGCACCTTGCGGCCGAACGGCGAAGTGACCGTCGAGCGCAATACGAAATGGTCGTTGCCAATTGTCATTTATATTTTCAATGCATCGACCGCGGCAGGAACAGCGCCAGCTGCGGGAACAGACACAGCAGCAGCAGCATGACGAAGCCTGCGATCACGTAGGGGATGAGGCCGGAGAACACTTCTTCCAGCTCGACGCGGCCTTCGGACGTTGCCTGCACCACAAAGCAATTGACGCCGACCGGCGGCGTCACCGCGCCGATCTCCACCAGCAGCACCACGAACACGCCGAACCAGATCGGGTCGAAGCCGAGCTTCATCATCACCGGATAGGTGATAGGCAGCGTGATGGCAAGCAGCGCGGGCGCGTCCATCATCATGCCAAAGATCAAATAGATGATGACGACGATCAGCACGATTACCCAGCGGTTGACATCCAGTCCGGTGAGGAAGTCACCAAGCGTATTGGCGACGCCCGAGAGCGCGAGAAAGCGCGAGAACACCAGCGCGCAAATGATGATGGCGAAGATCATGGCCGAGGTCTTCACCGTCTCGCGCAGCGTCTCCATCAATTGCAAGCCCTTGAAGCCGCGCTGCCGAACGATTGCGAGTAAAAGCGTCACCGCGGCGCCCATGCCGCCGGCTTCGGTCGGCGTGAAGACGCCGACATAGAGGCCGACAATGATGCTGACGATGACCAGAATGAGCGGGCCGGCCAGCCGCAGCGAATAAAGCTTCTCCTTCAGCGTATAGCGGACGGTCGAGAGCGGAGCATATTCCGGGTGCCGCAGCACGGTCAGGTAGGTCGCGCCGCACAGGATGACGGCGAATACCAGGCCGGGGATCACCCCGGCAATCAGCAGATCGCCGATGCTGGTGTCGGTCAGAATGCCGAAAATTACCATCACCGCCGAGGGCGGGATCATCACGGCCAGCGTACCGGCGATGGCGATCGAGGCCGATGCCATGCGCTTGTCGTAGCCGGCATCGAGCATCATGGGCAGCGACAGCTTGGTGAACACGGTGGCGGTGCCGATCGAGGAGCCCGAGGCGGCGCCGAAAGCGGCAGCCCCCAGCGTGGTCGAGATCGCCAGGCCGCCGGGCAAGCCGCCGAACCATTTGTAGCTGGCCTCGAACAGATCCTCGCCCAGGCCGGCCCGCATGGCGAAATAGCCCATCAGCAAGAACAGCGGGATCACGCTGAAATGAAAGCTGTGCGTGGTCTCGAAAAACACGGTCGAGAGCATCGAGGTCGATGCGTTGAAGCCGACAACCGCGGTCAGCCCCAAGGCGCCGACCGCGCCGAGCGCCACCATCACGTTGACGCCCATGAGAATTGCGGCGAACAGCGCAGCGACGCCTATGAGCCCGATCTCGAGCGAGGCCATCAGATGTGCTCCATCGCACGCACGTCGTCGGACTTGATCGGCATAATCGTCTCGGCGATGGCATCGAGCAGGAACTGGACGGCCAGCATCGCGATACCGGCGAACACCACGAATTTGACCGGCCAGAGCGGGAATACGATGGTGCCCCATTCCTGCTCGCGGAACGAGAACGACTGCGCCGCGAAGCGCCACGCCGCATAGGCGCACCAGGTAAAGAACAAGGCGCCCGCCAGCATGCAGAACACCGTGAGTGCGCGCGACCAAGCGCGCGGCAACCGCCGCGTCATCAGCGTCACCCTGATATGGCCGCCGTCATATTGCGTGAGCGCGAGCGAGAGAAAAATAATGACAACCAGCAGTGACTCGGTGAATTCCAGCGTGCCGTCGAGCGGCTTGTTGAACAGATAGCGGCCGACGATATTGACCACCACCAGCGCCATCATCGCGAAAGTCGCCAGCGCCGAGATCGTGCCGCAAATGCGCAGCAAGCTGCCGTAGGCCCGGTACAGGCGCTGGAAGGCGAGCATCGGCGGTCCCGTCCTTAAGTGTCATTCCGGGGCGCAGGCGAGGCCTGCGAGCCTGGAATCCATAACCCCGGTTTGTGAATATGGATTCCGGGCTCACCCGCCGGCGCCTTTCAGGCTCCGGCGGGCGCCCCGGAATGACGTTTAGAAATTAAAGTCCGAAGCAATTTCCTCGGCCGGCACGCCGGCGGCCTTGGCCTTTTCAAGCCACTTCGCCCGCACCGCTTTGACCGCCGGGAAGTTGACGATATTGGCGAACTGCTCCTTCGGCAGCACCGTCACCGAGACGCCGGACTTCTTCCAGCCTTCGAGCACCTTCTTGGTGATGATGTCGATTTCGACCGAATAGCGCATGGCGTATTCGCGCCCCAAGCCATCGAGAATGGCGCGCGTCTGCTCATCGAGCGAGTCGTAGCTCTTGCGGTTCATGGTGATCATGTGGCCGAACGAGGCGCCGATCGGAATGTCGATGTAATATTTCGCCACCTCGTCGTATTTCCAGCCATGCGCCAGCGACGGGCCGATCGGCGAGCAGTCGAGGATGCCGCGCTGCAAGGCCTCATAGCCGTCGGTTGAGCTCATCGACACCGGCGTGCCGCCGAGCGCCTGCACGAAGGCCGGATAGGCGAAGCCGTAAGTGCGGATACGGCGGCCCTTGAAATCCTCGATCGATTTCACCGGCTTGGTGCAGATCATGCCGTAGTTTTCCAGCGGCCGGAAACCGATGGTCTTGAGATTATAGCGCTTCAATTCGCCGTCGAATTGCGGATAGGTGCGATGCCAATATTCCAGCATCTCGGCGATCTCGATGGTGGAATGCGGCTGCGGAATGAAATAGCCGACCGCGTTGTTGAGCGGGAACTTGTCGGGGAAATAGGGGGTGATGATGTCGCCCATGTCGGCGGCGCCGCCCGACAGGAAGTCCGGAATTTCCTTGTCCTTGGCGACGCTGCCGCCCCAGAACATCTGGATTTCGCTCTTGCCGCCAGTGCGCTTCTTGAATTCGTCGACGAACCACTGGGTTGAGATCGACTGCGCGTCGCCGGCGTTCTGTGGCTTGAAGGTGATCCATTTCAGCGTCACGGCCTGCGCGCTGGTAGCAAATGCGATGGCGATGACGGCGGCCGACGCGGCCATGCAAGAACGTGCGATAAATCGCGGCATAATGTATCCTCCCAGGGACGATTTTTCTTTATGGCAAAAATCATAGTTCGATATAGCGTAGGCCGCAATGGGATGGCCGGCACAGCGGGAAATTGACGCATGACCACTAGCGAGAAAGCGGCCGGCGCCTTGCGCCTGCTGGTGCTCGAAGGCGACGGCATCGGGCCGGAGATCACGGCGGCCACGCTCGATGTACTGCGCGCGGCTGCCGCGAAATTCTCACTCGGCCTGCAATTCGAGACGGCGGCGATCGGTTGGGCCGCGCATAAGGCGCAAGGGTCCACGTTTCCCGATGCCGTCGAGGCCAAGGCGAAAGCCGCCGGTGGCGTGCTGCTCGGCCCGGTGTCGCACAACGAGTATCCGCCGCTTGCCGACGGCGGCCGCAATCCGTCCGGCGAATTGCGCAAACGGCTCGATCTCTATGCCAATATTAGGCCGGCACGCTCGCGCCAAGGCTTTCCACCACGCTGCGGCAAAGCGGTCGATCTCGTCATCGTGCGCGAAAACACCGAAGGCTTCTACGCCGACCGCTCCATGCATCTCGGCCACGGCGAATTGATGCCGACACCGGATCTGGCGCTCGCCATCCGGAAAATTACCCGCCAAGGCTCGACGCGCATCGCGGAAAGCGCATTCAAGCTGGCGCTGCAGCGGCGGAAAAAGGTCACTGCCGTGCACAAGGCCAATGTGCTGCGGGTGTCGGACGGGTTATTTCTCGAATGCGTGCGCGTGGTGGCGCAAAAATATCCACAAGTGCAATACGAGGAGCAATTGATCGATTCGATGGCGGCGCTGCTGATCCGCGACGCCGGTCAATTCGACGTTGTAGTCACCACCAACATGTATGGCGATATTCTGTCGGACGAGGCGAGCGAGATCGCCGGTAGTCTTGGCCTCGCCTCATCGCTTAATGCCGGCGCCGAGCACGGCGTGGCGCAGGCCCAGCACGGTTCAGCGCCCGATATCGCCGGCAAGAATGTGGCCAATCCGGCCTCGCTGATCGGTTCGGCGGCGATGCTGCTGGCTTGGCTGGGCGAGCGGCGTGGCGACGACAAATTGGTGCGCGCGGCGCAGGCAATCGAAGCCGCGCTCGACCGTGTCATCGCCCAGCCGGATGGGCGCACGCCCGACCTGGGCGGGTCGCTCGGTACCGACGCGTTCGGCAAGCGGGTGGCGGAGGCGGTGTAAAATCCATCGCCCTGAGATGCTCGCTGCGCTCGCGCGCGCCGGAATGACGGGAGACTGTTAGGGCGTGTGCTCGCCATTTAGGCTCGTGAGCAACGGTTGGCCAATGTCCGCTCTTCCCCGGTGATCTCAACCGGTCGATGCAACACTTTATCTTAGTGCAAAAGATGGAGTGTGACGGTGGATCAGAGATTTCGTCGTGGTTTTACTGCTGCTGAGAAGACGGAGTTATGGGATCGCTGGCAACGGGGTGAATCTCTCAC
>JBBRAL010000038.1:0-42429 GCA_038206805.1 Hyphomicrobiales bacterium | reverse complement strand
CGGCCTCCACACGCTGCGCAAAATCTTCGTCGCAGCAAGTCCCGCTCAAATAATCGCCTTCCTCGTCCAACTCCTATCCCCAAAACTCCCCGTCAAACCCTTGCTGTCTTTGGCTTTTCGATAGCGAGTCGAGTACGATGGTTGAAAATTGAAAATCTGTTCGTAATACTCGTTCCGACTCGTTCCGACTCGTTCGGATAGCGCGAGCAACTTTATGCGGTGTGGCGTTTCCGCCACAGTGCTTTGGATACGCGTTGGCCGCCGGAACCGGCGGCTTTTGTTGGCGTTGACTGCCCGGAACCAAGCCGCCGCTGAACCATAGTCTTATTCCGGCGTCGGGGGCTTCGGACTGAACGGAACGGGCAACAAAAGGAACTGTGCCATGCGGAAACTCGCGATTGTACTCTTGACGGGTTGCTCTTTCGGGATCGTTTCTGCCGGCTACGCGTCCGATCTTCCGGCCCGTATGCCAACGAAAGCGCCGGTTGCGGTCTATGCGCCACTGCCGTTTACCTGGACCGGCTTTTACGCCGGCGGCAATGCCGGCTGGGGTTGGACCAACGGTAGCGGCACGGTCACCAGCGGCGGCGCGAGCGGGCCGATTTCCGTCAGCGGCAACGGTTTTCTCGGCGGCGTGCAGGCCGGCTATAATTGGCAGATGAACTCGATCGTCTTCGGCCTCGAAACCGACTTCCAGGGCGGCAGCGGTAGCGGCACCGTCACCAGCACCGTCGGCGGTATCACCAACACCGGCACGGCCAAAGCGCCATGGTTCGGAACCATCCGCGGTCGCCTTGGCTATGCCGCCGCCGACACCTGGTTGTTGTACATGACCGGCGGCGCCGTCTACGGCAAGTCCACACTCGACGGCACGATTCCGGTGACTGGCGCGTTTAGTTCGTCCGCCACGTATTGGACCTGGACGGCGGGCGCCGGTGTCGAAAAGATGCTGTGGAATCGCTGGAGCGCCAAGCTCGAATATCTTTATATCGGGACCCCGAACCACGCGCCGACGCCTCCTGGCACGACCCTTTCGGGCAGCGCGCACGCCAATATTGTGCGCGTCGGTCTCAACTATCACTTCTGAAAATAACAACGCGGAGTCGGCCCCTCGACGGCGCCGACTCCGATTTTTTTATGCCTCCGTGAACTTCACAAGTTCGAATTCGCGTGGCTTTTGAGCGTCAAGGCTAAATAGCTCATGCCGCCTGCGACAACGATGGCAACCCAGCTGACCCACATTGGCGCATTCCAGCCGCCAATCAAAACCGGCCATCCCATATAAATTCGTAAGGCTTGTAGCAGCGCGACAATAGCAAAAATTATACCAGCTATCAGATGGAATAATTTGTCATTCATGGCAATCTCCAATCAATCGGATAGTCGGAGTCAACATCGCAGTTCGCATTACAGTTCCATCACCGCATCCGTTATTCGGTCGCGACTGGTGCAAATCGTCGTTCCAGGCACTGCAACATTTCGGCAGCTATTGGCGGCAAAGCGGACTCGCGCGCGCTATCCATGGAAATTGGTATCCGTCCAAGTCGCAAGCGCCGGCGAATAAATCAATCAGACGATCAGAAATACGATGACGGCGAGCGCCGCAACAACACCGGCAACGGTGGCGAACATCCGCCTGCGATAGCGCCTGGGTCCATAGACACCGGCGGCGCGGCGCTGCGCAATCAGCGCGGCGTCAAATTCCGCGGACGACGAATAGGTGCAGGCCAATGCTGCGCCGGCACGCAACGCATAGGCCTCGAGCGTACGAGTCTCGGCAGCCAAGTGCCCGCTATTGGCGATACGCAACATGCGCTCATATTAGCGCCGATAAAGTAAATGAGGCGTTGTTGCCTCCCCGGAGGGCGACAAACCGGACTGTTTGGCGCTTCGCGCGGCGCTATTGCGTTGCAACAAAAGCGCCAGCTTGCCTGCCGGACCGGGCGCTTGCCCGTTACGGGCGGCGGCGATCAGGCGGGCGCCCGGGCTCGGCGCCTCCTCATCCTCGGCGCAGCGGATGCAGTTGCGACCATCATGCTTGGCGCGATAGAGCGCGGCATCCGCCCGTGCTACCAGCGCGTCGATATTCGTCACCACGTGATAGGTCGTGGCGACGCCGATGCTCACGGTCGCGCCTATGGCATGGGCGCAGACGGTGCGGCCGGCGGCCTCGAAGCCGGCGCGCAAGCGCTCGGCAATGCGCATAGCCAACTCCATCGGCTCCGGCACGACGACGGCAAATTCCTCACCGCCCAGCCGGCCGACAATATCGCTCGCGCGCAAGCTCGTGCGCGCCGCTTGCGCGAACACACCCAGGACGTCGTCACCGACGGCGTGGCCGAAACGATCGTTGATCGACTTGAACTGATCTAGATCGAACATCATCAGCGTCACCGGTTCGCCACGTTTGCCTTGATGAGCGCACAGGCTGAGCGCGCCCTCCATGAAGGCGCGGCGGTTAAACAGGCCGGTCAGGTGATCGGTGCTGGCGGCGTGACGGTAGATATGGACGTTATGATCCTTGACCATCAGCAGCACGATGAATGCGGCGCCGATCGCGTAGATCATCGTCTCCAGCGCAAACACGGTCAGCCATGCGGCAGCCAATACCTCCGGCAGGAACGCCCGCATGGCGAGCGGCATCAGGAAGATCGCCGCATGCAGACATGGCACGACGATGGCGGCGGTCCGCGAATTGAGCGATTTGCGCCGCTCGCGCGCGAGCTCGATTGCGATGAAAAACGTGTAGCCGGCCACCAATAGGACGCCGAGGACGACGCGCGCATTGCTGCCTTCCGACAACGCGGATGCCTGGCACAGGATCAGCCAAAGAATGGCGCCGGCAAAGGTGGCAAGCGGCAACAGCCGCCGTCCGTGGAACAGGCGCACGCCGTTCCAGATCATGCCGCAAGCCACAAACATCAGGGCCTCCGGCAATTCAGGCGGCAGCTTGAACATCGGCGCCGGCGCGCCCCACAACGCAATCGAGGCGCCGCCGATCAAATAGGCTGAGCCCCACCAGGCGAGCGAGCCGACATCGCGCTGCTGCAGCCAGCTAAAGATCAAAAACAGGCCGAGAAAACCAGCGATGGCGACCGCCACGAACGACAGTGTCGGCACATCCAGTAATAGAGGCTGCAGGCTGGCGGCGGCGAACATTCAATCTCCGGCGCAAAATCACGCTGGCCACCCGGCCGGTGCAAGCTGCACGCCGGGCGGCAGTGGCAAAATAACACCGCTCTTGTGGGAAAAGCGTTGCGCATATTCGCGCGCTTCGACAAAAGACTTGCGATAATTGGATTTAAATAGCGCGCGAATAGCGCCCGATCCCGCAACGCATGGCCTCGGCTAGATCGGGGATGGGAACTGAATGCTTCCGGAACGGGTATTGCGCCAGAAAACGCGTGTTCAAGCGCGTGCCGCGACCTGCCGCCAGCCCCGCCGTTCGCCGAGGTCCGTTTCCGCCGACACCGCGGTGCCGACAATGGCAGGCTCGGAACATTCCACTCGATTGCGTCCGTTTGCCTTGGCGCGATAAAGCGCCTGGTCGGCGGACGCCAGCAAGCCGGCTACCGGCTCGTTTGGATCGCAGCCAAGGGTCACGCCAACGCTGACAGTGGGAGCCAGTTCGCCGCTTCGGTATGCCACCGCGGCGATCGAAAAATTGCGGCGCACGCGGTCGGCAATCGCCACAGCTTCGCCGACATCGCCGACCGGGAGCACCGCGGCAAATTCCTCGCCGCCGATGCGGCCGAACAGAACGTCACCCCCGAGCGTGCGGGTGGCGGTCGACGCGAAAATCTGCAGCACGGTATCGCCGGTGCCGTGACCGAGCTCGTCGTTGATGGTCTTGAAGCGATCGAGGTCGAACAGAAACACCGCGAGCGGCTCGAAATCGATGCTCTGCTGCATCAGCAACCGGTTGGCGCCGTCAAGGAAGGCGCGGCGGTTGGGCACGCCGCTCAGCGGATCGATCAGCGACGCGATCTTGTGCTGAAGCTCGGTGCGCTCCTTGGTCATGTTGAGCAGCAGGAACGCCAGCACCACCGTGAACAGCAGCGTCCCGAAGGCGAGCAGCGCGAACGACACGCCGCTCATCAGTGACTGCCCTTGCAGGATCGGCGACAACAGCGTTGCCGGAATGCGCGCCAGCAGCGCCGCGGCATAGCCGAGCAGCGCGCACACCGTCGGCCAGCGCGACATCAGCGGCTCGGCGCGGCCGCGCCAGAATTCTTCCGCCGTGACCGCGGCCAGCATCGCCATCAGCGCGGAGACCAGCACCACGCGCAAATTTATGTCGGCAGCGAAGGTGGGAACCGTGCAGGCAATCAGCCAAAGCGCCGGCGCCGCCAATACCAGGCCGGTGCGAACCGGCCGGCCGTCGAAAATGCGCGCGCCCGCCCAGGTGAGCGCGGTGCCAAGCAGCACCAGAGCATTCGCAAGGGTGACGGAAACCCAATCGGGCGCACTGCCGTGGGTGGTGAGAAGCGCAAGACCGATGGCACCGACGATAAAGGCCGCCCCCCACACCATCGGGGCGCGCACCGCCCGGTTCTGCAGCCCTGCAAACACCAGCAAAGCACCAAGCAGGCCCGTGACGAATACCGTCACAACCGACAATGTCTGAACGTCGAGTTGCATTGAAAACCCACCAAACCATGACCCGCGTCGAAGCTAGCCCGCCATGGTTTGATAGGGGTTACTACGTGACTGCGCTCGTAAAACAGCGTTGCCGAAGGGTAAACAATACCTCGACAAGTCGCAGCAACCGGGCGCGGCACGCGGGAAAAGTGCAGCTTTACCGATATCGAGTCGACCCGAGACCGGCTTAAGCGGCGGCGCATATCGGCTCCAGCCGATATGCGCTCGCTCTCTGCCGAAATCCGCGATTTTTTTAAGCGATCAGCGCTTGGAGAACTGGAACGACCGCCGCGCCTTGGCTCGGCCGTACTTCTTGCGCTCGACCACGCGCGAGTCGCGGGTCAGGAACCCGCCCTTCTTGAGCGCGCCGCGCAGCTCCGGTTCGAAATAGGTCAGCGCCTTGGAAATGCCATGGCGCACCGCGCCGGCCTGGCCGGACAGACCGCCGCCCGAGACTGTGCAGACCACGTCGTATTGCCCGCTGCGATTGGCTGCGACCAGCGGCTGCTGGATCAACATGCGCAGCACCGGCCGGGCGAAGAACACCTCCACCGTCCTGGTGTTGACCGTGATCTTGCCGGCGCCCGGCTTGATCCAGACGCGGGCGACCGCGTTCTTACGCTTGCCAGTGGCATAGGCGCGCCCCTGCGGATCGAGCTTCTGCACGTATTTCGGCGCTTCCGCCGCGGCCGGCTTGAGGCTCGCCAATCCTTCCAGCGACTGTACTGTCTCGGACACGATCAGGCACTCCTCACGTTCTTGCGGTTCATGGCGGCGACGTCGAGCGGCTCCGGCTTCTGCGCCTCATGCGGATGATCGGGGCCGGGATAGACGCGCAGATTTCCAAGCTGCACGCGGCCGAGCGGTCCGCGCGGCAGCATGCGCTCGATCGCCTTCTCGACGATGCGTTCGGGGAAACGGCCTTCGAAGATCGACTTGGCCGTGCGCTCCTTGATGCCGCCGATAAAACCGGTGTGGTGCTGGTAAACCTTCTTCTCGCGCTTGCGCCCGGTGAGCACTGCCTTGGCGGCGTTGATGATGATGACGTTGTCGCCGTCGTCGACATGCGGGGTGTAGGTGGGCTTGTGCTTGCCGCGCAGCCGCATGGCAACGATGGTGGCGAGGCGGCCGACGATAAGCCCGGTGGCGTCGATGCTCACCCATTTCTTCTCGATGTCGGCGGCCTTGGCCGAATAGGTCTTCATGGCAAATCCTTACGGGACAATCGCGTCGAAGGTGGCGCTATCTAGCCGAACGGCCTGCCGCGGTCAACGTCGTTGCCACATTATTTTATTAATTGTATCAATTAGTTATACGAATGGTATTTTATTACCCAACGCTAATTACCGCTGCTGCGGGATTGAATAGGTGGCCGTGACATGGGCCACTGGCTCGTCGGAACCGCCCGAGTAAATGGTGACCTCACCGACCGCCAAACGCTTGCCAATCTTCATCAGCTTGGCGTCGGCGAACAGGTCGGCCTGCGCCGGCTTGCGCAGGAAATTGATGTTGAGATTGGTGGTCACCGCCAGCGGCTGCGCCCCGATGGCTGAAAACACCGCGACATACATGGCGAAATCGGCCAGTTCCATCATGGTGGGGCCGGAAATGGTGCCGCCGGGACGCAGGCTTCCCGCCTCATAGGTCCAGCGCACGCGTACATCACCGTAATCGACGCGTTCGATGCTGTGGCTGCATCCCGGAAAAAAAGCCTGCGGAAATTCAATTGTCAGGAGTTTCGCGATCTCCTCGGCATTCAGGACCGGTGCGGATATGGCTGGCGATGGCATGGATACCCCGATTTGCCGGACGGTCCGGCGTGTTCCGTCATAAACGGCCGGGCAATGCGGTCAATCGGTGTTTTTCGAATACGGGCTGCGTCTTGCACCGACGTTCCCGCGGGTTAAGTATCGGTACGCCACCAGTCTGGAAACTGATCCATGAGCGCCCAGCAAGCCGCCTCCCGCGTTGACAAAACCGCCGCGCGCTTGTTGCTGCGCGAGCGCGACAAGGACATTGCCATTCTGGTGCTCAACCGGCCGCAGGCGCGCAACAGCCTGTCGGAAGAAATGTTGACCGCCTTGTCCGCCGCCTTCGCCGAGATCGCCGCTGACAAGTCCATCCGCGCCGTGGTGCTAGCGGCCAACGGTCCGGCCTTCTGCGCCGGGCACGATCTCAAGGAAGTTACCGCCCGCCGCGCCGATGCCGACGGTGGCCGCGGCTATACGCGCCAGCTGATGCAGGACTGCAGCGCGCTGATGCAGGCCATCGTCCAGCTACCGCAGCCGGTGATCGCGGCGGTGGAAGGCGTCGCCACCGCGGCGGGCTGCCAGCTGGTCGCGACCTGCGATCTGGCAGTCGCTTCGACCGCGGCCAAGTTCAGCACCCCCGGCGTGCATATCGGATTGTTCTGTTCGACGCCGATGGTGGCGCTGACCCGCAACGTGGCGCGCAAACACGCCATGGAAATGCTGCTCACCGGCGAGATGGTCCCGGCCGAGCAAGCGCTCGGCATCGGCCTGATCAATCGCGTTGTTGATGCCGGCAAGGCGCGCGAAGAGGCAATCCGCCTCGCCCGCAAGATCGCCGCGAAATCCTCGACAATCGTCAAGCTCGGCAAGCAAGCCTTCTACCGCCAGGTCGATATGAATATCGCCGAGGCCTATGCCTATGCCAGCGAGGTGATGGTGGAGAACATGATGGCGCGCGACGCCGAGGAAGGCATCGGCGCCTTCATCGACAAGCGCGAGGCGAAATGGGAAGACCGCTGATGGTTTGTGCTTCGCCGATCGCACGACCGCCGCACCCGCGTCTACCTCGTTGAGCGCCATATCACCTACTATTGGAACTCTCGCACTCGGTTGCTATTGCACCGGTTTTGCCGAATTCACTTCAGTACTTGCAGCACGATTTTATTTCAGCGGTCGGGGCAATAACGGACATGGAGCGAACACCGCCGAAATACCGCGAACGACGCGGCGAACGGCGCCGGCTATTTTGCCTTGTCGAAAGCGGTCCAAGTAAGCGATAAGGTTCGAAGGGTATCAGTGTCGGTAAGTTTGTGGGGGCCGAACGATGAATCGTAAGATGAGGCGAGCCAGCCAAGCCGATCAGAAACGATCAGCGACTGCGCCGCGCCCTCCGACCGTCGAGCCTGACTTCATCGAAGCGCTTTTAACGCACGGGCGCGCGCTGCTTGAATCTGGGCAAGCCGAAGAAGCGATGGAAGTTGCCAAGCAGGCTGTGCGCCTCAAGGAGAGCGAAGAAAGCAAAGCTTTTTTTGTAACCTGTGTGCGGCGATGGGCCTATTTTCCCGGCGCCGACGAAATGCGCGACGTGATCGCCCGTGCTCTGCGCGAATCTTGGGCTTTGCCGGGCGATCTTGAGGGCATTACCAAGGAAATACTCAAGCGGGATGCCCTTATCGGTCCGGCATTCCAGCGCGCGATGGCCTCCTGGCCCCGTCTCCTTTCGCTGCACGAGCTACTGGGAACCGCCGGGCTTTCTAAAATATCGATAGATCCGCTGTTGCTCGCATTACTTGAGATGGGCAGAGTCTTTGGGATCGAGATTGAACGCTTCTTGACTTCAATCCGTGCCGGGCTTCTTGAAATCGCAACTCAGGATCACGGCCATCAGAACGAAGGCATGCTTCGATTTTGTTGCGCGTTGGCGCGCCAATGCTACAACAATGAATATGTTTTCAATCTGACGCCGGACGAAAACGGCCGCTTACAGACATTGCTAGATCAAATAACCGAAGCGCTTAATACAGGCGCGGCGGTTTCGCCGATGGCGGTGGCGGTGCTGTCCGCATATGTGCCGCTGAATTGTTTGCCTGTAGAGGCGCTAGGCAAGAGACCTTGGCCGGAAGGCGTAGTCGGTTTGCAGCAACAGCAAATATACGCGCCCGCGGCTGTTCGGGAACTACGGGATTCTATCGCGCGGATCACTCCCATTGCCGACGACACGTCCATCAAGGTACGGGGGCAATACGAGGACAATCCTTATCCGCGCTGGACCAATTCTGTGGCCTTCGGACGCCCAATGTTATTCAATGAATACATTCGGCAAAATTTTCCGTCCAGCCGCTTTCGTGAAATTGGCGCGACCGCCGCACTCGACATCCTCATCGCCGGATGCGGAACCGGCCAGCAGTCGATATTTTTTGCTCAGAATTTTGTCGGAGCCAGAGTCCTCGCAATCGACCTGAGCCTATCCAGCTTATGTTACGCAAAACAGAAATCTCAAATGGCGGGTATGCAAAACGTAGAATATGCCCAAGCGGACATCCTTGAGCTTGGCAGTTTGGGCAACAAGTTCGACTTTATTTCTTCCAGCGGCGTTCTCCATCACCTTGGCGATACCGAGAAAGGATGGTGTACGCTTCTATCGCTGCTTCGGCCCGATGGCTGTATGCAGGTTGGCCTCTACAGCAAGCTTGCGCGGCGGGATATTGTCGTTGCCCAGGCTTGGATGTCCGAACACGTTGCCACGCCCTCGGTCGAAAATATTCGGGCCGCGCGGCAAGAGCTTGCCGCCGCGGCCGCCTCCAATGCCGCACTCAACAGCATGCTGCGGATTGGGGATTTCTATTCTACGAGCGAGTGTCGGGACCTGCTGCTTCCCGCGCATGAGCGCCAATACACTATTCCGCAAATTCAAGCTTTTCTCGATGAAAATGGCCTGGAGTTTCTAGGTTTCCACATTGGAGGCTACGAGCGGGATCAATTTAGAGCCCGCTTCTCAAGACATAATGAAACGAATTTACAGCTCTGGCACGAATTCGAAATCGAGTATCCCGATACGTTTAAGGGCACCTATATCTTCTGGGTTCAGAAGAAGCGCCCCAAACCGTAGAAAATCATTGTTCATTGCGTGCCTGTGACCGGCGAATGCGAAATCTTGGGCCGAGCATCTGACATAGCGTCAACCGTCCTCGCTTCCCTCAAGCGCTCCCAAGGCGCCATCTGGGCGTTCATGTGGGCTGCTCGATACTACTTGGTGGCCACGATCCGAGCGCTTATCTTGATCGCAGCAGTTTCGGGAGTGTCGGTCGTGTCATGAACAATTCCTCACGCGTCTTCACACCGGCGGCGCAAGCAGCCCAGGCCGAGCGTGGCTCCGCCAAGGCCTATGCGCGGCGCCTCGATGAAGGATTCCCCGACAAAGTGACGGCGGAGCTGGCGGCCTTCATCGCCGAGCAGGACACGGTGTATCTCGCCACCGCTACCGCCGACGGCGCGCCCTACATCCAGCATCGCGGCGGACCGAAAGGCTTCATCAAGGTCATCGACGAGCGCACACTTGGATTCGCCGACTACCGCGGCAATCGGCAATACATCACGCTGGCAAACCTAAGCGAGAACGAGCGCGCCTTTTTATTCCTGCTCGACCCCGCGCGTCAGCAGCGCATCAAGCTGTGGGGCCGCGCCCGTGTGGTCGAAAACGATGCCGCGCTGGTCGACCGGCTGTTCGACAAGGGCTACAAGGCCCGCCCCGAGCGCGCCATCCTGTTCACCATCGAGGCCTGGGACGTGAACTGCTCCTCGCACATCGTCACGCGCTTTACCGAAGCCGAAATCGGCGACGCCCTGGCAAAAGTGCAGGCCAAGATCGCCGAACTGGAAGCCGAGAACGCGCGACTGCGCGCGCTGGTCGCGGAACGCTCGCCAAAGCCTTCGCCATGAACCACGACACTTATCCCGACAGCTATATCCGCGGCATCCTCAATACCGCGAAGATCATCGCCATGGTCGGCATCTCGCCGAAGGACAACAGGCCGAGTTATTTCGCGTTCAAATACCTGCAAGAGCGCGGCTACCGCATGATCGCGGTCAATCCCGGCCAGGCCGGCAAGAAAATCCTCGGCCAGAGGGTTTACGCCCGGCTCGCCGACATCCCCGAGCCGATCGACATGATCGACATTTTCCGCAGCTCCGAACACGTGCTGCCGATCGTGCGGGAGGCACTCACCCTCAAGCCGAAGCCGCAGGTGATCTGGATGCAGCTCACGGTGCGCAACGATGAGGCGGCGGCGCTCGCCGAAGCCAATGGCATGAAGGTGGTCATGAACCGCTGCCCGAAGATCGAATATGGCCGGCTGTCGTCGGAGATTGCCTGGATGGGGTTCAATTCGCGCACGCAGTCATCCAAGCGCGCGCAGATCCTCGGGTCGGGCGTACAGCGCATGGGGCTGGGGACGAGAAAAGACGAAGAAGACAGCGGTTGAGCGGACGCTTTCCATTGAAATGAATTTCCATGATGCGGCCGCAGCTTAGCCGCCGGCTTTCGAATTGGCCCATTGCCAATATGCCGCCTTGACGGCGCGCCCACTCCCGCCCATTAAATCGCGATCAATTCCGCCCGGACCAACAGATGGCCACGGGCAACAGCAAAACGAGGCAGCCATGGCCGACGTCGAACGCATTCCGGGCTTTAATACGCTGGCCATTCACGCCGGCGCCAAGCCCGATCCCACCACCGGCGCGCGCGCCACGCCGATCTACCAGACCACATCCTTTGTGTTCGACGATGTCGACCACGCCGCCTCACTGTTCGGATTGCAGGCCTTCGGCAACATCTATACCCGCATCGGCAATCCGACCAACGCGGTTCTGGAGGAGCGCGTCGCCGCGCTCGAAGGCGGCACCGCCGGGCTAGCGGTCGCCTCCGGCCATGCCGCGCAGGTGATCGTGATGCACGCGCTGATGATGCCGGGCGACGAATTCGTCGCCTCCAAGAAGCTCTACGGCGGCTCGATCAACCAGTTCAACCATTCCTACAAGAATTTCGGCTGGAACGTGGTGTGGGCCGACCCCGACGACATAGCGTCGTTCGAGCAGGCGGTGACGCCCAAGACCAAGGCGATCTTCATCGAGTCGATTGCCAATCCGGGCGGCATCATCACCGACATCGAGGCGGTGTCGAAGATCGCTCGCAAGGCCGGCGTGCCGCTGATCGTCGATAACACGCTGGCAACGCCCTATCTGTGCAAGCCGTTCGATTACGGCGCCGACATCGTGGTGCATTCGCTCACCAAGTTCCTCGGCGGCCACGGCAACTCGATCGGCGGCATGATCGTCGACGGCGGCCGCTTCAACTGGTTGCAGAACAAGCGCTATCCGATGTTGTCGGAGCCGCGCCCGGAATATTCAGGCATCGTGCTGGGCGAGACCTTCGGCAACTTCGCTTTCGCCATTGCCTGCCGCGTGCTCGGCCTGCGCGACCTCGGGCCGGCGCTGTCGCCGTTCAATGCATTCCTCATCCTCACCGGCGTCGAGACGCTGCCGCTGCGCATGCAGCGCCATTCCGACAATGCGCTCGCGGTGGCCGAATGGCTGGTAAAGCGGCCGGAGGTGGCCTGGGTGAGCTATCCGGGCCTGGCGGGCGACAAATACCACGCGCTCGCCAAAAAATATGTGCCGAAAGGCTGCGGCGCGGTGCTCACCGTCGGCCTCAAGGGCGGCTACGACGCCGGCGTCAAACTGGTCTCCAACGTGAAACTGTTTTCGCATTTGGCCAATATCGGCGACACGCGCTCGCTCATCATCCATCCGGCCTCCACCACGCACAAGCAATTGTCCGACGCGCAGAAGGTGCAGGCCGGCGCCGGGCCCGACGTGGTGCGGCTCTCGATCGGCATTGAGGACAAGGAAGACATCATCGCCGATCTGGAAGAAGGCCTGACGGCCAAGTAACACTTACCAAGTAAGGCTTACCAAATAAGGCGAATCCAGTGAGCACCAAAGTCATTCTCGGCACCGCGACGCGGGGCGGCGGCTTTCCGCTTTATGGCGGGGCGTTGGCGGACACCGTCAACGAGACCGACCCGGGGCTCGTGGTCGAGCCGCGCAACACCAAGGGCTCGACCGAAAACATTCCCCTGCTCGAAGCAGACCAGCTCGACATCGCGCTGGTGACCGGGGAGCCCGCTTACGAAGCCTGGCAAGGCATCGGGCGGCAGCGCTCGGAGTTGAAGATCGTCACGGCAATGTATTCGACCGCCGGCATGTTCGTGGTGCGCGGCGACAGCGCGGCGCGCACGATTAACGATCTCAAGGGCAAGCCGGTCGCCTTCGGCGCCAAGGGCTCCGGGCTCACCATCCTGTCGCGCTATGTGCTCGACGGGCTCGGCCTCGACCAGACACGCGATTTCGAGGCGATCTATCTCGACAAGGCCGGCGACGGGCCGGCCATGGTGCTTGACGGCCGCGCCGCCGCGCTATGGGGCGGTGGCGTCGGTTGGCCCGGCTTTGCGGCCGTGGCGCAAGCGGGTGGGCGCTTCGTTGCGCCAACCCCCGAGGAAGCGGCCCGCATCCGGGCCAAACACAGCTTCCTGAAAGCAACCGTGCTGCCTGCCGGCAGCTATCCCGGCCAGACCGCGGCGGTGAATTCGGTCGGCTCCTGGAGTTTCCTGCTGGCAAGGCCGACGCTTCCCGACGACATCGCCTACGCGCTCGCCCGCGCCCTACACAAAGGCCATGCCGCTTTCGTCAAGCGCCTGGCGCAGGCGGCCGAGACTACGCCGCAGAACACGGCCGCCGCCGCGCCGCAGCCGGAGCTAATTCATGCGGGGGTGCGGGGATATTTGAGAGAGATTGGAGTTGCTTAAACCTCCCTCTGCAAGGGGGAGGTCGCCCGCCGAAGCCAAGCGAAGGCGGGCGGGTGGGGGTCAAACCGGCGTTGCGATGACCCCCTCCCTGACCCTCCCCCTTTCAGGGGGAGGGAACGGAGAGAACCGCGTCGCATCGTAACTGTGCCCTATTTCTTCAACATCCTTGCCACATAATCACGGATAAAGCCGAGCGTTGCCGGCGCGCACCAGATGTCGGTGACCGCTTTGTCGGTGGCCGTTCCGCTCGCCGCCAGGCGCTCGCTCACCGCTTGACGAATTTGTTTCTTGGTCTGCGCGAAGGCCACCGGCGACAGCGCCGCCAAGGACTGCGCGGCGGCCATGGCGCGCTCCTTCAACGCCGCCGGTTCCACCACCTCATCGACCCAGCCGCGCTGCAAGGCGGCGTCGCTGGCATAGGTCGCGGCCCCCAGCGTGAACTCCGGCAGATAACGCGGCGGGACCGCGAACCGCACGATCTCGAAGGCGAGTGCGGGAAACGGCACGCCCACCAGCAATTCGGTAACGCCGATGCGGCCGGCTTCGCGCGCCATGATGCGGCGGTCCGCGCAAGCGGCCAGCACCGCACCGCCCGCAATGGCATGGCCATTGATCGCGGCCACCACCGGTTTTGGATGAAAAAACACCGCGTCGTAGAGCCGATGCAGGCTGGGAAGAAATTTGCGGATATAATCGGCGCCGCCCGCGCCGATGCGAATGAGATCGACGCCGGCGGAAAATATCCTGCCCTGCCCTGCGATCACCACCGCCTTTGCATCGGACCCGCGCAGTTCCAGGAAACGCGCGGCCAGTGCGTCGCAAAATTCAAGGTCGAGAGCATTGGCCTTGCCGTGCGTCATGGTCAGCACCGCGATGCCGTCATGGGTCTTGACGTCGATCATGCGCCCTGCTCCGCCGCTTGCGCCACTGGAACACGCGCTCGCCGCGACAGCCGCTCGGCATGCACCACCGCCACCGTGAATACCGCGATAGCGGCGATCTGATGCGCCAGCGCCAGCCCGAGCGGCGCCTCATAGAGCAGCGTGACAATGCCGAGCGCGGCCTGCAGCGTCACCGCCGCCGCCAACAGGACGGCGCCGCGAATATTCTGCCGCTGCCGCCACGTATCGGCCAGATGCAGCATGGCCAAAAGCCAGATCGCGTCCGCCAGCAGGCGATGGTTGAGCTGGACCATGAGGTCGTTCTCGAACAGATTGCGCCAGAGCGGCTTTATGAACAGCAAACGATCGAGCGAGGGCATCAGCCCGCCCTCGATCAGCGGCCAGGTGTTGTATTTCAAACCGGCATCGAGCCCGGCCACCAACGCGCCGAGATAGATCTGCGCCAACAGCAATGCGGCAATCGCCAGCGCGCTTAGGCGCAGCCGCGCCGGCGCTTCGCTGCGCGGGCTTGGCACGATCTCAAGCGCGGTCCACAGCACCGCGGCATAGATCGCGCCGGCGAACGTCATATGGAATGCCAGCCGGTACTGCGAGACCTTGGTGAGCGTCGTTCCGGCAAGGCCGGACGAAACCATCCACCAGCCAACCACGCCGAGCAAGGCGCCGGCGCTGAAGATCGTCCACAGCCGCGGCTGCAAGCCGGGTGGAAGCCAGCCGCGCCACAGGAAAAACAGCAACGGCAGCAGGAACACCGCGCCGGTCGTACGCGCCAGCAGCCGGTGCGACCATTCCCACCAGTAGATCACCTTGAAGCGGTCTAGCCGCATGTCCTTGTTGAGCGCGCGGTATTGCGGAATCTCCCGATATTTGTCGAATTCGGCCTGCCAAGCGGTCTCGCTTAGTGGCGGCAGCACGCCGGTGACCGGCTTCCATTCCACGATCGAGAGGCCGGAGACGGTGAGCCTGGTGGCGCCGCCGATGACCAGCGTCAGGAAAATCATCGCCGCCACCGCCAGCAACCAAAGCCGCACGGCGCGCGGGCGAAAATCGGAAGTGGATACCGCAGGGGGCATGGCTGACCGGCTTGCAGGAGACGGCGCGGACCATATAGTCAGGCGCATATTGGCGCAAATCGAGATTCTGTCGTCGTCCGCGCAAGCGAACGATCCAGTAGCTTCGGCGTTCGATTGATATCGCGAGTTTAATGTTTACTAGATGCCCGCTTACCCGGGCATGACAGCGAGGAATGCCAATGCGCATCCGCACCCGCAAACTGATCGGCGCCATCGCCCTGCTGATGCTGGTGTCGGTGTGGGCGCTGTTGGCAATGGCGCTGGCGCAGTCGGTGCTGACCGACATCAACGGTCTAGTGGCGGCGATCTTCTACGTGGTCGCGGGCTTGGGCTGGGTGCTGCCGGCGATGCCGCTGGTGAGCTGGATGGCGAAGCCGGATAAGGCCTAGATTTTGTCATTCCGGGGCGCGCCACTTAGCGGCGTCCGAAATGACCGATGGCTTAGGCCGCATTCACCCGCCGGAAGCCGTTCCACATCGCGGTGGCGGCGCCCGACATGAGCACTTTCAGATAGCGCTTCTCCTGGAATTCGCCGTTGACCGAAATGCGCGGCAGCGCGGTCAGATGTTCGCTGTGCGCCTTGAACAGCACGCCCGGCCGCGTGGTCACGGCGGTCTTGAAGCCGAGCTCGGCGGCGATGCGGAATTCGCGCGGGCCGGCCGAGGTCGCGTCACCCACCGGATAGGCCAGATGCTCCGGACGCTTGCCTAAGGCTGCCTCCAGTACCGAGCGGCTCATCTCGATTTCCGCGCGCGCGGCGGCATCGTTTGGCACCTTCTTGAGCATCACGTGATTGACCGTATGGGCGCCGATGGTGACCATCGGATCGGCGGCAAGCTCGGCGATCTCCTGCCAGCTCATGCACAGGTCGCGGCAGAACGAGGCGATATCGACGCGGTAGGTCGCGCACAAATCGCGCACCAGTTTGCGCAACTGATCTTCCGTCTTCAGGCTGCGCAGGTAACCGTAGACCGCATCGTAAAGCTCGCGCTTCTGCCTCACTGAGACGCATTCGAAGAATTGCTGTTCGCCGTTGATGAGCATGCCAATGCGGCGGTTCTTCGCAATGACCGCTTCGAGCGCGATCCACCACAATTCGCCGAACCGGTCGGGAAAGCTGGTCGGAATGTAGAGCGCGAAAGGCAATTGATATTTTTTCAACAGCGGATAGGCCCACTGCATCAGATCCTTGTAGCCGTCGTCGAAGGTGATGCAGACGAAGCGTCGCTTGAAATCGCCGCTGATGAAACGCCGGTGCATTTCGTCGAGCGAGATCACGTCGATGCGCGCACGCGACAAATACCGTAGCAGACGGTCCAGGAACTCCGGCGTGATTTCCAGCAGCCGGTTGGGCTGGAACGCGTCGAGGCGTGGCGGGCATACGTGGTGCAGCGTCAGAATGGTCCCCACGCCGCCCACCAGCGGGCGCATAAAATGATGCATTCCGCTGAAATAGAGCGTCGCCAGTCCTCTGCGGATGATGGTTTTGTTCAATGCTGCCAAGGTCCCACGCGCCCCACGCCAAGTCCTAGCGACTATTCCAACGCTTTATTGATAAATGTTTGCGAACCTATGACCAGCGTTAACGAAAGTACGCCGCCGCTCATGAATGTGACCGCCATCCGCTCCCTTGATCCCGATGGCCGGACCGTGCCGGTGACGGACACCCGTATCGCGCGGGTCGAGATTTTCGACGATTTGGCGGCCGCCG
Source organism: Hyphomicrobiales bacterium (assembly GCA_038206805.1). Classification (GTDB taxonomy): domain Bacteria; phylum Pseudomonadota; class Alphaproteobacteria; order Rhizobiales; family Xanthobacteraceae; genus Pseudolabrys. The sequence continues at coordinate 25,488 of JBBRAL010000038.1, read as the reverse complement.
AGCCCCATTGGCGGGCGCTGGAACGGGGCCAGACCCTCGCCACCCCCTACCAGCGCTTCGACTTCCTCAAGCTTTGGCATGCCCATGTCGGGACTGCCGCGGGGATTACGCCGTTTATCGTGGTCGCCTTCAATGCCCTGGGGGGGCCGCTGTTCCTCTGCCCGTTCGGGGCCCGCAAGTTCGGTCGGCTGCGGGTGGTGGAGTTCCTCGGCGGCAAGCACGCCAATTTCAACATGGCGCTGTGGCGGAGCGCCGCTGCGGCCAAAATCGCCGCCGACGACCTGATGACCGTGCTCGGCCACCTCGCCGGCAAAGCCGACATCGTCAAACTGGTCAACCAGCCGCTGACCTGGGCTGGCACCACCAACCCGTTCGCGCTGCTGCCGCAGCAGCGCTCGGCCAATTTCGGCTTCAGCGGCGCGTTGGTACGCGATTTCGAGGCGCTCCTGCGCTCGCGCACCAACGCGGCCGACCGCAAAAAAATGCGCAAAAAGGAGCGCACGCTCGCCAGTCACGGCGAATTGCGCTTCGAGCGCGCCGACGGAGCGAAGGACGTCCGCAGGGTGCTCGACGCCTTCTTCAAACAAAAGAGCGCACGCATGCGCACGCATGGCATCTCGGATGTTTTCGGCGCGCCCGGCACTCGGCGCTTCATCGAGGCGGCGGCGAGCCGACCAGGCGCCGGCAGCGAGCCGCCGATCGAGCTTTATTCGCTCTCGGTCAATGACATCATCGTGGCGACCATGGGCGGCATAGTCGGCGGCGGCCGCTTTTGCGCCATGTTCAATTCAATCACGCAAGACCGCTTCGCTATCCAAAGCCCAGGCGAGCAATTGATCGTCAAGCTGGTGCGCGACTGCTGCGAGCGCGGGCTCGATACTTTCGATCTTGGGATTGGCAATGCCCACTACAAGCATTTGTTTTGCGGCGACGCCGAGCCGCTGTTCGATAGCTACTTGCCGCTCAGCGCAGGCGGGTGGCTGCTGGCGGTTTCATTCGTCATTGCGGCGTTTTTCAAGCGCACGATCAAGCAACAGCCGGCCTTGTGGTCGCTGGTGTGCGCCGTGCGCAGCTTGCGCGCATGGCTGTCGGCCAAGCCCTGAACGAATTGGCGCCTAGATATATTGCTCTAGGCAGCGGCCGACTGTGCGCTACCTACCAACAGCGTCACCTCGGCAAAACCCGCCATTATTAGCCGCTCTTGCGCGGCTCGCGTCGCCGGATTGGCCGGGCCGGCCGCCACCAGCACGGCGCGCTGAGCAAGCGCTGCGAAATGTTCCACCGCCACGTCCGCGGCGGAACCCAAATCGATCACCACATGATCGTAGCTGCGCACCAGCGCCTCGATCACGGTCGCCAGCATCGGCGAAGCGGCCAGGCTGGCGCCATCGCCTCCAACATTGCCGGTCGCAACCAAGTGCAACGGCGATTGCTGATCGCGCGTGACAATGTCGCCGAACGACGCCGTGCCGCGCACAAGTTCGGCGATGCCAGGCGCGTTCGGATCGGTCGAAATCACGGATAGATTGGGGGCGTCGAATGCAAAATCGACCAATACGACATTCGCCTCTTTCGCCAGCGCGCGCGCCAGCGTGATCGCGGCGTATGTGGTTCCGACATTGCGTGTGGCCCCGACCACGGCGATGCGGCGACCACTTTCGCCCGCTAGCCGAAGGCCGTGGGCGACCTGCTCCATCGTGCTGACCGCCAAAGGCACAGCGGCGGCATTGCCGGCGGCCGGCGCCAATGACGGCGATACGATACGCGGCAGCGGCGCCGCAGCCATCGTTCGCGTCGGTGCGGGATCGAGAACCGGCGCGCCATAGGCGACCGGCGCATATCCGTAGGAAAAAGATGATGGCGGCGACGCCAGCAGCGCCCCGGTCACGGTAAAGCCCGCCGACAGTGCGAAAGCGGCGAAGGCCGCGATCAATACGGTCGGCAGCTTCTTCGGATAGGCCGGCTTTATGGCCGGGGTGGCGCGCGAAATAATGCGCGCCTCCGGCGGCGCCGCATTGATGTTGTCGCGGGCCGTCGCTTCACGATATTTGGCCAGATAGGACTCGAGCAGATCCCGCTGGGTCTTGGCCTCGCGTTCGAGCGCGCGCAACTGCACGTCCTGCTCGTTGCTTTGCGAAGCCAGCCGCTTGACCTGGTCGAGGCTTGCCGTCAGCGATTCCAGCCGGTTGCCGGCGACCTTCGCGTCATTGTCGAGCTGGCGTGCAAGACGTTCGCCCTCGCCCCGTATCTGGCGATCGATCTCGGCGATCTGAGCTTTCAGTTCCTTGATGCGCGGATGCCGGTCGAGCAGTGTCGAGGATTGTTCGGCGAGTTGGGAGTGAAGCGCGACGCGCTGCTCGACCAGCCGGCGCATCGAATCGGAATTGGCTATATCGGAGGACTCCACCGGCTTGCCGGAACTCACCAAGTCGCGCAATTGCCGCGCGCGCGCCTCAAGATCCGCCTTCTGCCCGCGTGCCGCCGCGATTTGCGAATTGATCTCGGTGAGTTGCTGATTGGGCAGCGAACTGTTGTTGGAGCCGACAAATAGATTGGACTTGGAGCGATATTCCTCGATCTTGGCTTCCGCTTCCTCGACTTTGATGCGCATCTTGTCGATCTCGCCGGCGAGCCAATTTCCTGCGGCTCGAGTCTGGTTCTGCTTTGCCGACTGCTGCATGTTGAGATAAGTCTCGGCGACGGCATTGGCGACGCTGGCGGCAAGTTCCGGATTGGCCGAGTTGAAATCGACGGCGATAACGCGCGATTTCTCGATCGCATAGACGTTGAGACGATCGTAATAGGATTCCAGCGTCCGCTCTTCCTGCGTCATCGTGCTGGGATCGCGCCCGATGCCAAACAGGCCGAGCACAGTCCTGAGCACGGTCATGCTCGGATCGAATTCTGGATTTTCGACCAGCTTATTCTTCTTGATCACGTCGCGCGCGAGATCGCGCGACAACACGATCTGGATCTGGCTGGTCACCGCTTCTGGGTCCACTACGGCCGACCGATCGCCGCTCTTGTCGGCTTCCGCGCGCATGAACACATTTTCGCGCACCTCCAGCAGCAGGCGCGATTCGGAGCGATAGCGCGGCGTGATCGCATTGACGACAATGAAGGCGGCCGCCGCCGACAGCAGCGTGAAGCCCAGTATCTTGGTCTTCTTCTGCCACAAAACGCGGCCTAAGCCGCGGATATCGGGTTCGCCATCAATGACAGCCAGCGGCGCGACCGGAGCCGGCGCGGCAGCGGTTTTCGACTTTCTACTGAATAACATTCCTACTCCAACGCATTACTTTACGGCACTGGCTTGATCACAAACTAATATGGTTGCTACCGCGTTAATTCGATCCGCATATGTGTCCGAAGTTAGATATTATTAACCTTCCGGACCGCTAATCGGGCTACAAATTTAGCCAACCGGCCCGCAGTGCCCGGCGACGCGCCGCCGGGCTTGCCGCTTCGCCTCGGCGACAAAGTGAGGCTGAAGGAGTTGTGGGTTTAGTCGATGTCCTCATTGAACATCCTGCACGTCCTTCGTGCACCGGTCGGCGGCCTATTCCGCCACGTGCTCGACCTGACGCAAGAGCAGATCGCGCGCGGCCACCGCGTCGGCCTGATCGCCGACAGTAACACCGGAGGCGCTCGCGCCGGCGATCTCTTGAAAAAGATCGAGCCTTCGCTTGCGCTCGGCCTCACCCGCATACCAATGCGCCGCCACCTCCATCCTGGCGACATCATCGCGCTCGCGCATGTCATGCGTCGCATTACGCAAACCGGCGCCGATGTGGTGCATGGCCACGGCGCCAAAGGCGGCGCCTATGCTCGTCTATCGTTCTTCAATAACCGCGCCGTGCGCGCCTATACGCCGCATGGCGGCAGTCTGCTGCTCCGCCATGACACGCTGGCCGGGAGATTCTATCTGGCAACCGAATGGCTGTTGATGTTGCGCGGCGATCTGTTCCTGTTCGAGAGCGCCTACAGCGCGGACATCTTCCGCCGCAAGATCGGCACGCCGAGTGGGCTTGTTCGCATCGTCCATAATGGGGTGTCGCGCAAGGAATTCGAGCCGATCGTCGCGCAAGCGGACGCGACCGATCTGGTGTTCCTGGGCGAGTTGAGGTCGGTGAAAGGCATCGATGTGTTGATCGATGCGATCTTTCAGTTGCATCGCGACGGGCGGAACGTGAGCGCGACCCTGGTCGGCGATGGTCCCGATCGCGCAGCGCTGGGCGCGCAGGTCGAACGCTGCGGTCTTGCCGGCGCCATCCGCTTCATGCCGGCAATGCCGGCGCGCCAGGCGCTGGCGCTCGGTCGCGTTATGGTGGTGCCGTCACGGGCCGAATCCCTGCCCTATGTGGTGCTGGAGGCAATCGCCTCGGGCATGCCACTGATCACCACAAACGTGGGCGGCATTCCGGAAATCTACGGGCCGTTGTCGGATACCCTGGTGCCGCCGCTCGACGCATCGGCGCTGGCCCTGACGATCGGCAAGACGCTCGACAACCCGAACGCTACCGCCGACATCACGCACAAACTGCAGGAGCGTGTGGCGGGTTCGTTTTCGGTCGACAACATGGTTAATGGCGTGCTCACCGCCTACCAGACCGCATTGGAAATCCTGCGCAAAGCCGGACGTCGTTAAGATAAATTGGGGCAATCCGATAAGCCTTTCTTGAGACTCTTTCCCTAGAAATTACAGCGAATTAAAGGGAAAAACCCGCCGCCGCGTCGGGTGGCACGGCGCGCCGGTTTTATGGCGCCAGCTATGACCGATACCGACGTTCGCTCTACCTTGGGCACGACCAGCGCCGCCGCGGTCATCGACCGCCTGCGTGGCGCACCGCGCACAACCATAAAAGAGCATTCGCTGTCGCCGGAAGCGCTCGCGGTTGCCGACAAGCCGACGCAGACCCCGATATCGCCGATCGTGCTTGCCGGCTTCGTGCGCATTGCTGAATTCGCGCTGGTCGTCGTGGTCGGGCTCGTCGTGTATGCCGCCTACCTGCCGATCAACGGCGAGATCGGGCGCTACCTGGTCGCGACTTTCGCGATCGCGACCTTATCGACCTTCGCCTTCCAGACCGCCGACATCTATCAGGTGCAGGCCTTTCGCGGTCATGAGAAGCAATACATGCGGCTCGCCTCGGCATGGTCGGTTGTGTTCCTGATCGTCATCGGCGCCTCGTTTTTCGCCAAGGCCGGCGAGATGTTCTCGCGCGTCTGGCTCGGCAGCTTCTATGTGAGCGGTCTCGCCACGCTCGTGATCTCGCGCAACATGTTGTTCTATCTGGTGCGCAAATGGACGACCGAGGGCCGCCTCACCCGGCGCACAGTGATCGTCGGCGGCGGCGAGTTTGGCGAGCATGTGATCGAGGACCTGCGGCAGCAGAAAGATTCCGGCGTCAAGATCATCGGCCTATTCGACGATCGCGGCGACGATCGCAGCAACGCCGATTGCGCCGGTGAGCGCAAGCTCGGCACGGTCGACGATCTGGTCGAATTCGGCCGCCGCACGCGCGTCGACCTCGTCGTATTCTCGCTGCCGATCTCGGCCGAAGGCCGTATCCTGCAAATGCTGAAAAAATTGTGGGTGCTGCCGGTCGACATACGGCTCGCGGCCCACACCAACAAGCTGCAATTCCGCCCGCGCTCCTATTCCTTCATCGGCGACGTGCCGGTCATCGACGTTTTCGATCGGCCGATTGCCGATTGGGACGTGGTGATGAAATGGCTGTTCGACAAAATCGTAGCCGGCACCATGCTTCTGTTCGCGCTGCCGCTGATGGCGCTGATCGCGATTGCCATCAAGCTCGAAAGCCGCGGGCCGATCCTGTTCAAGCAAAAACGCTATGGCTTCAACAATGACCTGATCGAAATCTACAAATTCCGTTCGATGTATGCCGAAGCGGCCGACGCCAAGGCTGACAAGCTCGTCACCAAAAACGATCCGCGCGTCACCCGGGTCGGACGCATCATCCGCAAAGCCAGCCTCGACGAGCTGCCGCAGCTATTCAACGTGGTGTTCAAGGGAAACTTATCTTTAGTCGGTCCGCGCCCACATGCGGTCAACGCCAAGGCCGAGGCCCGCCTCTATGCCGAAGCGGTGGACGGCTATTTCGCCCGCCACCGGGTAAAGCCCGGGATCACCGGCTGGGCCCAGATCAACGGCTGGCGCGGCGAGACCGACACGGAGGAAAAGATCCAGCGCCGCGTCGAACACGATCTCTATTACATCGAGAATTGGTCGGTGCTGCTCGATCTCTACATCGTGGCAAGCACACCGTTGGCGCTGCTCAAGACCGAGAACGCGTATTGATCACCGCGCGCGATATGGCGATTACGACGGCTCCGGCCGTGCAAGCGCCGCCGGCGCAGGCGCTCCCATTGCGGGAACGCATCCTGCTCGTGGTGTTATATGTGACCGTGCTGGCAAGCTCGGTTGCGTTCATCGAGCCTTCGCCGCATGACGCGCTGATGGGCGTGCTGGCGGTCGCCTGCTTGATCGCTGGCGTGCGCTTCCACCGAGCCCTGTTACTACCGTTCATGCTGCTCCTACTATGGAATCTGGCCGGGCTGATGGCCTTGTTCCAAGTTGTAGGCGAAGAAAAAACGATCCAATACAGCGCCACGTCGGCCTATCTCGCGATCGCGGCTATGCTGTTTGCCATGTTGTTCGCGCAGAACAGCATGGCGCGCCTTGCCAGCATGCGCGCCGCCTATATATCGACCGCAATCGGGGTTTCGTTCGCGGGAATAGCGGGCTATTTCAATCTCTTGCCCGGCGCCCATGAGCTGTTTGCGCCGACCGGCCGCGCCCTTGGCACCTTCAAAGACCCCAATGTATTCGGTCCTTTCCTGATTTGGCCAACCTTGATCGTTCTGGAACGGATGATTTCACGCCGTGTCCGCGTCACCGACCTCATCGTTTCCGGCATTCTGCTGTTCGCCTTGTTGCTGAGTTTCTCGCGCGGCGCATGGTTTCACTTCGGCGTGTCATGCTCGATCATGCTTGCGCTCGCCTTCCTGACAGCGCCGACGCAGCGCACGCGTATGCGGATCATTGCCTTGAGCATAGTCGGCGTTGTCGCCCTGGCGGGCTTTATTGCAATCCTGCTTTCGTTCGACTCGATCGGCAGCATGTTTCAACAACGCGCCCAGCTCATACAATCATATGATGTCGGCGATGGCGGCCGGTTTCGTTTGCAGGAACTCGCGCTCACCGCTCTGCTTAATTACCCCAACGGCATGGGCCCGTTCGAATTCGCCCGCGTGCACGGTCTGCAGCAACACAATGTCTATCTGCAGGCCTTTTTGGTCTATGGCTGGTTCGGCGGCGTAGCCTACGTAATGTTGCTAATTGCCACATTTTGGATGGCCTTGCGCACGGTCTTTACACGCACGCCATGGCAACCCTATCTCATCACCGCCTTCGCAGTCTTCGTAGGCGAAGTGCTTGAAGGTTTCGTGATCGACACCGATCACTGGCGGCATTTCTTTCTTCTGCTCGGCATGATTTGGGGGCTGGGAACGGCGACGATGCAGTACATTCATCGCCGCCAGGGCCTTGGACCGGCAGTAAGTTCTAACGGCTCGGCGCCGACGATCCCGCAACCCGCCGGCCGCACCGTTGGGTGAGCGTCAAGCCGCGTTGACGCGGCGGAAACCGTTCCACAGCGCGCTCGCCGCGCCCGATAACAAGACTTTCAGAAAGCGCAGCTGCTGCAGGTCGCCGCTGACCGAGATGCGCGGTAACGCCGTCAGGTGATCGCGATGCGCGTTGAAAATCACGCCCGGCCGTGTGGTCACAGCCGTCTTGAATCCGAGTTCGGCGGCAATAGCGAACTCGCGCGGTCCGGCGGCACTGCGATCTCCCACCGGATAAGCAAAATGCTCCACCCGTTTTCCGAGTGCCGCTTCGATAACATCGCGGCTCATCTGCATTTCGCGGCGCACCGTGGTCTCGTTCGCCAGCTTGCCGAGCATATAATGGTTGACCGTATGGGCGCCAATGGTGACCAACGGATCGGCGGCAAGCTGGCGGATGTCGTCCCAACTCATGCACTGATCGCTGCAAAACGAGTCCATATCGACGCGATGACGGAGGCACAAGTCGCGCACCACACGGCGTAATTCGTCTTCCGTTTTGAGGCTGCGGCGCAGCCACCAATACAAAGTTTCATGTGTTTCCCGCTTTTGCCGCACGCTGCCGCAGTCGAACACCGTGTCGCGGCCTTCGATGACCAAGCTGATCCGGTCGTTCTGGGCGATGACCGCCTCCAATCCGGTCCACCACAGTTCGCCGAGCTGATCCGGAAAGCTGGTTGGAATATAAAGCGCGAACGGAATGTTATACTGTTTGAGCAATGGATAGGCCCAGCGCAGCGTGTCCTTGTATCCGTCATCGAACGTAAAACAAACAAAGCGACGCTTCGATGTGCCACTCACCAGGCGCCGGTGCATCTCGTCGACCGAGACAATATCGACTCCCGAGCGAACGAGCATGTCCACCAGTTGTTCGAGAAAGTCCGGCGTCACCTCGAGCAGCCGGTTGGGCTGGAATTCCTCCGGCCGCGCCGGCCGGACGTGATGCAGACCCAGGATCACTCCGACCCCGCCCACCAACGGACGCATAAGATGATGCATGCCGGAGAAATACAGCGTTTCCAAACCGCTACGGATGATCGTCTTCTTCAAGGCTGACAAATCGCACTCTCCACTTAGCGCATGAGAATTCGGAATGCGCGGCGGTCAAACAAGGCTTCGAACAGGTTCTTGCCCCACGACCGGTCGGCCGCCAGCAATAGATCGAGAAACAGGTTCTGCGAGACCTGCGATTTCAGTTCGTAGTCGGCACAGCGGTCGCATGGCCGTTCATCCGGGTGCGTGATTGCGTGCGCTATTTGAAGCAGACCCTGCTGATAGGCTTTGCTGACAATTTTGCAGCCAAGAAGTTGCGCCTCGCGCGCGCAACTAATGTTGGCCGGCGCAAAAGAGCGCGCGGCCACGCGAAACATCGACAAATCCGCCTTCTGGTCGCCGACCGCAATCGTCTCGGCATCCGGTCCGAGGACCCAATCGCGCAGCGTCACAAGACCGCTCCCCTTGTCGACTTCCTTCGCCACGATCGTGGTATCGATCCAGGTATGGTGGAAAGAAAGCCGATCAAGCATTAGCTCGCTCATCACGCTGTTGATGACCAGTTCAGGCAGCGGGGCAAGAGCACCGTCCCCGATCTCGCTAGCGCGCGTCGACTTCATCAACAAGGCGACGAGGCCCTGCGGCTTATCCTGATAGGTGAATGCGCGGATCGAATAGCGATGGCGATCGTCGAGAAATACTCCTGGAATCTCCCGCAACCGTTGTCTCAGTATTTCCAATTGGCGTTCTGATTCCGGATCGATGAGAACGCGTCCGCGTTGCGCCAAGGCGTCCCAAACATAACTCCCGTGCTCGGCAACACCTCCGGCCAGATGATAGGCTTGGCAATAGTCCTTCACCTCGGCGACCGAACGCGCCGTATTCAGAGCAATTGATATTCCGTGCGAGCTCAGTTTCGAGAGGGCCGCAATGCCGGCCGCGGTGGTCGTCGGAAACCCGAACAAGCGCTGATCGATCACGCCATCGATGTCCAGGCAGACAAGCGGCGCATGCCAGCACTGGTCCGCCGGCGGCGCATAAAGACTGCCACAATAACGCGCCGTCTGGATGGTGAGAAAATCCCAAGCCTGCATAAACCGCCGATGCAATACCTGCTGTTCGCTGGCATTCCTTGGCGCGGCGAAGAACTGCTCCTGGGCTTCGTTCAATCGCCAAATACCGGCCAAAAGCTTATTCATGAACAGGCGTTGGTCGATGCCGATATCGCCCGACTCGTCTATATAGCGTCGAACCAGGCGGTTCTCTTCCGCAGGCGAGAGCCCTAGATCCAAGATGGCATCTGCCAGATCGAACCCGGGATCGCTCACATTGACCGCGTTCTTGTTCATGCCATGATGTTCGTAATCGGTTTTCAGTAGCGCGCGGCGATCGACGATCCATTCGTCGCTCCGCATATTGCCATCGATAAGCGTCGGCACCGGGCAAGCTTGCTGGCGCAATGAATGTCCAAGGCGGGGACGGATCAAGGTTCTTGTTAGAAATCTGTCATAGGCCCCGCTCAGCGCCTTTTCCAATAGACGAACGCCGTTATTTTGACGTTGCAGGTCCATACCGGACGCGGAGCTGCCTTGAAGTTTCAGGTGGCGAACGCGCGCTGCGACGTAGGCTGCTGAAATATCGATGCGCGTATCGCGATCCAGGCCATCCTCAGAGACCGCGGAGGGCTGCGGTATCCAATCCATGTAGAGAATGCCGTCGCGCAGCCCGAGAATCGGCGGGACGTACCCGGCGAGCCGTTGTCCGGCCAGAAAGGCGTGATAGCCCAGCCATCCCCACCCGACGCTCTTTGCCAGGACGTAGCGTGTTTCCTTCTTGCCCGCGGATGTCACCAATTGAACTTCGAAGACCCGTTTGAGTCGGGCGCCGCGCGCATCCATTGAGGCCCGTTGCAGAGAATCATTGAACGCCTCGGCGCGCTTGCTTGCGACCACCTTCACGCTGGAGACATTGTCGCTGCGAAAGTACTCGGCCAGTCGAGCCTCCACGGCTTTCGACTGCAACAGCGCAGGTTTGTGCCATTGCTCGGGCTCCAGCAGCACCAGCATTTCGTCGGGAAAGACATTGAGGCTATCGCGCGTGGCGGCGTGAGCCGGCACAAGTATTTTTACCTTACTGGAAGCAAAACCCGCCCGGCGCACATTATTAAAGGCGGCCTGGATAGTGCCGGCCGTGTGGGGAGGATCGTCCACGATCAACACCGAATACCCCTGCCCGGCAAAACGTTTGAGCGCGCGGTATTCACCGGAGCCCGCGCCTTTGTTGGCTTCGACGGTCAAGAGCGACACACTGCGATATCCTTCCCGCTGCAGAAGGGCCTTCAGCAGGGGAGCAAAATAGCTGCCGGATGTGCGCAGTCCGAGCAGCAGGATCGATTGCGAGCGATCCGGATAGCGCTGTACGAAACATTGGCCGAGCGCCAGCACATCGACATGCGTCAAATCGAGCCGGCGGAATGGCGTCGGAATACCGAAGCGCTTCGCCTGCAAGTCGGGCGGCAGGGGGAATTGCAGCTGCGCCGACAACTTGTTGCCGGATATCACGAAAGCGGTTCGAATTTGGGTTACGCCGTCGACAAGCACCGACAGGAACTCATCGAAACCGGAAGCATAACAATTCCGCCAACGACGCGCCTGCGCCCGATAACGCGGCGATCTGGCCTGCGATATCTTTTCAAACGTCCACTTCACGGCACGGCTGGCGCGCATCGCCGCGAATCGCTTGGGCATTCGCAAGGTTGGCCCGCGCAAATACTCGTCGATACAATTCAACATTCCACAGGAAAGCAAAAACACATTCGTTGCGACTTCAGCGGCCGGCCAGCCATCCAGAACAATCGCCAACCTATCGATTTCGGTGCGCAGATGTTCGACGGCTTCTTGAACGGTCAAATACGGGTTCAGGCACCACGGATAGGCTCGATAAAACTCCAGTTCCGCCGGCAGGACAGCCTGCGGCGCAATTGCGCTTTCGCTGGTCGCGGCGCGTGCGGTCACCGGCGGTGCAAGCATGCCTATCTCCTGCCGGCCCCAACCAGTTCGGCGTCAAGCTTACCCAGAATGGTATCAATGCGATGCACCGCGATGTATTTGACAATGCGATGCCAGAACCCGCGCAGCGACCATGACATGTCGAGCGTCGTGCCTAGATGGGTCTGAACACCGTTGCGTATTTCCGAAAGCCGGCGTCTTGCCTCGCAGGGATCCATCGTCGCAATGAACGCGCGCAACGCGCCAATGGCGAAGATCTGTTTGCGCCGCCGTGCGACCGTGTTGGCAATATCCGCCCGGTCCGTCCCCCATGCCCACAGCATGTGGGCCAGGTCGAAAACAGCGGAATCCGAACCCTTGTTGACATGATTACAATCCAAGCAGCTCTCGGGCGTACCCGGATCGATCAGCGAGAGTGCCTTGGCATCGACGTCACACAGAATATTTTGCGGCGCCAGGTCGCCGTGAACCTGTCCGCGCGACCAGCTTTCCGTCAACGCAGCAACCAGCACACGGCCGGCGAAATCCAATGCATGGATCGTCGGCTTATCGAGCGCCAAGCCGCAAGATTTAAGATCCTTGCCAGGCACCGCGGTCATCACCAAGGCCAGCGGCGAACGGCAGATGTACAATGGCTTCGGAGTTGAAATCGTCCAGCCGTCGATGGCGCGGCCATCCACAGCCGCATTCAACCGAGCCAGCGCGTCGAATTGCGCCTGCACGTTATCTTCGGTCAACCCCGCTGCCGGTTTGAACAGCTTGATCACCAGGCGCGTGTATGTATTCCAAATCGGCCGTCCACTATCCGACTGGATCGAATGGACAACTCCGTGATCTCCTTCGGCAAGCCGTGCTATTTTCCAGTCGCGGTCATCAATCGTCTGGTTCAATTTCTGCAGCACCGGAATGACCGGTAGGGAATCGCCGTGGCGCGGAACAACCGCAAGAAAGGCCACCCACCGCCCGACCGAACCGAATATATTTCCCGCCAGGAACCCATAAGCGGCCCCCAGCAGGCCCCATTTCGTCAGCAGCGACCATACCAGCAGCGTCGTCACAAGCGCGCCCATCCCGCCGACCGCTACAATCGCGCGCGGGCGCTCCATGCTGGCCAGCGCGTTGGAAGCGGGCATGCCCGCCGCCGCCGCCAACATCGCCAGCGCCAGGATCGAGACAACCTGCCCATACCCGACGTACTCATTGCCGCGATAGAGGAAATGCATAATTTCCTCGCCCGCGAATAGGACAGCCAGGCAGAACACGCTTGTTATCGCCGCCAGCACCAGTGAGACCCGGATGGCTTGGCGCCGCAGACCCTTCCCGCCTTCTGTGCTCCACGCCAGCACCAGCCTCGGCGTCAATACATTGCGGAACCCTGTCACGACGGGATTTGCGAACGACACCACCGTCATGCATGCAGCGTACACACCGGTAACTGCCGCGCCGGCGACCAGCGCCAAAATCCAGTAGGTGACGTATTGCTGAATCTGAACGGTGACCTGGGCGAGGAAAAGCCATTTTCCCAAACCCCAATTGTGCTTGATGGTTGGCCGTATCTGGCGCAAGAGAACCGAAAAATCGGCGCGCGCTATAAACAACCAACCGATGGCGGCCAGGCCGCACGATAGGCCGAGTGCGCCGCACGCCGTCACCGCGGACATGCGCCCGCTCCAGCCCAGATAGGCGAGCACACCAAGCTGGACCGTCGCCACCGTCACATCGAGTATCAGGGCATGGGCCACTTGCAGGCGCGCGAAAGCGAAACGTCGGCCGAATTCGCGCAATAATGCGAACGGCGCGACCGCGGCCAATACCCACGTCATGGCGGCAAGTTCCGGCCATCCATCACTTGCCGATAGACCCAGCGCGAACACGATCAGCGCAAAGAGGCCCACGGCCGACAGCAGCCCACTCTGCGCCAGCGAGCTGCCGGCGAATTCGGCCGGCGTTCCCAGCGGCCGCAGGCGCTGGATCGCGTACGGGAGCGAGATCAGCGATTCCTGAATCGCAAGAAACGATGCCAACACCGAGTAGCCAATCGCGTAAGCGCCCAACTGGTTCGGATCGCTCCAGCGGCCGATCATCACCATTGTCAGAAAACTCGTGGCGCTGACCACCACTTGATCCGTCACAGCCAGCGCATGCGTTCCAGAAGCAGCGCGAAGATAGTTCCACCACTTGCGGACGCGATTTTCTTCACCCGATGCGTCCGGGCGCTCGCCGGCCGGCCACGACGGCGCTATGGCGGCGATTGGCAAGCTAACAATTTTCAAATCGCCCTCCCTGCTGAGTACATGACCGGTTCATGCGCCGCTTTTTTCGATTGGTAAAAAATCGCGTTGCCGCGTTATCTGACACAGTCGCCGCTGGTGACGCCTTCGTGTTCATTCCAGCGGACATTGCCTAATCTCACCACTAAAAAGTAAAATACCCCTTTGAACCGTGCGGATTTCTCTTTTTCATGCAAAAGTTCATTTTACGATCCGTTAAAATTACGAGGCACTCCGAGAAAAGAAACGGTTCGGTAATGTTAATGGTTTCGCCAAGCGGCCTCGCCCGTCCCAGCACAGGGTCGTCGCTCGGCGTCGTCGCATTAACGCATCGTTTGCCATATTGAGCGTTGTGCTTTTGCGGCGCCGTGACACAGGACCGGTCGCGATCAAGATCACCGGCGCGGGCGCACCGCTGCAGCGGCGGCTTCGAGACGCTTAGCGGCATAATTCCGCGACGTTGCAGGAATTTGGTCGACTGACGCGGCCTCAGTGACCGTGCAGCAGATGGCGGCGACGCATTGCCGCAATAAGACGGCTGTACCAGATATCCGGCAACACCTTCGCCAGCGCATAGGCGCCTAGCCCCCTGCCGAGCGAGATGCGACCGGTTCCATCGCGGCTCTTCCACCACATCCGCAGCACCGCCGGAAGGCCGTACAGGTCGGCATGCTTGCGGCGGATCGACCTCCACAGTTGCCCGTGCAATCGTGAGCAGCGATTGAGCAACATGCCGTCGAGCGTAATGCAGTAGACGTAATAGGGCTTTGGCAGCTCGATCGCACGATAGCCGTGGTGCGCCAGGCGCAGGTGAAACTCCCAATCTTCGTAACCGTCACGCATGCTTTCGTCGTAGCCGCCGACTGCCTCCCAGATTGCCTTGCGAAGCAACAGGCCGGACGGCATCGTGTTGGTGAACAACAGATCGAACCTGTTGAAATTGCGCGATACCGCGGCGCCCGTGACGGTAAGGCGCATGTGGCAGAAGACTGCCGCAACATCCGCCGGCGCCGCATTCATGAGTGCGACGGCTTCGGCCAGAAACGGCGGTTCGATCATATCGTCGCAATCGAGTGGCAGCACCAGATTGGCGCGCGCTACTCGAATGCCGGAATTGCGCGCGCCCGGTAGACCGCGGTTATCTTGATGGACGACACGAATGCTCGGATCGAGCGAAGCCAATTTCTGCCGTGTTGCCGGATCGTCTGAGCCATCGTCAACAATGATGATTTCGAAATCCCGAAACGTCTGGCGCGCCAGCGAATTCAAAAGCTGATCGATGAAGCGCCCGCCGTTGAAGCAAGGCACGATAATGCTAACTGCCGGCGTCTGCATCAATCGGAGCCTTTGATGCCGGGCGGTGAAATCCGCGCGTTTGTGACGGATTCGAACAACGTAGCAATGCTCATGTTCGCCCGCCGTCCCAATAGAAAAGACCGCGGACTGGGCTAATATTAATCCTTCAGCAACCTATCGCTCCCCGATTAACCGCTCGTTACCGCGATTAGCTCCGGGGACCGCAATGTTGCGCCTGCGAACCCCTGCCCCTATAGTCCGCGCCGTTCCGGTCGGGGCGTGGCGCAGCCCGGTTAGCGCACTTGTCTGGGAGACAAGGGGTCGCTGGTTCAAATCCAGTCGCCCCGACCAAATAAGCCCCTGCTCCCATTAGCTTTTACAGAGTGGCAGAAACTTCAACTAAGCGGTCCGTGGTCCTAAATCGCCACCGTGTCGCCACCGACCGTTGCATTCCCTATCCCCAGGATTTTTAATGGCGCGGGGCGCGAGTTCGAATCCCGAAGCTTTGATCAATCCGGCTGTGGTCACATCATGAGCGCCAAATTGAGATTACTGGCGCCGGTGCCCTGCATTCACCTGCAAAGTGCTTTGCAGTTGAGCGGGCCAAGGGTCGCGTTTGGGTCAGATGCACCGGTTGTATTCGACGGCCTACCGATGAGAACACCGGTTTTAATTTATGCCTCGCTACCGGAAGCTGGAGGCGCACATCTCTACGTCAAAGCACGCGCCACGTTTGCTGCTACCTTCGTTCTATGGTCACAGCCAGACCCAACGGGAAAGCATCTCTTCCCCGATGAACGCCCAGAGACGACACGTGATGATACGCCATTTGCCGGATTTTGGGTCGTGGAAAACTTTCGGCGCCTTGAACCGCGCGAATGGGTCTCAATGACCCAGCTTAAATTGCCAGGAGTGGAGGCCGCGCTGAATATCACTCATCCTCAAGGACCAATGAAGGTGGAAATGATCTGAGAAGGTTACAAAATGAAAGTCCATGCTTTGAGGTTCTATTGCAGTCAACTGCAATTATTGATCGAGCCACTCACAAGGCAACCGCTACCCAAGAAATAGGTATTACGCGGTATTATGGCGCAAACGCCACAAGACATTTTTAGGTCGCCTCCTATCTTGGCGGCATGGCTGAGCAACACGTAGTTTCACAACTCCGCGCCAAGCGGGCCGAGATCGGTGGCTATCTCCACGACCTAGAAAAGAAGATCAAGGTCTGGCGTGCCAGGCTGGCGCATATCGACGCGACCATCAAAATCTTCTCGCCTGAAACTGACCCTGAAGCCATACCGGCTCGTCGCACCTATCGACGCTCGGGGTATTTCCAGCATGGCGAACTAGCGCGTCTCTGCCTCGACGAGCTGCGGAAGGCGGACGGTAAACGCAGTAATCTGAATGACTTCGCTCGCACCCATGCCTCAACCTAATCGGAATGTCGCAACGTGCCGTCGGAACAAGACAATTTGGTCCCATTGGCAAGAGCAATTGGTTTATTTGCGATCCGATTATCAGTCACAAAAGTGCCGTTGGTCGAGCCGCTGCGGTCTGTGAATGCTGTCACGGGCGTGCCAACCCAGTGGGGTGCCGGACAATTCGGAATATTCTGCCATAGCGGGATTCTCCTTCGTGGCGAGCATAAATGACGATAACGGGCCCCTACGTCAGAAACGGACGTACCTGGACGCGAATTTTCGCTTCCATCTTAGATTCCCGTCGTGCTTGCGATAGGCTGCTGGTTGAGACGGATGAAATGCGGCCACGAGGCCGCAAGAGGCCGACAAATGCGGAATCTTTCAAAAACTAAGCTGCTCGCCTTCCGTCAGTGCCCTAAGCGGCTTTGGCTTGAGGTGCATCGCCCGGATTTGAAGGAGGAGACCTCGGCTACGGAAGCACGCTTCCAGATCGGCCATGAAGTTGGGGCGATTGCGCGGCGTATCTATGATCCTACCGGGTTGGGTGCACTGATCGATGCCCAAACCGAGGGTTTTGGCCTTGCGTTTGCTCGCAGTGCGGCATTGCTCGAGTCTTCCGCTCCAATCTTTGAAGCAGGATTCGCTGCTGAGGGGGCCCTGGCCTTCGCTGACATCATGCTGCCAGTGGGCAAAAAGTCCAAACGGTCCTGGCGCATGGTCGAGGTCAAGTCCTCAACCAGCGTCAAGGACTATCATCGTGATGACATCGCCATCCAGGCGTTCGTGGTGTTGGCAGCCGGCGTTTCGCTCGAATCTATTTTGCTGGCCCACATTGATAGTGGCTGGCTCTACCCAGGCGATGAAGATTACCAAGGGCTGCTAAAAGAGAATGACCTTACTGAAGAAGCCTTCAAGCGCACTGATGAAGTAAAGAGTTGGGTCGGAGAGGCCCAGGCCGTTGTGCAGCAGCGTTCTGAGCCGCAGGTCCACACAGGCGCTCACTGCTCTGATCCCTACAAGTGCGGTTTCCTAGCTTACTGTAAGAGCAAGGAGCCGCAGCCGGAGTTTCCTATCGAGTGGCTACCGCGATTACAAACCAAAGCAGTCAAGAATTTCATCGAAAGCAAGGCAATCACTGACCTGCGTCACGTGCCCGATGAGTATCTCAACGATATCCAGCGACGGGTTAAAGCGCACACGCTCTCAGGCAAGTCGTTCTTCGATCATGCAGGTGCTGCCGCGGAACTTAAAAAATACCCCCTTCCCGCAAGCTTTCTTGATTTTGAGACCATCCAATTTGCAGTGCCGATCTGGAAGGGCACGCGCCCCTATCAACAAATACCGTTTCAGTTCAGCCATCACAGGCTTTCACGGACGGGTAAACTCGACCATTCCGAGTTTCTCGATCTATCGGGCAATGATCCGTCCAAGCTGTTTGCTGAAGCCTTGATCGCCGCTTGTGATCAATCCGGTCCCGTGTTCGTCTATAATGCCAGTTTCGAGACTGCACGAGTAACGGAGTTGGCCGATAGGTTCCCGCGATTGAAGCGTCCTCTCCTCACTATCGCTGAACGCATGGTTGATCTTCTACCCGTCGCTCGACGATATTTTTACCATCCGTCGCAACAGGGCAGTTGGAGCATCAAGAGTGTGCTGCCTGGAATTACATCCGATATTAGCTATGACAAACTTGATGGCGTGCAGGATGGAGGCATGGCCATGACTGCGTATTTCGAGGCTATCCACCCTCAAACCGCGTCTGAACGCAAGGAAGAGATTCGCCGACAGCTTCTCAATTATTGCAGTCTTGATACCTTCGCGCTGGTGCGGCTCTGGCAACATTTCACCGGTTGGAATTAAACTTTTATCCGATGCATTTACTGCACTCAAGTCTATTAGAACCACGGACCGTAATCTGGATCGAACGGCCACAAGGTCACGAACTCGAGGTATTCGAGATACTTGCCGTTGCGCCACCGGCCCGAGTTTGCCAGCGTTGCCAAGAACAAAAAATTGTACCCTGAAATCTGATTGCGAATGTATTCAGCAGAAATGGTGTCGCACCGGGTTGCAATCAGTAGCGGACATAAAATTGGCTTTCCAAAACTGCCGTAAACCAGCTCACGTTGGTGGCAAAGATCTATTTCTCGAACCCGGGGATAAGACACGCTCGCGCCGGCGCTGCCAAGCGCAAATACCCGCGGATGCACTGCACGTTTCTCAACCGGTGTGCTGATTGGAGCAATTTGTTCCAGAACATTTTCGTCGAGCAGGGCATCACCAAGCCGCCGTATCAATTCGCCGACAAGTGCTTCGGTCGACGCGCGAGGCGAAAGGTGCGCATCATGCTCGGCAAGGCTCTGACTTGTCAGAATAATTGCATCGCATTGCAACGCAGTTTTTGTGAAAAAGTGTTCAAAGAAGGAATCACCGAAGGTGCCATCGCTCAGCCATTTTTTCCAATGATGAAAGCCGCGCCGCTCGATGTGAAAATGGCCGATTACGCGATCATAGCAGCGGCGAAACGCGGGCAACATGTCAGCCCAGTCCGGGTCCGTCGTGGATAGCCACTGACTATCCAATGCAAGCAACGCAGTCCTTCCGCCGCGACTAGTCGAAGCCTTCTGGCCGACCATGGTAAGCAGTGGCACCGAAAGACCCTCCATTCCGGGGCAATGCTCGGCAAATAGCCGCTTGTCGTACAACCAGATGGAGCGATCCTGCTCAAGGATCGAATCGACGTATTTGAGCGCTGGGTGTTCTTGAAAATCGGTGCCGGCGCCGTCGTACCACAACGTGCCACGCACTATCTCCGGTGGCAGGTAGTTTGCATGATCGATGTCGCAAAGCGGCTTAGACCAGAAATCGATAATGTGTTGCCCGCGTAGCTCGCGGTTCTGTCTTGCGATGAACCAAGTATTATTTCGGACATTTTCTTGTTCGCCCATTGCAAGTTTGGCGGGCTGGGGGATGTCGGCCCGAGCGACACCGGCGCAAACGGTGCTGACGGCCAGCGATCCCAAGAAGCGGCGGCGGTTGATGGTTTTCACGCTCTCCTCCGAGGCCCGCTACAGCCAGGAGCACTCATGCGGGCAGTTGGCGTTCGGCTGGCGGGAGAGATGTTAGGCGCGCTCTACGTCAAAAATGGTCGTATTGGGCGTCGGGAGGGCTCCCCACATGCCTACTAAAAATCGACGAACAGACGTGAACCGAATTGGCGGAAAGGGCGTCCGCCAATAATTTAGAATATCCTCTGTCGTTCAATAGCCTGGCAAATTTGGCTACGGTCTACCCTCAAATGTACCCGCAAATCTATTGGTGGGGATAACCAGCGCGAGGTCGAGGCACACCAAGGTATCATTGTCGCATGCCCTACGAACAGTCGCGAACTGACGCGAATAGCCGCGAACGTTCGCTCGACCAGCAGTATACCCTCTCCATCGAACAGGCAGCCGAGCTCTACGCCCAGGCCGGCCATCCTCGCACATTCCGAGCCCTCCAGAAATACTGTGCTCTTTCCAAGCTCGATTGCCACAAGGTAGAAACCGACACCGGCGAAAAATATCTTGTTGCTCCCTACTCAGTGACGCGGCATATCGCTTACATCAACGAGGTGCGAACAGTCGCGTCCGGACGCGACCAGTCGCGGATGGCCGCGAACGTTCGTCCCTTGAAAAATAAAGACGAACCAGCACCACCACCCCCAGCGATCAACGGCGACCAGTCGCGAACGGACGCGTCCTTTCGCGTTCAAGATGATCGCTACGTTGTAAGGCTGGAAGGCGAAAACGAATTTCTTCGCGGCCAAATCGGCCAGAAAGACAAGACCATCGACGCTCTTCTCGAACGTGATCGAGAAACCAACATTCTCGTCGGCCGCCTCCAGGAGATGCTTACACCGCTGCTTAGTCGCCCGGATGCCCGCCGGACAGGGGATAACGAGGCTGAGGCCCCGCATTAGGCCGTATAATGGCCCTAATGGATCATCCACACATCCGAAGCATCCGCGACATCATCAAGGATAAAAACATCGTCCTAAAGGGCGCTGACGCGGTCACGGCGCGTGGTTTTACCCAGGTCCCAAACTTTCTCCTCAAGTCGAGCAAGCTCAGCGCAGGGGACAAAATAACGTTTGCTATGCTGCTTAGCTATGCGTGGCAGAATGATTTCTGCTTTCCCGGCCAAGAGCGGCTTGCTGCCGATATGGGATTGGACCAGCGCAGCGTCCGGCGGCACCTAAAAAACCTTCAGGCTGTGGAATTATTGGCTATCCAGCGCCGTGGCCAGGGCAAGACCAACGTCTACGAATTGAATTTAAAATTGAAGAAGCTTTGAACCGGTGCTGACCGGACATAATTGTCCTCTCTTGAGCGGACAAAAACAGTCGGTCTAGAGCGGTCAAAAATGTCCGGTCCTCTATAATAATACTCAGATGAATTGTCTTCCTCCGGTCAGGGCCGCCTTCCTGAATCGCTTCATTTCGCCGAGTCTGATGTGATCCTTGGCGCTATGAGGGCGAGAAGTGTCCACAAAGTCAATTATGGGTATAACTGCAACTGGGCGGCGGCGTAACCGCTCGTGGCCGGAAGCCCTGAAGCGGGAGATCGTCGCGGCATCGTTTGCGCCGGGCGCGTCGGTTTCAGTGGTCGCCCGACAGTACGACGTGAACGCGAACCAGGTATTCAGTTGGCGGAGGCTCTATCGCGACGACCCGCGTGTGGCGGCGGTCCCGTCGGCTTCTCAACTGATCCCGGTGATGGTTACGTCGGAACAGGACGCTGTCAGCACGCAGCCATCGACTGTCGCAGTCGCGGGGATGATCGAGATTGATCTTGCCGGAAAGTATCGTGTCCGCGTCAGCGGCGGCGTTGATACGGCAGTGCTGCGGCGTGTGCTCGATGCGCTGGAGCGGCGGCGATGATCCCAGTTCCTTCGGGTGTGCGGGTCTGGCTGGCGGTCGGGCGAACCGATATGAGACGGGGCATGAATGGTTTGGCTCTGCAGGTCCAGGAAGCACTGCGGCGCGATCCCCATGCTGGCGATCTCTTTGTTTTCAGAGGTGCGCGTGGCGATCTGATCAAGATCATCTGGCATGACGGTCTCGGTATGTCGCTCTACGCCAAAAGGTTGGAGAAGGGCCGCTTCATCTGGCCGTCGCCGGTCGATGGTGTGCTCGGGATTTCGGCGTCGCAGCTGGCCTACATGCTCGACGGGATCGACTGGCGTAACCCGCGTCATACCTTCCGTCCGGAACGTGCGGGATAAATGCTGACGCTTCATTTTTTTGGAGTCAGCGGCCAAGATTTATGATTCTATCAAGGCATGGATTCTGGTCTTGGCACACCTGCGGACAACATCGAAGCGCTAAAGGCGGCGCTCATCGCTGAAGCAGCCAGGGCAGCACATGCCGAAGCGGAACTCGCGGTGGCCCGAGCCAAGGCCTCCGACGATCAAGCGATGATTGCCCATCTGAAGCTGCAGATCGAGAAGCTCAACCGCGACCGCTATGGCCCACGCTCGGAGCGTACCGCCCGGCTGTTGAATCAGTTGGAATTGCAGCTGGAGGAACTGGAGGCCGCGGCCACCGAGGACGAACTCGCCGCCGAAATGGCCGCGGCCAAGACTACGAAAGTAGCGTCGTTCACCCGCAAGCGGCCGTCACGAAAACCATTCCCCGACCATCTGCCGCGCGAGCGGGTAATCGTGCCGGGACCGACGGCTTGTGCCTGCTGCGGCGGCGAGCGGCTGCGCAAGTTGGGCGAGGACATCACCGAGACGCTGGAGGTCATCCCAAAATCCTGGAAGGTGATTCAGCATGTTCGCGAGAAGTTCACCTGCCGTGATTGCGAGAAGATCAGCCAGGCCCCGGCGCCATTCCACGTCATCGCCCGCGGCTGGGCAGGGCCAAGCCTGCTGGCGATGGTCCTGTTCGAGAAGTTTGGCCAACATCAGCCGCTCAACCGGCAAGCGGAGCGCTATGCCAAGGAGGGCGTGCCGATCAGTCTGTCAACCTTGGCCGACCAGGTCGGCGGCTGCACGGCGGCGCTGACGCCTTTGTTCAAGCGCATCGAGGCGCACGTCCTGAGCGCCGAGCGACTGCATGGAGACGACACCACGGTGCCCGTGCTGGCCAAAGGCAAGACCGACACCGGCCGAATCTGGGTTTACGTACGCGACGACAAGCCCTTCGGCGGGCCGGCGCCGCCCGCGGCAGTGTTCTATTATTCGCGCGATCGGGCCGGCGAGCATCCCCAGGCGCATCTGGCCAACTACAGTGGCATCTTCCAGGCCGACGCTTACAGCGGCTATGGCAAGCTCTACGAATCCGGCCGCTCGCCTGGCCCCATTATCGAAGCGGCCTGTTGGGTCCACGCCCGACGCCCATTCTTCGTCATGGCGGACCTGGCCGAAAACGCGCGTCGCAAGGCTCAGGGCAAGAAGCCGCCCGTGATCTCGCCGTTGGCGCTGGAGGTGGTTCGCCGGATCGATGCCCTGTTCGAGATCGAGCGGACAATCAACGGCCAGAGCGCCGACCGGCGCAAGGCCGTTCGCCAGGAGCTCAGCGCGCCGCTTGTCGCCGATCTGGAGACTTGGATGCGCGAGCAACGCGCCAAGCTGTCGCGTGGCAACGATGTCGCCAAGGCCATGGACTACATGCTCAAGCGCTGGACCGTGTTCACGCGCTTCCTCGACGACGGTCGCATCTGCCTTTCCAATAACGCTGCCGAGCGCGGCGTACGCGGAATCGCTCTGGGTCGGAAGTCGTGGTTGTTCTGCGGTTCCGATCGCGGTGGCGAGCGAGCCGCGGTCATGTATAGCCTGATCGTAACCGCCAAGATGAACGACGTTGATCCACAAGCCTGGCTCGCCGACGTTCTGGCCCGCATCGCCGAGCATCCTGTCCAAAAGCTCGACGAACTGCTGCCCTGGAATTGGCGTCTGCTCAAGGAGCCGGTCAGTCAGGCGGCTTGATCATGACCGGGATAAGCTACGTCTTCACCATCACCCGTGTCGCCAAAATGCTCGGCGAGGACGAGGATTGGTTGCACGAGATCTCCACCGAAATGGACCCGGAAGACGGCCGTCTCACCGTTCTCGGCCCCGGTGAAGAAGCGATAACCGCCTTCACACCCTCCGGCGTCGACAATCTCATCGAGCTAGTCGAGATGTACAAAGCCAACCCCAACCTGCTCCGTCGCTACACGCCACCAGAGTGACCACGCCGCGGTGCTCACCGGAGGCTAACGATGAATTAGACTTAAATAATTATACTCAGGAGGGATCGTCTTTAAAAAGGAAAAGACCAAAAAAGCCAGATGACAGTGCAAAGTGGGGAAGTAGAGAATACGGCTTAGCAGAGCCATTCCTCAAACGTCGCGAAAGATCTGTTTTGCGACACTTGACTTTCAATCAGCTAAATTTCTCATTTATGATAGAATAATCGCATGACCAAATTGCTTGAACTGGCCTGCACCCGGTTCCGAAGACACCGAGTTAGGTGTTTTAATGGAACGGGAGGTGCGTCATGGAGAGGCGGAAGTTTACACGCGAGTTCAAGCTTGAGGCTGTTCGACTGATCAGGGATCGCGGCGTGTCATATGCACAGGCCGAGCAGGACCTGGCTGTGCATCAGTCGCAGCTACGCAGTTGGGTGAAGGCTTTTGCGGGCGATCCGCAGCATGCGTTCCCCGGGCAAGGTCAGATGAAGCCCGAGCAGCTGGAGATCGCGCGGCTGAAGCGCGAAGTGACCAAGCTGAAGGCCGAACGAGACATCCTAAAAAAAGCCGCGGCCTACTTCGCGAAGGAATCGACGTGAAGTTCTCCTTCATCGCGAAGCACCGGGTGATCTGGCCGGCGGGATGGTTGTGCGGGGCGCTCGGTGTCTCGCGGGGCGGCTTCTATGCCTGGCTGACACGACCGCGCTGTCAGCGTAGCCGGAGCGATGAAGAACTGGGCGCGAAGGTTCACGCCAGCTTCCTTGCCAGTGACCGGACCTATGGCGCCAGGCGGGTGTGGCACGACATGCTGGCGGAAGGGATGCCGTGTGGACTGCATCGGATCGAGCGATTGATGCGGCTACAAGCTCTTAAAGCGCGCCCGCGACGGCGTCGCCTGCCGCCCGATCTGGGTGAGCGGCAGGCTTCCGCCGTCGCTCCCAACGTGCTCGACCGCAGCTTCGAAGCACCTGCGCCCAACCGCAAATGGATTGCCGACTTCACCTATGTGTGGACGGCGGAGGGCTGGCTCTATGTGGCTGCCGTCGTCGATCTCTTCTCCCGGCGGGTGGTGGGCTGGTCGATGAGTGCTGCGATGACGGCCCAGCTCGTCACCGACGCGCTGATGATGGCGATCTGGCGCAGGGGCAAACCCGACGCGCTGCTGCATCACTCCGATCGCGGCAGCCAATACAGCAGTGAACAGTTCCAGCGGCTGATGGCAGATCACGGTGTCGTCTGCTCAATGAGCCGTTCGGGCAACGTCTGGGACAATGCTGCAATGGAGAGCTTCTTCTCCTCGCTCAAGACCGAACGCACGGCGCGCAAGATGTACCGATCGAGGGATGAGGCCAAGGCCGACGTGTTCGACTACATCGAACGCTTCTACAATCCGAAACGTCGACACTCGACGATCGGCTATATGAGTCCTATGGAGTTCGAGAGGCAGGCTGGATTAGCTTAGGCGGGTGTCAACCAAACCGGATGCAGGCCACCTTACAAATTTGTAAGGCGTCACGCGCTTGAATTATTTATCCGCGCTCGGATAGGTCAGGACGACACGCAATCCGGGCGCTGCGTCTTCTAGCCAAATCGTCGCGCCATGCAGATCGGCAATCGCCTTGACCAGACTAAG
>JBBRAL010000037.1:0-42866 GCA_038206805.1 Hyphomicrobiales bacterium | reverse complement strand
GTTCGGCATGTTGATGGTCTTGGAGATGGCGCCGGAAATGAACGGCTGCGCCGCCGCCATCATGCGGATGTGGCTTTCCACCGACAGATAGCGTTTGCCGGTGCGGCCGCACGGATTGGCGCAGTCGAACACCGGATAGTGCTCGGCTTTGAGATGCGGCGCGCCTTCCACTGTCATGGCGCCGCAGCAATGGATGTTGGCGGCGTCGATCTCGCGCTTGGAAAAGCCGATCGCCGCCAGCAGGTCGAAGGAGGGCAGCGCCAGATCGTCGGCTGAAATGCCCAGCTTGTCGCGGCAGAACTCCTCTCCAAGCGTCCACTTGTTGAAGGCGAATTTGATGTCGAAGGCGGTCGGCAGCGCCTTCTCGATTTTGGCGATGGCCTCGGGCGTGAAGCCCTTGGCCTTCAGCGTGGTGTGGTTGATGGCCGGCGCCTGCGCCAGTCCGCCATGGCCGACCGCATAGGCCTCGACCTCGGCGATGTCGGCTTCCGAATAGCCGAGCGTGCGCAGCGCCTCGGGCACGGCGCGGTTGATGATCTTGAAATAGCCGCCGCCGGCCAGCTTCTTGAACTTGACCAGCGCGAAGTCGGGCTCGATGCCGGTGGTGTCGCAATCCATCACCAGGCCGATGGTGCCGGTGGGCGCGATCACGGTGGCTTGCGCATTCCTGAAGCCGTGCGCCTCGCCGAGCTTGAGCGCCTTGTCCCAGGCGGCCTGGGCGTGCGCGACCAGGTTCTTGTCGGGGCATGAAGCGTGGTCGAGCGGCACCGGCGGGGTCGCCACTTTTTCGTAGCCGGTACGCTCGTTATAGGCGGCGCGGCGGTGATTGCGGATTACCCGCAGCATGTGCTCGCGGTTCTTCTTGAAGCCGGGGAAGGGGCCGAGCTTCTCGGCCATTTCGGCCGACGTCGCATAGCTCATGCCGGTCATGATGGCGGTGAGCGCGCCGCCGATGGCGCGGCCTTCATCCGAGTCATACGGAATGCCCGACGACATCAGCAGGCCGCCGATATTGGCATAACCAAGTCCGAGCGTGCGGAATTCGTAAGAGAGCTGCGCGATCTGTTTGCTGGGGAACTGCGCCATCAGCACGGAGATTTCCAGCACCACCGTCCACAGCCGCACCGCGTGCTCGTAATTCTCGACATTGAACGCCTTGGTCGTCGGGTCGCGGAAGGTGAGCAGATTGAGCGAGGCCAGATTGCAGGCGGTGTCGTCGAGGAACATGTATTCCGAACACGGATTGCTGGCGCGGATCGCCCCGGAAGCCGGGCAGGTGTGCCAGTCGTTCACCGTGGTGTGGAATTGCAGGCCGGGATCGGCGCAGGCCCAGGCGGCGTAGCCGATTTTTTCCCACAGTTCCTTTGCCTTCACGGTCTTGGCGATCTTGCCGCCGCGGGTGCGGTTGAACAGGTCCCAATTGGCGTCGGCCTGCACGGCTTTGAGGAATTCGTCGGTGACGCGCACCGAATTGTTCGAATTCTGTCCGGAGACGGTGAGATATGCCTCAGAGTCCCAATCGGTGTCGTAGATCGGGAATTCGATGTCCTTGTAGCCCTGCCTGGCGAACTGGATCACGCGCTTGATGAAATTGTCGGGCACGTAGGCTTTGCGCGCCAGCTTGATCTCGCGCTTGAGGGCGGGATTTTTCTCCGGCGCAAAGCAATCGTCGCCGGAACCCTCGCAATTCACGCAGGCCTTGAGCACGGCCTTGAGATGTTTCTGGTTGATGCGCGAGCCGGTGACCAGCGCCGCCACCTTCTGCTCTTCCTTCACCTTCCAGTCGATATATTGCTCGATGTCGGGATGATCGACGTCGACCACCACCATTTTCGCCGCGCGCCGCGTGGTGCCGCCCGACTTGATGGCGCCGGCCGCGCGGTCGCCAATCTTGAGGAAGCTCATCAGGCCGGACGACCTGCCGCCGCCGGAGAGCTTTTCGCCTTCGCCGCGCAGCGCCGAGAAATTCGAGCCGGTGCCGGAGCCGTATTTGAACAGGCGCGCCTCGCGCACCCACAAATCCATGATGCCGCCTTCGTTGACCAGATCGTCGCTGATCGACTGGATGAAGCAGGCGTGCGGCTGCGGATGCTCGTAGGAGGATTTCGATTTGGTCAGCTTGCCGGTTTCAAAATCGACGTAGTAGTGGCCCTGGCTCGGCCCATCGATGCCATAGGCCCAATGCAGGCCGGTATTGAACCATTGCGGCGAATTGGGCGCGCACACCTGCGTCGCCAGCATGTAGCGCAGCTCGTCGAAGAAGGCCTGCGCGTCGTCTTCGCGGTCGAAATAGCCGCCCTTCCAGCCCCAATAGGTCCAGGTGCCGGCCAGACGATCGAACACCTGTTTGGACGAATGTTCGCCGATCAGGCGTTCCTTCTCCGGCAGTAGGGCGAGGGCCGCCTCGTCGGCGACCGAGCGCCACAGGAACGAGGGCACCGAATTTTCTTCCACCTTCTTCAGGCGGGCTGGCACGCCGGCCTTGCGGAAATACTTCTGCGCCAGCACGTCGGAGGCGACCTGCGACCAGAATTCCGGCACCTCGACATTGTCGAGCTTGAACACCACCGAGCCGTCCGGGTTGCGGATTTCACTGGTGGTGAGCCGGAATTCGAGGCCTGCGTAGGCCGCATCCTGGCTGCTTTGGCCATCCTTGGTGTAGCGCCGTTCAATCCGCATATGTCTCAAGCCCCCTAAATGTCCGGGCGGCTACAAGGCCACCCGGTTATCGCAGCAAATCCCTGTCCCGAAACGCCTTTTCTGGCGCGGGTGAGCTCATAACGAAGACCGTTTTGAGGGTCCGGAGGGAACCAAAACTCAACCGCACCGAACAATCCCAAGCTATGTGGACTCACTGCCGTCGTCAACAACAGATAGACATCAAATCTGAATCAAACACTAAGTCTTGTGGTGAGCGGTGAACTATGGGGACAACGGGCAGCGCCAACCGGGGCAGTATTGAGCGATCCGGCGGCCACGGAAAGTCATTTTTTCAGGCCCGCGGCATAGGTTTTTATGCAGTCCAAGATGACAGTAAAATGACGTAAAAATAGGGATTGCAGGCGCTCGAAGGTAAAAGCCGTTGGCCGGTCCGGGCCGGGATAACATCGGGAAAACTTCGTGGAACTCCGGCCAGCGGTCCCTGATTCTCAAAATGGGGTCAGTGCCTTAGGCTCGACGCGGCCGGCCTGGCATCGTGTGGGGACGGCTACCCCCACCGGTGAATTCAAGCGCGGCTAGCTAGTACCGCCCGCCGGCCAACTGAAAACAACTTTTCCGCTCCGATTGAACGAAAAGCCATTGAACGAAAAGCCTTGGCCGATACTTAACCACCGTGGAGCGGAAACAGTTAGCCGAGGCAAAAAATGCAGATTGAAATCAGCACCGACAACGCCATTGACGGGCGCGAGCAGCTCTCTGCCCATGCGAAAACCGTCGTCGCCAGCGCGCTCAGCCGGTTCAGCGAGCGGATCACGCGCGTCGAGGTCCACCTCAGCGACGAGAACGCCAATAAAATCGGGCACGAAGACAAACGTTGCATGATGGAAGTGCGGCTCGAAGGGCGTCCGCCCACGGCCGTCACGCAGCATGCAGCGACCTTGGCGCAAGCCATCGATGGCGCGGCCGGCAAACTGAAGCGGTCGGTCGAAAGTACCTTGGGGCGTGAGAGCACGCTGGAAGCCCTGCGCGACCGGCGGTAGCGCAGCAGTGCCGCGCCGATCGCGCGGGACGCAAAAAAAGGCGGACCCTATTGGGGCCCGCCCTTTGCACCGGCACTGTCGTCTCTGATTTCAGCGCTGCCGCGGCGGGATTGCCCGACTCAAGGCGACGCTGATGAATTGCTAGGCAGCATAGCCGCCGCGCCTGGGGAAACGCAAGATCGGTGCGCGGTAATTAGAGGCGGCCGATCGGGTCCCTCTGATTCGGCAAAAAAGAAAACTACGCATCCGCTATCGCGGCCGGGTTTTACGCGGCCGTTTGGCAGGGCCGGCGGGTGTGTCGACCATCGCGATCTCATTGCGCTGACGCGGCAGCGCCTCGGGGTGCTGCTTCTGCATGAAGTCGACCAGTTGCTCGCGCACCTCGCAGCGCAGGTCGAAGGCCTGACCGGCGGAATTGGCGCTCATCAGGCAGCGCAATTCGATTGTGTGTTCCTTGGCGTCGGTGACCGCCAAGTTCACCACCTTGCCGTCCCAGTTCTTCGACTGCTTGACGATTGTGTCGAGCTTGGCGCGGATGGCGTCGACCGGCGCGCGGTAATCGACATAGATGAAGGCGCTGCCGATCAGCGCCGAGTTTTCGCGCGTCCAGTTCTGGAACGGCTTTTCGATGAAATATGTCAGCGGCACGATCATCCGCCGCAGGTCCCACAGCCGCACCACGACATAGGTCGATGTAATCTCCTCGATCGTGCCCCATTCGTTTTCGACGATCACTTGGTCGTCGATGCGGATCGGCTGTGTCATCGCCAGTTGCACGCCGGCGAACAGGTTGCTCAGCACCGGCCGCGCCGCCAAGCCGATCACGATGCCGGCGACGCCAGCCGAGGCAAACAGGCTGACGCCATACTGCCGCACTGGCTCGAACGTCATCAGCGCGGCGCCGAAGGTGACGATAACCACCAGCACGTCGGCACTGCGCATCAGCACGCGCACCTGCGTCAGATGCTTGCGTGCCAACAAATTGTCGTCGGTGTCGATGCGGAACTGGCGCAGATAAAGATCGGCGGCGATATTGAGCGCGGTGAGCGCGGTCCAGCCGACGAGGCCAATCACTGAGATCAACAGAAATTTCGCCAGCCAGTCGGCGGTGTCGGCGTCGAACGGCGCCACCGGGATGGCGATGACCAAGGCCAGGATCAGCAAAGCCAGCCGCGTCACGCCGCGCATCTGGGTGAATACCGACAGCGCGTAAGGATGACGCTTGGCCAGAAGGGCGTGTAGCAGCTTGCGCACGCTTCTATGCAGCGAATAGGCAACAGCCATCGCCAGCGCCAGAATGAATATGGCGACCAGCTGGTCGGGCAGCCAGTGCAGCCAGGGTTTGATATTGGTCAATGCGTTCCGGATCGAATCCATGCGGTCCTAACGATAGTCAAAACAGGGGCGGCGGTTGCGGATTAAAGCATCCCTATTATGGTCCGCTGGACACAGCCCCGCCGAGGTGGCAGAACGCCGCGTCCTGACCTTTTAATCAATGCGCGATGGCGATGAAAAGTTTCCTGTTGCTCATATTCACCTGGTGGAATTCGCAGACTTTCGGCACCATGGTGTGGACTTGGCTGTACGGCGAGTTGGTCGGCGAGGACGAATTCGGCAATCGCTACTATCGCACGCGCGGTGGTAAGATCGACCGGGCGCTGCTGTTTGAGCGGCGCTGGGTGGTCTACAACGGCTATGCCGAGGCATCGACCATCCCGCCGTCCTGGCACGGCTGGATGCACCACACGGTGGATACGCCGCCGACGCAAGAGTCCTACAAGCCGCGCCCCTGGCAGATGCCGCACCGGCCCAATCTGACCGGCACGCCGGCGGCCTCGCGGCCGCCCGGCTCGACGCTGGCCGCCGGGCGCCGCCCCAAGGCCACCGGCGACTACAAGGCCTGGAGCCCCGATCGGGGCTGAGCGCTGTCGGCTACCCAGCCGCCCTTTCGCTGCCGCATTCCCCGTGTTAACCGGGCGCGCCCTTGGCGATAGGCGAATCCGCGCTAGCCTAGGCGGGAAATCCCGGGTCCATGGCGCAATCCAGGCTCTCGATTGGTGTGCTTGCGGTCTTGGCGCTGCTGTGCGCAGGCCCGGCCGTGGCGCAGTTCGGCTCGATCTTTCGTGAGGAGCCGCCAAGGCCGCCAGCCGATGTGCCAAGCCAGCAACCAAGCCAACAACCAATTCAGCAACCGAGCCGGCAGCCGACCCAGCCGCTGAGCAATTTCCCGTCCCGGCAGCCCGGCAATTTGCCCGGCCGCAACGAGCCGAGGCCGCCCGCCGACCTGCGCTCGGATGTGCCGCCGGCGCAGCCGCTGCCGGCGCCGATGAGCCTGCCGCCGGGGAGCCGTCCCGGCGCCGGCGCGATTCAATCGCAGCCACTGCCGCCGCCACCCGGCGTCCCGGTGGCGCCGCAGCCGCCGGCGAATGAACTGCCGCAGCAAGGCACGCTGCGTCCCGGTCCCGGGACGACCTTGCCCGGACTGCCGCCGGGCGTGCGGCAGCCGCCCGGCACGCCGGCGCTGGCCAATACCGCGCCGCAGCCGGGCGACGAGGTGGTGGTGGAGCCGCCGCCGCAACGCATTGCCAATCCGACCGCGGTGTTCGCCGGGCTCGACAAGATCACCGGCCGCATCATCTCGTTCGATGTCGCGATCAACGAGACGGTGCAGTTTGGCGCGCTCCAGGTGACGCCGCGGGTGTGCTATTCGCGCCCGCCGACCGAGACGCCGAACACCGACGCCTTCGTGGAAGTCGACGAGGTGACACTACAAGGCGAGATCAAGCGCATTTTCACCGGCTGGATGTTTGCGGCCAGCCCCGGCCTGCACGCGGTCGAACATCCGGTCTATGACGTGTGGATCACCGACTGCAAAGGCGGACGAAATCCGGCCGTGGCGGACGTGGCCGATGAGCCGCCACCTGCCGCCAAGCAGCCGGCGCGCACCCCGCCGCCACGCTCGCGCGCCCAGCCGCGCGCGCAGCCGCCGGGACTCCTGCCGGCGATCAGGTAGAAATCTCTATTGTCATTCCGGGTTGTCACGGAAATATTTAATTAGCCTGGGCCGCTACTCGAAATAATATCCAGCGCCTCCGCGCCGCTGACCGAGCGATCGAGCGCCAACGCGCCGAAATCGGCCTCGCCCGCGATCGCTTCCTCCAGCAGGCGGTGATAGCGCCGCTTGGCCACGTCGCGCGCGCCGAACGTTTTCAAATGTTCGGTGACATATTGCGTGTCGAGCAGCCGGTAGCCGCCGGCGCGCAGGCGCGCCACCAGATGCACCAGCGCTATCTTGGAGGCATCGCGCGCGCGGTGGAACATGCTTTCGCCGAAGAAGGCGCGACCGAGCGAAACGCCGTACAGCCCACCCACTAGATTATCGCCGTCATAGACCTCGACGGAATGGCAATGACCGTGCTCGAACAGGCTGCGATAGATTTTGCGGATGCGGCCGTTGATCCAGGTGCGGGCGCGGTCGGGTTTTTCCTCGGCGCAGCCCTCGATCACCGCGTCGAAATCGCGGTCCACCCATACGGTCAATGCGGTGGTGCGGATGGTGCGGGCCAGTCGCGCCGGTACGTGAAAGCCCTCGAGCGGGATGATGCCGCGCATCTCCGGCTCGATCCAATATAACGCCGGATCGTCGGCGCTTTCCGCCATCGGGAAGATGCCGCAGGCATAGGCCTTGAGCAGCACCTCGGGCGTGATCTCGATGAACGTGTTTTCGCGGTTGGCCATGAAGGAACCGGTAGCGAGGTCGGATGGTTCGATTTTACCCGCCGGCGCGCCGTCTGGGCAGGCCGGAATTAACCGATCGATCATTATGATACGGCGAATTTGGCAAAATATTGAAAACAAATCACCGGCCGCGCGTTGATTGGCCATGCCGTGGCGAAGCCACAGCGAAGAGTTTCATGCCGTGGCGACACCACGGCGAACCGCAACCCGTGAGGATGTCGCCATGACGGCGCGGCAAACCAGCGTTTTATTGGTCGAAGACGAAGAGCTGATCAGTACTCTGGTCACCGAAGTCTTGTGCGAGAGCGGTTTTAAGGTTCATGCGGTGGCCGACGCCGAGACAGCATTGCGCTACCTCGACAACGGGCCAGAGGTGGATGTGCTGTTTACCGACATCAATCTTGACGGCGACATGGATGGCTCGATGCTGGCCAGGCAGGTGCGCGAACGGCGCCCCGAGCTGCCGATCGTCTATTGTTCCGGCCGATATTCGCCCGCGGCCTTGCAGCCGGCAGTGCCGCGCTCGCTCTTTCTGAAGAAGCCCTACGATCCGGCCGATTTGTGCACGCTGCTGACGCGGCTGACCGAGACCTCGCACTGACATAACTCGACCGCCTGATTGTCCCGCTCAATCCTTGGCCAGGATTTCCGCGACCTCGACGCGGCGGCCCTCGCGCGCCGACAGGATACCGGCGCGAATGACCGCGAGCGAGGTGGTCGCGTAATCGCCGCCGACCTCCGGAGCAGCGCCGCCACGCACGGCCGCCGCGAATTCCTCAAGCTCCTCGACGAAGGTGTCATTCTTCGCGCAAGGCACGCCGACCGGCTGCTTTTCGCCGCGCTTGAGCAGGCTCAATCCGTGCTGCATGTCGTAATAGGCGGTGGCGGTCTTGCCGTAGATATTCATCAGATAGTATTCGGAAGCCGAGGCGTAGCTGGCGTTCAACGTAGAGAGCGCGCCGTTCTCGTGCTCAAGGATGAGACTGGCGACGTCCGGATTATCGCCCGGCAGCACCAACCGCACGAATTGACCGCTCACCGCCTTGATCGGCCCGAGCAAATAGTAAAGCACGTCGGCGTAATGGATGCCGATCTGCAGCATCACGCCGCCCGGCATGCCGGCGGCGGTGTAGCGCCACGAACTTAGATCGAACTGGCCGAGGCGGTCGCGGCTGATATTGGCTTCGGCATTGACCAGCTGGCCGAACACGCC
Organism: Hyphomicrobiales bacterium; assembly: GCA_038206805.1. Classification (GTDB taxonomy): domain Bacteria; phylum Pseudomonadota; class Alphaproteobacteria; order Rhizobiales; family Xanthobacteraceae; genus Pseudolabrys. The sequence goes on along the minus strand of JBBRAL010000037.1, from coordinate 34,214 downwards.
GGCGTCGATCTGCTGCTTGATCCAGCGAAAATGACTCTCGCGCCGGCGCTGATAGCCCAAGGCCAGCACGACGCCGGCCGCCCGGCAGCTTTCGGTGATGGCGCGGCCGTCGGTGACCGAATTGGCGATCGGCTTGTCGAGGAAGACATGCTTGCCGGCTTGCGCCGCCGCGCGCGCGGTTTCCAGATGCGCGTCATTCGGCGTCGTATTGATGATGGCTTCGATTTCGGCGTCGGCGAGAATGGCCTCATAGCTCGGCGATGCGCGGCAGCCATATTTCGTGGCGAAGGCTTGGCGCTTTTGTTCGGAGCGCGAAAAGCAGGCGACGATCTTGAGCTTGTCGGTACGCATGATCGCGTCAGCAAGCACATCCGACCACCAGCCCATGCCAATGCAGGCGACGCGTAACGGCTCGACCATGGTCATCACTTCCAACCGGCGCCGATCGATTCGACCGCGGCTTGCGCGATGCGCGCGTCGGTCGCCCAGTCGCCGCCGGCGATGCCAATGCCGCCGATGCATTCGCCATCGGCGATGACCGGGCAGCCGCCTTCCATTGCGGTCCAGCGTTCCGGCCCGGCCGCCAGCGCCAGGCCGAGCGCATGCGCGGCATCGAGCTCCTGCGCCTGCGCCCCGCGCGAGGAGGTTGCCCGCTTGTTGGACGCCGCGCAGACCGCTTTGGTGGTCGATGAATGCACGGTGTGGAAGCGCCCGCCTTCCATGCGTTCGAGCAGAATGAGATGCCCGCCCGCGTCGGTAATGGCGATCGATACCGCGATACCGGCTTGCTTGGCCTGTTCGATGGCGGTGGCCATCATCTTCCTGGCGCCGTCCGTCGTCAGGCGCTTGCTGCTGGTGACATACATGTAAGGCGACATCCCCCAAAGACCCAAAGATCGACCTGAATGATAGTGGTTTGTTGCATTCCACGTAAGTCAAAAGGCCTTCGTTGGCGCACTTTGGCCGCTTTGTTGTGGCTGAATTTTCATAATGTACGCCAACGCAACCCGCCATTGGCGGGGAAAAAGGGACTCGTAATGAACCATAAATATGCGCTGCTGGTCGCTACCATCGTGCCAGTTCTATTGCTTCTCGCAAACCCGGGCGTTGCGGCCCCGGACTCGGCAATAGTCGTCGCTCAAGCGCAGCCAAATCCGCCTCCAAACAGTGACAAGACGAAGAAGAATCCGCCCGCCGCGGCCAAGACGCCCGCGCCTACGGCTCCCGCCTTGGTTAAGAAGCCAGCGCCGCCGGCTCCCGCTACCGCCAAACCGGCCACGCCGCCCGCTCAAAGACAGATTAAACCCGTTCAGGTCGTGCCGCCGGTGACTCCGAAAGTTGCGCCGGTAAAGCCAGTCCAGGTGCAGCCGGCCAAGCCGCCGAAGGGGCAGCCGGTGGTTACGCAGCCGACCCCGAAAGTTACGCCGGTAAAGCCGGTCCAAGTGCAGCCGGTAACGCCGCCGAAGGGTCAGCCGGTGGTTACGCAGCCGAACCCGAAAGTTACGCCGGTAAAGCCGGTCCAGGTGCAGCCGGTAACGCCGCCGAAGGGTCAGCCGGTGGTTACGCAGCCAACCCCGAAAGTTACGCCCGTAAAGCCGGTCCAAAAGCCAGTCCAAGTGCAGCCAATCACGCCGCCGAAGGGGCAGCCGGTGGTCAAGCAGACGACCCCGCAAGTTGCTCCGGCTCCCGGCGCGAAACCGGCTACCGTGCACAAGCTCGACGATTTCCGCGGTCAACGGCACGAAACCAAGCAGGGCAATAGCGTCATTATAAAGGAACCCGGGCGCACGATCGTCCGCGATGGCGGCCGGCTGGTGATTCAGCACAACGAATCCTCCGACCGCTTCCGATTAAATGCGCGCAACGTGCAGACCGAGCGCCGCGGCGCCAATTTGGCGACTATCATCGTGCGTCCAAACGGCTCGCGGATTATCACCCTGACAGACGGCAACGGCCACCTGCTGCGGCGCAGCCGGCGTGACGCCAATGGGCGCGAGTTCGTGCTGATCGACAATACGCTTCGTGGCGGCGCGGTCGTGGTCGGTGCGGCGGGCGTCGCCGGACTCGTGATCCTCAACATGCGGCCGCCGGTCATTCACATCCCGGCTAACCGCTACATCGTGGAGGCCGAGGGAGCCGACCGGGTCTTGATTTACCAGACGCTCATGGCGCCGCCGGTCGAAGTCATCGACCGCGGCTATTCGCTCGACGAGATCCGCTACAACGTCGCCTTGCGCGACTACATGCCGCGGATTGACATCGACACCATCACGTTCGACTTCGGCTCGTGGGAAGTTACCCCCGATCAGGCGCAGCGGCTACAGGCCATCGCGGCCGGCATTAAGCAGGCGCTCGCGGCTAATCCGAACGAAGTATTCTTGATCGAAGGCCACACCGATGCCATCGGCACGGATCTCGACAATCTTTCATTGTCCGACCGCCGCGCGGAATCGGTCGCCCAGGTGTTGACCGAAACGTTCGGCATTGAGCCGGAGAATCTCACCACGCAGGGCTATGGCGAGCAGTTTCTCAAAATTCCGACGCAGCAAGCCGAGCGGCGAAACCGTCGTGTCACGATCCGCCGGATCACGCCACTGCTGAATGGCCCGGTCGCTCAAAACCGTTGACGATTCCCCGTCGCCCTGAGGTGCGAGGCAACGAAGTTGCCGAGCCTCGAAGGGCGGCGGGTATAATTGCTCGGCGCCTCAGCTCTCCATCCCGCCTCTGGCCAAAAACTGCTCCAGCCAGTGGATGTGGTAGTTGCCGTCGATAATGTCGGGCTCGGCCACCAGCGCGCGGAACAAAGGCAGCGTCGTCTCGATGCCGTCCACCACCACCTCGTCGAGCGCTCGTTTCATCCGCATCAATGCCTCGGTGCGGGTCTTGCCGTGCACGATCAACTTGCCGACCAGCGAGTCGTAATAGGGCGGGATGGTGTAGCCCTGGTACACGGCGGAATCGATGCGCACGCCCAGCCCGCCGGGCGCATGATAATGTAAAATCTTTCCGGGCGAGGGTCGGAACGACACCGGGTTCTCGGCATTGATCCGGCACTCGATGGCATGGCCGTGAAATTTGACGTCGCTCTGTTCGAGCGTGAGCTCGGCGCCGGCGGCGGCGCGGATCTGCTCGAAGATCAGATCGATGTCGGTGATCATTTCGGTCACCGGATGTTCGACCTGGATGCGCGTGTTCATCTCGATGAAGTAGAACTGGCCGTCCTCGTAGAGGAATTCGACGGTGCCGACGCCGAGATATTTGATATCGCGCATGGCTTTCGCCACGGTCTCGCCGATGGCGTTGCGCGCCTGCGTATTGAGCGCGGGCGAGGGGCTCTCTTCCAGTACCTTCTGATGGCGGCGCTGCAACGAGCAGTCGCGCTCGCCGAGATGGATGGCCTTGCCCTTGCCGTCGCCGAGTACCTGGATTTCGATGTGGCGAGGCTTCTGCAGGTATTTTTCCAGGTAGACCGCGGCGTCGCCGAATGCGGCTTTGGCTTCCGAACGCGCCGTCGACAGCGCAATGGAAAGCTCGGCCGCCGATTGCGCGACCTTAATGCCGCGCCCGCCGCCGCCGGCGGCCGCCTTGATCCGCACCGGATAGCCGATCGCCTCGGCGATTCTGCCCGCGTCCACGTCGTCGCTGACGCCGCCATCCGAGCCCGGCACCACCGGAATGCCCAGCCGCTTGGCGGTGCGCTTGGCCTCGATCTTATCGCCCATCAGGCGGATATGTTCGGGCTTGGGACCGATGAATTGCACGTCATGGTCGGCGAGGATTTCGGCAAAGCGCGCATTTTCCGACAGGAAGCCGTAGCCGGGGTGCACGGCGTCGGCGCCGGTGATTTCGCAGGCCGACAAGATAGCCGGGATGTTGAGGTAGCTGTCCTTGGCCGCCGGCGGGCCGATGCACACGCTCTCGTCGGCGAAGCGTACATGCATGGCGTCGGTATCGGCGGTGGAATGCACCGCCACCGTGGGAATGCCGAGTTCCTTGCAGGCGCGGATCACCCGCATGGCGATCTCGCCGCGATTGGCGATCAGGATCTTATCGAACATTCATTCTCCTTCACCTCTCCCCGTTCGTACGGGGAGAGGTCGACTTCCGAGCGCAAGCGAGGAAGTCGGGTGAGGGGCTCTTTCGGAGAGTCTGCGTTTCCAATGCGCCCCTCACCCGGCTCGCCGCTACCGCGGCTCGCCACCCTTTCCCCGCAAGCGGGGAGAGGGAAAGAGCTACTCAATAATCACCAGCGGCTCGCCGAACTCCACCGGCAGGCCGTCCTCGAACAGAATTTGGATCACCGTGCCGGCGCGCGGGGCCGGAATCTGGTTCATCGTCTTCATGGCTTCGATGATCAGCAGCGTGTCGCCGGTTTTCACGCGCGTGCCGATTTCGACGAACGGCTTGGCGCCGGGCTCCGGGCTGCCATAGGCCGTGCCGACCATGGGCGAGATCACGACGCCGGGATGTTTGGCGGGATCGAGCGGCGCCGCCATCGTTTCTCCAACCGGCGGTGCCGATATCGCCGCACTGCGGAGCGCGACAGGCGCTGCGGCCACGGCGCCGCGCGCCACGCGCACGCGCCGGCCATTCTGTTCGATCTCGATTTCGGTCAGGCCGGTTTCGTCCAAGAGCTGGGTGAGCTCGTGGATCAGCGCGTGGTCGACCAGCGGCGCCGTTGGCGTTGTTTTGGGCGATTTTGCCATCGAGCTAATTCAGTCCTTATTCCGGTTGCGTATGATCTTATCCAAAAGCCGGTTTTTCAACCCGCGGATCAAGTCCGAGGGTAAGCTTTTCGGGATCATGCGCTAGCGTTTTTCCTTGACGCCGATCATGTGCGCAAGGCCCGCGATCGCCAGCGCATAGCCCTCGACGCCGAAGCCGCAAATCACCGCCTTTGCCGCCTTGGATATATAGGAATTGTGGCGGAAACTTTCACGCTGGTGGATATTTGTAATGTGGATTTCGATCGTCGGCAGCTTGACCGCCAACAGTGCGTCGAGAATGGCGATCGACGTGTTGGTATAACCGGCGGGATTAAGGATCAGGCCGGCCGCCTTTTTGGCGTGCGCCTCCTGGATCCAATCGACCAGTTCGCCTTCCCAGTTGGACTGGCGGAAGACGACATCGAGTCCAAACCGCTTGGCGGTCGAGCGGCAAAGCTTTTCCACGTCGGCCAGGCTGGCGCTGCCGTATTTTTCCGGCTCGCGCGTGCCGAGCATGTTCAAATTCGGTCCATTGAGGACGTAGATTGTTTTGGCCATGGCTGATTCGTGTGCGGCTGGGCGGTCGGATAGAGCTGCTTTCGAAGCGGTGCGCACTTTATAGGTCGTGAGGCAGCCAAGGGGAAGCCCGGACGGTTTTGAGCCTTAAAGCCGCGCCGTTCCATCCGCCAGTGTCTCGGCCGCCACCCAGTCGATCACGTTCTTGATCGCCGTTAACCTTCTTCGCCCGGCGGCCGTGGCCTTGGTGAAAATGTCGATCTGGCGGTCGGCGCTGGTTCCCTGCGCGACGATGGCGTTCAGGTGTGCGATCTCCGCCGCGCAGCCGAACGCATCGATGTCCTCGGCAAGAAAATCGAGCACCTGTTCGAGCCACTCCTTAACGGTGAGCGGCGAGCGGGCGAATGGATCGACGAATGTGGCCGCCACGCCATAGCGCTGGGCGTGCCACTTGTTCTCCTGCGTGATGGCGCGGCCGACCCTATCGAATCCGGCATTTAGCGCGCGGTCGCGATCGAGCGCGCGCACCAGACAGCGGAACAAGGCGCCGATCGCCAACGCGTCGTCGAGCCGCGTGCAACTGTCGGCGACGCGCAATTCGACGGTCGGGTTGCCCTGCGAGGGCCGCAACGCCCACCAGATATAGCTCGCGTCGGGAATGATCTTGGCCCACACCAGCGCGGCGACGAAATCGCGGTAGTCGTCGTTGGTGCGGAACAGTTCGGGCAAGCCGGTGCGCGGCAGTTCGTCATAGGCGGCGAGGCGATAGCCGACGAGACCGGTGAGATGGCCCTGCCAGAACGGCGAGGAAGTCGAGAGCGCCAGCAGCAGCGGCAGATAGGGCGTCAGCCGCATGATCAGATTGATGCGGGTATCGACATCGGGCACCTGCACATGCACATGCATGCCGCACAGCATGTTGCGGTAACCGATCATCTGCAGGTCGTCCATGATCGCGCCGTAACGCGCTTTCGGCGTCACCATCTGCTCCGGCCAGAACGCCAGCGGAAAGGTGCCCATGGCGGCCAGACCGAGACCGCGTGTGGCGGCTGCTTCGCTGAGTGCGCGGCGGTAATGCTTTAGATGCGCGCGCGCCTCCGACATGCTGTCGCAGGGCGGCGTCGCCACCTCGATCTGCGACTGCAGCATCTCGGTCATCACGCGGTCGCCGAGCGCCTTGCGGGCCAGAACGAGGAATCGCTTGTCGAATCGCTGCACGGCCCGACGCGTCTTGGCGTCGAACACGAAATATTCCTCTTCCATGCCAATCGAATACATGCGCGCGATAACGACTCCGGCAAGACCAAGTTCCGCCTATGGTGACGCAAAAACGGCCGCCGGGCGAGTTCGCCGCGGCGGCCGATTGTTGTTAAAACTTATGGGCGGGCGACGCTATGCCGTCAACAGGTCGCTTTGCCGCAGCGCGCGTTGTTGACCTTTTCCTGCAGCGCGGCCAGGCCGACCGCGCCTACCACCACGTCGGAGCCGATGACATAACTCGGCGTGCCATTAAGCCCCAGCGCTTCGGCGAGCTTGAAGTTCTCCTGCAATGTGTCCTTAATCGCGGGGCTGGCCAGATCCTTTTCGATCTGCGGGATGTTCAATCCGATCTCCTTGGCGACGGCGAGCGCGTGCGCCTTGTCGGCCGCGCCGCGGCCGCTCAGCAGCTTCTGGTGGAATTCCAGGTATTTCTTGCCGGTCTTGTCCTGCATGTGCACGGCAACCGCGACCTGGGCGGCTTCCACCGAGCCGGGCCCGAGCACGGGGAATTCCTTGAGCACGACCTTGAGCTTGGGATCGTTCTTGATCAGCGTGAGCATGTCGGTCATGGCGCGCTTGCAGTAGCCGCAATTGTAATCGAAGAACTCCACGAAGGTGACGGTGCCCTGCGGATTGCCGAGCACGACCTGACGCGGCGACGAGAACAGCGTCTTCGCATGCTCCTTCACCGCGTTTTTGTGCTTCTCGGATTCGGCGGCGGTCTGGTGCTTCTCAAACTCGGCCATGGCCTCCTGCAGCACTTCGGGATGCGCGATCAGATAGTCGTGCACGACGCGTTCGATCTCGCTCTTCTGCGGAGCGGAGAATTCGTCCGCACGTGACGCTTGCGGCGCGGCAGTGGTCAGTAATGCGGCCAAAAATGCTGCACTGACGGCAGCGATGAGGCGCAGGCGCGATATCATGGTGTGTATGTCCTTGTGGTGTTCAGTGTCTGACGTTGGACGTCGGAGGTTTGACGTTGACGATATCGTCGGCGCGCACCCAGGCCGGCGAGCCGATGGGTAGCCGGGTCTTGGCTCGCGCCGCGAGCTGACGCGCGGTCATGATATCGCCGCGGGTGAAAGCGGCCTGCGCCGACGCCAGGTCGGCATTGGCGAGATCGCCCTTGCGGCCATAGGCCATGGCGAGCTGGGTATAGGCTTCCGGGGCGTCGGGTTCGCGGCTGATCGCCAGGCGCAAAATTTCGGCGGCTTCCGCGGCGACCTTGGTGTTGCCGGTTGCGTTCAACGCCTGCGCCAGCATGATCTCGATCAGCGGGGCGCCACGCGAGATCTGCACGGCGTGGCGCAATGGCGCAACCGCTTCGGCTGGATGGCCGCCTTCCAGCAACGCCTGGCCCTTGAGCTCATAGAAATAGGGATTGCCCGGTTGCGACTGGATCAGAGCGTCGATCAGCCCGAGGGCCTGGCGCAAATCCGAATGGCGGTAGGCCGATATGGCGCGGGCATAGCGCGCCGCCAGACTGCGGTCGCTGAGCGGATAGCGGCGCGCGACCGTGTCGGGCCGATCCAGGAAGCCGGACAATTTCGCGCGCATCAAGTCGTGGCGCAGTTGCAGCTCGGGCGAATCCTTGCGGTCCCAATAGGGGCTCGATTTGGCCAACACTTCGAGCGCGGCCACGCGTTCGGCCGGCATCGGATGGCTTTGCAGGTAGGGATCGATAAAGCGCGAATTGAACAGGGACTCGTTGGTCAGCCGCTTGAACAGTTCGAGCATACCGCGCGGTGACTGCGACGTGGCATTGAGGAATTTCACGCCGGCATGGTCGGCCTGGTCTTCCTGGGTGCGCACATAGGCGAGCAGCGAGCGCTGGATCGCCGATTGCGGCGCCATGATAGCCGCGGCTCCGACATTGCCCATATTGCCGCCGGAGCGCGCGCTCGCGACCATGCCGCCGACGCTGGCCAGAAGTGCGATGATCGATGCGGTCTGCGCCGTGGCGAGCTGCTGACGCAGCTTCAACAGATGCCCGCCGGCAAGGTGGCCGGTTTCATGCGCGAACACGCCGATGATCTCGTTCGGCGTCTTGGCATCGAACAGCGCACCGGCATTGATGAAGATGTGGCGGCCGTCCATGACGAAGGCGTTGAAGGCACGGTCGCTGAGAACGACCACCTTGACGTTCTGCTTGGCAAGGCCGGCGGCGCGCAATATCGGCTGCGCATAGTCGCGCAGCAACTGCTCGATCTCGGTGTCGCGCACGACCGGCATTCCTTGCAGCGCCTGATCCTGGGCCTGCGCCGGGGTCACCATGGGGCCGCCACCGGCGCTGGCCACCGCGATGGCGGTTGCAACGGCGAGCGCGCGGGCTGCTGGCGCCATGCGCCGTGTCCTGATAGGTGTGCCGCCGTCAATCATTCCGGTATTCGCCGCTCGCCTGCTGGAATTGAAGTTCCTATCACTGTGACCGATAAGCCCGAATAGGAAGTTGAAATCCAAAGCCGCACTGGAATCCTATACTAGATGGGAGTGAACCTAGTAACGCGGTTTGGCGCGGTCAACGCAGGCCACGATCACGACTGAGTCATGATAAACGCGGTAGCGCCCAAGAAAGGGCAGGCAATGCCTCGAATGCGGCAGCAGCGGGGCAGGGGCCTGAATTAACAGGTTAATAGCCATGCTGGAGACGGCCAAACGCCTGCTGACCCCCTCCAAACGCAGTAATGTTCCGCCATTTATCGTCATGGACGTGATGGCGGCGGCGGCCCTGATCGAGGCCAAGGGCGAGCGGGTGGTGCATATGGAGGTGGGCCAGCCGGCGGCGCCGGCCCCGGCCACCGCGCGTCAAGCGGCGCAGGCGGCGCTCGTGCACGGCCGCATCGGCTATACCGAGGCGCTGGGGATTGCCTCGCTGCGGGCGCGGATCGCACGGCATTACTCGCAAACCTACGATCTGGCACTCGATCCCGCCCGCGTGGTGGTCACCACCGGCTCGTCCGGCGGCTTCATCCTGGCGTTTCTGGCGCTGTTCGAGGCCGGAGACCGGGTGGCGCTGGCCAATCCGGGCTATCCGCCCTACCGACATGTCCTGTCCGCGCTCGGCTGCGAGCCGGTGCTGATCGAGACCTCCGAACAGACGCGCTGGGCAATGTCGGCCAAGGCGCTTATCGCCGCCCACCGCAGCGCGCCACTCAAGGGCGTCGTGATCGCCAGTCCGGCCAATCCGACTGGCACCATGATGGAAGCCGGTGCGCTGGCGCGCCTGATCGCGGTGGCGGAAGCCGAAGGCATCAAGGTGATCTCCGACGAGATCTATCACGGCCTCGACTATGCGTTCGCCGCCGAGACCGCGGCCAAGCTGTCGGAGCGCGCCGTGGTGATCAATTCATTCTCGAAATATTTCTGCATGACCGGCTGGCGCGTCGGCTGGATGGTGGTGCCGGAAAGTCTGGTGCGCCCGGTCGAGCGGCTGCAGCAGAATCTCGCCATCTCGGTGCCGACGCTGTCGCAGATCGCGGCGGAGGCCGCCTTCGACGGACGCGACGAGATGGAAGCGGTCAAGCACGGCTACCAGGAGAACCGCCGCATTCTGGTGGAGGGCCTGCCGAAAGCCGGGCTCGATAAATTTCTGCCGGTCGATGGCGCGTTCTACCTTTACGCGGATATTTCACGCTTTTCCGATGACAGCCTGGATTTCGCCAAGCGCATGCTGAGCGAGGCGCATGTGGCGGCGACGCCCGGCATCGATTTCGATCCGGTCAACGGTCATAATTTCCTGCGGTTCTGTTACGCCGGCTCGGCCGCCGAAATGCACGAAGCGGTGGAGCGGATCGGCGCGTGGCTGAAGCGGTAATCGGACGTCAGTCAATGCGACGCTCAGCATGAAGACGAGCCGGCGCATCGTACATCTGGAGCTGCCCGGTGTTCCGGAGCAGACTTGGCCGGTGGATCTGCCGAGCGATCCCGATCGCACACCCGGCTATTCGCCCTGGAAACTGGCGAGCGGAAACCCCGGCCCGAAAATCGAGATGCACTTCCGTCTCAGCGCTGACCGTTGAGCTGTGGTTGCCGTCAATTCAATTCGATCGATTGAACCATAGCGGACAATGACCGATCGTCGTTGCTCGATCTTGATTTACGAGCCCACGCCCTAGAACTCCACATCCAACTCCACCACTTCGTCCGGCTCGGCCTTGGCAGCTTCCATCCATTCCTGCATCGCCGGCAGCGCCATGATCGCTTTGCAATAGGCGGCGCAGTCGCTGTCGAGTTTCACATCGTAAGTGAGGAAGCGCGTCACCACCGGCGCGAACATGGCGTCGGCCATGCCGGGTTTGGCGCCGAATAAAAACGGGCCTTTGCTTTTGGCCAGGCATTCGCGCCAGATGCTGACGATGCGGTCGATGTCGGCCTGCGCGCCGGCCCACACCTTGAAGCCCGGATGATGCGCCTTCAGGTTCATCGGCAGCGCCGAGCGCATATTGGTGAAACCGGAATGCATCTCGCCGCAGATCGAGCGGCAATAGGCGCGCGCGATTTTTTCCTTCGGCAGCAGACCGGCGTCCGGCAGCGTCTCGTTGAGATATTGCGCGATCGCCAGCGTGTCCCAGACCTTGATTCCGTCATGGGTGAGACATGGCACCAGGAACGAGGGCGACAGCAGCAGCAGCTCGGCGCGGGTGGAGGGGTCGTCGCTGGCGACCGTCTGTTCGACGAAGTCGAGCCCGGCCAGTTTGCACAACAGCCAGCCGCGCAGCGACCAGGAGCCGTAGTTTTTGCTGGCGATCGTGAGGGTCGCGTTGCTGCCGGCGGGCTTGCCGGGCGCGGGCTTGTTATGGGCAGGTTTGGCCATGGGGCGAAATCGTCCCTGTTCAGCTTGGCCCGGCCCCGGCAGCTTAGACGAAAGTTACGCCGGATCAATAGCTTCCCGTGCTGCAAAATGGCATAGCGGGCGGCTTGTCCCCAGGCCGCCACTTGTGCAGTTTTATCTCGCACTGCAACATAAAATGCACTAGCCTTTGCACGCGGTTCGCCGGGACCGTCAGGGATTGGATGCTTTATCAGGCCTATCAGGCGCATTCCGACATCATGGTGCCGGTGCGCGCGTTTGCCGGCATGGCCATGAAGACGGTGGGCGCCAAGCTCAACGGCTCGGCGCGGCCGTCGGCGCTCAGCAATCTCAATGCCGCCTATGAGCTGATCGCGCGCGCCGGCCTCACCCATGAGCGGCCGCCATACGGCATCGCGTCCGTCATGGTGGGCAACCGCGAAGTGGCGGTCACCGAGGAAGCCGCCGACGCGACGCCGTTTGCGACGCTGCTGCATTTCAAGAAGGACGTCGATATTGCACAGCCGCGCGTATTGCTGGTGGCGCCGCTGTCCGGTCATTTCTCCACGCTGTTGCGCGCCACCGTGCAAACTATGCTGGCCGAGCACGACGTCTACATCACCGACTGGCACAATGCGCGCGATGTGCCGCTCGGCGCCGGCGGATTCAGCTTCGACGATTATATCGGCCACCTGATCCGCTTCCTGGAGACCATCGGGCCGGGCGCGCATGTGGTGGCGGTGTGCCAGCCCTGCGTGGCGGCGCTGGTGGCGGCGAGCGTGATGGCGCAGCGCGAAAATGCGGCGGCGCCGCGCTCGATGACGCTGATGGCGGGCCCGATCGATACCCGCGTCAACCCGACAAAGGTGAATGAACTCGCCAAAAGCAAGCCGATCGAATGGTTCGAAAAGAATCTGATCGCCAGTGTGCCTTCGCGTTACGGCGGGGCGCGGCGCAAGGTCTATCCCGGCTTCGTGCAGCTTGCCGCCTTCATGAGCATGAACATGGAGCGTCACGTGAAGGCGCATCGCGAACTGTACGAGAACCTGGCCAATGGCGAGCACGTCAAAGCGGCGCAGACCAAGGCGTTCTACGACGAATATTTCGCCGTGCTCGATCTCGCCGCCGAATTCTATCTGGAGACGGTGCAGCTGGTGTTCCAGGAGCACGCGCTGCCGCTGGGCGCGCTCACCTACGAAAATCAGAAGGTCGAGCCGGCCGCGATCAAGCGCACCATGCTGTTCACGGTGGAGGGCGAGAAGGACGACATCTGCGCGGTCGGACAGACGCTGGCCGCGCACGATCTATGCACGTCGCTCAGGCCCTATCGCAAGCGCCACCACATGCAGGCCGGCGTCGGGCATTACGGCGTGTTCTCAGGGCGAACCTGGCAGAACCAGATCTATCCGATGGTGAAGAACGTTATTTTGCAGAGCGATTGAGGGCGGGCGTTCAACAAAGCCATGTGCCGCCCATGAATGCCGCGGATTTTCAAGCGCCAAGCCACTTAAGGCCCAAAGACATTCGCGCCATCGACCCGTAGTTTGCACTGTCCGGCATGGCGATGTTCAAGCAGGCCGGACCGGGGTAATCTGCGCGCCGGTGTTGGCAATCCAAAGCCGATTTTCATGCCGCCGCAGGGGAAACCGGGGAACAATCCGATGAAAAAATGGGGGCTTTTTGTTTCGCTGCTGGCTTGCGCCTTTGTGTGGATGGCTCCGGCATTCGCCGCGCCCGCGGCCCATCATGCAAAGCGTCCGGCGAAATGGGCGACACTCGTCCGCCCGCTCGCAGGGGTGCCGAATCTGCATCGCGTGACGCCCAATTTCTATCGCAGCGCGCAGCCGAGCGCGGAAGGTTTTCGCGCGCTGAAGGCGCGTTACGGCGTGCGCACGGTGATCAGCCTGCGCGATTTCCACACCGACGAGTTTTACGCTGCGGGCTTGCACCTCAACCTTTACCGGATCGGGATGCATGCCTGGCATATCGAGCCGGAGGATTTGGCCCAGGCCCTGCATAGACTGCGTGTAGCCATGCGGCGTGGACCCACGCTGCTGCATTGCGAACACGGCGCCGATCGCACCGGGGTCGTCACGGCGCTGTACCGTATCGTTTATCAGGGCTGGAAGCGGGAGGCGGCGATAAAAGAAATGGAATATGGCGGCTTCGGGTACCACGATATGTGGATCAACATCCCGACATTCGTCCGCAACGTCGATATTGTGCAGCTCAAACGGGATATCGCCGCCCTGAAGGATTGAATTCGGCAAGTTCGCAACCAAGTGCGCAACGATGCCGGCCGCGCGATGCTGGCGCGCCGCGGGTGCGTGCTCCTGTCACACCTGCGCGCTCCTGTCACACCTGAATGAGCGCGGATTATAACAGGTCAGTGACGCTGTTTGATCTAGATCAACGCCGCCGGCGCGACTTACATCATTATTTCAGTGTGCGTTGGAGGGGCTCCCGGCTGAGGAGCTTAGGGACTTCTTCGATGTGCAATTCGAGGACGCTCTTGGGCGGGCCCCCCAATAAACCCGCTTGAGAGCGCCCCTCGATTTTATTGGGCCAATCTCTCTCGGGCCGATCGCTCTTGGGCCAAATCGTTTCATTGAGCCGGATAATTTTTTCTGCAAAGCGTGGCGAGCGGGGCGCGCGGTTTTGCCGCCGCATCAATCGGGTAAGGAGCAGGCCATGACGATTTTTACCCGGCGTCAATTCGCCGCTGGTGTGGCGCTGCTGCCGCTGCTGGCCGGTTCCGGCCGCGCCCAGACGGCCTTGCCGAAAATGACGGTGGCCAAGGACCCGAGCTGTAACTGCTGCGGCTCTTGGACAAAATATCTGCGGGCGAACGGTTTTGTCGTCGATGTCGTCGAGCGTACCGACATGGGCCGCATCAAGGCCGGTCTCGGCGTGCCGGAAGCCCTGCAGTCCTGCCACACCGCTGAAATCGGCGGCTATGTGGTCGAAGGCCACGTCCCGGCCGATGCCATCCGGCGACTGCTGAGCGAGAAGCCGCGGGCCATCGGGATTGCGGTCGGTGGCATGCCGCAGAGCGCGCCCGGCATGGATGTGCCCGGCGCTTCCGACATTTACGACGTCACGCTGTTCGGCCCATCGTTGCAGAAACGCTATGCGCGCTATCGCGGCCTGCGCGAAGTCGCAAACTAAAGATTTAGCCCGCTCAGCCCGTAGCCTTCAGCGCATTGAACAGCTCGAACGCCTCTTTCGGCCTGGTATTCTTGTGCACCACCGCGCCAACGGCGGCGAGCATCGCCTTGGGCGCCTCCGACTGGAAAATATTGCGGCCCATGTCGACGCCGGCGGCGCCTTGTTGCACGGCGTTATAGGCCATCGTCAAAGCGTCGAGTTCGGGCAGCTTCTTGCCGCCGGCCATCACGATCGGCACCGGGCATGACGAGGTGACGGTCTCGAAGCCGCTCTCGACGTAATAGGTCTTCACATATTGTGCGCCCAGCTCGGCGACGATGCGGCAGGCGAGGCGGAAATATTGCGCGTCGCGCGCCATGTTCTTGCCGACGGCGGTGACACCCATCACCGGCATGCCGCAGCGCAAGCCGGCATCGACCAGCCGCGTCATGTTGTGCACCGAGCGCGTCTCGTGCTCGGCCCCGATGAACACCTGGATACCGACGCCGGCGGCGTTGAGGCGGACGGCGTCATCCATGTCCATGGCGATTTGCTCGTCGGACAGTTCCTCGCGCAGGATCGAGGGCCCGCCGCTGGCGCGCAGCACCATCGGCTTGCCGCAGTCGGCCGGGATCAACGAGCGCAGGATGCCGCGGGTGCAGAACAGCGCGTCGCATTGCGGCAGCAGCGGCACGATCGACAGATCGATGCGCTCGAGCCCCGCAGTCGGGCCCTGAATATAGCCGTGATCGACGGCCAGCATCACCGTGCGCCCCGACGCCGGGTTGAACACGCGCGCCAGCCGGTTCTTCATGCCCCAGTCGAGCTGGTGCGCGCCTTTCAGGAAGAAGCCCGGCGCCTGTTGCGGCTTGTCGGCCTGGTAGCGGGCGCCCGCTTGATCGGCTTCCGGCATGGCTGCTCGCGGCGGTGCTTGGTTTTCAGGGTGCGGCCGCGCGATCGGCCTACTGCTTCTTTTCATCCGGATTTGCAGGAGCCTGCATTGCCGGAGCCTGCATCGCCGGAGCCGGTGTCGCGGCGGCCGGTTTGGCTGGCGCCGGTTTGGCGGCTGCTGGTTTGGCTGTGGCCGGTTTTTTAGCCGCCGGCTTGGCCGTGGCCGGTTTTGCGGTTGCCGGTTTGGCCGTGGCCGGTTTGGTCGATGCCGGCTTTTTCTTGGGAGTGGTCTTCTTCATGGCTGCCTTGCGCGCGGGCGGCTCGTAATTGGCATTGGCCATGCATTTTTTGATGAAATCGTCGCGCTTTTTGCCGGCGAGCTTGTCGTGGTCCGCGCCGAATTTGCAGGTTTCCGTCTTTTGCTCCTTGGTCGCCGAGAGCGCGGGACTGGCCGAGAACAGGAAAGGAATCAGGCAGATGAGGGCAAGGTTTCGCAGCATGGTCGGGGCTCCTTTGCGGTCCTCGTTGTGGAATCAAGGATAGCACGCTTCGGCGCGGACTGCCTCTGCTGCGTCATGCTGCGCTGCGAGCAAGGCGAGCTATCGCGAGCAGGCTATAGCCGACTTGTGCAGATCTGACCGACTCCGATGCCGGTTAAACCCGGTATTGGCGGGTGACGGAGCGAGCGCTTGGTCCCTATCTCATCGTAACGCCGCAGCGATATTGCCGCCGTCGACGGTAGTGACGTCGGCGGTGGTTTTGAGCGCCAGCGCCTGCGCCAGGAAGGCCTGCGCCACGTCCTGCGCGGTGACTTCGCGTCCCAGCAGATTGCCGGTCATATAGTCCTGCTCGGAAATTCCGCGTGCCTGCGAGCGCTGCTTGATGAAATCTCCGGTCAGCAGGCCGGAGCGGATGCGGTCGGCGTTCACCGCGTTGGCGCGGATGCCGTCCGAGCCGTAGTCGAGCGCGTATTGCCGAACGAGAAACAGCGTCGCCGCCTTGGGCAGGCCATAGGGACCGAAATTGGCGCCAGGGTTGACCGCTTGTTTCGACACGTTGAACAACAGGCAGCCGCCGGTGCATTGCGCCAGCATGATCTTGACCGCGGCCTGCGCAACCTTCTGATGAGCGAAGAAATTCAGCTCGAAGCTTTCGCGCAGCACCGCCTCGTCGACTTCGCCGATGCGGCCCTGCCAGGCCGCGCCCGCATTCGACACCACGATGTCGACGCCGCCGAAGGTAGCCGTCACTTGATTGAACGCATCGCGCACGGCGGCGGCATCGGTCACGTCGCACGCTATCGCGATGGCCGCGCCGCCGATCGCCTTGGCTTGCGCGGCAGCGGCCGGGAAATCGCGATCGAGCAGCGCGACTTCGGCGCCGGCCTGCGCGAACAGACGCGCGGTGGCGGCTCCGATAGCGCCGCCGGCGCCGGTGATCGCGGCGATCTGGCCGTCGAGTGGCAAAGCTTGCCGCTGCGCAAGCTTGGCCAATTCCAGCGGCCAATATTCGCAATCGAACATGTCGGCTTCGCCAATCGAAGTGAAGCGTCCGATCGCTTCGGCGTCCGCGATGCCCTCGACCGCGGCCGCGGCCAGGTCGGCGGCGATGCGGGCGTCTCTTGCGTTTGCGCCCATACCGAACAGGCCCACACCCGGAACCAGCACGACGCGGGGCAGGGGATCGTGCATGAGCGCGCCGGGCGAGCGTGTTTTGTTGCGCTCGAAATAGGCGGTGTAATCGGCGATGAATTGTTGCAAGGCATCGTGCGCGGCGCGTTTGAAATCGGCGAGCGAGCCCGCTTGCGGCGCGGGCACGATCAGCGGCCACGGTTTGGTGCGGATCACATGGTCGGGCGTGATCGCGCCGGTCCGGGCATAACGCGCCACATCCTTGCCGTTGACGTAATTGAGGGTCGCATCGCCGCTGCGGAATTCCAGTATTATGCGCCGATGCGCGCCTTCGCCGCCGGCATCGCGCAGGCAACAGACGCCGCGCAGGATCGGCGCGATATCGCTGGGCAGAGCGATCCGTTGCGGCAATTGCGCGCCGGCAAAGACGGTCTTGCGGTTTTTGCCCAGGCGCGCCTCGGCCAGCGTGACGAATTCGATCATGCGCTCATAAGATTCGCGCGCGTCGCCGCCGAAGGTGAAAATGCCGTGCTTGTCGAGGATCAGGCCTTCGATTTTTGGATTCTTGTCGAACACCTGCGCTGCCGCCTTAGCCAGGCCGAAGCCCGGCATCAGATAGGGCACGAAGCCGAGCCGGCCGCCAAAGACTTCCGCGCACAATGCCGCGCTGTTGGGCTGATCGATCAGGCTCAAGACCGCGGTGGCGTGGGTGTGGTCGACGAATTTCGCCGGCATGAAGGCGTGCAGCAGCATCTCGACCGACGGTGAGGGCGCCCGCGGATCGACCAGATAGGCACGCTGCACGCGCGCCATCTCGTCATCGGTGAGCGCGTCGCGCGCGCGCAAGGCGCGCAGCGGCTCCAGTTGCACCGCCGGGAAGCCGGCAGGCTCGATCAGGCCCATGTCCCAGCCGGAGCCCTTGACGCGCAGAACCGCGACCGCCTCGCCGGCAAGGTCGCGTGCACTCGTCTTCAGCGAGCTGTTGCCGCCGCCATGCAGCACCAGTTTGGCGTTGCGGCCGAGCAGCCGGGTGGAATAAATCCGCACCGCCAGATCGGCATCGATGCCGGCCGTGCCGTAGTGATCGACAGCGGCCTTGGCATCGCGCTCGACCCAGGCGGATCTCATTTTGCGGATGTCATTTTAATCGGCGCAAGACCGAAGCCGGCACCATGCGCCTATTCCTTGTCACCCAGCAGCCGTTTGCCCCACCAGCCGCGCTTGGGTTGCCGGCTTTCCTCGCTTGCCGTGGTCACGATCACCGGCGTCGGCGGCGGCAAAGTCGGCGTTGGCGGCGGTGGAGCGCCGTCGACGGCGATCGGGGCCGGTTCGCGGATGGTCGAGCGCCGGCGCGGCGGCTCGGCCGGCATGACGGTTGCAGTCGGCGTTTCGGCCGGCGGCGGCGCAGCGGGCCGCTCTAACGGCGGCGGCGCATAGGCCTGCGAAGCCTGGGCGGGAGCGGGCTCGGCCGGCTGGTCAAAATCGGCTGCCGCGCGCGGCGCGCCTGACTCGGGCGGGCCTTCTCCGGCTGGCATCGGGCCGTCGCCATTGCGATGTTTGTTGCGGCGTCCACCACGGCGGCCGCGCCGGCGCCGGCGGCGGCCTTCCGGCGTATCGGCGCCATCACCGCCCGCGGCGGCGCCCTCATGGCGCGGCTGCTGACTGGCTGTGTCCTCTTCGGGCGAGCCGCCGTCGCGATCCACATCGGCATCGTTTTGGACGACGTCATGCTCGGTCGCGGCCTCCTGGGTAGATCGCGGAGCCGTGTCGCGTGGCTCTGACGCCGCGCGCGGTTCACCGCCGCGGCCGCGACCGCGTCCACGCCGGCGGCGTCCGCCGTCGCGCTCGGCGTCCTCGCGCGGCACATCGCCGGGCGATTCGACCTGTTCGATATGTTGTTCGGCTTGCGCCTCGTGCGCTTCGCCAGCGCTGTCATCGGACTCGGCCTCGGCCTCATCGTCGGCCGCGTCATCGTCATGCGCCGCCGCGTCGAGAATATCTTCGTCGGCCTCGAGCGGCGAGGTCATCTGCGGCAGCGCCGCGGCAATCGCCTTGGCGGCATCGGCGGTATGCATCTGCTCGCCGCGATCGACGACGTAGGAGGTTTGCGCGTTCACGGTCGCATCGGCGGAAATGGTGATGGTGATGCGGAAGCGCTCCTCCAGCGCGCGCAAATGCCCCCGCTTGTTGTTGAGCACGTAGAGCGCGACCTCGGAGCGCGTGCGCACGATCAGATTGTGCGTGGCGCCCTTGTTCAGCATCTCCTCGATCGCGCGCAGCAACTGCAATGCCACCGAGGATACCGAGCGGACATGGCCGGAGCCGCCGCAGACCGGGCATTTTTCGGTCGAAGACTCCAGCACCGAAGTGCGGATGCGCTGGCGCGACATTTCCAGCAGGCCGAAATGCGAGATGCGGCCGACCTGGATGCGGGCGCGGTCGTATTTGAGCGCGTCCTTCATGCGCCGCTCGACGGTGCGGTTGTTGCGGCCTTCGTCCATGTCGATGAAGTCGATCACGATCAGTCCGGCCAGATCGCGCAGGCGCAATTGCCGGGCGATTTCATCGGCCGCCTCGCAATTGGTCTTGAGCGCGGTGTCCTCGATGTGGTGCTCGCGCGTGGCTCTCCCGGAGTTCACGTCGATGGCGACCAGCGCTTCGGCCTGGTTGATCACGATATAGCCGCCCGAGCGCAACTGCACGGTGGGCGAGAACATGGCGTCGAGCTGGCTCTCGATGCCGTAGCGGGTGAACAGCGGCGTTGCGTCCTTGTAGAGTTTCACATGCTTGGCATGGCTCGGCATCAGCATGCGCATGAACTCGCGCGCTTCCTTGTAGCCCTCGTCGCCGGCCACGACGATTTCGTCGATGTCCTTGTTGTAGAGATCGCGGATCGAGCGCTTGGTGAGCGAGCCTTCCTCGTAGGTGAGCTTGGGCGCCATCGATTTGAGCGTAAGATCGCGCACCGTCTCCCATAGCCGCAGCAGATATTCGAAGTCGCGTTTGACTTCGAGCTTGGTGCGGCTGGCGCCGGCGGTGCGCAGGATGACGCCCATGCCTTCCGGCACTTCAAGTTCCTGGGCGATTTCCTTCAAGCGGTTGCGGTCCTCGCCCGAGGTGATCTTGCGGCTGATGCCGCCGCCGCGCGCGGTATTGGGCATCAACACCGAATAGCGCCCGGCAAGCGAGAGATAGGTCGTGAGCGCCGCGCCCTTGGAGCCGCGCTCTTCCTTGACCACCTGCACCAGCATGACCTGGCGGCGCTTGATGACTTCCTGGATCTTGTAGTTGCGGCGGAAACGCGGCGCGCGCTCCTGCGCTTCCTCCAGCGCGTCGGCGCCGCCAACAGATTCAACCTGCTCGTCCTCGTGCTGGTCTTCGCCACCGCCGTTTACGTGGCCGTCTTGAGCGTGACCGTTCTGGCCGTCGCCTTCGCCGGAACGATGAGCCTCGGCAGCGTTATTTTCAGCGCCGCTCAGGGCGTCGGGAGCCAGATGGTCGCCGGTCTCGCCATGGTCTTCGCCACCTTCGGGCGGGGGCGCCATTTCGATATCGCCGGCGGGGGCCTCGTAGGCTTCGCGCGCTTCGTCCCTTGCGTCTTCCTGTGCCTGCAGCGTGGCCGGGGACGGCTCAACGGTCGCAATCGGAGCCGCTAATTCGGCAATCTGGGCGGCCGTCTCGTGACCTGCTTCTTGGGCAGTATCTTGGACGGTGTCTTGAACCGTGTCGTGCACGGCCGCGTCCTGGCCCGGCATGGTTTCGCCGGCCGGAATCCCGGCGGCTTCGCTAGCAAATCCTTCGCCGGCGAACCCTTCGCTGGCGTGCGTCTCGCTACCGGGCGGCTCATTGGCAAGCGGCTCGCTGCGCACCGGGTCGCGCGGCCGATCGGAGCGCGAACTGCGATGGCGGTTGCGGCCGCCGCGCCGGCTGGCGCGGTGATCGGCATCGGCATCGGCGGCGCGCGCGTCGCGTTCTTCCTGTGCGATCAGCGCCTGCCGGTCGGCGACCGGAATCTGGTAATAATCCGGATGGATTTCCGAGAACGCCAGGAAGCCGTGGCGGTTGCCGCCGTAATCGACAAAGGCCGCCTGCAGCGACGGTTCGACCCGGGTGACCTTGGCGAGGTAGATGTTACCGCGAAGCTGCTTGCGGTTGGCGCTCTCGAAGTCGAATTCCTCGACCCGGTTGCCACGTAGCACCACAACCCGGGTCTCTTCCGGGTGGGTGGCGTCGATCAGCATTTTGTCGGCCATATTGCAATCTCACTGAGGCGGACGCGCCCGCGTTCTCGCGCAGTCGAAACGGCGCAAGGCGACGCAAGGGGGCGGTGGCCTGATGGGTGGTGTTGAAGGGAAGGGCTGCGTTTTCACGCCAAAGCGAAGCGAGACCCATGGCAAAGCGCGCGCTCGCGATTGGATTGCGAGAGCGGTGGACCTCGAATTGCCTGTGCTGCAACCTTGGCAGCATGAAATGTGCGACCCGTAGCGCTACGGCCGCGCTCATAAAGCGCCGCCGAGGTTTCTCGTCGCTGACGGTCTTGATGCGAACGGCCACCATGGCCAAACGCTGTTCCGGATGTCCTTCACAAGGGTTTCGGCTCGTTTCGCCGTCCGTTCGGCTACCTCCTCGAGGGGCCGATCCTGGACTGGCGGGCCGGGGGCCCGAACGCGGCACAACCGGAACTAATAACAGTCAGCAAGACCTTACATACGGCTGGAATCCGGCAATAGCAAGGAGAGGTTGGGGGCCGCGGACCAGCGAAACTGGGAGGAGAAAGCCCCATTCGTCCAAGCTGTAACTGCTTGTGCTTGCTGCGGGGCCAGCAGCGGTGCGCGCCAGCGACGGGCGGCGGCAGGCTCATGGCCCGCCACGCCACATATTCGCATTGCGCAAGTAAGCGAAAGCGTGAATTGTCGCCGCACTTCGGGGCATTTTTTGGGGGATCGCTTATGTCTGGCTTAATGCGACTCTTTTTTCGGCTGGTGCTGGGTGCGGCGATGTTTGCGCCCGCTGCGGCAAATGCCCAGTTGCAGAAGCTTTTTACTTTTCCCGGCGGTCCGGCTGATAACCCGTATGCCACCCTTCGCGGTGCCGTGCCGATTTCTGGCGTGATCAGAGTCGGCCCCTACTTATATGGCATGACTTTATACGGCGGCTTGCATGGTGGGGTTATTCCGCAAGCTTGCGGGTCGGCTGGCTGCGGCACGGTCTACCTGCTAAATCCCAGCACCGGGGCGCAGAAAATACTTCACGAATTTACCGGCAAGCTCGATGGCGGAATGCCACGCGGCGAGTTGGTTTTCAGCGGCGGCGCGTTTTACGGCACGACTTCGACGGGTGGTATGGCCAGTGGTGCTCCCAGCGTCGGTACGGTGTTCAAGTTGATGCCGCCCGCCGCTGGGCAGAAAACGTGGACACTCACGACGATTCACAAATTCACCGGCGGTTCCGATGGTGCATCCCCGGCTGCCGGATTGATCGCCGACAAGAATGGCTTGCTCTACGGCACGACGTTTTCGGGCTTCGCCGGTTGCGGTTGCGGCACGGTGTTCAAACTCGACCCCACCAGCGGCGTGCTGACCACTTTGTATACATTCACCGGCGCTGCCGATGGCGGCTTCCCGGTTGCCGGGCTGCTGTTAGGCAAGGGGGGCTTGCTCTACGGAACGACGAATCTTGGCAGGGGGCAGCAGATTGACGGTTGTGTTCCGGTCGCATTTTGCGGCACGGTCTTTCGTCTCAATCCCAACACCGGTGTGCTGACCACGCTCTTCACCTTTCCCGACGTGATCGTCAGCAATAGCCACTCTTACCCGTACGGTCGATATCCGAATGCCGGGTTGGTGGCCGACAGCAACGGCGCGCTCTACAGCACGGCATTCGGCGGCGGGCCGCAGAACTTTGGCACCGTGTTCAAGCTGGCGCCGCCTGTCGCGGGCCATAAATGGACCGCGACCGTACTTCATAATTTCTGTAAGGATTTTAACTGTGTTGGCGATGACGAAGGCTATAACCCGGTTGCCGGGCTGGTTTTCGACAAGACCGGTATGCTTTATGGCACCGCCTATGCCGGGGGAACCCCCGCGAGCTGGGCCGGTACGGTGTTCAAGCTCGATCCCACCACTCAGGTGCTGACAACGCTCTACGCCTTCCCCGTCGTCTCCAACCCAAACCCTCCCAGCACTACCACACACCCTTATGGCGTCTACCCAACGGCCGGGCTCACAATCCACTATCTGGCCGGCGGTTCGTTTGTCCTTTACGGCACAACTTCAGCAGGCGGCGGCAGCACGACGGACGGTTGCAACGGCTTCGGCTACGATGGTTGCGGCACGGTGTTCGAGCTGACGCCGTGATCTCGGCTGGCGCCGATCGATAACCAGCCGACGGCGCCGCCGCCTGTTGGTCGGCAGCGGCGCGCAAATACGCGTGGGATGGGTTGAGCGCCGCGAAACCCATCGCTTTCGCCTTTACCGGATTGATGGGTTTAACTCCGCTCAACCCATCCTACGTCCTTAACTGTCAGCAAGACCTATTTTGGGCCGGACTCTGCCGATAGCAAGCGCGGGCTAGAGGGCCCGATCGTCATTCTGGGCCCGGTCTGTGATTATGGATTCTGGTTTCGCTCGCAGAGCCTGTTTTCGGACACTGCTTTCGCGCGGACCCGTTGGCTCGCCGCGCCCCGAAATGACCGCAAGCGGCCTGGCCATCGGCCCATAAGGGGCTAAATCCCGATCTTGGGGGTGGAAAGCGCCGGCCAAAGACTCTAGGAAACGGTCTGGACCGGAAAGAATCGACAAATGTCAAAACAAGCGATGCGCGACGAGGCGGAACGCCTGGTGCGGGAGGCGATGGAAAAGAAAGCCATCGCCGTCAAAAAGGGCGATACCCGGATCGAGGCCAAGTGTGGAAAATGCGGCACCGTCAATCGCGTCACGGCGGCTCCCGGAGAGACCCGTGTGAAGTACAAGTGCAAGGACTGCGGACAGCAACAGAATGCGCTTTGAGCGGTGCGCCGAAAGTGGCGCCACTCAATGACCGGGAAGGGGCGGCCCTCCAGCCACAGCGCCGCCCGGTCGCCCCCATCCAATCAACTTCCGTTAACCCAACCACCCCCTAATGGGCTAAAATATCCCGAAAGGGTTGGATTCGTGACGCTCCGCAGGCTTCCTATTTTTTGCGCACTAATTAGCGCCATCAGCGCCATCCTGCTCGGCGCAGCGCCTGCGCTTGCCGCCGAGCACGGCAATGCTGCGCGCAAGTCGGCGCCGGCGGCGGACTCATTCCCCGTCGCCACCGACATGCGGCTGGGCGGCGACGAAAAGCAGACCCGCTTCGTCGTCGACCTTTCCCAGAAGATCGATCTTTCCGCCTTCACGCTCGCCGATCCCTATCGCGTGGTGATCGATCTGCCGCAGGTGACCTTCAAGCTGCCGCCCAAGGCCGGCGAAAGCGGCCGCGGCCTGGTCAAGGCGTTCCGCTACGGCTTGATCATGCAGGGCGGCTCGCGCATCGTGCTCGACACCAAGCGTCCCGTGCGTATCGACAAGGCCTTCGCGCTCGATGCCGCTGACGGCCAGCCGGCCCGCCTGGTGCTCGACCTTGTCGCCACCGACCGCGCCAGCTTCCTGCGCACCATCGCGCAGGACAACCGCTCCTCCAGCGCCAAGCTTGGCGGCAAATCGGCAGCCAATTCCGCAGGGTTGCCCGGCCAGCCGGCGCCGCCGGCGGCTGGCGATGCGCGTCCGCTGATCGTGCTCGATCCTGGCCATGGCGGCATCGACAACGGCGCCAAGGCGGCGAGCGGCGAATTGGAAAAGGACGTTGTGCTGCAATTCGCCATGACGCTGCGCGACAAGCTTGAGCGTTCCGGCAAATACCGGCTGGCGCTGACGCGCTCGGACGACACCTTCATCCCGCTTTCCGAGCGCGTGCGCTTTGCCCGCGCGAAAGACGCGGCTTTGTTCGTCTCGATCCACGCCGATGCGATCCCGCGTGGCGAGGGGCTGGCCGAAGGCGCCACCATTTATACCCTGTCGGAAAACGCCTCCGACGCGGAAGCCGCGCGGCTGGCGGAGGCCGAGAACCGCGCCGACGCCATCGCCGGCGTCGATCTCACCGCCGAGCCGGACGATGTCGCCAATATCCTGGTCGACCTGGCGCAGCGCGAGACCAAGACCTATTCGATGCAGTTCGCGCGGCTTGCGGTGGGCGAACTCAAGGCGACGGCGCGGCTGCACAAAAACCCGGTCAAGTCGGCCGGCTTCAAGGTGCTAAAGGCGCCGGATGTGCCCTCGGTGCTGGTCGAGCTTGGCTACATGTCGACCAAGGCCGACCTCAAGCTGCTGACTTCGACAGCCTGGCAAGCCAAGACCGCGGCGGCGCTGGCGCAGGCGGTCGACCACTATTTCGCGCCCCGGCTGGCGCGCGGCGCCGGGGCCAATTGAGGGGGTGACGTTTTGACGATTCCGGGACTGGCGCGGAGCCTGCCATCGGGCCGCCTTTCGCGCGCGCCCGCTGGTAAAGCCCCGGAATGACGGTCTATTGGCCTCAGTTTCGACGTAAAACCGGGCGACCACAGCAACTTGCCGGGGTTTCTGCTAGGGTTGGCCGATACCCGGTTCGCGGCGGGACACTTCGCGCATGACGCAGATACAGTGCATCGGCAATGTGCTGGCTTCTACAGCGCGGTTGTTGGTTGCGATGCTGATTGCCAGCGTGGTCGGCGGCGAGGCCGGCGCGGCGGCGAATATTATGGCGGCGCGGGAGGCGTGGCGGCGCGATGTCGCCGGCGGCTCCCAGCCTGACGACAGGAAACTTGGCGTATGAGGCTCTTGCTGCGCTTCCTCGGTTTCCTGTTCGCGGCTGGCACCATCCTGTTTGTGGTGGGCGTGGCCGCGGCTGCCGGCCTGCTGTGGCATTTCTCCAAGGACCTGCCGGACTACTCGCAATTGCAGGACTACGAGCCGCCGGTGATGACGCGGGTGCACGCCTCGGATGGTTCGCTTCTGGGCGAATATGCCCGCGAGCGCCGTCTCTATATTCCGATCCAGGCGGTGCCGAAGCTGGTGATCAATGCCTTCCTCGGCGCCGAGGATAAGAACTTCTACGAGCATGGCGGCCTGGATTTCACCGGCATTGCGCGCGCCGGCTTCAACTATTTGCAGAATTTCGGTTCCAGCCGGCGGCCGCAGGGCGCCTCGACCATCACGCAGCAAGTCGCCAAGAACTTCTTGTTGTCGAACGAGGTTTCCTTCACGCGCAAGATCAAGGAGGCGCTGCTGGCGCTCAAGATCGAGCGCACCTATACGAAGGACAAGATCCTCGAACTGTACTTGAACGAGATCTATCTGGGCCTGGGCGCCTATGGCATCGCCGCCGCCTCGCTCGTTTATTTCGACAAATCGGTGAACGAACTCACCATCCCCGAAGCCGCCTATCTCGCGGCGTTGCCGAAGGCGCCGAACAACTATCACCCGTTCCGTCAGCGCGAGCGCGCGATCGAGCGGCGCAATTACGTCATCGACCGCATGGCCGAAGCCGGCTTCATCAAGGCCGCCGACGCCGAAAAGGCCAAGCGCACCGCGCTCGGTGTGACGCAGAAGCCGACCAGCGTGCACACCTTCGCGGCGGAATATTTCACTGAGGAAGTACGGCGCGAGCTGTATGAGCGCTACGGCGAGAAAAAACTTTACGAAGGCGGCCTTTCGGTGCGCACGTCGCTCGATCCGAAAATGCAGGTGCTGGCGCGCAAGACGCTTACCGAAGGCCTGGTGAAATTCGACGAAGGCCAGGGTTGGCGAGGCCCGGTTTCCAAGATCGATATCTCCGGCGACTGGGGCGTCAAGCTCGCCGATGTCAAGGCGCTGGCGGACGTGGCGCCGTGGCGGCTAGCGGTGGTGCTGGAGGTGAGCGACCATTCGGCCCGCATCGGCTTGCAGCCGGGGCGCGATCCGGGCGGCTTCGTCAGCAAGGAACGCGGCATCGGCATTCTTCCGCTCGAAGGCGTGAAATGGGCAAAGAGCGGCGGCAAGGCGGTGAGCAAGGTCGGCCAGGTGGTGGACTCGGGCGACGTAATCTATGTGGAGCCGGCGAAGAACGACGGGCAGTTCCGTTTGCATCAGGTGCCGGAAGTCTCCGGCGCGATGGTGGTCGAAGACCCTTGGACCGGGCGTGTGCTCGCCATGGTCGGCGGCTTCTCCTACGACCAGAGCCAGTTCAATCGCGCGACGCAGGCGCTGCGCCAGCCCGGCTCCTCGTTCAAGCCGCTCGTCTATGCGACCGCCCTCGACAACGGCTATACGCCGTCCACCATAGTGCTCGACGCGCCGCTTGAAATCGATCAGGGCCCCGGCCTCGGCGTATGGAAGCCGGAAAATTACGAGGGAAATTTCTTCGGCCCCTCGACCTTACGCTTCGGTATCGAGCATTCGCGCAACGTGATGACCGTGCGGCTGGCGCAGGATATCGGCATGCCGCTGATCGCCGAATACGCCAAGCGGTTCGGCGTCTATGACGATCTGCCACCCTATCTGTCGTTCGCGCTCGGCGCCGGCGAGACCACGCTGCTGCGCATGGTCACGGCCTATGCGATGTTCGATAATGGCGGCCGGCGCATCAAGCCGACGCTGATCGACCGCATCCAGGACCGTTACGGGCACACCGTCTATCGTCACGACGAGCGCGAATGCATCGGTTGCGACGCCAAGAAATGGACGGACCAGCCCGAGCCCTCGCTGATCGACCGGCGCGAGCAGGTGCTCGACCCGATGACGGCCTATCAGATCACCTCGATGATGGAAGGCGTCGTCCTGCGCGGCACCGCGGCTGGCGCTGGCTTCCAAAAAGAGGTTGCCAAGCCGGTCGCCGGCAAGACCGGCACCACCAATGACGAGAAGGACGCCTGGTTCATCGGCTATACGCCGGACATCGTGGCCGGCGTCTATATGGGTTACGACAAGCCACGCCATCTCGGGCGCGGCATGACCGGCGGCCGTTTGGCGGCGCCGATCGTGAAGGATTTCATGAAAGTAGCGCTCGCCGACAAGCCGGCGGTGCCGTTCCGCGTGCCGCCCGGCATCAAGCTCGTGCGCGTCGATCTCAAGACCGGGCAACGCGCCGGACCGGGCACCGAGCGGCCGATCTTGGAAGCTTTCAAGCCCGGCACCGCGCCGCCCGACAGCTATTCGGTGGTCGGCTTCGATAACGGCCAAGGTCCGCGCCAAGGCGGCGGTGCGCCGCCGTTCTTCGGTCAGGGCGTTTCGCCCGAAGCCGGCCGCGCGGTGCGCTCGGGCAGCGGCGGGCTGTATTGAGGCCCAATTGAGTGCCAAGTTGACGGCTTCGCCGGTTGCGCCGGCGCGATTGCGACGTTAAATCCCCTCACACGGACTCTCAGCGCCGCCTAGGCGGCCATGGAATTCAGCATGCGCGCGGAAATCTTAAACCTCGTCGAAGAGATCAAGCAGTCGGTCACGCTGCTGAGGAGGCATCTTTGACGTCGATACCGCGACGCGCCGCCTCGCCGAACTGAACAAATCGGCCGAAGACCCCGGATTCTGGAACGACCAAGCGAACGCCCAGCGCACCATGCGCGAGCGCGACGCGCTGGAAGACCGGCTCAAGGCCATCGGCCGCATCGAGCAAGATCTCGACGACCAGCTCACCATGATCGAACTCGGCGAAGCCGAGAAAGACGAGAAAACCGTCGCCGAGGCGGAGGCCGCGCTCAAGCGCTTGCGAGCGGAAGTGGCGCGGCGCGAGCTGGAAGCTCTGCTGTCGGGCGAGGCCGACGCCAACGACTGCTATCTCGAAGTGCATGCCGGGGCCGGCGGCACCGAGAGCCAGGACTGGGCCGGCATGCTGATGCGCATGTATGTGCGTTGGGCCGAAGCGCATGGCTACAAGGTCGAGTGGCTGGAAGAAAGCGAAGGCGAGGGCGCCGGCATCAAGTCGGCGACCGTGCAGATCAAGGGCCTCAACGCCTATGGCTGGCTCAAGAGCGAGAACGGCGTGCACCGGCTGGTGCGCATCTCGCCGTTCGACGCCAATGCGCGGCGGCACACGTCGTTCGCCAGCGTCGTGGTATTTCCGGTGGTCGATGACCGCATCAAGATCGACATCAACGAGAACGACGTGCGCACCGATGTCATGCGCTCGGGCGGCGCCGGTGGCCAGCACGTCAACAAGACCGAGTCGGCGGTGCGCCTCACGCATATCCCGACCAACATCGTGGTGAAGTGCCAGCAGGACCGCTCCCAGCACCGCAACCGCGCCATGGCCTGGGACATGTTGCGCGCCAAGCTGTTCGAGGCGGAAATGAAAAAGCGCGAGGACAAGGCGATCCTGGATCAGGCCGCCAAGACCGATATCGGCTGGGGCCACCAGATCCGCTCTTACGTGTTGCAGCCCTATCAGATGGTGAAGGACCTGCGTACCGGAGTTTCCACGTCAGATACCGGCGGCGTGCTCGACGGCGATCTCGACGAATTCATGCAAGCCGCGCTGGCGCAGAAGGCGTTCGGCGGCGGGCCGGAGAGCGTGGAGGATGTGGAGTAGTTTTTCTGTCATTGGCGGGCCGCCGCAAAGCGGCGAGACCCGGCAATCCATCGGTTTTCTTTAAAAGATGGCTGCGCGGGTCATGCTCGCGCATGACGAAAAAAGTAGCCGCTCCCCGTCTCCTGCTGCCAGGCGGCGAGCCACTTGTGGAAACGCTTCGCCTGCGCCGCGCCGGCGTGCTGCTGCGGCGTCCCTCGGAACCTTTAATTGCGTCAGCGATTAATATACGACGGGCCGGAGGGCAAACGACAGCATGGCAAACGACAGCGCGGAAACCGGTTGTAGACGTTACCCAGCCGTAATCCCGCGCGCAGGAATTTCTGCGGGTCGACCGCCTCGCCGTCGATCCGCGTCTCGTCGTGCAGATGCGGGCCAGTGGGGCGGCCGGTCGAGCCGATCTTGCCGACGGTCTGCCCGATATGCGCCGTTAGCGACCTAAATGCTGCATCGCGGCGAATGACGCGATGCGCCAACTTCAACCGTGAGTGACCCTTCCTCCCGCGTGAGCTGTCGTATATTAAAGAAATGCCACCGAAACGCGCCGATAGTCGCAGGAGAAAGTTGGCGGCGTAGATGGTGGCGGCCGTTAGTTATCCAGACATCGCAATCTGACACTCGATCGACGCAGACACCGACAAGCATTCGAACCGGGCAATCCAACTGAGTGTGACATGATAAATCGATTTACGACGGCGCAATCCACTGTGGCGATACGGTGTTGGGGGCCTCCCGCCATTGTGACGCTCGCGGCGGTGGCCGCACTGACGGCATTGAGCCCCGACGCCGTGGCCAGACAGGCGCGCCCCGCGGCACCGACCGAGGTGACGGCTCCGCGCAATGCGGGCGAGCCGATCATGGCGATCGTGTCGATCAAATCCCAACAGGTCACTTTCTACGACGCCGACGGCTGGATCGTGCGCGCGCCGGTGTCCACCGGCGTCAAGGGACGCGAGACGCCAGCCGGCGTCTTCGCCCTCATCGAGAAGGACAAGGACCACCACTCGACCATGTATGACGATGCCTGGATGCCGAATATGCAGCGCATCACCTGGAACGGCATCGCGCTGCATGGCGGGCCGCTGCCCGGATATGCGGCCTCGCACGGCTGCGTGCGGATGCCCTACGGCTTTGCTGAGAAGCTGTTCGACAAAACGCGGATCGGGATGCGGGTGATCGTCGCGCCGAATGACCCGGCCCCGGTCGAGTTTTCCCACCCGGCGCTGCTCGTGCCAAACGCCGAGGCCATCGCGGCCGCTCCGGCGCGTGCCGAGACGCTCGCCCGCGAGGCCGCCGTGGCTGCCAAGGCGGCCGTCGAGGCGAAAAAAGCCATCGCGACAACGATGCGCGAGACGGCATTGCGCGCGGCGTCGCTGCGCAAGCTGGAATCGCTCAAGAAGAATGCCGACGCCGCGCTCGCCTACGCCGACAAGGCGATCGCCTCCGCGAAGACGGACCAAGCCAAGGCGCGGGCCGAGGAGTGGAAACAGAAGGCCGCCGCCAAGGCCGCGGAACTGGGTACGCAGCTCGACAGCGCCAGGGCCGACGCGAAGTCCAAACCCGACGTCGGCGCCGCAAAGGACGCCGCCAAGGCGGCCGAAACCAAGAAGGCCGCCACCGCCAAGGCAGCAACCGAGGCAAAACTCGCGCTTGAGCCTGTTTCGATCTACATCAGCCGCGCAACGAAGAAGCTTTACGTGCGGCGCAACACGCATAAGGCGTGGCCGGACGGGGGCGAGGTGTTCGATGCGACCATTGAGGTCCCCGTCACGATCCGCAATCCCGACAAGCCGATCGGCACGCATGTGTTCACGGCGATGGCGCGCAACGAGTCCGGCCTGCGCTGGACCGCGGTCACGATCGACGAGGGCGACAACGCCAAGGACGCGCTCGACCGCATCACCATCCCGCAGGATTTGCTCGATCGCATCGCGCCGACGGCAGTGGCACGATCCTCGATCATCGTCTCGGACGAGCCGCTGAGCCGCGAGACCAACTACCGCACCGAGTTTGTCGCGGTGCTGAGCAATCAGCCGCAAGGCGGCTTTATAACGCGCAAGCCCCCGGCCGACGTCCGCGTTGCGGGTGATAACGGCTACGGCTGGGGCAATGACGGCTTCTCTTTTTTCCAGCGCAATTGGAACTCCCAAAATGGCAATTCGCGCTGGCGTGGCGACTATGAGCGGGTGCAACGGGGCAGGTGGTAGGACGCGGCATCCCCGCTTTGGGGGAAAAGCGGACATCGCAATAAACGGAAATAATGTCCGAGTTGGGCCGATCGCGGCCTGCCGATTCAAATCTTCCGGCTATCATACGCCCAGTGCAACAGAGCTTGCCGTTGCCGCGGGCGGCAAAACGGATCGCCGGGCTCGCAGTTAATTTTGATTTGATTGACGTGGCGGCGAAATGCCTTCCAGCGCTTGACCTGCCGCCTGTCCTCTTCAGGCATCCTCCTGCCCATGTAATAGCGGCAGTACCATTGAAACCACCCGCGCGGATCGTCGCCATGAAGCCAGCCTTTGGAGCGCCACTCCGATAGTGGCCGGCTGGCGTCGACACCAAAATAGTTGAGCGAGCAGTCGCGGACTTTCGGCGACAGCTTTGCTTTCTTGTACCAGCTCGCGGGAAACTCCTTGCGGCAGTCGGTCAAATACTTGCCGCCAAACACACCAAGCGCGAGCATTTCCGCGGGCGTCAGTTCAGGCTTGAATTCCGGGTCGAAATTGCGACCGGCCGGATCGGTCAGCGCGTACCGATAGCCCTTCTGCATAAAGTCATTCACGGTCACCCATTTTTTCTTGCTCTGGCGCGGCCGTTTGACGCGCCGCTTCACGCGTTCAGCTTCCAGATCGCAAAGTTAAGAACGCTCGCAAAGCAAACCCATGCCGCCAGAGGCATCAGGCACCAGCCCGCGATTCTATCGACCCGATAGAATGCGACGACGGTTGCGACGATCACCAGAACTTGCGGGACGATGTTGATAAGGCCAAGCAGCGGATTATGGGCGGCAAAAAACATCCACGACCAGGCGGCATTTAACGCCAGCTGTGCGAAGAAAAGACCGAGCGCCCATCGACGCGCGGCAGATGCCGCAGGCAGCCGCAAAATACGCCATACGGCAAACGCCATCGGTAGATACAGCGTGGTCCAGACCGGGCCGAACACCCAGTTGGGTGGATTAAACGATGGTTTGACGAGGCCGGCATACCAAGGGGCGAGATTTGGAAATGTCGCGAGCTGGCCGACCACCGACGCGGCGGCGACCGCGACGATCGCCAGAAAGCCGAAGCCGAGATCGCGGCTCCACGAAGAATTTGCCGAGACGTGCGTCATGATCCGATTCCAATCATTTCATCGAGGTGCAGTGACGCCTATAACACCTTGGTCGCAAATCACTCAATTCCTCCGGCACACGAAGGCGCGCGGGCCTGTACGCTCGCGTTACAGTCGGTCGGCGGCCAGTTGGGCTACCTCGGTTCGGACGACAAGATTTCGTCGACCAATGCATGGGTGAACTGGTGTTCTGAGCCCAGCCTTAACTCTCAGTGCGGTGCGTCGTAATGGTGTGCTCAATGTCTCAGTTGGGTCAAAGGCAGCGCATCTATTCAGCCTCGGGGCCGGCCTTTGTCCGCTTTACTCCGTTAGCGACGATTTAGGACGTCGGTTCGAAAGGACGTAATGTGCCAAACGCAGACACTGACGAGTAACTATTTTGGCATCACTATGACGAAGATTGACTCGCAGTTGAGGAATTGTTTCGAAAAAATGGAATGATGACCATCGACAGCTGATAAATGAGCAGAAGCAGGATGCAAAGCGGTGGATAAATTAATGCTACGAGAATTGCCGCACAATTAATGACAGTGCTCAAGACAAGACGCCTCCTCAGCCATGCAATAAGCTCTGGTTTTATGTCACCGCGGACTAACCGGCGGTCACGGGTCGCATAATTCCAAATGAGAAGCGTGATGCCGGACAGCCCTAAAAAATTGGCCGCGTATATTGCCGCCGAAATTTCAAAATTTGAATGCGTGCCGACAAGAGATGTCGAAAATGGCAATAATGCTACCGCCATGAGGTACAGCATGTTCAAATAAACGAGGGTGTGATCGTATCGAACAAGATAATCGAAAATATAATGATGAACCTCCCAAGCCCGAGCCAGAATCACAAAACTTAGAACGAACACGCCGAAATGCGGCCAAAGTGCAAAAATTGCATGTGTAAATTCATGCGAGGAGATTTCATTTGGCATTGTAGGCAATTTTATATCAAGGACTAGCAACGTCATACCGACTGCAAAAACGCCATCACTAAGCGCTTCAATTCTCCTTTCCGCTGGCGTTTGGACCGCGTCAAAAACCGACATTTTTGTCGAGCGTTTAATTTTTCGATTGTTCATTTGTCGTACCGATCCAAAGGCTGCCCTAAAAGTGAACATCGGCGTGGCGGCCAAATATTGCAATGCCCCTTCAGGTCGTCGACGGACAAATTGTCGCCCACAAAAAAGTTAGCTTTGTCCGTTTAGGTTCAAACGCTGCGTACCTTTCCAGCCTCCAGGCCGCTCTTTGTCGGCTGTTGGTCTGCCGGCTCAACTGATCGACGCAACACAGGCGTTAAATCTCTCCGCTGGCGTTTCGAATTGCAAGGTCTCCCGTGGCCGTTCATTGAGCTGGCGCGCCACTTTGTTTAGATGAGCTTGCGAATGCGCCGACAAGTCGG
>JBBRAL010000036.1:0-45117 GCA_038206805.1 Hyphomicrobiales bacterium | reverse complement strand
TGCACCCGGTATTTGCGCTTGTCCGCCGTGCCGACCAGATACGCCTTGGCGTCAACGAGGCCGGTCTTGATCTTGTTGAATGCGCGTTTGCTCATGAACGAGGCTGACTACGGCATTGCCGTAGTCGAGGCAAGAGCCCTCTCCCTAACCCTCCCCCGCAAGCGGGGGAGGGGACAGGCTGAGTTCGCTGCGCGTTAGCGCGAAGCAGAAGATTGTTCACGAACTCAACCCCCCCGCCAGCGTGGGGAAATCGAGCGGCCGGAAGCCGTAATGCGCCAGCCAGCGTACGTCGGCCTCGAAGAAGGCGCGCAAATCGTTCATGCCGTATTTCAACATGGCGATGCGGTCGATGCCCATGCCCCAGGCGAAGCCCTGGTATTCATCCGGATCGAGTCCACATGCGCGCAGCACGTTCGGGTGCACCATGCCGCAGCCCAGAATTTCCAGCCAATCCTCGCCCTCGCCGAAACGGATTTCGCCCTTGTCGCGCTTGCACTGGATGTCGACTTCCAGCGATGGCTCGGTGAACGGGAAGAACGACGGGCGGAAGCGCATCTTCACGCTGTCGACCTCGAAGAAGGCCTTGCAGAATTCCTCCAGAATCCATTTCAGGTGGCCGAGATGCGAGCCCTTGTCGATCACCAGGCCCTCGACCTGGTGGAACATCGGCGTGTGGGTCTGGTCGCTATCGCTGCGATAGGTGCGGCCCGGGCAGATGACGCGGATCGGCGGCTTCTGGCTCAACATTGTGCGCACCTGCACCGGCGAGGTATGCGTGCGCAACAGCAGGCGCGAGCCGTCCGGCTTCTGCGGAAAATAGAAAGTGTCGTGCATGTCGCGGGCCGGATGGCCCTCGGGGAAATTCAGCTTGGTGAAGTTGTAGTCGTCGGTCTCGATGTCGGGACCTTCCGCCACTGCGAAGCCCATGTCGGCGAAAATGGCGGTGAGTTCGTCGGTCACCTGGCTGATCGGATGCACGCGGCCGGTCTCGGCCGGCGCATCGCGCACCGGCAAAGTGACATCGACGGTCTCCGTATTGAGCCTGGCATCGAGCGCGGCGGCGGCCAGCCCATTCTTGCGCTCGGCGATGGCCGCCGTCAGGCGATCCTTCAGACCGTTGATCGCCGGGCCTTGCACTTTGCGCTCGTCCGGGGTCATCGAGCCGAGCGTCTTGAGCAGCGCCGACACCGAGCCGCTCTTGCCGAGCGCGGCCACGCGTACAGTTTCCAGCGCCGCTTCGTCCTTGGCGGACGCGACGGCGGCCGTAATCTGGCTCTCAAGCGCGGCGATATCGCTCATTTCAGGCTCCGTGAATCGCCGCCGGTTGTGACCGTCCGGCACCGATCAGGTCAAGCCCCGCAGTGACAGCGGCTGGTCGGCGTGAGAAACTTGGAACAGACGCGCAGACAGAGGCCTTCCGATGCTTGTTCGCATAATTCAGGCCTGTTTCGCCATGGCGCTGCTGGCGGCCCCGGCCAGCGCCCAAGAGTGCCAGAACCTGGGCCGAACCGAGCGCGAGGCGCTGATCCGCAATGCGCCGACCTGCGACACAGCCCACGCGCAGTACTCGCAATGCCTCTATGGCGCCAGCGGCGACGGCGCGCTCGCCGATCTCGTTACCGAGAAATGCGAGGCGGAGTTCTTGCCGAAAATTGTCCGAACACCGCGCTGGAGCACCTATCAGCGCAGCATCAAGCGCTGCGACGACAAGTACGGCGCCGTAGAGAGCGCCATAGAGAGCGCCAAGAACGTCGCCCTGGCGGCCGCCTGCCGCATCGAAGTGGCACAGAGTTTCGCGCATAAGTTCAGCAAGCCGCAGCCAGCGAAGCGGCATGCCACCGAGCGCAAGCCGCGTTAGCCGAAAGGGGGCCTTACGCCTTGGCCGTTTCGGCCGGAGCCGGCAGCGCGGCCTTGGCCTTTTCCACGATCGCCTGGAATGCTCCCGGCTCGTGGATGGCAAGATCGGACAGCACCTTGCGATCGACCATCAGTCCCGCTTTCGCCAGTCCGGCGATGAAGCGGCTGTAGTTGAGACCGAACGGGCGCACCGCGGCGTTCAGGCGCTGGATCCACAGCGCGCGGAAGGTGCGCTTGCGACGCTTGCGGTCGCGGAAGGCGTATTGGTTGGCCTTCTCCACCGCCTGCTTGGCGACGCGGATGGTGTTCTTGCGGCGGCCATAAAAGCCCTTGGCGGCCTTGTAGACTTTCTTGTGCTTGGCGTGGGCGGTGACACCGCGCTTGACGCGAGACATGGGCA
This sequence comes from Hyphomicrobiales bacterium, assembly GCA_038206805.1. Classification (GTDB taxonomy): domain Bacteria; phylum Pseudomonadota; class Alphaproteobacteria; order Rhizobiales; family Xanthobacteraceae; genus Pseudolabrys. Next base: position 42,860 of record JBBRAL010000036.1, on the reverse strand, counting down.
GACTCCTTGCAATTCTTGAGGCACTACGTGCGTTTGGATCGACGGACACAAAGGGCGGCGCCAGGGCCGCCGGAAATACCGATCAGCCGTTCGGCATCCAGTATTTCTTGACGTTGTCGCCGTCGGTCTTGAACAGCACGCTGGTGCCGCGATGCTCGCGAATTTGCTTGGTGGTCCGCTTGATCATGCCGTGGCGTTTGCCGGCCTGTTGGTATTTCACCTTGCCGGATGCGGTTATTTTAAAGCGCTTTTTAGCGCCCGATTTGGTCTTCAGCTTGGGCATTTTGCTCTCCTCATCGGCGCAAGTTCGGGCCTAAGCCCACTTGGCCTTGATGCTCGCAAGACGATTGCTTGGAGCTGGGTGCTCGGAATTGAGCGTTGATCGCCGCCACGGCAGCCCTGACTGGCCGGGCGACGAAGGGCGGCGTTATGGCAGAGGCGGCCGAACCTTGCAACCGCGCGGGGGTTCAAGGCGTTACCTGCCCGTGCCAGCCGGCCCTTCACCGGCGATCCTGTGAACGGCACTGTTTTGCGGATTTATCCGCTGGAAAGTCTGCCCTGCCGAATCACGCCAAATGTGGATTTCGCAGGCATTAGGAGGTCAAACGCATGCGCGGCTTCATCAATTACGGGATTTTAGCGGGCTTCCTGGCTGGTTTGATCGCCATTGGCGCTCCATCCGAGCTATCGGCCGCCGAATTGGACGGTAGCTGGAGCGTGCTGATCATCACCGAAAAGGGCGATTGCGACGCCGCCTACCGATACCCAGTGAAGGTCACAAACGGGCGGGTCAGGTACCAGGGCGATGCGTCGGTCGATGTGGCCGGCACGGTCGCGCCGAACGGGGCGGTCAAGGTCAGCATCCGGCTTGGCGGCAAGGGCGCCGAGGGTACCGGCCGCTTGTCCGGACAAATCGGCGCGGGCACCTGGCACGGCGCAGCCGCCAATAGCAGCTGCGCCGGCCGCTGGGAGGCCGAGAAGCGATAGTCGCCCCGGCTATCGACTAGCCGTCGCTCATCACGCTCTGGGCGGGAAAAAACGGCAGGCTTCGTATGCGCTTGCCGGTCAGCCGCGCATAGGCATTGGCGATCGCCGGGGCGATGGGTGGAACGCCCGGTTCGCCGACCCCGCCCAGGGGGCCGCCACTGTTAACGATTTGAACTTTGATTTGCGGCATTTCCGGCAAGCGAACGACGCGATAGCGGTTGAAATTGCGCGGACTGACGACCCCTTTGGCGAAGGTAACCTGTCCCCATAACGCGGCGCTGAGGCCGTGCAAAATGCCGCCCTGCATTTGCGCCTCGACCTGGTCGGGGTTCACCGCCATGCCACAGTCGATGGCGCAAGCGACATTGTGCACCTTGATCGACGTCGCGGTCGGCGCCGAGATTTCCACCACCTGCGCGGCCAGACTGCCGAAGGCGTCGGAAAAGGAAATGCCGCGTGCGTGACCTGCGACAGGCGTCACCGTCCAATTGCCCAGCGCGGCGGCGGCATTGAGAACCGCCAGCGCACGCGCATTACCGGCGAGATGTTTAAGGCGGAACGCGAGCGGGTCCTGACCGGCGGCCAGCGCCAGCTCGTCGATGGCGCTCTCAACCGCGAAGCAGTTGATCGAATGACCGACCGAACGCCAGAATCCGACCGGCACCGCGGCCGGATGTATGACGTATTCGACCCGGCGGCTGCCGAAGTTGTAGGCGAGTTTATCGGAGCCCTCGGTCGCCTGGGTATCGATGTCGGTCATGTTGGGATTGCGTTGTCCCAAAATCGATGGCGACACGTTGCGGTAAATCCAGGCTTTGATTTGACCGGAGCTGTCGACGCCGGCATCGACCTTCACCATCGCCATCGGCCGGTATTGGTCGTTGGTGAAATCCTGTTCGCGCGGCCAGGTCAGCTTGACCGGAGCCTTCACGGCTTGAGCGACCTTGATGGCTTGCGCGATGTAATCTTGTTCGAACTTCCGCCCGAGCCCGCCGCCAAGAAACGTCGGGTTCACGGTAATCTTGTCGGGCGAGAGTCCGGTCAGCGCCTGCGCTGTGAACACACAGAGCATGGGGCTCTGCGTCGGCGCCCAGATCTTGCAGGAATTGGCGGTGACCACGGCCGTGCAGTTCAACGGCTCCATGCAGGCATGCGCGAGATAGGGCAGGCTGTAAGTTGAGTCGATGCGTGCCGCCGAGTTGGCCAGGGCGGAATCCGGCGTCCCGAACTGTTCGGCGATTTGCGGCGTGCCATTGGCGAGGAGTTGCAGCGCCTTGGACTGAATGAGGGCGCTGTCGAGCTGCGCCGACGTCGCCGGAATAGTCCAATGGACCGACAGTTCTTCCGAAAGGCTTTTCGCCACCCCGGTATTATTCGCCACCACGGCGACGGCATTGCCGAGATTGACGACCGCGATGGCCCCAGCCGGTTTAGCAGGTGTGCTTGCCACCGTGCCGCCCAGGGTCGGACAATGCTTGACGCAGGCGTACAGCATGCCGGGCAGGCGGACATCGATGCCATAGATGGCCGATCCGTCGGTTTTAGCCGGAATGTCCACGCGTGGCACCGACTTCCCGATCAGGCGGAATTTCGATACCAGCGGCGGATTCGACGGTGGCGGCACTTTCGCGGCATCGCCGACGATCTGCCCGTAAGTTACCGAGCGCTTCGTTGCAACGACATGAATTTTGCCATGGGCCGCAACGCAAGAACTGCGTGGCACATTGAGCGCGGCGGCGCCGGCGGTGATCAGCATTTCGCGCGCGGTTGCCGCCGCCGTGCGCAATGGCGTGAACCAGCCGCGGATGCTGCTGCTTCCGGCGGTGAGCTGGATGCCGAATAGCGGATTGGCGTAGGCCCAGCCCGCGGGCGCTTGCTGCGCGGTCACTGCCGGCCAATCCACCATTAGCTCTTCGGCGACCAGTTGCGCCAAGCCAGTCATAATGCCCTGGCCCATCTCATTGCTGGCCACCAGCACATTGACCTTGTTGGCGCCGGTGATTTCGATGAAGGCGCCGATCGGCGTAGAAACGCCGGCTGCGGCGGCTTCGCGTCCGGACAGGCCCAGCGTGAAAGCGATGACGAGGCTCGACCCGCCGAGCAAAACATCGCGGCGGCTGGCGGCAAAGGATTCATCCGTATGCTGCGTATTGTTCATGGTGCGTGACCTCAACCTTTCGCCGCTTGGTGGATGGCTGCACGGATGCGCTGATAGGTCCCGCAAACGCAGACATTGCTGATTCCGTTAATATCCGCGTCGGTCGGGTTGGGGTTCTGTTTGAGCAGCGCCGCGGCGGCCATCAGCATGCCCGACTGGCAATAGCCGCATTGCGGCACTTGCAGATCGATCCAGGCTTTTTGCAACGGGTGGCTTCGGTCCGGCGAAAGGCCTTCAATGGTGGTGATCGACCGGCCGGCGACCTCTTTGAGTTCCAGATCGCAAGAGCGTTCGGCCTCGCCGTTCACGATGACGGTGCAAGCGCCGCAGACTTCGATGCCGCAGCCGTATTTTGTGCCGGTCAAGCCGAGTTCGTCACGCAGCACCCAAAGCAGCGGAGTCGTTGGCGGTGACGCGCAATCGTAATTCTTTCCGTTCACGGTGATTGAGATCAAATTGGCCCCCTTTAAGGAAAGACCCGGAGTTCCGAATGCTCCGGGTCATAGAATCGATGGACAGTCGAACTCAGATATTTGAATTCATATTCATGAATATGACAGAACTAAGATCATTAGAATTTTAAAAAAATGGCGCTGTGGAAAATTGCCGAATGAAGCCGCGCAAGTTTACGCGTAGTTTACGCGTGAACCTGTGCGGCATCGTTCTGAGCGAAGCGGGGTAGCGCCGGCGTAAAGCTCAGCGCGGCGCCAGCAGCATGACCATCTGCCGGCCTTCGAAGCGCGGTTCCGATTCGATTTTGGCGATCGGCGCGGTGTCTTCCTTGACGCGGTTGAGCAGCTTGTAGCCGAGCTCCTGGTGCGCCATTTCGCGGCCGCGGAAGCGCAAGGTGATCTTGACCTTGTCGCCCTCTTCGAAGAAGCGCTTCATCGAACGCATCTTCACGTCGTAATCGTGATCGTCGATCATCGGCCGCAGCTTGATCTCCTTGATCTCGACGACTTTTTGTTTTTTGCGGGCTTCGGCGGCTTTTTTCTGCGCCTGGAATTTGTATTTGCCGAAATCCAGGATCTTGCAGACCGGCGGGGTCGTGTTGGGAGAAATCTCGACCAAATCGAGCCCGGCCGCTTCCGCCATTCCTATGGCGGTTTGAAAATCGACGACACCTTTGTTGTCGCCGGTACTATCGATCAGCTGAACCTCTTTGGCTCGGATCTCCTCGTTGATGCGCGGGCCGTCCTTTTGGGCGGGCAGCGCGGACTTCATCGGACGACGAATGGCTAGTATCTCCTCATGCTGTTGCAACGGTTCCCGAGAGTAGAGCTATAACCTCTCGGATAGCAAAAGATCGGTAGAAACCGCGAATAAGTCAACGCGGTTCTGCCCGTCTTGTCGATAGCAAAATCCAAATTTGCGGCCAAACCATTCAAATTGCACTAATTTTGTCTAATCTGCGGCATCGGGTCCGGGGCGCTGCTGCGGCCGGTGATTTCGCCATAAAGCCGCAACATCTGCTCGGCGACGCCGGCGGCGTTGAAATGGCCGAGCACCCAGGCGCGCCCACGCAGGCCGATGGCGCCGCAGTCCGGTTCGGAAATGGAAAACAGCCGTAGCAAGGCCGCCGCCAGCCCCGCGTCGTCGCCGGAATGAAAGCGCAAGCCGGTGATCCGGCTCTCCGGCACCGCCGGCGAGGTCAACACTACGTCCGCACCGGCGGCCAGATCGGAAACGATGACCGGCCGCGCCATGGCCTGCGCTTCAAGGATCGCCCGCTGCACGCCTTCCGGCTGCACTGCGCCCGACACCACCACGCTGGCCGCGGCATAAGCCGCCGGCATGTCGCTCACCGGCGCCGCCATGCGGATGACGTCCATGGTGCCGGTTGCCAGCACCAGATCCCAAAGCTCGCCGGTGTAATGGGTGCGGCCGCGGTCCTCGCCGACAAAGACGCAAAGAAAATCCTTGAAGCCCATATCCTTGAGCCGGCGCACAGCCTTGACCACCACGTGGTGGCCCTTGCGGCGCAGGATGCGGCCGGTGATCAGGATGACCTTGGTGTCCGATTTGACGCCCCAGGTGCGGCGTACCGCCTCGACGCGCTCAGGCGCGACATTGGCCGGATCGAAGCGATCGAAATCGATGCTGCAAGGCACCACCGCGATCCGCTCCCATGGCGTGCCGTAGCGGTCGTTGATCAATTGGGCGATCTGCTCGCTCACCGCGATCACGCGGACGCCGCGCACCATGACGCCGTTATACAGGCGCTTGAGGATGTTCTGCTCGCGAAAGCCCTTGTACCAGCTGGTCACGAACGGGACGCCGCGCAAACGCGCGGCGATATAAGCGCTCCAGGCGCCGGCGCGGCCGAGCGCGTGAATTGCATCGCACCGCCGCTCGCGCACGAGCCGAGCCAGAACGCCGGCATTGCGCAACATGCGCAGTGGATTATTGCTGGCGACATCGAGCGGCACGAATTCACCGCCGGCCGCGGTCACGTCTGCGACCAGCCGGCCCGCGCGCGAAACCACGATGGCGCGATGGCCCGCTTGTCCGAGCACGCGCACCAGTTCGAGTGCGCCGGCATCGGCGGCGGCGCCATCGAGAGCGGGGACGACGATCAGCACGTTGATCGGATTACGCGCGGCGCCGGCGACCGCCGCGGCGCGCTCGCCGGAACGGGCCCGCATATCGACGCCGCGCGGGTTCGCGGGCTTGCGATTCTCGGCCGCTGGCGACTCAGGCGCGGTTAAACTCGACATTACGTTGCGGCCTCGAAAGATCGGGCGCCGGCAAAACGCCCGTGAACGGACGAGATATTCTAGCGCAGCTTGAATTCAAATCGTCGACGGCGAAGCCGATATCGTTAATGGGGGCAATGCCGATCGGTCGCTGTTAATTTGGACAAGCCGGCACATTTGCCGGTTCGGCCATGCGTTAACTAGTGCGGTGGATTTGAAGTTCCTCCTATTGTCGAGGAAAGTTCGTAGAGGAACTTCAAATCCGAAACCGCACTAGAATCATAAAGTTGCTAGCGTCCCTTTGATTCCGAAGTTCGCATCGGAGGGTGCCGCAAGGAAGTGCGAACTTCGGAATCGGGACGCTAGCGCTCGCCGCAATTCACGCGTCAGGCATCGCGTGCCAGCAACGAGGTATAGACGCCGCGAATGGCCTCGGCAACGCTTTGCGGGGAGAACGCGAATTCGGCGAATTGGCGCGCACGGGCCGCCAGCGCCTCTGAGGCGGTGACGTCGAGCGCGAGCACGGCGCCGATCGTGCGCGCGAGTTCGCCCGCATGGCCCGGCCGCACCAACCAGCCGGTGCGCAATTCATCGCGCATGCGCGGCGGACAAAGTACGTTTTCCGGCAAGACGCCGACCGCGGTGGCAATCACCGGCCGGCCCAGCGCTTGCGCCTCGATGACGTTGCGGCCGCTCGCAGGCGGCTGCAGCGCCGGCACCACCACGACATCGGCGGCGGCCAGCGCCGCCGGCATGTCGGGGCAATGTCCGGTAAAACGGCAGAGCGTGTCGATGCCGTGCATTCGTGCGCGGCGGCGCAACAAACGGTCATAGCGCGGCTGGCCGCAATTTTCCCCGGCGAAGACGAATGCGATGTTGCGATCGCCGCCGCCGATCAAGAGACGCGCTGCGTCGATGACGCTCAACTGACCGTTCCACGGCGCGATCTGGCCGGGCACCAGCACCACGGGCACCTGCGGGAGAACGCCCCAGATGCGGCGCAACGAGCCGATGCGGTCGGCGCTCACCGCCGCCGGGCTGAACATGTCGGTGTTGACCGCACGCGGGATTACCGTGATGCGCTCGGTCGGTATCTTGTAGCGCTCGATCATCGCGCGCGAGACGTAGCTCGACGGCGCTATCACCCGATCGCCGCGCGCGAGCGAGCCGCCGAACAAAGTGGCGGGCCAGGAAGGCGACGCCGGCCGGTCGGGGAACGACGTGACCAGAAACACCGGCTGCTTATGCGTGGCGGTGAGCGCACTCCAGGCCGCGCCGGCGCTGTGGGCATGCACAATATCGATGCGTTCGCCGGCGATCAGGTTCGCCAGCAGCCGCGCATTGCTCCGGATGCGCAGTGGATTGACCGTGTCGGTCGGCATCGGCAGCCATTCGCCGCCGAAGGCGCGCAATTCGCCGACCAGCGGGCCGCCTTCACCGGCCACGATGGCGCGGGCGCCGGATTGCAGCAGCGTATGGGCGATATCCACCGCGGCCTGGCCTATTGGATCGTCGCGCAACGCCGGCACCAGTTGCAAAACGGTGGCGCCCGCAAGCGAGCGCGCGCGTGCGCGGCCTACAGCCAGCGGCGCGCCGGCCCTCTTGCGCTTGGCGCCCGCTTGCGGCGACAAGGTATCCTGATCGGTATTAATCCTGGCCAATCTGCCCGCAGCCCGCATGAATGAATCCCGCCTGACGTTCCTGACCGTCGAATCACCTCCGCCTGCACGGACCATTGCCGTGCGCTTGCGCGAGGGCAAGACCCCAAGTGCCGGGCCGGGTCTGTTTTGGCTCGGCGGATTCAAGTCCGACATGAAGGGCACCAAGGCCGAGGCGCTCGACCGCTGGGCCGAGAGCGAGGGCCGCGCCTGCTTGCGCTTCGACTATTCCGGCCACGGCGAATCGGGCGGCGACTTCAAGGACGGCACCATCGGCCGCTGGCTTGACGAAAGCGTCGCGGTCTACCGCCAATTCGCGCAAGGACCGCAGGTGGTCGTGGGCTCGTCCATGGGCGGCTGGCTGGCGCTGCTGCTGGCGCAGCGCCTGCGAGATCATAAGGACACGCCCAAAAATGGCGCCAAGGATGGCACCAAGGATGGCACCAAGAATGGCGCAAAAATCGCCGGCATGGTGCTGATCGCGCCGGCGGTGGACTTCACCGAAGAGCTGATGTGGAAGCAATTCTCCGGCGCCATCAAGCGCGAGATCGAGGACAATGGTGTCTGGATGCGGCCGTCGGAATATTCGGAAGGTCCGTATCCCATCACGCGCAAGCTGATTGAGGACGGACGTAAGCACTTGATGCTCGGCGGGCTGATCGAAGCGGGCTGCCCGGTGCATATCCTGCAAGGCGTGCAGGACCCGGACGTGCCGTGGCGGCACGCCGAGGCGCTGGTGACGCGTTTTGCGCGCGACGACGCGGTGCTCACGCTGGTCAAGGACGGCGACCACCGGCTGTCGCGGCCGGAGGATATCGAGCGGCTGATCGCGGCGGTGAAGGAGTTTTAATTTTTTTGTCGTCACCGGGCTTGTCCCGGTGACCCCGCTTATGAAGGCACGGTGCCTGCCTAAGCGGGATGGCCGGGACAAGCCCGGCCATGACAATCGTTAGATTGCCGCCCACTCGTCGCGAACTGAGGCGTCGTTTTCGTTCCGCCGCTCGCGCAGCTCTGCAAACTTCTCCCGTGGCAATAATCTGCTGAGCGCCCACACGGCGGCCCCGCGCACCAGCGGCGAGGCATCGTCGAGCAGGGCTTCGGCTTCGCCCGCCAGCGCCGCATCGCCGGAATTGCCGATGGCGATCAGCACATTGCGCACGAACCGATCCCGCCCGGTGCGCTTGATCGAGGTTTTGGCAAACAGCAGGCGGAATTGTGCGTCGTCAAGGCGCACAAGATCGGCGAGCTTTGGCGCGCGCAATGCCTCGCGCGCGGCGAGCTTTGCCTCGCGGCCTTGCACGGCGAACTTGTTCCACGGGCAGACGGCGAGACAATCGTCGCAGCCATAAATGCGGTTGCCCATCTTCTCGCGCAATTCGCGCGGGATCGGCCCCTTGTGCTCGATGGTCAGGTACGAAATGCAGCGCCGCGCATCGAGCCGGTAGGGTTCGGGAAACGCCGCGGTCGGACAGATGTCGAGACAGGCGCGGCAGCTTCCGCAACTATCAGGCTCAGGCTCATCCGCCGGCAGATCGAGCGTCGTGAAAATCGAGCCGAGAAACAGCCAGGAGCCGAATTGGCGCGACACCAGATTGGTATGCTTGCCCTGCCAGCCGAGGGAGGCAGCGGCGGCAAGCGGCTTTTCCATCACCGCCGCGGTATCGACGAACACTTTGACCTCGCCGCCGGCGTTTTCAGTGAGCCAGCGCGCCAGTTGTTTCAAGCGCGACTTGATCAGCTCGTGATAGTCGTCGCCCTTGGCGTAGACTGAAATAGCCGCCCGGCTGCGCTCCCGTAGAATCGCCAGCGGGTCCTCGTCCGGTCCGTAATTCACCCCCAGCATGATCACCGAGCGCACCTGCGGCCACAGCGCCAAGGGCGAGGCGCGGCGTTCGGCGGTGCCAGTCATCCAGGCCATGTCGCCGTGCGCGCCGTCGGCGAGAAATCGGTCGAGGCGCGCCTTGGCTTCCGGTACCGCATCGGGACGCGCGACCCCGGCGACATCGAAGCCGCGCTCGCGCGCCTGCGCGATCAGCGCGGTCTTGAGCTTGTTGGCATCGTTTAGAACGTTTTCCGTTTGAGATGACGCAATAGTCGCACCGCGAACTCTGAATGCTCCCCTCCCCCTTGTGGGGAGGGGTCGGGGGTGGGGGTTGTTGTGAGAGGTGATATCCTTGTCTTCCCGCATCCACCCCCCTCCCTAACCCTCCCCCACAAGGGGGGAGGGAACAGGCTGAGATTGCCGCGCGCGCGCCGATTTAACATCGGCGGAATTTGCGCTCAAAAATCCAGATCGGCGTAAGTTTTCGACGGCGGCAGGCCGGACAGCGTGTCGGCCAGGATCGCGCGGAACGAGGGCCGCGATTTGACGCGCGCGTACCAGTTCTTGGCGGCTTCGTCTTCTTTCCACGGCACATCGCCCAGATAATCGGCGGCGGATAAATGCGCCGCCGCGGCCAGGTCGGCCAAGCTCAGCCGGTCGCCGGCCAGCCAATCGCGCGTTCGCACCAGCCAGCCGATATAGGCCAGATGATAGCGGATATTGTAACGGGCGGCGCGCATCGCCTCGGTGTCGGGCGGGCCGCCGCCTTGTTCCAGCGTCATGTGACGCTTGAATATCCGTTCGGTCACCAAGGGCCCGCTGGCCTCGGCATGGAATTTGTCGTTGAACCAGCTTGCCAGCCGGCGCACTTCCACCCGTTGACCGGCGAGCGGTGGCAGCAGCCGGTTCGCATCGCGTTCGGGCGTAAGCGTCTCCTCGATATATTCGGCGATGATGGCCGCGCCCGGAACCGCCGGCTGGCCGTCGCCGACCAGCACCGGTATTTCGCCGGCCGGATTGAGCACAAGGAATTCCTCCCGCCGCTCCCAGAACCGTTCCTCGATGAGCCGCGCGTCGATGCCGTATTCGCCCAGGATGAGGCGCACATAGCGCGAATGCGGGCAAAGCGGATGGTGAAATAGCGTCAGCATGGGTGCCTGGGATTTTTACCGGCTGGGGCCGATTCGGCCAAGAATCGATGGTTGCACTATAGAAAGCCGCTTCGGCAGCGCAAATTGCCCGCTATCCGCCTTTTTTCGTTGCCTGAATCGCGCCATTGCGCCAAAAGCGCGAATCCGCGCCCCGCATGATTCCCCGCCGCTATTGAGCAGCCCATGAATTTCGACGCCATCAAGGCGGCCGTCCTCACCCTGGTCTCGGCTCATCTCGACCTGGTCAAGGCCGCCGTCCTCGGAGTGGTCGAAGGATTGACCGAATTCTTGCCGGTCTCATCCACCGGCCATTTGCTGCTGATGGAGCATTTCCTCGGCTGGGGCGACGACTCATTCGGCAAGTCGTTCGCCATCCTGATTCAGCTCGGCGCCATCCTGGCGCTGCTGACGATTTATTTCGGCCGCATCTGGGCGCTGGCGCGCGCCATGTTCACGCAATGGGATGCCGCGCGTTTCGTCATCGGCGTGCTGCTCGCGTTCCTGCCGGCGGCGGTGATCGGCGCGCTGGCGCACGGCTTCATCAAGGAACGGCTGTTCGATGTGCGCATCGTCTGCATGATGTTCATCATCGGCGGGTTCATCTTGCTGTGGGTCGACCGGATGAATCTGAAGCCGCGTTATTTCGAGTCGACCGGCTTCACGCTGCCGATGTATCTGGGCATCGGCTTTTTCCAATGCCTGGCCATGATTCCCGGCGTATCGCGCTCGGGCGCGACCATTGTCGGCGCCATGTTGTTCGGCGCCGACCGGCGTTCGGCGGCGGAATTCTCATTCTGGCTGGCGATGCCGACCATGGTCGGCGCTTTCGCCTATGAGGCCTACAAGAGCCGCGCCGATCTCGCCCATGGCGACATCGCCGCGATCGCGGTCGGCTTCGTGTTCTCGTTTATCTTCGGCTGGATCGTGGTGAAGTCGTTCCTGCGCTATATCCAGCGTCACAGTTTCGCACTGTTCGCCTGGTGGCGCATCGTGGTCGGCAGTGCCGGTATCTATGCGCTTTATTTCATGTAAGGTTTTGACGTCACCCTGAGGTGCGAGCGCGTCGCGCGAGCCTCGAAGGGTGGCGGCCGATCATCCTTCGAGGGCCGCTTCGCGGCCACCTCAGGATGACGGTGTAAGGCTCAAATATTCCGCCGGCGGTCGTCGCCATTGTCGAACAGAATGTCGCGGCTGACCGCGGCGATATCGCGCACGCCGGTGAGCGACATGCTGACGCGCAATTCATCGCCGATCAGGCTCAAGGCCTTGGCGACGCCGGCTTCGCCCATGGCGGCGAGCCCATAGAGATAGGCGCGCCCGATCAGGCAGCCGCGCGCGCCCAACGCCAGCGCTTTCAATACGTCCTGCCCCGAGCGCACGCCGCCGTCGAACAGAACCTCGATGCGGTCGCCGGCCGCTTCCGCGATGCGCGGCAGCGCCGCGATAGTCGATGGCGCGCCGTCGAGCTGGCGTCCGCCGTGATTGGAGACGACGATGGCGTCGGCGCCCAGGTCGGCCGCGTGTTTGGCGTCTTCGGCGTCGAGCACGCCCTTCAAGACCAGTTTGCCCGGCCAGATTTTGCGCACCCAGTTCACGTCGTCCCAGGACAGCGAGGAATCGAAATTGTCATTGGCCCAGCGCCCGGCCGCCCAGACGCCGCCTTTGTTCTTGAGATAGGCGTCTATATTGCCGAACGACTTTCGCTTGCCCATCAGCACGCTCAGCGCCCAGGACGGTTTGGTGGCGATGTCGAGGGCGTTGCGCAGCGTGAGCCGCGGCGGCACTTCCAGCCCGTTCTTGATGTCGGCATGACGCTGGCCGCGCAGCGGCAGATCGACGGTGACGAACAAGGCCGTGCAGCCGGCGGCCTTGGCGCGCTCGATCACGGATTCGCTGAAGCCGCGGTCGCGGAATACGTAGAGCTGGAACCAGAACGGCTTCTTGACGGCCGCGCGCACGTCCTCGATCGAGCAGATCGACATGGTGGAAAGACAAAAGCGGATGCCGGCGGCTTCCGCCGCGCGCGCCGCCAGGATCTCGCCGTCGCCGTGCAACAGGCCGGTGAGGCCGGTGGGCGCGATGGCGACCGGCATCGCCACCTTCTCGCCCAGCATGGTGGTGGCGAGCGAACGATTGCTGGCGTCGATCAGCACGCGCTGGCGAAAGCGGATCGCCTTCAGGTCGTCGCTGTTGGCCTTGTAGCTGATCTCGTCATAGGAGCCGCGATCGACATATTCGAACAGCGCGCGCGGCACGCGCCGGCGCGCGAGCTGGCGCAAATCCTCGATATTGGTGATGACCGGCACGTTGGTATCTAGCTCTTCCCATCCCCGATCATGTCGGGAACATGCATTTCAGGATCATGCGGTGCGGCTGCGGAACTGGCCGGTCTTGCGGAAGCGCCAAAGATAAGACGACACGATGGCCTCGAACGGCTCCGGCTCGATGCCGATGCCTTGCAGCGTGCGGCCTTCCGCCTTGGCCGCGTCCGAGACTACATTGTCGTGGCGCAGCAGCTCGACCTGATCGGGCGTGAGCGTCAACGGCGGCGGCATGAATTGCAGCGCCATTGCCTTTAGCTTGGCCAGGAAGAACGGAACCGGCACCAGCAGCCGTTTACGCTCGATGGTGGCGAGCACGTATTGCATGAGCTCTTTGAAGGTCCGCACCTCCGGCCCGCCCAGTTCGTAGATCGTGCCGGGGCGCACTTTGCCGTCGACCGCGTCGGCAATCGCCTTGGCGACGTCGCCGACGAAAACCGGCTGGTAACGGGTATGGCCGCCGCCGATCAACGGCAGCACCGGCGACATGCGTGCGAGGGAAGCAAAGCGGTTGAAGAAATCGTCTTCCGGCCCGAACAGGATCGACGGCCGCATGATGACGGCCTGCGGCTGCGCGGCGAGCGCCAGCCGCTCGGCCGTGCCCTTGGAGCGGGCGTAACGGCTGCGGCCATTCTCATCGGCGCCGATCGCCGACACATGCAGCAGGCGGGCGCCATGGGCGTTGGCTGCCAGCGCCACCTGTTCGGCGCCCAGCGTGTGGACCTTGTCGAAGCGCTGGCGGCCGCCTTCGGCCAGGATGCCGACCAGATTGACCAGCACATGGGCATCCTGCGCCGCCGCTTGCACCGATGCCGCATGGCGCAGATTGGCCTGCACCGCATGGATCTGGCCGACGCGGCCGAGCGGCTGCAAATGGAAGGCGAGATCGGGCCGGCGCACCGCCACCCGGATGCGATAATCGCGCTTTGCCAAGGCGCGCACCACGTGGCGGCCGAGAAAGCCCGAGCCGCCATAGACGGTGATGAGGGTGTCAGAAGGACTTCGTGCGGTCATGCCGGCCTCAATACGGGTCATCGGCGGGGAGGTTGGATGCCGGGGCAATACAGGATCGGCCATATTCTGTACAGTGGCGGCTGGACAGGGCAGGCCACGCCCCTCGCATGGCTGCCATTTGCGCTTCAATTGACAAGCCGAAAGCCGATCCGTACCTAGTCCGCAAGTGCCCAGGTGGCGGAATTGGTAGACGCACTAGTTTCAGGTACTAGCGCCGCGAGGCGTGAAGGTTCGAGTCCTTTCCTGGGCACCAGATTCCGAGCCGGATAACCGAATGACCATCCGCCTGCACCGTGGCGATCTGCCGGACCTCACCGCCTACAAGGGCGCGGTGGCGATCGATACCGAGACCATGGGTCTCGACCCCAATCGCGACCGGCTCTGCGTGGTGCAGCTGTCGCCCGGCGACGGCTCGGCCGACGTGGTGCAGATCGCGGCCGGGCAGAAGAAGGCGCCGAATATCGAGCGCCTGCTCGCCGACAAATCGATCGTCAAGATATTCCACTATGCCCGCTTCGATATCGGCATGTTGGCCAAGGCCTTCGGCGTCATGGCCGAGCCGGTCTACTGCACCAAGATCGCATCGCGGCTGGCTCGTACCTATACCGACAAGCACGGCCTCAAGGATCTGGCGCGCGAAGTGCTCGGTGTCGATTTATCGAAGCAGCAGCAATCGTCCGACTGGGGCGCCGACGCGCTATCCGATCCGCAAGTGGCGTATGCCGCGACGGACGTGCTGCACCTGCATGCGCTCAGGGGAAAACTGGACGCGATGCTGGCGCGCGAAGGCCGTGCCGATCTGGCGGCGGCCTGTTTCCGCTTCCTGCCCGACCGGGTGCGGCTCGATCTGGCCGGCTGGGCGGACGAGGACATATTCGCACATTCGGCGTAATGCATGGTCCCGAGTAGTGGGCACCGGTATTCGTAAACGGCCATGCGTAGCTAAGCTATTGGTTTCCGGCGTTTATTGGTAGACTTGCGGAACGCGTGCGGCGCCACCGGTTGCCGCGTCTGGGCCATATTCGCGCGCCATGTTGCGTTGCGGGGCGTAAGGTGATTTCCGAAACCGAATTCGAACGGAGCCTGGTGCCGTACAGGCATGAACAGTGTGACCGCAGCCAGAACCGATCCGCAGACCGCGCGCGCTTATTGGACCATGGGTCGCGGCGACAGCGCGCGCGCCTTTCGCTCCGCGCGCCGGCACAGCCGCGTGGTTCGTATCCTGCGCGTCACCATTCCATTGGCGGTGTTGCTGGCGCTCGCTGGCATCGCGCTGATCGTCTTTTTCAATCCGCTGCGCATGCTCACCAAGCTACCGATCAATGTCGGTGATCTCGTCGTTTCCGGCACCAAGGTCACCATGGAGCAACCGCGCCTGTCAGGGTTCACGAACGACTCGCGCGCATATGAATTCAGCGCCGACGCCGCGGCGCAGGATCTGACCAAACCGGACATCATCGAATTGCGCAACATCCACGCCAAAGTGCAGATGCTGGACAAGAGCACGATGGAAATGACCGCGGCCGCCGGCATCTATGACACCAAGGGTGAGACGCTGCGGCTCGAGCGCAACATTCAGCTCAGCTCGTCCACCGGATATCACGGACGACTGAGCGAGGCGCTGGTCGACATTCGCAAGGGCAAGATCGTCTCCAATCAACCGGTCGAACTGCAAATGCTGCAAGGTACGCTCAAGGCCAACCGGCTGGAGATCGTCGATTCCGGCGATCTGGTGAGCTTCAACGATGGCGTCAGCCTGACGATGATGCTCAACGATAGCGCACTGCCCATACCGAAATTCGGCGCGCAATGACTGCGATCCGCACCCTCAGCTCGCAGCTTTTGACCGCGGCCGCGCTGGTCCTAGTGGGCGCAGTCTTGTCGGGCGGCTTGCCCGGCGCCGGTTTGCATGCGCAGCCGGTATCGAAAGGCCCGCCGAATGCCCTGCAGGGCTTTTCGCAGAACCACGACCAGCCGGTGCATATCGAGGCGGCTACCCTGGAAGTGCGCGACAAGGACAAGGTGGCGACTTTCAGCGGCAATGTCCGCGTGGTCCAGGGCGATACCGGCCTGCGCTGCAAGTCGCTCGTGGTGTTTTACGAGCAGACCAACGAGGGCGGCGACAAAGACGAAAAGGGCAAATCCCTGGGCGACAAAGCCAAGGCCCTTGGCGACAAAGGCACGACCTTGGCCGATAAGGGCAGGGCCTTGCAGGCCGCCACCCCCGGCCCCGGCGGCCAGCAGAAGATCAAGCGGCTGGAAGCGCGCGGCAGCGTAGTGGTTACGCAAAAGGAGCAGACCGCCACTGGCGATCTCGGCATATTCGACATGCGCACCAATACCGTTACGCTCACCGGCAATGTGGTGATGACGACCGGTCAGAACGTGCTGCGGGGCGATCGGCTGGTGGTCGACCTGACCAGCGGCGTGTCGCGGGTCGAATCGGGCAAGAACGGCCACGGCCGGGTGCAGGGCCTGTTCCAGCCGGGCGGCGCGATGCCGGACCTCAAGCCGGGCGGCAATGGACTGACGCCACGGCCGGCGCCAGTGCGGCCAAACAATTGACCCGGAACGCCGAGCAAGCTCGCAATAAGCCGACCGCACTCGCAACCGGATGCCTTGGCGTTGAACAGGCGTTTGGCATCGGGGAATCAGCTAGTGTCGCGGCTGCCGGCAACCGCCGATCGTCGGCCGGGATCATGCTCGATCAAAGGTCCACCATGCGCCGTGAGGTAGCCCGGTGAATATCCTCTCGCTGTTTCGGCGCCGTCCGTCACGCCCGCGGCGGGCCATGACGTCGGTCGAAGCGCGTCAGCAACAGGCGGCGGCCAATACGCAACCGGCGCGCCAGGCCAACGCCAATGAGCAGCAGACGGCCAATCGTCCGCGCCGCGCCGCCGACGGCCGCCAGGCGGCGCGTCACTATCTCGCTATCCATGGCGTCGAGAAGAGCTTCGCTGGCCGCACGGTGGTTAAGGGCGTCACGCTCTACGTGCGGCGCGGTGAGGCGGTGGGCCTGCTGGGGCCGAACGGCGCCGGCAAGACCACGGTGTTCTACATGATTACCGGGCTGATCAAGGCTGACCGCGGCCGCATCGAGATCGACGGCTACGATGTCACCATGCTGCCGATGTACCAGCGCGCCCGGCTCGGCATCGGTTATTTGCCGCAGGAGGCCTCGATCTTTCGCGGCCTCAATGTGGAGGAAAATATCCGCGCCGTGCTCGAAGTGGTGGAGCCGGATCGCCGCCGCCGCGAAGCCGATCTCAATGCGCTGCTCGAAGAGTTCAACATCGCGCGCCTACGCAAGACGCCGGCCATCGCGCTCTCGGGCGGCGAGCGCCGCCGCGTCGAGATCGCCCGCGCGCTGGCGACGCGGCCGAGCTACATGCTGCTCGACGAGCCCTTCGCCGGTATCGACCCGATCGCCGTCGGCGATATCCAGGCGCTGGTGCGCCATCTGACCAACCGCGGCATCGGCGTGTTGATCACCGACCACAATGTGCGCGAGACGCTCGGCCTTACCGACCGCGCCTACATCATCTATTCGGGCGAAGTGTTGATGGAGGGCCGCGCCGACGACATCGTCAACAATCCCGACGTGCGGCGGCTCTATCTGGGCGAGGAATTCCGGCTTTAAAAGTTGCGCATGGCCTTATCCGAAAACCGGTGCCCATCCCCGATCAGGGTCGAGGACATGCTTTTCGGGACCATGCGCGCGCGCTAATTCGCACAAAATTTGTGCAATGCTGCGGTGCGGAATCGCATACCGCTGGCGCGCGAGACCTGCTATAGTCAAAAACAAGCAAGAATCGGACCAGTTTCCGCCGGGAAACCGCTATGGCGTTGTCGCAAAGACTGGAGTTTCGCCAGACCCAAGCGCTGGTGATGACGCCGCAGCTGATGCAGGCCATCAAGCTGCTGCAGCTTTCCAGCCTCGATCTGGCCGCCTATGTCGAGGGCGAGCTCGAGCGCAATCCGCTGCTGGAGCGCGCCGAAGCCGACGATATGCCGGCGCCGGGCGCCGAACCCGAAGCCCCCGTGTCCGAACGGAATGAGGATTCGGCGCCGACGGCCGATTGGATGGGCGAAAATCTCGACACCAACCGTGCCTCGATGGAGCAAAGTCTCGGCACCGAGCTGGAAAACGTTTTTCCGGACGACGGCGCGGAAAAATCCGCGGCCGTCGATATGCCGCCGCCGGCCTATTCCGAATGGTCGGGCGTCGGCTCCGGTGGGGCCGAGGACGGCGGCCGCGATTTCGAATCGTTTGTCTCGGCCGAAATCACGCTGGCCGATCATCTCGCCAAACAGATGGCGCTGGCGATTTCCGATCCGGCCGGCCGCATGATCGGGCAATACCTGGTCGATATGGTGGACGAGGCCGGCTACCTAACCGGCGATCTCGATGCGGTTGCCGACAAGCTTGGCGCGCCGCGCAGCGCCGTCGATGCCGTGCTTGGCGTGTTGCAAACGCTCGATCCGCCGGGTGTGTGCGCGCGCAATCTCACCGAATGTCTCGCCATCCAGCTCAAGGAGCGCGACCGCTTCGATCCGGCGATGCAGGCTTTGGTCGGGCGTCTCGACCTGTTGGCCAAGCGCGACCTTGCCGCCTTGCGCCGCCTGTGCGGCGTCAACGAGGAGGATCTCGCCGACATGATTGCCGAGATTCGCCATCTCAATCCGAAGCCGGGCCTGGCCTTCGGCTCGATGCTGGTGCAGCCGATCGTGCCCGATGTGTATGTGCGGGCGGCGCCGGACGGCAGCTGGCAGGTCGAGCTCAATTCCGACACACTGCCGAAAGTGCTGATCAGCCAGCGTTATTACGCCAAGGTGTCGAAGAGCACGCGCAACGCCAAGGACAAATCCTACCTCGCCGATTGCCTGCAGACCGCGACCTGGCTGGTGCGCGCGCTCGATCAGCGGGCAAAGACCATTCTCAAAGTGTCGAGCGAGATCGTGCGCCAGCAGGACGGTTTCTTCGTCAAAGGCGTGCAGCATCTGCGGCCGCTTAATCTCAAAATCGTCGCCGACGCCATTGGCATGCACGAGTCCACGGTTTCGCGCGTGACCGCCAACAAGTACATGGCGACCAGCCGCGGCATCTTCGAGCTGAAATATTTCTTTACCTCGTCGATCGCTTCCGCCGATGGCGGCGAGGCGCATTCGGCCGAAGCGGTGCGCCATCGCATCCGCCAATTGATCGACGCCGAGACGGCCATCGACGTTCTGTCCGACGATACCATCGTCGACAAGCTGCGCGAGGCCGGCATCGACATAGCGCGCCGAACGGTCGCCAAATACCGCGAGGCGATGCGCATCCCATCCTCGGTGCAGCGGCGGCGCGAGAAGCAGGCGGCGTCCTGAAGCTGATCCCGAAATGCCTGTCCTCGACTTGATCGGGGACGCGAACCCGGCTTTCGGGCGATGCGCGCAAACGGCACATTGACCTGTGGAACGTTTCGACGTTGAAATGTTTAGCCGGGGGAAAACGGTGCGCTGACGGTCCGCGCCCGACTAGCGCATGATCCCGAAAAGTGGGAACCGGTTTTCGGGATCATGCGCAAACAAAATGTTAGGAATGAAACTGATTTAATCTGACTGGATCAGACTCTAAGGAGGCAGCCATATGCCTTTGCGCGTTTCTGGAAAAAACATCAATATCGGCACGGCTTTGCAGCAGCGGATCACCGACCGTGTCGAGGAGGCGACGTCGAAATATTTTCGCGGCGGCTATTCCGGGCATGCCACCGTCGGCCGCGACGGCTTCGGCTTTCGTACCGAATGCCTGTTGCACCTGGATTCCGGCGCTATGCTGGAAGCGGAGGGAATGGCGGCCGATGCCTATGACAGCGCCGAACAGGCCGCGGTCCGCATCGAGAAGCAGTTGCGCCGCTACAAACGCCGCCGCAAGGACCAAAAGGGCCGGCGCGGCGGCTGAAAAGCCGGCAAAAATGCAAGAAAAAACGCCATACACTGCTTAACCTCTGCCATTGACGGGGCTGCGGACCACTCTTAAGGTCCGCCTCCTTCAACACCCCTTGCAAACCGGCGCGACCATTTCCGATCATTGGACATGTCCATGACGCTCACCGATCTCGTCGCGCCGAACGCGATTATTCCGGCGCTCAAGGTCAACGGCAAAAAGCAGGCGATCCAGGAGCTCGCCGTGCGCGCGGCCGCGCTCACGGGTCAGGGCGAACGCGCAATCCTGGAAATTCTGCTGCAACGCGAAAAGCTCGGTTCCACCGCGGTGGGCAGTGGCGTCGCGATCCCGCATGGCAAGCTGGCAAAACTCGGCCGCCTGTTCGGATTGTTCGCACGGCTTGAGCGCCCAATCGATTTCGAAGCGCTCGACGGTCAGCCGGTGGATCTCATTTTTCTGCTGCTGGCGCCGGAAGCCGCCGGCGCCGATCATCTCAAGGCGCTGGCGCGCGTGGCGCGCCTGCTGCGCGATCCGGCGACCGCCCGCCTGCTGCGCGAATCGCGCGATGCCGACTCGCTCTATGCCGTGCTGGCGATGCCGTCGGCCTCAAGCGCGGCGTAGTGCTGGTGTCGTCCCCGCGAAAGCGAGGACCCATACACCGTTTCCTCTCGACAGTTTTCTCTCGGTAAATGAAAAAAGCGCAGCCGAAATGGCAGCGCTTTTTTCTAACTTTGATCGCGGTGGTTATGGGTCCCCGCTTTCGCGGGGACGACCGGTTAATATCAATGCACGCTCACGGCTTCGAGCTCATTGCTCCAGGCATTGGCGAGCGCTGCTTCGCGCGTGTCGGTCAGCATGATAGGCGTGCCGTCCGCCGCGTGCAGGGCGAACAGCTTGATGCCGGGTTCGATCTTCGGCGCCTGCGGGAACATCTGCGCGACATCCTCCGAGCGGATCGCCCTGACATAAGCCAGCCGGCCGTCGCCGAGATGCGCCAGCGCTTCCTGCGTGATCGCTGGATTGGGTGTATTCAATTCAACCGTCTTTGCATTAGTCATGTGGCCCTCGATCCTTTCATATTGAACGCTTAACGCGGTCGAGTCCTGTTGTTCCGAGTTCCGCTTCATTCCTGCTCATTGATCGAGATTGTCTTGACGATCCGTTCGGCCAGCGGCCGCACCAGATCGATCGACAACAATCCGTTCTTCAAGTCGGCCCCCAGCACCTCCATGCCGTCCGCCAGCACAAAGCAGCGCTGGAATTGGCGCGCGGCGATGCCGCGGTGGAGATATTGGCGGCTCTTGTCGTCCTGCTGCCGCCCGCGAATCACCAACTGGCTTTCCTCGATGCTGACATCGAGTTGGTCGCGGGTGAAGCCGGCGACGGCCAGCGTGATGCGCAGCCGTTCCGGATTTTGCCCATCGCGCGCCAGCCGCTCGATGTTGTAGGGCGGGTAGCCGTCGGCGCCCTTGACGACGCGGTCGAGCACGCGCTCGATTTCATCGAAGCCCAGCAGAAACGGGCTGGATAGAGACGGAACTCGTGACATGGTCCCAAAGTCCTCGCTGGAAGCGACTTTGACAGGGCCCCTTGCAGGCACCCCAACCGGGCAGCAACGGCCGCCCGGTCGCTGCTAATATGGGCAGTGCCGGTTAAAGGTTCAAGAACAAGGGGAATTTCCGCCTGGGGGTGGGTATATTAGGCCCTAACCGGGGGTTTTCATGCCGAATCAGCCGCCACTGCCGGCCTTAACGGTGCGCGCCATCCGCGCCACGCCGGTCGAGGTACCGCTCAATTTCGTGCTTGGCACCAGCCAGGGCGCTTTGCGCCAGGTGCCGCTGCTGCTGATCGATCTGGAGACCGAGCAAGGGGTCACCGGGCGCTCCTACCTGTTTTGCTATCTGCGGGCGGCAGCGCCGGCGATCATGAGCCTGCTGGGCGAGGTGGAGAGCCTCAGCAAGGGCGCTCCGCTCGTTCCGGCTGACCTGTGGGCAAGACTGGCGCGGCGTTTCACCCTGATCGGCGTGCAGGGCATCGTACGCATGGCGCTCGCCGGCTTCGATATCGCATGCTGGGATGCCCTTGCCATAGCGGCAAAACTGCCACTCGCTCGCATGCTCGGCGCCGCGCCGAGGCCGATCCCGGCCTACAACAGTTGCGGTCTCGGCCTGATGGACGACCTGGGCGCACTCGCCGCCGAGGCCGAGACGCTGCTCGCCATGGGCAATTTCCACGCGGTCAAGCTGCGGCTCGGCTATCCGACGCTTGAGCGCGATATCGCCGCCGTCCGCGCCGTGCGCAAACGCATTGGCGACAAGATCGATCTGATGGTCGATTACAATCAAGCGTTGTCGGTGGATGAGGCGATGGCGCGCGGCCGCGCGCTCGACGCGGAAAATATTGCCTGGCTGGAAGAGCCGATCCGGCACGACGATTATGCCGGCGCGGCCGCGCTTGTGCGCACGCTTAAAGTTCCAATCCAGCTCGGCGAGAATTTTTCGCTGCCCTCCGCGATGGCGCTGGCGATCGAGCAGAAAGCCGCCGGCTACGTGATGCCCGACCTCGAGCGCATCGGCGGCGTCACCGGTTGGCGGCAGGCCGCGGAACTGGCCGCGGTTAACCGTCTCCGGATGTCGTCGCACCTGTTTCCGGAAGTGAGCGCGCATCTGCTGGCCGCCACGCCGACTTGCCATTTCCTCGAATATGTCGACTGGGCGAGTGTGCTGGTGCAGGAGCCGCTCATCATCGCCGATGGTCAGGCGGTGGTGCCGGAGCGCCCGGGCAACGGTCTCATATGGAACAATGACGCGGTCGAGCGCTATCGCATGCGCTGACGGTAGCGACAATTTAATGAAAATTTTAATTGAAGTTCCATTTTCGAAACCGACGCGCTTGGTTAATTAATCATGCGTATTTGCTTTGTTTGGTCAAAAAAATATGAATAATCACCGCAAGCGCATTCGCTACCGGTAATATCGCCACTGCCTGAAAACAAAAACGCATCTGGCGATAGCGGGGGGTAAAATTTGTTGACGCGTAGTATCGATCTCGATCAGTTCGATCCGACGATCGAAGAGAAGTTCTTTCACGGCGCCAAGCGCGTCTGCATTGTATGTGCGCTGGTCGCGCTGCCGCTCGGCGCGCTCGACCTGTTGAACATTCGCTCGGCTGAAAATTTCGCCAAATTTATCCATGAAAATCGCATGGATATCGCCGGTTTGCCGGGCCGGATCCGCGCCGAATACAACGGTGTTTGGGCCGCCTCGGCATCGCCATCCGTCACGGTTGCGATCCCGCGCGACGCGATCGCCGCCAGCCCGCGCATGGCGTCGGTCGCGGCAGAACCCATCGTCGTGAACGGCGATTTCTCGCCGGCCGCCGCGCTCGCAGCCTTGCGTCGTCACGATGCCGTCGAAGTCGCGATCGTGCCGCCGCCGGTCACGATAAAATCTCAGCAGCGTGTCGCGGCCGAACCCGCCACGGTCACGCCGCCGCCGGAGCCGCTGAAACTCGCCAGCGCCGATCCGGCTGCGTTGCCGGCGCCCGCGATCAATCCGGTGCCGGTGTCAGCGCCGATTTCCGCCGCAATCCCGCTCGACACGCCGCCGATGCAGCGCGCCACGCCGGTCGTGCCAGAGTCGATCGTGTTGAAGGACGCCGTCGCGCCGCTCGCCGCGCTCGACGATTTGCGTCATCATGATGCGACCGCATTCGCGATGGCGCCGCCGCCATCCGCGATGACAGCGCCGCCGCGTCTCGCGGCCGAACCCTCAGCCGTCGCGCCGCCGCTTGTCGCGGCCGAACCCTCAACTGTCGCGCCGCCGCCGTCCGTGATGACATCGCCGCTGCGTGTTGTGGCCGAACCCGCCGCCGTCACGCCACCGCCGCAGCCGATGAAACTCGCCAGCGTCGATCCGGGCGCCTTGACCGCCGCACCGATTGATCCCGTGCCGGTGTCGCTGCCGATGTCGGCTGCCATCCCGATCGGCATGGTGCCGATGCCGCGCCCGGCGCCGGGCGTGCCGCCACCGTCACCGGCGCAGCGGCTGCACCTTGAAGGCAAGGAATTCGCCAAGGCGGAGCGCTGTCTTGCCAATGCGATCTATTTCGAATCGCGCAGCGAACCGGTGCGCGGACAGATGGCGGTCGCGCAGGTCGTGATCAACCGCGTGTTCTCGGGCTTTTATCCGGGCGATGTCTGCGGCGTGGTCTATCAGAACGCCAGCCGGCATCTGGCCTGCCAGTTCACCTTCGCCTGCGACGGCAAGAGCAAGGTGATTAATGAGCGTGGCGCCTGGGCGCGCGCCAACCGCATCGCCAAGCAGACTCTTGACGGACAGATTTACGTGCCGGAAGTGGCAAAATCGACGCACTATCACGCCGTCTATGTGCATCCGAACTGGGTGCGCGAAATGAAAAAGATGGTGCGCTACGGCATTCACAATTTCTACCGGCCCTATGCCTGGGGCAACGGCGCCGAGGAGCCGGTCTGGGGCAGCCCAGCGCTGCTGGCGCAGAACAAGAAGAAGTAGTTCTGACTCGTGTCCGGGGCGAAGCGCAGCGCGAAGTGATGCGCCGCGTCCGGGGCGCGGCTTCTAAAGCTTCAACTTGAACAACTCGATTGCATTGTCGCGGCCGATCTTCAGGCGGTCGGCGTTGCCGATCTCGGCCTGGTCGAACCACCGGCAGCCTTCGCCAATATCCTCGAACGGCCAGTCGACCGAGAACATCACGCGCTCAGGCCCCATCTCGGTCATGGCATTGACCAGCGAGGGGGTGTGGAAGTTGCCCGACGTCGTCAGGTGGAAGTGCTTGCGGAAATAATGCGCCACGTTGTTTTTAGCGGCGTAGCGATGCGGTTCTTTCATCCAGCCATTGCGGCCGTCGATGCGCCAAAGCTGCACCGGAATGCCCTCGCCGAGATGGCCGAGCACGATTTTCAACCGCGGATGCTCGTCGAACAGCCCGCTGCCGATCAGGCGCAGCGCATGCACCGACGTTTCTACCGAGAACGCCCAGTTGGGACCGAGCAGCCAGGAATGCCCCTCGTATTGCCGGTTCCAAGTCGGTAGCGGGTTGCGCGGGTGCAGATAGAACGGCACGTCAAGGCTCTCAACCTCGCGCCAGAACGGCCGGTATTGCGGCAGGTCGTAATAGGTCACGTTGTCCGGCGATCCGATTTGCGAAAATCCATTGACCAGCGCGCCGACAAAGCCGAGCTGCGTGACGCAGCGAGTGAGTTCGGCGATGGCGGCGTCCGGATCCTGCATCGGCAACGCGGCAAAGGCGGCGAAGCGATCGGGGCGCTTGTGCACTTCGGCGGCGAGCGCGTCGTTGGCCTGCTTGGCAACGGCAATCGCGGTCGTGGTGTTGTAGATCGCCTGCACCGCCGGCGCGTTCAGCGACAGGATCATCATCTCGACGCCGTGCTTGTCCATCTCACGCAGCCTCATGTCCTGCACGTCGAGCAGGCGCGGGCCGAGATCGCCCCACACCTGCGTGCCGAACACCTGCGAGTCGCTCAGCGTCGGTTCGATGGCGACATGTTCTTCGAGCGCGATCTTGCCTTGCATGCTGTTCTCCCGGTTCGCCGACATCATGCAACGCCGCGCCCGATGCTGTCAGCATCCGCGCAACAAAAAACCGCCAGGTGGCGGGCGGCTAATTCTCGGTAGACTGTCCGCCTTCGCTCCTTCGGAGCTTCGGCGGGACACCTTCGCCCTGCGGGCGAAAGTGGTGGAGCCAGGCGGGATCGAACCGCCGACCTCCTGCATGCCATGCAGGCGCTCTCCCAGCTGAGCTATGGCCCCAATCGCTGGAAAGTCTAGCGGGCGACGGTCCTCAAGTCTCCTCTTCCTTTTCGATGCCGTCACCGATGATGTCGGTGACGTCGGGATCGCCTTCTTCCTGCTCTTCGATGAAGGCGGCATCGTCAAGGCTCTCGTCGGCCTCGATCTCTACTTCTTCGCCCGCCGCCGCAGCGCCGTCGGCCGGCTTCTTGCCCTGCTGCTCGGCTTCGGCATCCTCGAGCGAGACGAATTCGGCATCCGCCGTCTCGGGTACGATCGCTTCAGCCTCCACCACCGGAGCGGGACGCGCCGGCGCCGTTGTTGCGGGTTCCGGCCGCGAGCGCGACTGCGTCGGTAGGACAATCGGTACGACTTTGCCGGTATAGGGAGATATCACGGGCGTCTTGCCGAGATCGTAGAACTTACGACCGGTTTCGGGGCAGACGCGTTTAGTGCCGAGCTCAGTTTTAGCCACAGGCGAAGTTCCTCGGAAATGTCGATAAATTGATGCTTCACTTGGCTAGTTGCAGCGCACCTGTCAATAGCGTCGCAAGCCCGGGAAAGGGCCAATGGCGGTGGTAAAAGCGGCAGGATGACGGCCTGCGCGGCTGCGTGGTAGGACGGCCCCACCCTTAAGGATACCGGCCGAAGATACTGACCAAGGATATCGCCTAGGTGAACCTCGTCGTCCCAATGCCGCTGACCGCCCGCCGCGGCGCCCCGCTGCAAGGCCGCATCCGCGTGCCGGGCGACAAATCGATCTCGCAGCGGGCGCTTATTCTGGGCGCGATGACGGTGGGCGAAACCACCATCAGCGGCCTGCTGGAGGGCGAGGACGTTATCCATACCGCCAATGCCATGCGCGCGCTCGGCGCCCGGGTGGAACGCACCGGCGATTTCGCCTGGCGCATTCACGGCGTCGGCGTTGGCGGTTTTGCCCAGCCGTCGGGCCCGCTCGATTTCGGCAATTCCGGAACCGGGGTGCGGCTTGCCTTCGGCGCCGTTGCCGGCTGCCCGGTGACCGCGACCTTCGTCGGCGACGCCTCCCTGAGCGGGCGGCCGATGCGGCGCATCCTCGACCCGCTAGAGAAAATGGGCGCGCGCGTGCTCGACGCCGCCGAAGGCGGAAAATTGCCGCTCACGCTGCAAGGCGCCGCCGACCCACTCCCGATAGTTTACGAATCGCCGGTGCCGTCGGCGCAACTCAAGTCGGCGGTCTTGCTGGCTGGTCTGGCCGCACCGGGCGAAACCACGGTGATCGAAGCCGAGGCCACCCGCGATCATACCGAGCGGCTGTTGAAACATTTCGGCGCCAAGCTGACCAGCAAGCTGCATGGCGAGCACGGCCGGCGCATTACCTTGCAGGGTCAGCCCGAACTTGAACCCGCGAATGTCGTGGTACCAGCCGATCCGTCGTCGTCAGCGTTTCCGTTGGTCGCGGCATTGATCATGCCGGGCTCCGATTTGATTCTCGAAGCGGTGATGACCAATCCGCTGCGCACCGGGCTTTATACGACCTTGCGCGAAATGGGCGCCACTATCGAGACGCTTGCTACGCGCGATGACGGCGGCGAAGAAGTCGCCGATCTGCGCGTGATCGCCTCCAAGCTGAAAGGCGTCGACGTGCCGGCTGAGCGCGCGCCCTCGATGATCGATGAATATCCGATCCTGGCGGTGGCGGCGTCGTTTGCCGAAGGCGTCACGCGCATGCGCGGCTTGAAGGAATTACGCGTCAAGGAATCCGACCGGCTGGAGGCCACCGCCGCCATGCTGCGCGTCAATGGCGTGACGGTCGAGATCGATGGCGACGACCTGATCGTGCACGGCAAGGCCAGCGTCGCCGGCGGCGGCGAGGTCATCACGCACATGGATCATCGCATCGCCATGGCGGCGCTAATGCTGGGGCTGGCGAGCGAGAACCCGGTGCGCATCGACGACAGCGCCTTCATCGCCACAAGCTTCCCCGGCTTCGTCGAGCTGATGCGGAGCCTGGGGGCGGACCTCCTATGATCGTCGCCATCGACGGTCCGGCGGCCTCCGGCAAGGGCACGCTCGGCAAGCGGTTGGCCGCCCATTACGGCCTGCGCCATCTCGACACCGGGCTGATTTACCGCGCGGTGGCCAAGGCGCTGCTCGACGCCGGCAAGCGGCCCGACGACAAAACCGCAGCCGTCGCCGCCGCCAAGGCGCTCGATCCGGCCGGCTTCGACGAGGCGGCGCTCAAGACCCAAGCGGTGGGCGAGGCGGCCTCTATCGTCTCGGCAATCCCCGAGCTACGGACGGCATTGCTTGCGTTCCAGCGCGATTTTGCCGCAAAACAGCCCGGCGTGGTGCTGGACGGGCGCGATATCGGCACCGTCATCTGCCCGGGGGCAGAGGTTAAGATATTCGTCACCGCCACGCCGGAAGCACGCGCCCGCCGGAGGGCTGCCGAATACCGCAGCCAGGGCAAGCAGATCGACGAGGCGACGGTGCTGGCCGACATCCTCAGGCGGGACGAACGCGACCGCAGCCGCGCCGCCGCCCCCCTGAAACAAGCCCAGGATGCGCACTTGCTGGATACGACGCATTTGGATATAGACGCGGCAGTCCGGGCCGCCATCGACATCGTCGAGGCCACCCGAGCGGGCCGAGGGCGCGATTAACGCCCCTCGTTGTTGGAGGACAAAGCCCCGCTCGAGCCTCTGCGTTAGGCGCCCGACCGCATAATCGTTCCGAACGTACGGTATGAGCGCCGACTATCCGGGATTCCGGGTGGTCGCCGAAGGTTTGCGGAACCTCCGGCCTGTGCACTCGGAACGTCATTCCAACCCCCGGCGCACCGCTTACAGGAGAATTCATGGCCACCGCTACACCCACGCGTGAAGATTTCGCCACCATGCTCGACGAGTCCTTCCACACCGGCAATTTGCAGGAAGGCGCCGTCATCAAGGGCAAGGTCGTCGGCATTGAGAAGGATATGGCCGTTATCGATGTCGGCCTGAAGACCGAAGGACGCGTTGCGCTGCGCGAATTTCAGGGTCCGGGCCGCACCAACGAAATCAAGATCGGCGACGACGTCGAGGTTTACCTGGAGCGCGTCGAGAACGCGCTCGGTGAAGCGGTGCTGTCACGCGACAAGGCGCGGCGCGAGGAAAGCTGGGGCAAGCTCGAGAAGGGCTTCACCAACAACGAGAAGGTCACCGGCGTTATCTTCAACCAGGTCAAGGGCGGCTTCACCGTCGATCTCGACGGCGCCGTGGCCTTCCTGCCGCGTTCGCAGGTGGACATCCGGCCGATCCGCGACGTCACCCCGCTGATGAACGTGCCGCAGCAGTTCCAGATCCTGAAAATGGATCGCCGCCGCGGCAACATCGTGGTCTCCCGCCGCACCGTGCTGGAAGAGACGCGCGCCGAGCAGCGCCAGGAGCTGGTGCAGAATCTCGAAGAGGGCCAGGTCATCGACGGGGTGGTCAAGAACATCACCGACTACGGCGCCTTTGTCGATCTTGGCGGCATTGATGGTCTACTGCATGTCACCGACATCGCCTGGCGCAGAGTCAATCACCCGACCGAGGTGCTCAATATCGGCCAGTCGGTCAAGGTCAAGATCATCAAGATCAACCACGAGACCCACCGCATCTCGCTCGGCATGAAGCAGCTGCTCGACGATCCGTGGCAGGGCATCGAGGCCAAGTATCCGGTGGCCGCGCGCTTCAAGGGCCGCGTCACCAACATCACCGACTATGGCGCCTTCGTCGAGCTGGAGCCCGGCATCGAGGGCCTGATCCACGTCTCGGAAATGTCCTGGACCAAGAAGAACGTGCATCCCGGCAAGATCGTCTCGACCTCGCAGGAAGTCGAAGTGCAGATCCTCGAAGTCGATCCGGTCAAGCGCCGCATTTCGCTCGGCCTCAAGCAGACCATGCGCAATCCGTGGGAAGTCTTCGTCGAGAAATATCCGCCGGGCACAACGGTGGAAGGCGAGGTCAAGAACAAGACCGAATTCGGCCTGTTCCTCGGGCTCGACGGCGACGTGGACGGCATGGTCCACCTCTCCGATCTCGATTGGAAGCGTCCGGGCGAGCAGGTGATCGAGGAATACAAGAAGGGCGACATGGTCAAGGCGCAAGTGCTCGACGTCGATGTCGAGAAGGAGCGCATCTCGCTCGGAGTCAAGCAGCTGGCGGGCGACCCGATGGAGTCGGCTGGCGATCTCAAGAAGGGATCGGTGGTGACCTGCGAAGTGACCGAAGTGAAGGAAGCCGGCATCGAAGTCAAGATCGTCGGCACCGACCTTGCCGCCTTTATCCGCCGCGCCGATCTTGCGCGCGAGCGCGGCGACCAGCGCCCCGAACGCTTTGCGGTCGGGCAGAAGGTCGACGCCCGCGTCACCCAGTTCGATCGCAAGACCCACAAGGTCGGCGTCTCGATCAAGGCGCTGGAAGTCGCCGAGGAGAAGGAAGCGCTGGCGCAATACGGCTCCGCCGACAGCGGCGCTTCGCTCGGCGACATTCTGGGCGCTGCCCTCAAGCAGCGGGCCGACAAGCCCGAGGGCGAGCACGAAACCGCCAAGGCTGAGACCGAGAAGGCCGAGACCGAGAAGTCCGAGACCGAAAAGGCCGGGGAATAGGGCCGAAAACGCCCGTCCGGTCGGCAAGAAACGAACCCCCGGGCTTGACCCGGGGGTTTTTCGTTTTGCCTTGATCGCGCCAAATGTCGATCGAAGAATTGGTTCGGAATACTGCCGGGCTCCCTCGCCCCTGGGGGGAGAGGGCTGGGGTGAGGGGGCAAGTGACTCTCGATAGGCCCTTGCCCCCTCACCCGGCTCGCCATAGCGCGCCGAAGACGCGCGTAAACGCGCTTATGGCTCGCCGACCTCTCCCCCAAGGGGAGAGGTTAAACGGGAGTCCATGGCTCGCCTGTACGGACCGTCAAGAATAGAGTTACTGAATACGATTCGATCAAAGGAGCGCCGACCCATGTCGCTCGATGCCGATGCCATCGTCGATCGCCGCCGCCTGCGGCGCAAGCTCACCTTCTGGCGGGTCGGCGCGCTGCTGATTGCCGTGTTCGCGGTTGTCGGCGCGGGCGTCATGCTGATTCCCAGCGGCCGCCTGCTGCCGAGCGGCGACACCATCGCCCGCATCAGGATTCAGGGCCTGATCCGCGACAACCAGGACCGCGTCGAGGCGCTCGATCGCCTGGGCAAATCGCGCACGCGCGCGGTGATCGTGCATATCGACTCGCCGGGCGGCACCACCGCCGGCTCCGAGCAGCTTTATGACTCGCTGCGCCAGTTGCAGGCGAAAAAGCCGATGGTGGTGGTGGTCGATGGGCTGGCGGCGTCGGGCGCCTATATCGCGGCACTGTCGTGCGAGCACATCGTGGCGCAGGACACCTCGCTGGTCGGCTCGATCGGCGTGCTGTTCCAGTACCCGAACTTCACCGAAGTGCTCAAGACCATCGGCATCAAGGTCGAGGAGATCAAATCCTCGCCGCTCAAGGCCGCGCCCAACGGCTTCGAGCCGACCAGTCCGGAGGCGCGCGCC
The DNA here is from genome assembly GCA_038206805.1 of Hyphomicrobiales bacterium. Taxonomy (GTDB): domain Bacteria; phylum Pseudomonadota; class Alphaproteobacteria; order Rhizobiales; family Xanthobacteraceae; genus Pseudolabrys. Next base: position 11,807 of record JBBRAL010000036.1, on the reverse strand, counting down.
GCCATTGAGGCGATCGTGCTCGACTCCTATGCCTGGTTCAAAGGCCTTGTGAAGGACCGCCGCCAGATGGACGATGCGCAGCTCGCGCAGGTCGCCGACGGCCGCGTTTTCACCGGCCGGCAGGGGGTGGGTTTGAAGCTGGTCGACGAGCTTGGCAACGAAAGGACCGCGCTGGCCTGGCTGCAGAAGGCAAAGAAGGTGCCGGCCAATACGCCGGTGCGCGATTACCCGTTGCAGCCGCGATTCAGCGAGTTTTCCTTCCTCCACCTCGCCGCCTTGACCTTCGAGGCAGCGGGTCTCTCCACCACGGCGCAGCGCATCGAGGCGTGGGGCGCGGTGCAGGCGGTCGAGCGACTAAACCTTGACGGTCTGTTGGCGCTTTGGCACCCTGCCTCCTCCAATTGACCGAACGGGGCTGCGTCAATGATCAAATCCGAACTGGTCCAGCGTATCGCCGCCCAGAATCCCCACCTCTATCAGCGCGACGTCGAGAACATCGTCAACGCCATCCTCGGCGAGATCACCAATGCCATGTCGAAGGGCGACCGCATCGAATTGCGTGGCTTTGGGGCCTTCTCGGTCAAGCACCGGCCGGCCCGTACCGGCCGCAATCCGCGCACCGGCGCGCATGTCTCGGTCGACCAGAAGTCGGTGCCGTTCTTCAAGACCGGCAAGGAAATGCGCGAGCGCCTGAACAAGACCCCGCCGGTGGTATAATAGCCAACCGATAAGAGGCCGGCACTTCATCGCCCGTCATGCCCGGCCTTGTGCCGGGCATCCATGTTTTGGAAACTACCGCCGAGCATAAGACGTGGATGGCCGGGACGAGCCGGCCATGACGAAGAAGGGCACAGCCGATGCTCCGCAAAATAATCACCACGCTGATCGTCGTCCCGCTCGCCGCCATTATCGTCGCCTTCGCGGTGGCCAACCGGCATGCGGTGACGGTCTCGTTCGATCCGTTCTCCTCAGTTAGCCCGGCCTATGCGGCGACGCTACCGCTGTTCGCGGTTATCTTCGCGGTGCTGATTTTCGGCGTGCTGATCGGCGGCATCGCCGCCTGGATCGGCCAGGGCAGATGGCGGCGCACTGCCCGCAAGCTCGACGCCGACGTGCGCGCCTTGCACGACGAACTGGAAACCATCCGCCGCCGCTTCGGCACCGATGCGCAAGCCTCGGCCGAGTCCGCGCCGCTGCCGGTCATCCCGCCGCCGGTTCCTTAACGGCGACCGGCGCTTCCGCTTTGCGGCGGCCGGAATAAGACGGTAGAACCCGCCCCACCATGCCCCTCTCGATCAAAATCTGCGGCCTGAAGACCCCGGAAGCGCTTGATGTGGCGCTGGAATCCGGCGCCGATCTGGTCGGCTTCGTGTTCTTTGCGCCCAGCCCGCGCCATCTCGGCCTGGAGGCCGCGCGCGCGCTCGGCGAGCGCGTCAAAGGGCGCGCCGGCAAGGTCGCGCTCACCGTCAATGCCAATGACGAGACGCTGGGCGGCATCGTCGCGGCCTTGCGACCGGACATGCTGCAATTGCACGGCAGCGAGCCGCCGGAGCGGGTGGCGGTGGTGCGCTCGCGCTTCGGCCTGCCGGTGATGAAGGCGTTGCCGATCGCGACGCGCGCCGACCTGTCGCCGATCCGGCTTTACGCCAAGGTGGCCGACCGGCTGATCTTCGACGCGCGCGCGCCGGAGGCAGCCACTAGGCCCGGCGGGCTCGGCAAGGTGTTCGACTGGTCGTTGCTGCAAAATATCGATGCGGGAATTCTGTTCATGCTGTCGGGCGGGCTCGACGCGGAAAACGTCGCCGAAGCAATCCACATCACTGCCGCGCCGGGCGTCGATGTGTCCTCCGGCGTCGAGCGTGAGCCCGGCGTCAAGGATCCGGACAAGATCCGCGCTTTCATTCGTGCCGCGCGCATGGCGGACTCCCGACCGCTCGGCGCGTCGAATGTCGTGAGCCGCGCATGAGCGCGCCGCGGCCCAATTCCTTCCGCACCGGCCCCGACGAGAGCGGGCATTTCGGCATCTATGGCGGCCGTTTTGTCGCCGAGACGCTGATGCCGCTGATCCTCGAACTGGAAAAGGCCTATGCGGCGGCCAAGGCCGATCCGCAATTCCAGCGCGAAATGGACGGCCATCTGGCTACCTATGTTGGCCGGCCGTCGCCGCTCTATTTCGCCGAGCGGCTGAGCAAGAAGTTTGCCGGCGCGAAAATCTATTTCAAGCGCGAGGAGCTCAATCACACCGGCGCCCACAAGGTGAACAATGTGCTGGGCCAGATCATGCTGGCGCGGCGCATGGGCAAGCAACGCATCATCGCCGAGACCGGCGCCGGCATGCATGGCGTCGCCACCGCCACGCTATGCGCCAAGTTCGGGCTGCCCTGCATCGTCTATATGGGCGCCGTCGATGTCGAGCGGCAGAAGCCGAATGTGCTGCGCATGAAGATGCTCGGCGCCGAAGTGCGCGCCGTCGAGTCGGGCGCCCGGACGCTGAAGGACGCAATGAACGAGGCGCTGCGCGACTGGGTCAGCAATGTCGCCGACACGTTCTACTGCATTGGCACGGTGGCGGGTCCGCATCCCTATCCGGCTATGGTGCGCGACTTCCAGTCGATCATCGGCCGCGAAACGCGCGAGCAGATGCTGGCGGCCGAAGGCCGGCTACCCGATTCGCTTATCGCCTGCATCGGCGGCGGTTCCAACGCGATGGGCCTGTTCCATCCGTTCCTCGACGAGCCGGCAATCGAAATCTACGGCGTCGAAGCGGCCGGTCACGGCCTGGCCAGCGGCCAGCACGCGGCTTCGATCGCCGGCGGCCGGCCGGGCGTGCTGCACGGCAATCGCACTTATCTGCTGATGGATGCCGACGGCCAAATTGAAGAAGCGCACTCTATCTCAGCCGGCCTCGATTATCCCGGCATCGGGCCGGAGCACGCCTGGCTCAACGACCTCGGCCGCGTGAAATTCCTGTCGGCGACCGACGACGAAGCGGTGGCGGCGTTCCAACTTTGCAGCAAGCTGGAAGGCATCATTCCGGCGCTGGAGCCGGCGCATGCGCTGGCGCGCGTGTTCGACCTGGCGCCGCAAAAGCCGAAAGATCACCTGATGGTGGTCAATCTCTCCGGCCGCGGCGACAAGGATCTGGATTCGGTGGCGGCGTTTCTGGAAAGCAAGAAGCGATGACCACCCGCATCGATCGCCGCTTCGCCGCGCTCAATGCAGAAGGCCGCGCCGCGCTGGTGACCTTCACCATGGCGGGCGATCCCGATTACGACACATCGCTCGCTATTGCGCAGGCGCTGCCGAAAGCCGGCGCCGATGTGATCGAATTGGGCATGCCGTTCACCGATCCGATGGCCGACGGGCCGGCGGTCCAGGCGGCTGGACTGCGCGCGCTCGCCGCCGGGCAGACCATGATCAAGACGCTGGCGCTGGTGCGCGCGTTTCGCAAAACCGACGACGCCACTCCTATTGTTTTGATGGGCTACTACAATCCGATCTATATCTACGGCGTCGATAAGTTCCTCATCGATGGCAAAGCCGCCGGCATCGACGGTTTGATCGTAGTCGATCTGCCGCCGGAGGAAGACGAGGAACTCTGCCTGCCGGCGCTCAAAGCCGGCTTGAGTTTCATCCGGCTGGCGACGCCCACCACCGACGATAAGCGCCTGCCGGCGGTGCTCAACAATACTTCGGGCTTTGTCTATTACGTCTCGATCGCTGGTGTCACCGGCTCGGCCGCGCCCGATGCCGGCAAGGTTGCGTCGGCGGTGGCTCGTATTAAGCGGCATACGAAATTGCCGGTCGCGGTCGGCTTCGGCGTGCGCACCGCCGACCAGGCGCGCGCTATCGCCGCCAATGCCGATGGCGTCGTGGTCGGCTCGGCGCTGGTGGATGCCATGCGCGGCAGCCTCGACAGCAACGGCAAATCCGGACCGGCTACGGTCAAGGCGGTGACCGACTTGGTGTCGGCGCTGGCCGCCGGCATCCGCGCCGCGCGACGGGTGGTGGCAGGATAGCTAGCGTCTTTACCTCCCCCTGAAAGGGGAGGTCGGCGAGCGAAGCTCGCCGGGTGGGGGTCGCTTCAAAGCTGCAATGACCCCCACCCTGACCCTCCCCCTTTCAGGGGGAGGGAACGGAGAGTCGCTACCTCGGCGGAATCTGGATCAGCTCGGCAAGCTGCTCCTTGGTCAACTCGCTGGCCGTGAACTTCAAGGCCACCGCGTCCTTGACGATGGTGTCGAGCCCGACGATTTTGTCCGGCTCGACCGATGGCCGCGGGAAGAAGTCATCACGCGTACGCTTCGCCTTGGCTTCGCTGATCTTGAGCCAATTCGAATAGACCTTCAGCCCATTCGGATCGGTGTACAGATAATTGACCGTTTCGCGATAGGCCTTCATGTAGCGGTCAACGACGTCCTTGTGCGTCTTCAGGTAATTGGCATTGGCGATGTTGAGCCGCACGGTCTGGCCCCGGAAGGCCGCCGCGTCGTTGCCGGTCGCGATGATTCTGATCTGCTTGGCATCGAGCTGATCGAGACCGAACGGCGGCGCCGCCCAGCCGACATCGACCTGGCCCGACATCACGGCCGTCAGGTTCGCTGACGGTCCGCCCAGCGCGGTCGGCTTGGCCGTGAGCTGGTACTGCTTCATGAAGGCGGTGACGATGCCGTGGGTCGACGAACCGTTGGTCGAATAGCCGAGGATCTTGCCGTCGGTGTCCTTCAGCGACTTGATCGGCGAATCCGCCTTCACATACCAATAAAGATCGTTGGCGCCGGTGGTTTCGGCGCCGATCACCCGCACCGGTGCGCCTTTGTAATAGGCGCTGAACACACCCATGACTCCGGCGGCGATGCCGAGATCGACGCTGCCCGAGATCACCGCCTGCTGGGTCTCGCCCGCGCCGTTGGTATAGACGATTTCGAGCTTCAGGCCGTGCTTCTTGAAGATGCCGGCGAGCTGGCCGACCTCCGAAATCGAGGTGTCCCAGTTGCCGCGCTGGCCAACCGCCAGTTTGACCGTGTCTTCCGCCGAGGCGGCCGCCGCGGTGCCGATAAGTGTCAGAGCCGCCAGTGCGTAGCTAAGCATATTTTTTTTCATGGTTTCCTCCCCCAAGTTTTTGACTTTATTGGACGGCTTGATTGGACGGCTTGCCGGCGAAGCGTTCGAATGGCGCTTCGCCGCCGCCGCCAAGGTTACGCCCGTTTGTAGCTTTCGGCACGATGCCTTTGCAACCGTGGTCTGCCCCGCGCCTCGCGGCCGCCTCATTTTACGCAATAACGGGGAGTGGATTTGTCCCGCTTTCGGGATTACATGAGGGCCTGTTCGAAAGGCGCGCCATGAACTGGATCTCCAACGTCGTCCGCCCGAAGATACGCAGCTTCCTGCGCCGCGAGACGCCGGAAAACCTCTGGATCAAATGTCCGGAGACCGGCCAGCTTGTGTTCTACAAGGACGTCGAGGCCAACCAGTTCGTCATTCCGAGTTCCAATTACCACATGCGCGTCTCTGCGCCGATGCGCCTGAAGGCGATGTTTGACGGCGGCACCTGGATCGACATCGGCGTGCCGGAGGTACCGATCGATCCGCTCAAGTTTCGCGACGAGCGCCGTTACGCCGACCGGCTCAAGGATGCGCGCACCAAGACCGGGTTGAACGACGCGGTGAAGCTCGGCCTCGGCAAGCTCGACGGCTTGCCGGTGGTGATCGCCGTACAGGATTTCGATTTCATGGGCGGTTCGCTTGGCATGGCGGCGGCCGAAGCGGTGATCAAGGGTCTGGAGACCGCGGTGAACAAGTCTACGCCGTTCATCATGTTCGCGGCCTCGGGCGGCGCGCGCATGCAGGAAGGCATCCTGTCGCTGATGCAGTTGCCGCGCACCACGGTGGCGGTGCAGATGCTGCGCGAGGCGGGCAAGCCCTATATCGTCGTGCTTACCAATCCCACTACCGGCGGCGTCACGGCGTCCTATGCCATGCTCGGCGACGTGCAGATCGCGGAGCCGGGCGCGCTGATCGGCTTTGCCGGTCCGCGCGTGATCGAGCAGACCATCCGCGAGAAACTGCCGGAAGGTTTCCAGCGCGCCGAATATCTCGCCGAGCACGGCATGGTGGACATGGTAGTGCATCGCCACAAGCTGCGCGCGACGCTTTCCGAACTGTGCCGGTTGTTGACCAAGGCGCCGGCGGCGGCCGCTCAGGCGCAATTGCCGGTTCCGGCGCACGCGTAAGTAATGCACGGCCCCACCGCTGTCATCGCCGGGCTTGACCCGGCGATCCCGCTTAGGGAAGCAAGACCGTGCTAAACTTATCGGGATCACCGGGTCACGCCGCTTCGCGGCGGCCCGGTGATGACAAAGAGTAAAATGACTCCCATCGACTCCATCGTCGCGCGGCTGACCGCGCTGCATCCCAAGCGCATCGATCTATCGCTCGATCGCGTGCAGCGGCTGCTCGCGGCGCTCGATCATCCCGAACGCAAGCTGCCGCCGGTGATCCATGTCGCCGGCACCAACGGCAAGGGCTCCACCATCGCCTTCCTGCGCGCGATCCTGGAAGCGGCGGGGCTGCGCGCGCATGTCTACACCTCGCCGCATCTGGTGCGTTTCAACGAACGCTTCCGGCTTGGCCAATCTAAAATGGCGAACTCGGGGAAACCCGAGTTCGCCGGCGAGGGGCACCTCGTCGCCGATGACGAATTGGCGGCGGCGATGGAGGAATGCGAGCGCGCCAATGCCGGCGCACCGATCACCGTGTTCGAAATCACCACCGCGGTCGGCCTGTTGCTGTTCGCGCGCCATCCGGCCGACGTGCTGTTGATGGAAGTGGGGCTCGGCGGCCGGCTGGACGCGACCAACGTGGTGGATCATCCCGCGGCCACGATCATCACCCGCATTTCGATCGACCACGTGGATTTTCTCGGCAGCACGCTCGAGGCAATCGCCGCCGAGAAGGCCGGCATTATCAAGCGCGGCGTGCCGGTGATCCTCGCCGCGCAGCAGCGCGAAGCGCTGGCGCCGATCGAACGGCAAGCGGCGAGGCTCGGCGCGCCATTGAAGATTGCCGGCGAGGATTGGACCGCGACCGAGGAACGCGGCCGGCTGGTCTATCAGGACGACAGCGGGTTGCTCGATCTGCCGGCGCCGAAACTCCACGGCCGCCACCAGTTCGAGAATGCCGGGCTTGCCATTGCCGCGCTGCGGGCGTTGCCGCAGTTCAAGATTTCGCCGGCCGCCTACGAGGCTGGCATGGTCAAGGCCGATTGGCCGGCGCGCATGCAACGGCTCGGCCAAGGCAGACTGGTCGAACTGGCGCCCACCGGCAGCGAACTGTGGCTCGACGGCGGACACAATCCCGACGGCGGCCGCGCCATCGCGGCGGCGCTCGCCGATCTCGAGGAGCGCGTCTCGCGTCCGCTGGTGTTGATTGTCGGCATGCTGGCCAGTAAGGACTGCGAAGGCTTCTTGAGCAATTTCACCGGGCTGGCGCGGCGGCTGATCGCGGTGCCGGTGCCGGGCGCGGAAAAAGGCCTGAGCGCGGAAGCGGTGGCCGACGCCGCGCGCGCCATCGGTCTTTCGGCAACCAGCCGCGACAATCTCGATGAGGCGCTCGAAGCCGCGCGCAAGCTCGACCTCGATCCGCCGCCGCGCATATTGATTGCCGGCTCGCTCTATCTGGCCGGCGAGGTCTTGCGCGTGAACGGCACGCCGCCGCGATGACTTTCTTTATCCCTCCCCAAAGGCAGGGAGGGATAAAAAGGCAGTGCCATAAATAAAATGGCCGGGACGAGCCCGGCCATTGCAACGAGATTATTCGGATGATTGAAGCGGCGTCAGGCCGCGCCGCTGATCCACTGCGCCAGCTTCTGCTTGGGCGCGGCGCCAACCTGGCGCGAGGCGATCTCGCCGTTCTTGAACAGCAACAAAGTCGGGATCGACATGATGCCGTATTTGGCGGCGGTGTTCGGGTTCTCATCGACATTGAGCTTGACGATCTTGACCTTGTCGCCGACCTGGCCGGAAATCTCTTCCAGCGCCGGCGCGATCATGCGGCAGGGCCCGCACCATTCCGCCCAGAAATCGACCACCACCGGCTCGGCCGATTTCAATACGTCCGCTTCGAAGCTTGCGTCCGACGTTTTGCCGACGGCCATGGGAATTTCCTTTTGTGCTGCGGAACAGAGAATCGCTGGGTTGGGAAAGGTGAGGGAGGGAACCTATGAACGCGCTTCCGCAGCGTCAAGGCACCCTCACGCGGGGGTGACCCGCGCCAGCGCGGCATCCAGCACCTCGCTGGAAAGCTCCATCATTTCAAATACTTCCGTCCAGATCAGGGCCGCCCGTACCGGCTTATCCGGGTACAGGCGGGCGAGCACGGCGCGGTAGAGCGCAAGCTGGCGGACATAAGGCTTCGGCACGTCCTCGATTCGCCGCGGGACGGCGCGATTCGTTTTGAAGTCGCCGATCAGCACGGAGCTTGCCGTGACCGCCAGGCGATCGACCTGGCCCGCCACCAGCACGGTTTTGCCGCCCAAAAGCAGGCGTCCGACGATCGGCACTTCCGACCGGCTGCCGGGGCCGTAAAGTTCATGGAAGCGCGCATCCTCGATCACGCGCATCGCCTGCTCGACGATCCGCGCGCGCTCGCCGGCCGGCAGGTCGGTGCCGGCGCGGCCGAGATAATCCGCCGCCGCCTGGGCGCGCCGCTCCGGCGCAATATCCGGCAGCGACTGCATCAGCCGGTGCGTGAGCAAGCCGCGCTTGAGCGCCACAGCGGTGCCGCCGGGGCCGAGCGAGCCCGCTGCCTCGTCAACCATGACGCTCGACGGCGCGATGCTGCGCATTGCCGCTGCTTCCGCCGGAGCGTTGGCGGTGAGCCAGCCCGGCAGCGGTGCCGGCTTGGCCGCGGCGGCAGAGGCGCTCTTGACCGGCGCGAGTGCCGGCGCCTCGCCCTTGCGATAACGCAGCACTTCGCCGTCGCCGTCGTCGGCCGGCTCGGAGACGCAATCCGCGCTCAGCGCCTCCTCGACCAGTTGATACCAGCAGCCGTCGGGAATTTTGTGCGCACCTTTGGCGCCGCAGATCACCAGACGTTCTGCGGCGCGCGTCATCGCCACGTACAACAGCCGCTTATATTCGTCGCGCGCGTCCTGCTGCGCCTTGCCGCGCGCGTCCGCCATGGCGCCGGTATCCTCGGTGCGCGCAGCCGCCCAGACAAGTTCGTCTTTCGCCAAAAGCAACAACCGTGGATCCTGCGGGCCGGTCGGCTTGGTCGTAGTGTCGGCCATGATCACGGTATTGGCTTCCAGTCCCTTGGCGCCGTGCACGGTCATCACCCGCACCTCGTCGCGCGCCATTTCCATGTCGCGTTTCACTTCGCTCTTGGCGGCGCGCAGCCAGGCCAGGAAGCCTTGCAGCGACGGGGTCTGGCGCGTCTCATAGTCGAGCGCCAGGTTCAAGAATTCGTCGAGTGCGTCGTTCGCCTCCATCCCCAGCCGCGCCAGGAATTTCGCGCGTCCGCCCGCGCCACCCAGCACGTGGGCAAAGAAGCCGAACGGCGTGCGCGCGCGCGCGGCTTGCGCCAGTTCATCGAGGGCGCCGTTTGCCGCGGCAAAGGCCGCATCCTCGGATGCCTTGGCGCGCAAACTGACGCGCAGCGATCCTTCGCGGTTCCAGGCCAACGTAAAAAGCTGCTCGTCGTTCAACCCGAACAGCGGGCTCTTGAGCACGCTTGCCAAGGCCAGATCGTCGTCCGGCAGCAGCAGCGCGTCAGCCAAAGCCATCAGGTCCATCACCGCGATATGCTCGGTGAGCACCAGCCGGTCGGCGCCGGCGACCGGGATGCCGGCATCTTTCAGCGCGCGGATAATCGCCTCGAACAGCGGTCCGCGCTGGCGCACCAGCACCAGCACATCGCCGGCTTTCAGGCCGCGCGCCATCCATAGCTTTACGTGGCCCGCGATCCGGCGCGCCAGCTTAACGCGCGGGCTTTGCTCGCTCTCGGTGTCGAATGGCGCGTCCCAGCCTTCGATCTCGCGCCGCTCGGCGGGCGCAATCGGCGGCCACAGTTCGACCAGGCCGGGCGCGGCGTCCGGCAATGAGGTGTGCGGTGGCACGCCGGCATCGTCGCTGGTGACGCTGACATAGGTCGCGCGCGCGGCAAACACCCGGTCGACCGAACCCAGCACGTTCTCGCCCGAGCGGAACGAATGGTGGAAGCGCAGATGGCGCCAGCCCTGTTCCGGCGTGTCGAACTGGCCGGCGAACAGACGGCGCATTTCATCGAACGCCTTGGGCGCGGCGCCCTGGAACGAGAAGATCGACTGCTTCTCGTCGCCGACCGCGAATATGGTGCGCTTTACATTCGGCCGGCTGCCGCCCGGTGTGAATTCCGAGGCGAGCAGGCGGATGATTTCCCATTGCTTCGGGCTGGTGTCCTGCGCCTCGTCGATCAGCATATGATCGATGCCGAGATCGAGCTTGTAGTGAACCCAGGCAGACGAGCCGTCGGACAGCATCGGCAGCGTCTTGTCGATCAGGTCGTCATAGTCGAGCAGCCCGCGGCGCTCCTTTTCCGATTTGTAGCGCGCGATCACTTCCGCCGCGATGGTGATGAGCGCGCGGGTGCGCTCGCGCGCCGCCAGTGCCCGTTCGCGCGCGATCAGGGCGCAGACGCGGGTCTGCTCGGCGAGCAGGCGCGCCAGCCAGTCCGGATGGCTTTCGCCGATTTTCTTGGTAACGATAATTGCGCGCGGTTTCAGCTCGGCGGTGCAGAACACCTTGAGGTAATTGTCGATGCGCTCGCGGCCGTTGGCGCTGCGCGCGGCTTGCAGCGCGGCGATGTGTTTCTTGTCGGAGACCGAGCCGGTTTGCAGAATCTCGATCAGCGCCGGCCATTCCGCCGCCGGAATCAGCGCGTGCGAAAAATATTCCTGCGCCAGCGTTTCGGCGGTGTCGGCCGCATCGATGCCGAAGGCGGCCGACAATTCCGCCATCGCCGGATCGATGCCGCCGGCGCGCGCGATCCATGCCTCGATGTCGTCGCGCTCGGCAATCGCGTCGTTCACCACGTCCTTGAAGGTCTGATCGGCGGCCATCACGATGGCGGTCGAGAGCGCTCGGCCGAGCGCGCCGTCAGGCTGGCTTGCCGCTTGCAGCAGCACGTCCAAGGTCAATCGATCGAGCAGTTGCGTGGTGGTGGCTTCGTCCAGCACGTCGAAACGCGCCGCCACATTGGCCTCGAACGGAAACTGGTGCAGCAGCCGCGTGCAGAAGGCATGGATGGTCTGAACTTTGAGCCCGCCCGGCGTCTCCAGCGCCGAGGCGAACAGCCGGCGCGCCCGCGCGCGCAAGGCCGCGTCGGCCTTGTTTCCGGTCGAGAGCTTGATCTTAGCGTCAAGCGCGGTGTCGTCGAGCGCGGTCCATTCGGCCAGCGTGCCGAAGACGCGGTTCGCCATGTTGGCGGCCGCCGCCTTGGTGAAGGTGATGCAGAGGATTTTCGCCGGGTCGACGCCGCGCAGCAACAGGTTGATCACGCGCTGAGCGAGCACATGAGTCTTGCCGGAGCCGGCATTGGCCGACACGAAGGCCGAAACATCAGGGTCGGCGGCCTCGATCTGCACGCGGCTGACATCGGGCGGAATGCGGCGGGGTGAGGTCATGGGTGCCCTCTACGGAGGGTGCCGTTGAATGAATGACGTTGCCGCACGACGGGCCGTGCTCCCTCTCCCCTGGGGGGAGTGGGTCGGGGTGAGGGGGCCAGGGCCTCTCGATAGGCACTTTGCCGCCCCCCCCGGCGGGGGAGGG
>JBBRAL010000035.1:0-46897 GCA_038206805.1 Hyphomicrobiales bacterium | reverse complement strand
TGGGTGCGGATGACATGCGCGCAACCTAGCGCGGATTTCCCAACGCGTCATTCCGGGCGAAATGTCGCTCCGACCGATGATCAGGCGGCTAAATGCAATGGCGATTGGACGCCGGGCGAGACGAACTTCACCTGGGCTATTGACCTGCAACTTGTGCGGCGCTTCGGTGCCTTCCGATGTCCGACCGGCCCACCATTTTCGCGCTATCGTCCGGCCGTCCGCCGGTGGCGATTGCCGTCATCCGTATTTCCGGTGTGCGCGCCGGCGCGGCGCTGACCGCGCTTGGCGTCAAGATCCCCGAGCCACGCAAGGCCGGGCTCGCCCGCATTCGCGACCCGCGTAGCGGTGAGATTATCGACGAGGCTTTGGTGCTGTGGTTTCCGGGCCCGCACAGCGAGACTGGCGAGGACGTTGCCGAATTGCAGGCCCATGGCGGCCGTGCCGTGATCGCCGCCATTCTCGATGCGCTTGGCTCAATCGAGGGCCTGCGCATGGCGGAAGCGGGCGAGTTTACCCGGCGCGGCTTCGAGAATGGCAAACTGGACCTGACCGCGGTCGAAGGCCTAGCCGATTTGGTAAGCGCGGAGACGGAAGGGCAGCGCCGCTTGGCGTTTCGCCAAATGAAGGGCCTGCTCGGCAACTGTGCCGAGGATTGGCGGCAACGGCTCATCCGGGCGCTGGCGCTGGTCGAAGCCCGCATCGATTTTTCCGACCAAGACGATGTGCCTGAAAATATTGTCGCGCCGGCGCTGACTATCGCGCGCGAACTGGAGGATGAGATTGTGTCGGCGCTGGCCGACGGCGGCCGCGGCGAGCGGCTGCGCGAGGGATTGGTGGTGGCGATCGCCGGGCCGCCCAATGCCGGCAAGTCGACGCTGCTCAATCGCATCGCCCGTCGCGAGGCGGCGATCGTCTCGCCTTATGCCGGGACCACGCGCGACGTAATCGAGGTGCATCTCGACCTTGGCGGCCTGCCGGTGACGCTGCTCGACACGGCCGGGATTCGGGAGACTTCTGATCCGGTCGAATTGGAGGGCGTGCGCCGCGCGCGCGACCGGGCGGCGGGCGCGGACCTGGTGCTGTGGGTGGTGGACGCGAGTGATGCGGACTCTGTCATTCCGCGGCGTCTGCCGCAGCCCGATTCTGCCGCACCGTCCGTGCCGCCGCTGTCTAATCCGCTTATTTGGCTCATCCGCAACAAAATCGATCTGGTTCAGCCACTTAACAATACAAATGAACGGCAAAGTCATAATAATGGTAATAGTGAACATAAGCATCGATCTAATAAGGTCTTACCAAACAAGGATAATGCCGGGTTAACAGGTAGAAGTGAATCTGAAACCAGTAACAATGAGCTAGAGTTCAATCTTTCAGCCACGACAGGCGATGGTTTTGACCTGTTGCTGGCTCAATTGGGCCGCCACGCCGAGGGTTTTCTGGCCGGCGCCGAGTCCGCTTTGGTTACCCGCGAGCGCCATCGGCGTGCTCTCGATGATACCCTGGCGGCGCTGCGCCGGGCAATGGGCGGCGAGCTTGCTGGTCATGAGGATCTGTTGGCCGAAGAGCTGCGCATTGCCGCCCGCGCGCTTGGCCGGCTGACCGGCCGCGTTGACGTCGAGGATATCCTGGACGTGATCTTCCGCGACTTCTGTATCGGCAAATAACCGAATGCTTCAGCAAATGACCGTGGCATCCGGTCACGGCGGCATTGGGTCATCTCGGCGTTGCAGCCGAAGTACCCCATTTTCACGCTGGGCTCCCGTCACTGCGTTAGGAGATCGGTATGTCCGATGCCCCGGAATGGAAAAAGCTGATGCGGGAGCCAAATGCGCTGGGCTGGCTCGCGTTTCTAGTATTGATGGTGGCGATTGGCGTTGGCGCCATCTTCTTCGACAATGGTCCGGTACCGAAGGCCGGTAGCTCGGCCGCCCAGATTGCGCACGGCACATCGACAGGCCTGAATGGCCGGAATTAGACTTTTTGGCCCACGACCAGGTCCAAGGAAGGATCCTCGGCCGCGAGGATAGGCCTGTTTTTGGCCAAGGAAGCGATGATCGGCTCCGACGAACGGCCGAAGAGAGGTAATTAAATACCAATTCTTCGGTGTTTCACGTGAAACATTTCGCGAAACAGCAATATTTTGACCGCTTCCCGCACCTCCGCTACAACGCCGCTATGCGCACGCAATTCGATGTTGTTGTTGTCGGCGGTGGCCACGCCGGCGGTGAAGCCGCCGCCGCCGCCGCCCGCATGGGCGCAAAAACGGCATTGGTGACGCACCGCTTCGCCACCGTCGGCGCTATGTCGTGCAATCCGGCCATCGGCGGCCTCGGCAAAGGCCATCTGGTACGGGAAATCGATGCCCTGGACGGCCTCATGGGCCATGTGGCGGACCAAGGCGGCATCCAATTCCGCGTTTTGAACCGCCGCAAGGGCCCGGCGGTGCGCGGGCCGCGCGCGCAGGCCGACCGCAAGCTCTATGCGGCGGCGATGCAGGCCGCGATCCGGGCCATTCCTAACCTTGTAGTCATCGAAGCCGAGGCCGATGACCTGGTCGTCACTGATGGCCGCGTGTCTGGCGTTAAATTCGCCGACGGACGCGAGATCTCCACCGGCGCGGTGGTGCTCACCACCGGCACGTTCCTGCGCGGCCTCATCCATATCGGCGAAAAACAAATTCCCGCCGGCCGCGCCGGCGAAGCGCCGGCGATCGGGCTGTCGCGCACGCTGGAAAAACTCGGCTTCACGCTCGGCCGCTTGAAGACCGGCACGCCGCCGCGGCTCGATGGCCGCAGCATCGACTGGGCCGCGCTCGAGATGCAGCCCGGCGACGACGTGCCGGAGCCGTTCTCCATGCTCACGGCGCGCATTACCAATCCGCAAATTCAATGCGGCATCACGCGCACGGTCGAAGCCACGCACAAAATCATCCGCGCCAATGTGCATCGCTCGCCGATGTATTCCGGACAGATCGCCAGCACGGGCCCGCGTTATTGTCCGTCGATCGAAGACAAGATCGTGAAGTTCGGCGAACGCGACGGCCATCAAATATTTCTGGAGCCGGAAGGTCTCGACGACACGACGGTCTATCCGAATGGAATTTCCACTTCGCTGCCGGAAGAAGTTCAGCACGCGCTGGTCGCGACCATTCCCGGATTGCACAACGCGCGCTTTGTGCGGCCGGGCTACGCCATCGAATATGATTACGTCGATCCGCGTCAACTCAACCCGACACTGGAAACAAAACACTTGCGCGGGCTTTATCTCGCCGGCCAGATCAACGGCACCACAGGCTACGAAGAGGCTGCGGCACAAGGACTTCTTGCAGGTCTCAACGCCGCGTCCAAAGCCGGCGGCGGGCCTGAAATTATTTTCGATCGTGCCGAAGCTTATATCGGCGTGATGATCGACGACCTGGTGACGCGCGGTGTCGCCGAGCCGTACCGCATGTTCACGTCGCGCGCGGAGTATCGTTTGAAGTTGCGCGCCGACAACGCGGATCAGCGGCTGACCGACAAAGCAATTGCAATCGGCTGCGTCGGCGCGGAGCGCGCGCGCATGCACGCCGAGAAATCTTCGGCGCTCAAGAGCGCGCGCGAATTTGCCGACTCGGTTTCGCTGACGCCGAAAGAAGCCGAGCGTCACGGCATCACGCTGAACAAAGACGGTCAGCGGCGCACGGCGTTTGAAATGTTGTCGTACCCGAACATCGCGATGACGGATCTTGCGAAAATCTGGCCGCGCTTCGGCGAGCTCAAACCGAAAATTGCCGAGCAGATCGAGATCGATGCCAAGTACGATGTCTATCTGTCGCGCCAGGCCGCCGACGTCGCATCGTATCGGCGCGATGAAAGTTTCGTATTGCCCGACGATTTCGATTACGCCGCGCTGTCGGGGCTATCGAACGAGGCGAAACAAAAACTGCAAACGCATCGGCCGCGCACCATCGGCCATGCCAGCCGCATCGACGGCATGACGCCGGCGGCGTTGACGCTGCTGGTGGCGCATGTGAAGCGCGGGCGAAAGCGCGCTTGAGCAAAAGCGAGCAGGGCACGTTCGACCTCGCCGCCGACCGCGCGCGCGCCTTACAGCTCACGCCTGTTTCACGTGAAACAGAAAAACGCCTCGACCTGTTTGTCGGTCTGCTGATCGACTGGCAGAAAAAATTCAACCTGATTGCTTCCTCAACGATTCCAATCGTTTGGACGCGGCACGTGGCCGACTCGCTTCAGCTCATCGATATTGCGCCGGACGCGCGCGTATGGGTGGATTTCGGATCTGGTGGCGGACTTCCCGGCATTCCGATTGCCTGCGTGCTGGCGGAAAAACCGGGCGCAATGGTTCATCTCGTTGAAAGCGTTGGGAAAAAGGCCACTTTTTTGCGCGAAGCGGTCAGTCTCACCGGCGTGCCGGCGACCGTGCACCAGATGCGAGCGGAGAATTTTGGGGACAGCGTCCGGGATAAGGTGGATGTGGTGACGGCGAGGGCGCTATCCCCGTTGAAAACCCTTTGCGATCAGGCGTTTCCGTTGATTGCGCGCGGCGCTATCGGAATCTTCCCCAAGGGACAAGATGTAGATGCCGAATTGACCGAAGCCGCTAAATATTGGACTATTGAGGCCTCGAAAGTGCCCAGCAAGACCAGCCCGCAGGGCTCGATCGTCGTAATTCGAGGGCTGAAACCTCGTAAAGGCACTTAAGTTACCTAATTGGAGCCGCTCGTCCCCGCGCAAGCGGGGACCCAGGAGCAGCAAGACCGAAGCCGAGAGCGTAATCCTGGATTCCCGCTTCCGCGGGAATGAGCGGAGCAAGGGGCGGCTCTCAGGATGACGGATCTAAGCCAGAAGATGGACAGCCGTATATGACCGACACACCCATTGATCGCCCCGCCGACCCGCAGGTCGTGCCTTTCGCCAAACCGGCCGCGCAGTCCGCGCCTGGCCGGCCGCGGGTGCTGGCGATCGCCAACCAGAAGGGCGGCGTCGGCAAGACCACCACCGCGATCAATCTCGGCACCGCCCTGGCGGCTATCGGCGAGCATGTGCTGATCATCGATCTCGACCCGCAGGGCAACGCCTCGACCGGGCTCGGCATCGAGCGCCGTTCGCGCCGCACTTCGACCTATGACGTGCTGACCGGCGCCGCCCCGATGCGCGACGCGGTGGTCGCGACCGCGGTGCCGCAGCTTTTCATCGCGCCTTCGACTATGGACCTCTCCGGCCTGGAGCTCGAGATCGGCCAGGCGCGCGACCGCGCCTTCCGCCTGCGCACGGCGCTCGCCGGCATCAACAGCGGCGAACGCAATTTCGATTTCACCTATGTGCTGGTCGACTGCCCGCCGTCGCTCAATCTGATCACGGTCAACGCCATGGCGGCGGCGGACTCAATCCTGGTGCCGCTGCAATGCGAATTCTTCGCGCTGGAAGGATTGTCGCAACTGCTCAAGACGGTCGAGCAGGTCAAGACCACGCTTAATCCGAACCTGACCATCCACGGCATCGTGCTCACCATGTACGACTCGCGCAACAATCTCGCCAACCAGGTGGTGGCCGACGTACGCCAGTTCATGGGCCGCAAAGTCTACGACACGGTGATCCCGCGCAACGTGCGCATCTCGGAAGCGCCGTCCTACGGCAAGCCTGTGCTGGTGTACGATTTGAAATGCGTCGGCAGCGAAGCCTATCTGCGGCTCGCCACCGAGATCATCCAGCGCGAGAAGGAATTGAAGGCTGGGTGAGTAACCACTTCACTGTCATGGCCGGGCTTGTCCCGGCCATCCCGATAAGGGACGCAATGCTCCCCTAAGCGGGATGCGCGGGACAAGCCCGCGCATGACAAAAATAAAAGCCGAGACACAAATTAAAGAGGCGCGCGTGAGCAGAAGTTCAGGAGCGGCGGCGATGGCGGATCATTCGCGATTGGGACGCGGGCTGGCCTCGCTGATGGGTGACGTCGGCGAGGAAACTAAATCGGGCGATGCGTCGCGCAAGCCGCGCCGCGCGCCGATCGAAAACCTCGTCGCCAATCCACGCAACCCGCGGCGCAATTTCACCGACGTTGAACTCGACGAGCTGACCGTCTCGATCAAGGAGCGCGGCATCATCCAGCCGATCGTGGTGCGCCCGGTTCACGGCAAGGACGATCACTTCGAGATCATCGCCGGCGAGCGGCGCTGGCGCGCGGCTCAGCGCGCGGGCCTGCACGACGTGCCGATCGCGCTTGTGGAGGCGACCGACGCGCAGGCGCTGGAATTCGCCATCATCGAGAACGTGCAGCGCGCCGATTTGAATCCGATCGAGGAGGCGTCCGGCTACCTGGCGCTCATGGAGGAATTTAATCACAGCCAGGACGATGTGGCGCAGATCGTCGGCAAGAGCCGCAGCCACGTCGCCAACATGGTGCGGCTGTTGAAGCTGTCGGAGCCGGTCAAGGCGCTGATCGCCTCCGGCCAGCTCTCGGCCGGCCACGCGCGGCAACTGGTCGGCCAGCCCAACGCGATGGCGCTGGCGCAGGACATCATCAAGCGCGGCTTGAACGTGCGCCAGACTGAACAGGAGATGCGCAAAGACGGCCGCGCGCAGACGCGCGATGTGCTCGGCACTTCGCGCGCCAAGGACCCCGACACCAAGGCGCTGGAGAAAAAATTATCCGACGCGCTTGGGCTCGACGTGACTGTCGATCACCGCGGCGAGGGCGGCACGCTGCATATCAAGTATCGCGATCTGGAGCAGTTGGACGGGGTGTTGAGGAAGTTGGATAGGAAGTGAAGCGTTGATGTATCGCCGCGAAATTCACCCGCGTCATGGCCGGGCTTGACCCGGGCATCCACATCTTACTTTCTTTAGCCATCCAAAGGCGTGGATACCCGCGACAAGCGCGGGCATGACGGCGTCCGTTGCGAGGCGCGTCACAGCCAATTTTCAAACGACGTCCGTATGGTATAATTCGCTATGACCAAAAATCAGGTGAAATCGATTCTTGATCGGGTGCTGACCTGGCCGCGCGAGCGCCAGCAAGACGCGGCGGAAATGCTCACCCTGATGGGAGAGCAGGACAAAGCGACCTATCGCCTCACCGATGAGCAGGTCGCAGAGGTCAATCGCCGGCTCGCCGATCCGAATCCGAAATTCCTTACGCTCGACGAAGCGCGCGAGCGCTTTGCATGCCGGGACCCATAACCGCCGCGCTTACGATTCGGAAATGGCACGGCCTATCGGTCCCCGTTTTCGCGAGGATGACAGCGGCGAGGCATTCGCGCTTTCCCTCTCCCCCTTGAGGGAGAGGGTGGCGCACGCGTAAGCGAAGCGTGCGCGGGTGAGGGGTTATGGACTTTTGTGAGGCTCTTACCCCCTCACCCGACGCGCTTCGCGCGTCGACCTCTCCCCCCAGGGGAGAGGTGAAGAGAGAGCGCGGCCGCGCAACACATTCTGCGTCAAGCCCGGCAATGACGGCCAAATGCATGCCACGGAATAACCCACCGCCGCGCGGGTTTGCATGGAGAGCGCGGAAAATGCCAGGATCGCCGCGTCAAACCGGGGGCACGTCATGAGCATGCAAAACAGTTCGCATCCGGCGCTGTCGGGCGTCGATGGCCTGGCCGCCGGCACGTCCGATTTCGTCTTGCTGGCAGGCCGCATTCTGCTCGGCTGGATTTTCGTGCGCAGCGGCTACGGTAAAATGTTCGACGTCGCCGCTGTCGCCAACAGCTTCCCGCTACGCGGGCTGCATCCCTGGCTCGCCTATATTGCCGTGCCGGTGGAATTCTTCGGCGGTATCGCGCTCATCCTGGGATTTGCGACCCGCTACGTCGTGCTGGTGATGACGGTGTTCATGGTGGTCGCGACCTTCAGCTCGCACCGCTACTGGAACTTCACCGACGCGGCCGCGCGGCGCGTGCAGGATTCGAGTTTCTATAAGAATGTGGCCATACAGGGCGGGATGCTTTTCCTGTTCGTCTGCGGCGCCGGCCGCTTGAGCATCGACGCCCTGCTACGCAAAAAGGGCTAGCCGGCGTAATCGGAAGGGCGGGTTAGCCGAAGGTGTAATCCCCCGCCTCAATCCCTGAAGTGTTCGCGCCGCGCCTCGCGCCAGGCCCGCAGACCGGCCTCGCTCAGATCGCTGAGCCGGCTTTCATCGAGGTCGGCCAGCGCGCGGCGCTGGATCTTGCCGGCATCGGCGCACCTGCCAACAACGGCTGCCAAGCGTCCGCTCCAGTTGGCGATGTCGGCGCGCGTCAGGCCGATGTCGCGGAGCTGGTGATTATCGAGTGCGGCGAGAACTTGCCGGCTGCGCCGGCGCTTCAGCCAAAGCCCGAGCGCGGCGCGGGCCGCCAGGCCGGCCTCGATTGCCCGCCTGAGAAAAACATAGCCCGGCATCGGGCCCGGCCCGGCGTGACCCGGGTTGCGGGCCGCCGCTGTGTGGTTTTGGGTGAACATTTCTATTGCTCCTGGCATCGCGGATATTGTGCAATACCGCTTCTGGAGCCTTTAAATGACTGCTATAATCCACCCCGGCAAAGCATGCTTTCTCCGGCATGCCTTAGTTTTTCTCATGTCATAAGGAGCCACCGTGCCGCGCCGGCTGCCATCGCTCAACGCCCTGAAGGCTTTCGAAGCCGCGGCCCGGCACGAGAGCTTCACCAAGGCGGCGCAGGAACTTAGCGTGACGCAGGGCGCCGTCAGCCATCAGGTCAAGGCGCTCGAAGCCGAACTCGGCTGCCGGCTGTTCACGCGCGAACCGCGCCGCCTCATCATTACGGAGGCCGGGCAGTCATATCTCGCGGTGGTGCGCGATGCCTTCGACCGGCTGTCATTGGGCACCGAAACCCTGTTGCAGCGGCACAAGGCCGGGACGCTGACCGTGAGCACGTCACCCAACTTCGCCAGCAAGTGGCTGGTGCACCGGCTTGGGCGGTTCGCCGAGCAGCATCCGGGCATCGACCTGCGGGTCGCCGCGACCATTCAACATGTCGATTTTGCGCGCGAGGATTTAGATCTGGCGATCCGCCACGGTGACGGCAATTGGCCAAGTCTGCACGTCACTCGGCTATGCGCCGAGCAATTGTTTCCTGTGTGCAGCCCGGCGCTGATGCGCGGGCGTCACGCCTTGCGCAACGCGGCAGACTTGAAGCACCACACGCTGCTGCACATCAACGAGCGGCGCGACTGGGCCAAATGGCTGGAAGCGGCCGGCGTGACGGAGATCGATGACAGCCGCGGGCCCATCTTCAACCAGACCAGCATGGCGATCGATGCCGCCGTCGATGGACAAGGGGTCGCTCTCGCGCGCAGCGCGCTGGCCGCGTGGGATCTCGGCGCCGGCCGCCTGGTGCGGCCGTTCGCGCATTCGCTCAAATTGCCCTATTCATATTGGATCGTTTGCCCCAAGCCGAATGCGATGCTGCCAAAGATTGCGACGTTTCGGACGTGGCTGCTGGCCGAAGCGGCCGAGGATACCAGGCGGATGCAGCGGACTTGAATGCGGATTCAACGCGCGATACCCCGGCGCAGAGAATAAAAAAGACCCGGCAACCGCCGGGTCTTCTTCTTCGGACTTCAAGATCGGTTATTTGGTTTTCGCTTTGACGTCCACATCCGCATCGACGCCGCCAGATTTGGCTTTGACATCAACATCGGTTTTGGCGCCGGCCCCGGTCGTGGCACGGCCAGGTGCGTATCCCGACGCCCCGGTGGTGCCTTTTACCGAGCCATTGTTCTGCATCATATGACCTGGCGCGTAACCGGAAGCGCCTGGCTCGCCTTCTACCGAGCCCTTTTCCTGCATCATTTGCCCGGGAGCATTTTGCTGCATCATCTGTCCGGGAGCATTCGATTTTTGCGCCAGCACAAGTGTTGGCGATGCGGCAAAAATGACGGCGGTGGCGAGAAGCGTCAGTGATTTAATCGTCATGAGTTACTCCGTTGGTTTAATCAGGTCATAACCAACGCTTCACGCGACATATTGTGCCATCTTGCAGACGCTACTGCCGCTGCATTTTGGTGATAGCCAATGTTCCATCCACTGTGTCAGCC
This sequence comes from Hyphomicrobiales bacterium, assembly GCA_038206805.1. Classification (GTDB taxonomy): domain Bacteria; phylum Pseudomonadota; class Alphaproteobacteria; order Rhizobiales; family Xanthobacteraceae; genus Pseudolabrys. The sequence goes on along the minus strand of JBBRAL010000035.1, from coordinate 36,866 downwards.
GTGAACACAACCTTGTCTCCGACCTTCACGGCGTTGAACAACAGCCCGTCCTTAACCTTGAAATCGCGGGTTGCCGCGGCCTCGCTGCCGGCACCGACCGTGCCGGCCGGCGTCTGCTTTATCGTAATCGTGCCTTTGGTCTCGTCGACCTTGGTGATTTCGCCTTTCATGCCTTCCTGAGCGTAAACGAAGCTTGGAATGGCTGCTACGAGCGCAATGGCTAATGTGACGATAGGGCCGAACTTTTTCATGGTGGGCTCCCGGGAATGCAATGAAGCTGAAGCAACCTCAACGCCACGACGCCTTATATCGTTCCAAAATTCCTGTGCGCTGGTTGACCCGATGACTTCAGCCAAACCATCTGACGTATGGCATTCGCCCCCGCCAAGGCGTAGGCATTGTCTTTGAAATTGGAGCAACCATGCAGAAGATCGGCAAGAAGAAAGAAAAATGCCGCAATTGCGAAGGCAAAGGTCTGGTCAAGCAGGGCGACAAGAAAGTGAAGTGCCAGCGCTGCGGCGGCACCGGCTTTAAGCCGCGCTCGACGGAAACGGAATAGGCGGCGACAACCTAAAGCCTGTCATCCATCGCGCGCTTTCAAGCCTTTTGCTGCCGCAGCAGCGCTGTGAGGTCGCTGACCGCCTCGGTGAGACGCGCAACTTCGGTCTCGCGCAGCTGGTCGATCTTCTGGTGCAACAGCTCGATCTCGAGCTCGGCCTTGACGTTGACCTGGAAATCGTTTTCGGCCTGCTTGCGGTCGATGTCCTGCTGGCGGTTCTGGCTCATCATGATGAAGGGCGCCGCATAGGCGGCCTGGAACGACAGCGCCAGATTGAGCAGGATGAACGGGTAGGGATCCCACTGCTGAATGAAGGCGGTGACGTTGAGAATGATCCAGATCAGCAGAATCCCCGATTGGATGATGATGAAATTCCACGAGCCCATGGTGGCGGCGACCGTGTCGGCGATTTCCTGACCGACGGTGAGCTTGGACCCGTGCGCCGCGGCGCTCTTGTGGGAGTTGCGGGCGCCGCGACGCAAGGTCCTCAATTCATTGAGCAGGCGCCGCTCGGTTTCGTGCAGCTCGGTCTTCAAGGCTGCGGGATTCTTCAAGGCTGCGGAATTTTCCATGGCGCCGGTCCTTTGTGGGTCTCGTCCGGGGGCGTTGCAATTGATCCAAATTAAGGCCGCGCTCACCCAGTGGCAATCGCTGGCCCGCCGATAGATACGAAGGGGAACCTAATCCGGCCGGGGCGGTTGAATCCTGGACAGCCCATTTCCAGCATCGAGGAAGCCAGCCATGGCCGGCCCTGTCGCAACGAAGGCGCAGACGATTCAAAAGTTATGGTCTTTAGTCAACGGCCGCAAAGTGCCGCCCGCCCCGGAGGTGGTCATTCACGATCCGGCCGCGCAGCAGGCGCACGATCTCGACGACCCGTTTTTCGACGCCAAAGTGCGGGCGCGGATGGCCGGCGTCATTGCCGCCACCGGCAACAGGAAGTGCAAAAACAGTTTTTGAGGTTAGTTATTTGGCCGCATATTCCGCGGCGAACCGCTTGCCACCCACGGATCAAGCTGCCCGAGGGCAAGCTTTTTCGGGATCATGCGCTAAATCGCGCCCGGCCTTGTCGTAGATCCCAAGATTTTTTTGCGCATCCTCCGGTATGCCCGGCACCCGCAATTGGCGGCCCATGAATGTGATCCACGGCTTCTCGGAAACCGGTTGCAGTTGCGCGAAATTCCAGAATTGCCGCTCGCTCATCTCGATCTCGGTGACCTTGTGGTCGAGCACCCAATTGCGCAGCGTGGTCAGCCTGGCCTGATCGCCTTCGGTGAACATCGTCACCGGCAAAGTCTTTCTCATCGGCGTTGGTCCTGACTGTCCCAGGCGATCCAAGAGCCGGCTGGCGACACCACATCGTTAGGCCCAACTACTTAACAAGGCCTGACGGGCCCGCATCGGCCTTTAGAGGAAGGTTACGCCGCGGCGCGGTCGGCGCCCCCCGACGGAACCAAAAGCATGGGAAGCTGTATTCTGACGGTCGTTCCGGTGGCCTGCGGTTGCGACGGGACGATGGTGCCGCCGAGTTGGCGCACGAAAATCGCCACGTAGTCGGAACCGCGTTTCTCCGGGCTCTTCACCGAATCCTTTTCCTTCATCCCGACACCATCGTCGGAAACAACCAGCTCAATTTGGTCGCCGACCTTTTCCACGCACAGCTTGATATTTCCGCTGCCATGCGGAAACGCATGCTTGATGGCGTTGGTGGTCAGCTCATTGACCAGCAGACCGAACGGCACGGCACGTTCCGGGTCGATCTCGACCGGCTCGCCCTCAACCTCGATTTTTATGCCGGACATGTTTCCGAGCAGGCTGGCCGACATCGCCTTGGCGATTTCCCGCAAGTAAGCGTCCACGGCTACAGTGCGGCCGCGGCTGGATTGCGAGATCAGGTCGTAAAGCTGGGCAATGGCGCCGATGCGCGCCTGCATGGTTTTATAGCCTTGCACGCAGGGCGCCGCCGTCCATTTGGCCTCGTAGGCGATCAGGCCGACGATGACCTGCAAGTTATTCTTTATCCGGTGCGAGATTTCATTGGTCAGGCTGAGGGCGTCGAGCTCGCGCTGCTTGCGTTCCGTGACGTCGCGCGCCGCCGCGAAGACGCCCTGCAACTTGCGGCCGCGGTCGTAAAAAGTGGTGGCGTTGTAGGACACGACCGTTTGCTTGCCGTCGCGCGCGCACGCCGTCAGTTCGTAGTCGGTGACCTTCTTTTGGCCCAGCACGAGCTTGATCGCGGCTTCCGCCCGCGCCGGATCGGTGAAGTGGCCCTTGAACGGCGCGCCGATCAGCTCGTCGCGCGTGCAGCCGGTGAGCGCTTCCATCTGCTTGTTGACGTCCGTGATGATACCGGAAGGATCGGTGGTCATCAGCGCGTCGATGTTGGATTCAATCAGTGAGCGTGTGTAGAACTGCTGGTCGCGCAGACGCTGATCGAGCTTTTCCTGCTCGGCTTCGACCAGCTTGCGCGCGGTGTTGTCGGTCCCAATCAACAAATAACCGATGATGGCATCTTGCGCGTCGCGCAACGCGGTCACCGACACCACCGCCGGAAAACGGCTGCCATCCTTGCGGATATAGGTCAGCTCATAGATGTCCTCGATTCCGCGCGAGGCCTTGAACACCAGCGCGTCGAAGCCAGGCGTAATCGCGGTTCCAAGTTCGATGCTGAGCGCTTTGGCGCGAGCAATCACTTCCTGCGAATCGGAAATATCGGCCGGGGTTATCTTGTTCATGACCTCGGCGGCGGTGTAGCCCAGCATGCGCTCGGCGCCGACATTGAAAATCTGGATGACGCCCTTGGCGTCGGTGGCGATGCTGGAGAAGTTGGCGCTGTTCAAGATTGCGCGCTGCAGGGCGCCGGCCTTGAGCAACGCCTCTTCCGCGTGTTCGCGCGCGGTATTATCGGCGTGCTCGGAGACGGCGACCCGCGTCTCGCGGTTTGCATTTCTCAAGATATAGCCCCCGGGTATTCGGTTTCGTTCCACTGCGTGGATCGATCGCGCATCGTCATTGTTACGCCGTGAGCATATTATTCACGGAGTCTTGCAACTGATGTTGCGTGTATGGCTTGCGAAGAAAGTGCGCTTCTTCGATCAGCAGCGCTTTCATCTTTTCAGTAATGGAATTGCCGGTCGTGTAGAGCACGCGCAGGTTCGGCCGCAGCACGAGGGCTTGGCGTGCAAGATCGCAGCCGCCAAGAACCGCCGCCTTGAGATAGATATCGGTAAACAGGGCATCGATCGGCAGATCGGAACGGAGCAATAAGAGCGCCTCATCGACGTCGCTGGCGGTGAGGGTCTGGTGACCCCAGTCCTGAATCATCATTTCCGCGATTTCGCGGATGAATACGTCGTCTTCGACGATCAGGATCACGGCCATCAGGAGCTCTTCCCGCCGTGACATCCCACATGGGCCGAAATAATAGCTCCCATCGCCCGCGCCAGGGCTGACAGAGCATTTTCGGCCGCTATCAAGGCATACGGATACGCTCGAACGGGCTAAATGTTCCGTCCGTTCTGCAATTATTAGGCATAGCGGCCTTTACCGGAAATAATCGAGTAAAATCAACGCCCGGCTGGCTGCGGCCAAAGTCTCACATGGTCGCCGCTATGCTCTTGATTGCGAGATTGTTGGCAATCCCGCGCACCCCGGGCGTTACCTCGACCGCCACGCGAATAGCGTCCTTTTCGACTTCGGAATCGACGATGCCCCACAACTCGACGGTTCCGTTATTGACGATGACGTTGATGTCGTTCGGCCACCACGGCTTGGCGCGCAATTGCGCCAGCAGACGGTCGCGCAGCGCCGCGTCGCCGACTTTCTGATCGGGGACGATCTCGTCGCCGTGACGCACCAGCGCCTGGATCAGATTGGCGCGGCTGACAATACCGACGATCTTGCCATGGCTCACCACCGGGACGCGTTTGATGCGATGCTTTTCGAGCAACGAGGCGATGTCGCTCAGCGAGGTATCCGGTCTCACTGCGATCGCCGGATGGCTCATAACGTCGGCGGCCTTGCGCGCGTGCGACTTGACGAACTCGCGCGCCAGGACTTCCTTCCCCGTGAGCATTTCGAGCCACCATGAACGGTGCCGCTCGGTGCCGGCTTCCACCCGATGAATGAGATCGCCTTCGCTGACGATTCCCACCAGGCCGCCATGCTCATCGACGACCGGCACGGCGCTGATCCGGTTTGTGAGCAATGTGTCGGCGATCTTCTCGACCGTGGTATCGGCGCGGACGCTGATGACGTTACTGACCATGACATCGGCGGCGTTCATTTGTCCTCGCTCCTCTGCAAATCGAGGCGACAATTTGCGCATTGCCGGTAAGCCGCCTTGATATGCGTCAAATGCCCGCGCTTTGCGGCTATTCGGCTGGCCCGCCTGGATAATCCAGCCCGGAATATTTTTTTATTCGGTCGCCGGGGCGCCCCGCGGCTGCGCCAGGGGTGGATAGCGGCCCAGCATTACTGCTAATCATCGCTGTGACGCGTCACGATTTTCGGGGGGAAAACAACGATGCCCGCTTCAATGCAAGGCGAAATACAGCCGGCCATCTACCGCTTCAAGCTCGGCGGTTTCGAGATTGCCACCATCCTGGATGCCAAGGCGATCCGCGAGGGTTTGCATCCGCATTACGGCGCCAACGCCTCGGTCGAGGAGGTGCATGCCCGGGCGCGCGCCAACAATATCGACACCCAGCGTTTCGAACATCCCAATATCCCGACGCTGGTCAATACCGGCAAGCATCTGGTGCTGTTCGACACCGGCAACGGCGCGCTGCCGCGTGAATACGAGCAGCTCAGCAAGCGGCTGCCGCCGGGCCAGACCGCGGCGCGGCTGGCGCAGGCCGGTTACAAGCCGGAGGATATCGACGTCATCGTGCTCACGCATGGCCACCCCGACCATATCGGCGGGCTGGTCGAGGGCGGCAAGCCGGTGTTTGCCAACGCGCGCTACGTGTTCGGCGCCGCCGAATTCGATTTCTGGAAGAAGGGCGAGAACGTGCGCGAGGCGCGCAAGTTCAACCGCCAGCTTTTCATGACGATCTGCACGCCGCTGGCGGATCGCTCGACGTTCATCAAGCCGGGCGACGAAGTTGTGCCTGGCATCACCGCGGTCGATGCTTCCGGCCATTCCCCCGGCTTGATGGCGTTCCATGTCGAAAGCGACGGCAAGCGCGTCATGATCACGGCCGACACCTTCACGCATTACGTCATGGCGATCCAGCGGCCGGAATGGCATTTCGAGATGGATGACGACAAGGACAAGGCTGTTGCCGCCCGCAAGCGTATCCTCGACATGGCGGCGGCCGACAAACTGATGCTGGCGAGCTTCCATTGCCCGTTCCCCGGCCTCGGCTGGGTCGAGAAGACGCAAGACGGCTATCGCTGGGTGCCGCATAGCTATCAGTTGAATTTGTAGTGGTATGTCATGGCCGGGCAAAGCCGTCCAAAGGACGACGTCGCTGCGCTCGCCTATGACCCGGCCATCCCGCTTAGGGGCGCATTGTCTTCCTAATCGGGGTCACCGGGACATAGGTGTCGCGGAAGCGACGCCGTTCTTTGGACGGCTATGCCCGGTGACGACAATATTAGTTTTCTCTTCGCCGCGCCCCCAGCGCGATCGACAGCAGCGTGCGCTGCGCGATGGTTTCGGCCAGCGCCGAATTGCGCCGCATATCGAGTGCGGCTTCCGCCAGCTGCTCCATAGCGCGCAGGAACCGCGCCGGCGTCCAGGCGCGCAGCGCCAGCCCCACCAGCTTGTCGCGCGAGAAATGTACCGGCGGCGCGCCACGCTTCATGGCGAATTCGATACTGTCGCCGCCTTCGACCGCCAGCTTCATCTTGTGCAGATTGGCTACATGGCGGATCGCCGCCGATATGACAGCCGCCGCGCTGCCGACACTGGCGCGCGCCTTGCCGAATTCGACTTCGACCTGCGGCACATGGCCGGCAAAGGCCGCGTCGAGCACGCCGTCGAGCGCCTGGTCGGAGGCATCCGCCACCACTGCCAGCACGTCGGCGTATTCGATGTTGTCCTGATCCTTGCAATAGAGCGCGAGCTTGCGGATTTCGTTGCGCGAGGCGAGGCGGTCGCCGCCGAGCAGCGCCACCAGCGCCTTGCGGGCATCCGCGCCAATGGTGAGATGGGCCGCGCGCGTCTCCTCGTCGATCAGCCGGGAAACGGCCGCGCCGTCGTCGAGATAGCAAGGCAATGCGGCTACCGTCTTGGCTTTCTCGCACAGCGTGCGCAGCGGCGATGTTTTGCGCAATTCACCCGCCTCGATAATCACGCGGCAGTCGGGTGAGGGCGCTGCGATCAGCGTCGCCAAGGCCGGCGCTATGTTGTAGCGCGGATTATTGCGCAGCAGCACGGCGCGCCGGCCGCCGAAAAGCGGAATCGTATTAGCCTCCTCGACCAGCCGCGACGGATTGGCGGAAATCTCCTCACTCTCGATGCGCACAAAGGCGAACGGATCGTTCGGGTCGTCGACCGAGGCGCGCACCAGCGCATCGACGCGCTCGCGCACCAGGCCGGCGTCGGGTCCGTACACCAGCACGATCGGAAGCGCTGGATCCGGCCGGGCGATGAAGCGGTCGATGTCGGAGGCTTTGATGGCGGTCATGGCACTTCTTAACCCTCTCCCCTTGTGGGAGAGGGTGGCGCGTTGCGAGCTTGCGAGCAACGAGCCGGGTGAGGGGTTCTTCACTTGCGTGAGGCTATGACCCCTCACCCGCCTCGCTCACTTAACGTTCGCTCGGCACCCTCTCCCACAAGGGGAGAGGGAAAAGGAGCGCACGCGGCGAAGCTTCTTACGTCCCCGCCACGAAATACGACGCCAGCCGCGAGCGGATGCCTTCCGCGATCACCTTGGCGGCGCGGTTCTCGGCGTCGCGCAATCCGCGATCGCCGGCGAAGCGCTGCTGCTGGCCCGGGATGTTGTAGGACACGCGCGAGAACGTCGAGCCTCTGATGACCGGCTTGCCGGTGGCGAGGTCGGTCAAGGTAAAGACCGCATCGATACCGTAGTTCTGGATGTCCGGTCGCGCGGTGTTGATGTCCACGATCACCTGCATGTTGGTGGAGGCAAGCCGAACGTCCAGCCGGTAGCTCGGCGCCGTGGCGCCGCCGCCGCCGGTGAGCTCGTATATCAATTCGTTGCGTACGTTGACGCCGACGCGGGCGAGCCTGGTGCCGTTCGGCGTGGAGATCGGCGTTATTTCGACGCCGCTCAGCTTGTCGCCCAGGCCGGCGCCGCCGACCACGGCTTTGTCGCCATAGAGCGGCTGGAAGCAGCCGGCGGTGAGGCCGGCCAGCGCCAATACGGCCAGCAGGCGAATCAAAACCGATACCCTGCGCGGGAGTTCAGGCCACGACATTCACGATCCTCTGCGGGACGACAATGACCTTTTTCGGGCTTTTGCCGTCCAGCGCCTTTATTACCGCATCGAGGGCCAGAACGGCAGCCTCAATGTCGGCTTTTCCAGCATCCCTGGCCACGGTGACGTCGGCGCGCTTCTTGCCGTTGACCTGGACCGGCAAGGTGATGGTGTTTTCGACCAGCAAATCCGGCTCGATTTGCGGCCAGGCCTCGGTGGCGACCAGGGTCTGGTGGCCGAGCGCGGCCCAGCACTCCTCGGCCAGATGCGGCATCATCGGGTGGAACAGCCGTACCAGGATGTCGCCGGCCTCGCGCAGCGCCCAGGCAAAATCGGGGCTGGGCGCTGATTCGGCCTCGCCGATGGCGTCCGACAGCGCATTGGCGCATTCGTAGATATGCGCGACGCAGCGGTTGAAGCGCAGGCGCGCGATGTCTTCGGAAACATTGGCCAGCGCCCGGTGGGCGGCCTTGCGAACGGTCAGGGCCTGCGGGCCGAATTCGGCCCGGCGCGTGGCGGGCGCTTTGACGGCCGCGATCTCGCCGATGAGGCGCCATAGCCGCTGCACGAAACGCCAGGCGCCCTGCACGCCTTCCTCGGTCCAGATCACGTCGCGCTCGGGCGGCGAGTCCGACAGCATGAACCAGCGCGCGGTGTCGGCGCCGTAGGCGGCGATGATGTCGTCGGGATCGACGGTGTTCTTTTTCGACTTCGACATCTTCTCGATGGAGCCGATCTCAACCGCCTCGCCGGTCGCGGCGAGCGTGGCGCGGCGCGCGTCGCCCAGTCCATCGATTTTGACGTTGGCCGGCTCGACCCAGTCGCCGCTTTTGCTGCGATAGGTTTCGTGCACCACCATTCCCTGCGTGAACAGGCCGGCGAACGGCTCGTCCATGCCGGTGTGGCCGGTCTTGTGCATGGCGCGCGTGAAGAAGCGCGAATACAAGAGATGCAGAATCGCGTGCTCGATGCCGCCGATATATTGATCGACCGGCAGCCATTCGTTGACGCATTTCAAATCGGTTGGCGCGGTCTTGAGCCACGGATCGGTGAAGCGCGCGAAGTACCAGGACGAATCCACGAACGTGTCCATGGTGTCGGTCTCGCGCCGCGCCGGTCCGGCGCATTGCGGGCACTTGACGTTCTTCCAGGTCGGATGGCGATCGAGCGGATTGCCCGGCTTGTCGAAGGTGACGTCGTCCGGCAGCGTCACCGGCAGATTTTTTTCCGGCACCGGCACCACGCCGCATTTTTCGCAGTGGATGACCGGGATCGGGCAGCCCCAATAACGCTGGCGCGAAATGCCCCAGTCGCGCAGGCGATAATTGACCTGGCGTTGCGCGACGGGACGGTTGCCGCGCGTTTCTTTCTCAAGCCGCTTGGCCACGTCCGCCTTGGCGTCTTCGATGGTCATGCCATCGAGGAAGCGCGAATTGATCATGCGGCCATCGTCGAGGAAAGGCGTCGTGGTGATGACAAAAGTCTTCGGGTCTTGCCCGGGCGGGCACACCACCGGCGTATTGCCGTGGCCATATTTGTTGGCGAATTCGAGGTCGCGCTGGTCGTGCGCCGGGCAGCCGAAAATGGCGCCGGTGCCGTAATCCATCAAAATGAAATTGGCCACATAAACCGGAAGCTTCCAGTTCGGATCGAACGGATGGATCGCCTTGATACCGGTGTCGAAGCCCATCTTCTCGGCGGTGTCGATCTCGGCCTGCGAGGTGCCCATCTTCTTGCAGGCCTCGATGAATTCCGCCAACTTGGGATTCTTCAAAGCCGCTGCCTGCGCCAGCGGATGGTCCGGCGACAGCGCCATGAACTTGGCGCCGAACAGCGTGTCCGGCCGCGTGGTGAAAATCTCCAGCTCGCTTTCTTTATTCGGCGTGCTATCCGGATCGAGCATGAAACGCAGCGCCAGGCCTTCCGAGCGGCCGATCCAGTTCTTCTGCATCAGCCGGACTTTTTCCGGCCAGCGATCGAGTCTGTCGAGCGCGTTCAGCAGGTCTTCCGAATAATCGCTGATCTTGAAGAACCATTGCGTCAACTCGCGTTGCTCGACTTCGGCGCCGGAGCGCCAGCCGCGGCCGTCGATCACCTGCTCGTTGGCGAGCACGGTGTGGTCGACCGGGTCCCAGTTCACTTTCGATTGCTTGCGCTCGACCAGGCCCACTTTCAGAAAATCGAGAAACATTTTCTGCTGGTGCTTGTAATAGGCCGGATCGCAGGTGGCGATCTCGCGCGCCCAGTCGAGCGACAGGCCCATCGACTGGAGCTGTTTCTTCATCGCCGCGATGTTGGCGTAGGTCCAGGTTTTGGGATGCACCTTGCGGTCGATGGCGGCGTTCTCCGCCGGCATGCCGAAGGCGTCCCAACCCATTGGGTGCAGCACGGCGTTGCCCATGGCGCGTTTGAAGCGCGCCACCACGTCGCCCATGGTGTAGTTGCGCACGTGGCCCATATGGATGCGCCCCGACGGGTAGGGGAACATCTCCAGCACGTAGTATTTCGGGCGTGGATCGTCGTTTTTGGTGGCGTAGATGCCGCGCTCGTCCCACGTCTTTTGCCAGCGGGCCTCGGCCGCGCGGGGGTTATAGCGCTCGTTTTTGCTCGAATCGGGGGGCATTTCCGGCTCTTTTTAAGGAGCCGTGAGGTGACATGGAAGGGCTTTGCGGGTCAACAAGCGGAACAATTCGTCTGCAAATTCATAGGAACCATGAGGCCGCCGCGCGGGTTAGCCCTGCGTGTAACAAGGAGGTGCAGAATGATCAAAACTCAAGACATCAAGGAACATATGGAAGTGCTCGGTTCGGACGGCCAGCATGTCGGTACCGTCGATCACCTGGAAGGCTCGGACAAGATCAAGCTCGCCAAGAGCGACCCAAAGTCCGGCGGCGAACATCATTTCATCCCGCTCACCTGGGTCGACAAGGTGGACGCTCATGTCCATCTCAACAAGAATACCAAGGATGCCATAACGCAGTGGCAGGCGGCGGCGTAACCGGTCGCGTTTCCGCGCAAAAGGCCCGGCCTTATGGCCGGGCTTTTTCGTTTGCGAACAGGCTGGTCTCACCGCGCGGCATTCGCTAAATGCCGGTGATGGCAATTGCTTCCACCGACACCACAACCGGCCTCGCCGCCGTCCGCGCCGAAATCGCCCGCGCCTGCCGCGACGCCGCGCGCGACCCGGCCGAGGTGACGCTGGTAGCGGTGTCGAAGACGCAATCCGCCGAGGCCATCGAGCCGGTAATCGCGGCCGGCCAGCGCGTGTTCGGCGAAAATCGCGTGCAGGAAGCCAAGGCCAAATGGCCGCCGCTGCTTGAGAAACATCCCGGCCTCATGCTGCATCTGATCGGGCCGCTGCAGTCCAACAAGGCCAAGGAGGCGGTGGCGCTGTTTGACGCCATCCATTCCGTCGACCGCGCCAGCCTGTGCGAGGCGTTGGGCAAGGAGATCGCCAAGCAGGGCCGCTCGCCGCTGCTGTTTGCCGAGATCAATACCGGCGCCGAGCCGCAGAAGGCGGGCGTGCTGCCGCAGGACGCCGACGCGTTTCTGGCCGCCTGCCGCGAAACCTACGGGCTGACCATGTCCGGTCTGATGTGCATTCCGCCGCTCGACGAGGCGCCGGGTCCGCATTTCGCGCTCACCGCCAAGATTGCGCGGCGCAACGGGCTCAAGCTGTTGTCGATGGGCATGAGCGCGGATTTCGCCGTCGCGATTTCGCTTGGCGCCACCCATGTGCGGGTCGGCTCGGCGATTTTCAGGGAGCGACACGTGGACAGCACAGCATGACCGGCACAGGCCCCGAATTCGAGCGCTGGCAACAGCGCTTCGCCGCGCCCGGCTACCTGTTTGGCACCGCGCCCAATGCGTTCCTGAAATCGCAGGCGCATCTGCTGCGCAAGGGTGAGCGCGCGCTGGCCATCGCCGATGGCGAAGGCCGCAACGGCGTGTTCCTGGCCGAACAGGGGCTCGACGTGCTGTCGGTCGATTTCTCCCCGCAGGCGCAAGCCAAGGCGCGCGCGCTGGCGAAGCTTCGCGGCGTCACGCTGCGTTTCGAACTGGCCGACATGGCGGCATGGGGCTGGCCGACGGAAGCGTTCGACGTGGTGGCGGCAATCTTCATCCAGTTTTCCAAGCCGCCGGAACGCGCCAGGATTTTCGCCGGCATCAAGCGCGCGCTAAAGCCCGGCGGCCTGCTGTTGCTGCAGGGCTACGGCTTGAAACAACTCGAATACAAGACCGGCGGGCCGTCCGACGCGACGCAGCTTTATACCCGCGAGATTTTGCAAACGGCGTTCGGCGATTTTTCGTCGCTCGACATCGGCGAGCACGACAGCATGCTCGAAGAAGGTGAGCGCCATGCCGGCATGTCGGCGCTGGTCGATCTGGTGGGCAGGAAGTAATCACCGTCATTCCGGAGCGCGCGTTAGCGCGAGCCCGGAATCCAGATGTAGGCGCAGAGTTTGTTTCTGGATTTCGGGTCCGGCTCACTCAAGTCGGCATTAGCCGAACTGAGCAAATTTAATGCCGATCTCGGGTAAACCCGAGATCGGTGGGCCGTCCGGGAATGACAGGGAATTACCTGAACTTCGGCGGATAACCCGGCGGGCTGGCTTGCGGCCTGCCCAGCGAGGCATCGAGCGGCTTTTTCAGAATGCTGGATCGCAAGGTTTCCGCGCGCGTTGAGGGCGGCACAGGCGCCGGCATCGCCGGCGCTTGCGGCGGCGCCGGCTGCAACGGCGCGGCGTCGAAATTGTCGAATTCGTCTTCGGCCATGCGGTGGCTCATGGTGGCTGAGCGCCAGCGCTCGATCACCGACGACAGCAGGTCGCGGCTCATATTGGTGCCGGCATCCGAGCGGGTATTGCCGGACGCCTCGCTGTTCGGCCGCAGCGCGGCCGGCAATTCCTGGAAGCGCATGCGCGTCGGCAGCGCCACGCCGGAGCCGAAGGTGAACACTTCGCGCGTGCCGAGCGAGGAGATAAACGACAAGAGGTTGGCCGCCGCGTCCGACACAGCGGAGCGGATCAGCGCCTGGTCGCGGTCGTTCGACAGCCGCATCACGAACAAGGTCGAACACTGCGAGATGATGGTGGGGTCGATCTCGGCCGGCCGCTGCGTCACCAGGCCGAGGAACACGCCATATTTGCGGCCTTCCTTGGCGATGCGCGAGAGCGCGCGTTTGGTCGGCCCGAAGCCGATGTTCTTGTCGGCCGGCGCGTAACGGTGCGCCTCCTCGCAGACGAACAGCAGCGGCGCCACGCCGTCGCTCCACAGCCCGAAGTCGAACGCCATGCGGCAGAGCACCGACACCACCGAGTCCACCACCTCGGCCGGGAAGCCGGCGAGCTGCATGATGGTCATCGGCTTGCCGTCCGGCGGCAGCCGGAACAAGTTGCCAAGAATCTCGGCCATTGTATCGCCGCCGATATTGGCGTTCTCGAACATGAAGGCGTAGCGCGGATGATTGCGGAAGGTCTGAATGCGGCCGATCAGCTTGTGATAGACCATGCGCGAGGAACGGTTTTCCAGCTTGCCCATGCGCTCGTCGAGCAGGTTGATCAGGTCCTCGATGCGATACGGCACCGGCGTGTCGGCGGTGAAGCCGGTGTCGCGCGGGTCGCGTTTTTTCGTGATCAGGCGCTCGGCGCCGGCGCGATATTGCAGATAGACGCCCTTGGCCTGCGGGATGACATCCGCGAGAATCTCGACTTCCTCATCGACGCCGGGGCGCCCGCCGAAGAAGGCGTCGATCGTTTCCTCGAAATTGAACAGCCAGAACGGCAGCCGCAGATTGCGCGGGTTCAGCACCTGCGCCTTGTCGCCGAAGCAGCGGCTATATTCGTTATGCGGATCGACCAGAAAGATCCGCAGGTTCGGCCGCGTATCGAGAATCTTCTGCAGGATGAGGGCGACGCCGCTCGACTTGCCGACGCCGGTGGCGCCGAGGATGGCGAAATGCCGGCTCACCAGATGGTCGATGTCGATGTGGACGTGGATGTTCGAATTCTGCTGTAGATTGCCGATATGGGCGCGATCGGCGTCGGCGCTGCCATAGACCAGCCGCAGCTCGGCCTCGGTGAGCATGAAGGCGCCGTCGCCGATATTGGGATAATCCGTGACGCCGCGCTGGAAGCGCGCGGTGCCGGTCTCATTGGCGCGAAGCTCGCCGATCAGGTCGAGCCGCGCCATCTTGCGAAAAGCCTGTCCACCGCCCGCGGCGGCAAGCGCGTCTTCGCCGACCTCGGTGATCAGGCCGATGATGATGGCCTTGCCTGTCAGCAGGCCCATGAATTTTCCGACGGTCGGATAGTCGCCGGTACCCGCGCGCGCGCCGATCTCGATGGAAGATTGCGAGCCGTTAACGGTCGCGACGCGCCCGATCGTCTCGATATTGGCCGGCGTGCCGGTCCCGAGTGAACTGTCCATGATCGCCCCGGCGCGATAATGTTACGAACCGATTGCGCGCCATGGCCGGAAATATCACGCGGCAATTCCATTCCTGTTAATGCGCCGGATATGTCGGCGACCGGACGCAGCTATGCTTAAAAATTCCTGTCATTCCGGGGGCCCAGGCACTTTGCACGTGCTTTGAAATGACGACACAATCGATAACGATTACTCAACCACGATTCTGGTTTTCCGGCCGAGGCGGGCGAGCAGGCGGCGCAGCGAATTGATGTCGAGCGCGACGCAGCCGGCGGTCGGCTTGAAGCCCGGCCGCGCCACATGGATGAACACCGCGCTACCGCGCCCGGCGATGCGCGGCCGCGTGTTGTGGTCGATCTCGATTATGAAGTCGTACAGCGCGTCGGCGCGCGCCAGGCGATCGGCGCGGCTCGCCGGCGCCAGTTTAACCGGCCGGTTGTAGAGCCGGTCGGTGGGGTCCTCGCACCAGCCGTCGTCCGCTCCGATGCGCCGCATCGGCAGCAAGGTGGCCGGACGCGGATGCCGTTCGGCGCGCCACCACAGCCGTCTGGGCCGGAAGCTGCCGCGCGGGGTGGCGCCATCGCCTTCGCGCTTGTTGGCCCTGATGCCGCCGCGGCCGAGCGCCACCGGCAGCGCGAGCGGGCCAGCCATGAGCCAGCCGCGCGTGCAATCGCCCGGCCGGCGCCGTACCGATATGCGGGAAAATGACCGTTTATGCATCGTCCGCCAAATCCCCATGCGGCCCGTCCTAAATATCAGTTCGCGCTTGCTCTTTTACCCCTGAATGCTCTACTTCGGGCTTAATATTGCTTTGGCGGAAAATGCTCCAGGGGGCCTTCGATAGATGCCCAATAGGCGGACGATCCTGATCGTGGACGACGATGCCGAACTGCGCGAGGCGCTGGTCGAGCAATTGGCGCTGCACGAGGAGTTCGAGGCGACCGCGGTCGACAGCGGCACCAAGGCGGTGCAGGCGGCCAACGGCGGCCAGATCGACCTGGTGATCATGGATGTGGGCTTGCCCGACGTGGACGGCCGCGAAGCCGTGCGAATCCTGCGCAAGAACGGCTTCAAGTCGCCGATCATCATGCTGACCGGGCACGACACCGATAGCGACACCATCCTGGGCCTGGAATCCGGCGCCAACGATTATGTCGCCAAGCCATTCCGCTTCGCCGTGCTGCTGGCGCGCATCCGCGCGCAGTTGCGCCAGCATGAAGCGAGCGAGGACGCGGTCTTCACCATCGGGCCCTATTCGTTCCGCCCGAGCTCGAAGATCCTGCTCAGCCCGAAGGGCAGCAAAGTGCGGCTGACCGAAAAGGAAACCGCCATCCTGCGCTATCTCTATCGCGCCGGGCAGAAGCCGGTGTCGCGCGAGACGCTGCTACAGGAAGTGTGGGGCTACAATTCCGGCGTCACCACCCACACGCTGGAGACTCACATCTACCGGCTCCGGCAGAAGGTGGAGAAGGACGCCGCCGCGCCGCAGATTCTGGTGACGGAAGCCGGCGGCTACAAGCTGGTGCCGTGAGCGCCATGCGTTGCCTCACAACCCGCTCATTCCCGCGCAAGCGGGAATCCAGAGTCGCATATTTGAAGCCTGTAACCTTTTGCTCTGGGTCCCCGCTTTCGCGGGGACGAGCGGACTAGCCATGTCGCTCGAAGACGACATCGCCTTCTTCGAACAGGTGCCGACTTTCGCGGTGCTGGGCAGACAGGCGCTGCACATCCTGGCGATTGGCGCGGAGACCCGCCGGTTGGCCAGCGGCGCGGTGCTGTTCTACGCCGGCGAACTCGCCGATGGCGGCTATGTTGTGCAGGAAGGCTCGCTGGCGCTCGAGCCGGGTACGCAGTCCGACGGCAAGCGGTTCATCGCCGGCCCTGGCGCGCTGGTAGGCGAGCTGGCGCTGCTCACCGAAATGGTATGTCCGGCAACGGCGATCGCGAAAGAGCCGACAGTGGTGATCCGCATTTCGCGCAGCTTGTTCAAGAAAATGCTGGAAGGCTACCCTGCCGCCGCGGTGCAATTACGTGAAATCATAACGCAGCGCCTGGATGGCTGGACGCGCGAACTCGGCACCGTGCAACGCAAGTTGGACCGGGACGGGGAATAACTAGCTAGCGGCAAACGTGCTTCCCCTCTCCCCTTGTGGGAGAGGGTGGCGAGTGCGGAGCGATAGCAAGCACGAGCCGGGTGAGGGGTCAGTGCTTGACGATAAGTTTCACCCCTCACCCGCCTCGCTCACGCCCTGCGTTCGCTCGGCACCCTCTCCCACAAGGGGAGAGGGAAAGTGTGGGCAATGCACCGCTGTATGAAAACTATATCTCCACCGTCGCGGTCACCGGCACGTGGTCTGAGGGCCGCTCGGCGCCGCGGTAATCCTTGGCGATCTTGATCTTCGACACGCGTCCGGCCAGCGCGTCGGAAATCCAGATGTGATCGAGCCGGCGGCCGCGGTCGGCCGTCTTCCAATTGTCCATCGCGCGGTAGCTCCACCAAGTGTAGAGCTTCGAAGGCTCTGGCGTTAGCACGCGCATGGCGTCGATCCAGCCGCCGGCGGCGCGCGCCAAATTGAGCTTCTCGCATTCGATCGGCGTGTGCGAGACCACGCGCAACATCTGCTTGTGACTCCACACGTCGTGTTCGAGCGGCGCCACGTTGAGGTCGCCGACCAGGATGGCGCGTTGCGATGCCGCCGGGCGCAGCGCCGGTAAGGCGTGCATTTCGTCGAGAAAATCCAGCTTGTGACGAAATTTCAGGTTGATCTCCGGATCCGGCTCGTCGCCGCCGGCCGGCACGTAGAAATTATGCAGCGTCAGCGGGTCGCCCAGGCCGGCGCGTTCGCCCAGCACCACCGAGACATGGCGGCAGTCGGTCTTGCCGCAGAAACTGTGCACGTCGAAGCGCTCGAACGGCAGGCGCGAAAGCACGGCGACGCCGTGATAGCCCTTCTGCCCGTTGAGCGCGGCGTGCTCATAGCCCAGCCGCTGGAAGCGCTTGAGCGGAAAGGCGTCGTCGGGACACTTGGTCTCTTGCAGGCAGAGCACGTCGGGACGTGCGCTTTTCAGGAACTTGGCGACCAGTTCGATGCGCAGCCGCACCGAGTTAATGTTCCAGGTGGTGATTTTGAGGGGCATTTCTGACTCGTCACCCCCGGGCTTGACCCGGGGGTCCATGTAGCCTTGCCATTTAATGAAGCTTTAGGTGGATTGCCGGGTCAAGTGTCACGACCGGGCCGGCCTTTGGCCGGACCCGGTTGCCCGGCAATGACGGTGCTGAAGCTGCCGTGCCCTAATTCCGATATTTCGTGTAATCGATCTTGAACAGGCTGGGATTGGGCCGCTTGCTGGTGTCGAGATTGTACACCGCGACGGTGGTGTCATAGCCCTGCGGATCGGTCACCGTCCACTGCTTGAGCTGCATGTTCTTGGCGCTGAACATGATCATCAGCCGGCTGGTGCCGGCGATACCGTTCTTTTCCTCGAGCACGACCGTGATGAACACGTCGTCGGCATAGGCCGCGACCAGCCCCGCGTCCTTCATCAAGTCGACATGGTCGGACAGCAGGAAGCGCAGCGGCGTCTGCGACAGCGGATAGACGTCTTGCGTCGCCAGCTTGCGGTCGCGCACCACCACCGACTCGCCGTCGGCGATCAGCTCGATCGGGCTCGGGTCGTCGTATTCGAAGCGCACCTTGCCGGGCTTGGAAATATAGAACTCGCCCTGTGTGCGGCCGCCGTCTGGGCCGACCTGGACAAATTTGCCCGACAGCACCGGCATGCTGGAGAGATAATTATTGACCCGCTCGATCAGGGCGCGTTGCTCAGGGTTGAGCGCGCTGGCAGTGCCCTTGCCGAGCAAGGCCGCGAATGGATTGGAGATCGGGTCCGGCGCCTGCGCCATCTGCGCGCGGGCGCTCAGCGCCAGCGCGGGAGTCTGAGGCTTGGCCGCCCGCGGCATGATGGTTCCGGTGGTGTCGGCTCGCGCGTTCACCGCCGGGCGCGGGGTCGGCAACGGCACGCTCTGGGCCAGCGCCGGCGCCGCCGTCAGACCGGCAAGCAAGGCCGCCATCGCCCATTTTTGGCCGCTTCCGGTATTGTGGTGTACCGCCATCACGTTCTCCGTTTCAGCTTTGCTGCATATAGGGACGGCCTGTGGCGATTTCACGGCTCGAATTATGCGCTGATTCGCTTATTCCGTCATTTCGGGGCGCACGCTTAAGCGTGCGAACCCGGAATGACAAAGAAGGGCACGCACTTAATACCGATCGTCGGCTGGAACCTCGGGGATCAGAATCTCACGTTTGCCGGCATGGTTGGGCTGGCCGATGATGCCTTCCTGCTCCATGCGCTCCATCAGGGAGGCGGCGCGGTTGTAACCGATCTGCAGCCGGCGCTGGATGTAGGAGGTGGTGGCCTTGCGGTCGCGCTTCACCCCCGCGACCGCCTGACTGTATAGATCGCCGCCCTCGGCCATCCCCATGCCGGTGGCATCGAACACCGCGCCATCTTCGCCGTCTTCGAGATCGCCGGCGATGACTTCTTCCAGGTATTCCGGTGCGCCTTGCGTCTTGAGGTGGCGCACTACCTTCTCGACCTCGTCGTCCGATACGAACGGGCCGTGCACGCGGCTGATACGGCCGCCGCCGGCCATGTAGAGCATGTCGCCCTGGCCGAGCAGCTGTTCGGCGCCCTGCTCGCCCAGGATGGTGCGACTGTCGATCTTGGAGGTGACTTGGAACGAGATGCGGGTCGGGAAATTCGCCTTGATGGTGCCGGTGATGACGTCGACCGAGGGGCGCTGGGTAGCGAGGATGACGTGGATGCCGGCGGCGCGCGCCATCTGCGCCAGCCGCTGGATGGCGCCTTCGATGTCCTTGCCGGCGACCATCATCAGGTCGGCCATCTCGTCCACGATCACCACCACAAACGGCAGCGGTTCGAGTTCGAGCTCTTCCTTCTCGTAGATTGCTTCGCCGGATTCCTTGTCGTAGCCGGTGTGCACGGTACGGGTGAGCGTCTCGCCTTTGGCTTTGGCCTCGGCGACGCGCGCATTGTAGCCGTCGATATTGCGCACGCCGAGCTTCGACATCTTCTTGTAGCGGCCCTCCATCTCGCGCACCGCCCATTTGAGCGCGACCACGGCCTTCTTCGGATCGGTGACGACCGGCGTGAGCAGATGCGGGATGCCGTCATAGACCGACAGTTCGAGCATCTTGGGGTCGACCATGATCAGCCGGCACTGCTGGGGCGAGAGGCGATAGACCAGCGACATGATCATGGTGTTGATGGCGACCGACTTGCCGGATCCGGTGGTGCCGGCGATCAAGAGATGCGGCATGCGCGCGAGATCGACGATCACCGACTCGCCGCCAATGGTCTTGCCGAGGCAGAGCGGCAGCTTCGAGGCGTTCTCGTTGTAATCCTTGGCCGACAGCAATTCGCGCAGGTAAACCTTCTCGCGTGTCGGGTTGGGCAATTCGATGCCGATGGCGTTGCGGCCCGACACCACCGCGACGCGCGCCGATACCGCGCTCATCGAGCGCGCGATGTCGTCGGCCAGCCCGATCACGCGCGAGGACTTGATGCCGGGCGCGGGCTCGAGCTCGTACAGCGTCACCACCGGGCCGGGACGCGCATTGATGATCTCGCCGCGCACGCCGAAGTCGGCCAGCACGCTTTCCAGCGCCACGGCATTGGCGTCGATCAGGTCTTTCGACAGCGTCGTGCGCTCGGACACGCGCTGCGCGGTCAACAGATTGAGCGAGGGCAGCGTATAGCCATTGCCGGCGCGGCGCGGCGGCACGCGGGCGGCGGCGCGGCGGCGCGGCGCCGGTTGCGCGTCCTCGTCGTATTCATCTTCGACCGCGGCGATGGCCGGCTCGGCCGGCAGGACGACGCGGCTGACGCCGTCGAAGCGCGGCTCTTGCCGGGCACTGTTCGCAGCCTGCATGCTGGCCGAATTGGTGGCTGGCAGCGGTTTGCGCGCCGCGCCGCGCAGCAGGCGGCCGATGCGCGCCTTCCAGCTGAGTAGCGCATGCACGATCATGCCGAGCCATGCCGACGCGCGATCGTCATCGGCATCGTCATCCTCGACTTCTTCAGGCTGTGCCACGCGCGCCGCCGGCTGCTCGATGCGCGGTTGCGGCCAGCGCAGCCCGCCGGCGATGGCGAGCGACAGCGCGGTGGCAATGCCGAGCACGGCGGCCAGCGCGGCGAGCTTTAACCCGGTCAGCGGCGAGCCGAAAAATAGCGCCGGCAAATACAGCAGCGCGTCGCCGGATACCCCGCCGAGTCCGGTCGACAGCGGCCAGGCGCCGGTGCGCGGCAATGTGGCGGCGAAAGCGGCCGCCAGCAATGTGGCAACGATCCAAACCAGGCCGCGCCATTTCTCGCCAATCGGCCGGTGCGACAGCAGCCGCCAGCCCAGTAATGCTTCCGGCAGCAGCAGCAGGATGCTGGCAAGGCCGAGCAACTGCATCGCCAGATCGGAGAAAATGGCGCCCGGGAAGCCGAGCAGATTTTGGATCGGCTTTTGCGTGGCGTGGCTGAGCGAGGGGTCCTGCACCGACCAGCTGGAAAGCGCGATGACGCCGAGCAGCGCCAGCGTGATCAGCGCCAGCCCCGCGATTTCGCTCAGGCGGCGCCGCAGAATGTCGCGGAAATGTTCCGAGACGAAGGCGACGATGTCGAGGCTGCGATCGGCTGCCGGCATGCGTTACACCAAGTTCTGTTTGCGCATGATCTTGTCCGAAAACCGGTTTCCACTTTTCGGGATCATGCGCTAACCCAACACCGCGACCAGGCGATGCAACGCCTCCGCCGTGGCCGTGCTGTCCTGAACCATGGCGACGCGGATGTAGTCCGCGCCGGGATTGCTGCCATCGGCCTGCTCGCGGGCCAGATAGCGCCCGGGCACCACGCGCACGCCGGCCTCCTGCCAGAGCCGCTTGGTTACGATCTCGCTGCCGCCGTATTTGGCCACGTCGAGCCAGAGAAAAAATCCGCCGGCCGGCCGCTTGTAGCCGTAGCGGTCGCCGACGATCTGGTCGGCGAGATCGAACTTGGCGGAATAGAGCTTGCGGTTTTCCCGCACATGCGCCTCGTCGCCATAGGCGGCGACGCCGACATGTTGAGCCGGGCCGGGCACTTGCGGCGCCGCGACGTTGCGCAGTTCGAGGAAGGCCGCCAGGAAGCGGCGGTCGCCGGCGGCAAAGCCGACGCGCAATCCGGGCAGGCTCGATCGCTTCGACAGCGAATGGAAAACGACGGCATTGGCAAAGTCCGGCCCGGCCGCTTCCAGCATGCCGGCAGGCGCGTGCTCGCTGTAGATCTCGCAATAGCATTCGTCGGCAAACACCAGAAAGCCGAAGCGGCGGGCGAGGCCTGCGAGCTTGTCGAGATAGTTGCGGGAAGCGACCGCGCCTTGCGGGTTCGATGGCGAAGCGATGTAGAAAGCGACCGTGCGCGAGAGCAGCGTATCGTCGAGCGCGTCGAGATCGGGCAGGAAGGAACTGGTGCGCGTCGCCGGCAGATAGACCGGCTCGCAGCCGGCGGCGAGCGCGCCGGCGCTATAGGCGGCATAGAATGGATTGGGGATCAGCACGGCGGGTTTGCCGGCGCGGCGGTCGACCCAGCGCTTGGCGGCGATGGCGCCGAGGAACAGGCCCTCGCGCGTGCCGTTGAGCACCAGCACTTCCGTGTCCGCATCGATCGGCCGCGCCAGTTTGTAGCGGCGGCCGAGCCAGGCCGCGACCGCGCGGCGGAACGGCTCGCCGCCCTTGTTGGCCGGGTAGCGGCCGAATTCGTCCAGATGCGCGGCCAGTACCGGCCCGACGAAGGGCGGAATCGGATGTTGCGGCTCGCCGACCGACAGATTGATGGCCGGCTTGCCCGGCTCGATGCCGGCAATGAGTTCGCTCAGCCGCACGAACGGCGAGCGGCCGTCGGCCGCTGCGGTCGGTGAGGAGGGTTCGCGCTCGGCGGTCATCATTGGCATGCGGTTACAAAGTTTTGCTCGCGCATGATCTTTCCCGAAAACCGGTTCCCACTTTTCGGGATCATGCGCCTGGCGGGCGAGGCGTCCCGCGCCACAAGGGTCAGCCACAATAGGGAGATTGAGGTTAAGACCCGATTAACCATCGGCACGCGGGGCGCGCTTTATCCCGCTATTCCGGGGCTTGCGCCTTAAAATGGCAGGATAAAAGGCCCCAAAAAGAGAGAGGCCCCCGGCTCTTGCGAACCGAGGGCCCCGACGGAAGGGACAGTGCCGGGTTTCCGCCCCTACCGCTAGCTGGTCTGGCGCACGATCCAGAAAGGCAAGTCCGAGGTTTTCGGACTCGATCGTGCGCCAGTGAGGTTTGCTACTGCACGGTCTCGCCGTGCAGCGCGAAGTCGAGACCTTCGCGTTCCACTTCGTCGGACACGCGCAGGCCGATGATCGCGTCGAGGACCTTGAGGATGATCAGCGAGACGATGGCGTCGTACACGAAGATGATCACGATGCCTTCGATCTGGTTGATCATCTGCGCGGCGTTGCCTTCGATCAGACCCTTGGTGCCGCCGTATTGCTCGATGGCAAATACACCGGTGAGCAATGCGCCGACGATGCCGCCGATACCGTGCACACCGAAGCAGTCGAGTGCGTCGTCGGCGCCGAGCATGCGCTTGAGGCCGGTAACGCCCCAGTAGCAGATCACGCCGGCGGCGGCGCCGATCGCCATCGAGCCGACCGGGCCGACGAAGCCCGAGGCCGGTGTGATGGCGACGAGGCCGGCGACGGCGCCCGAGCAGATGCCGATCACGGTCGGCTTGCCGCGCGCGATCCATTCGACCAGCATCCAGGTGAAGGCAGCGACCGCGGTGGCGATCTGCGTCACGGTCATCGCCATGCCCGCCTGTACGCCGGCGGTGACGGCGGAGCCGGCGTTGAAGCCGAACCAGCCGACCCACAGCAGCGAGGCACCGATCATGGTGAGCACCATGTTGTGGCCGGGGCCGCTATCCTTGCGCTTGCCGAGCACGATCGCGCACATCAAGCCGGCAACGCCCGCATTGATATGCACGACGGTGCCGCCGGCGAAGTCGAGCACCTTGACAAAGGCGTCCGAGTTGCCGTTCGACAGGAAGCCGTCCGGTCCCCACACCCAGTGCGCGACCGGCGCGTAGACCGCGATCGCCCAGATGCCGATGAACCACAGCATGGCGGAGAACTTCATGCGCTCGGCGAAGGCACCGGCAATCAACGCCGGCGTGATAATCGCGAAGGTCATCTGGAAGCACATGTAGACGGTCTCAGGGATGGTCGCCGCCAGCGGGTTTGGATTGCCGGTGCCGTTGGAGATATCGCTGAGGATGCCTTGCAGAAACGCCCTACTTAGCCCGCCGACGAATGGCGAACCGGCGGTGAACGCCATACTGTAGGTGACGACCGCAAACAGGATCGTGACCAGACAGGTGATGGCGAAGCTGGTCATCACGGTGTCGCCCACGTTCTTCTTGCGCACCATGCCGCCATAGAACAGGCCGAGGCCCGGTATGGTCATCATCAGCACCAGCGCCATCGAGGTGAGCATCCAAGCGGTGTCGCCCGAATTGGGCGTGCACTTCTCGAGTACCGCCTTTTTCGGATCCGGATCGCTGGCGCAGGCCGGCGGCGGCGCGGCCGGGGCTGGCGGAGCGGCGGCAGCCGCAGCCGCCGGAGCAAGGGGAGCCGGGGTCTGAGCGTGGGAGACGTCAAACGACGCCATGCTCAGAGTGAGGCCGAGCAGAACTCCGAAGGCGAGAGCCAACAGTCCCGCACGGGAGGATTTCTTCAACGTCATGGTCTTAACTCCTGTCCGTAATGTTTGCGGTGCGGGTTACTAGAGTGCCGCGGCATCGGTCTCGCCGGTGCGAATGCGAACGGCGTGATCCAGACCGAAGACAAAGATTTTGCCGTCGCCGATCTGTCCGGTTTTTGCAGCCCCGGTGATGGCGGCAATGACCTTGTCGACCTGGTCGGTTGCCACAGCCACCTCCACTTTGATTTTCGGGAGGAAGCTCACCGCGTATTCGGCCCCACGGTAGATTTCCGTATGACCCTTTTGACGCCCATACCCCTTGACCTCGGTAACGGTCAGCCCTTGCACGCCGAGGGAGGTCAGAGCGTCACGGACCTCGTCGAGCTTGAAAGGTTTAATAATGGCCATGACGATTTTCATGGATTCGATCCCCGCTTGAGCCCGTTTTACGTTCACGCAGTGCGGGCGGGTTCACTGAGCCGGGCCCTCGAAGCTTGCTTCGCAGGCACTGCCAGGGAAATAGAATCAAACGCCGTGCCAGATGCCGGCGCGCCACCTATCCAATTGATTCAATGGATGAAATCATGTGGGCGCGAGCCGGGCGTAAATACCGCCGCGGGCCGCCGCCCAAAGCCGCGCCAGGACTCAAAGGCCCTGCATAAAAATTAGTCAGTGAATCGAGTTTGGCCTATTCCGCGCCGGCCAAGCCGCCGACGCGGAAACCAATCGTTAACTATTGCAACGCCTCGCCATGCTGGCTGACGTCGAGGCCCATGATTTCGTCCTCGTGGCGCACCCGCAACGGCACCATGGCGCCGATGACTTTGAGGATCACGAAGGTCAGCACACCAGACCATAGCAAAGTGACGACGATGCCATAGAGTTGGTTGAGCACCAGGCCGGCATTGCCTTCCAACAGCCCGTGCACGCCGCCTGGCAGTTCGGGGCTGGCGGACAGTGCGCCGGCCGCCAGCACGCCGGCGAGCAGGGTTCCGGTCATGCCGCCGACGCCATGCACGCCGAACACGTCGAGTGAGTCGTCATAGCCGATCTTCGTCTTGAGCCAGGTGCAGGCCCAGAAGCAGACCGTGCCGGCGACGATACCGATCAACACGCCTTCCATCGGCATCACGAAGCCCGATGCAGGTGTAATGGTGCCGAGCCCCGCCACCGCGCCGGAGATCATGCCGAGCACCGAAGGCTTGCCGCGCGTCCACCACTCCAGCGCCATCCAGGTGAAGGCGCCGGCGCTGGCGGCAAGATGCGTGGAGACGATCGCCATGGCCGCGCGCGAATTTGCGCCCAAGGCCGAACCGCCGTTGAAGCCGAACCAGCCGACCCACAACAAGCCGGTGCCGATCACCGCCAGCGTGAGATCGTGCGGCGACAAATTTTCGCTGCCGTAGCCGCGCCGCTTGCCGATCACAGTGGCCGCCACCAGCCCGGCGATGCCGGCATTGAGATGCACCACCAGGCCGCCGGCGAAATCGATCACGCCGTGGCGGCCGAGGAAGCCGCCGCCCCAAACCCAATGCGCGATCGGCACATAGACCAACAGAAGCCAGAATACGCAGAACAGCAGGAACGCTGAAAAGCGCAGGCGATCTGCTACCGAACCCGCTACCAGCGCCACCGTGATGACGGCGAAGGTCATCTGGTAGATCATGAACAGGCTTTCGGGAATGGTCTTGGCGAACGGCGAAATCGCATCGAGCGTCATGCCATTGAGAAAAATCCGCTCAAGCGTGCCGATATAGGCGCCGTCGCCGGTGAAGGCGAGGCTGTAGCCGACCAGCGCCCACAGGATCGAGACCAGGAATGTTGCGGCCATAGTCTGTGCCATGGTGGCGAGCACGTTCTTCTTGCGCACCATGCCGGCATAGAACAATGCCAGCCCCGGTATCGTCATCATCAGTACCAGGCCGGTGGCGCCCAACATCCAGGCGGTGTCGGCAGCGTCGATCTTGGCGATGTTGTTTGTGGCTTGCGCGAATGCAGGCGAGGCTGTGAGTGTTGCTGCCGCCACGGTCGCGGCCAGGCGTAGTTGCGCCGGTGTCATTTCATTTCCCCCAATTTTATTTTTTAAAGAGCGTCGACGTCGGTTTCGCCAGTGCGGATGCGCATGGCTTGCTCGATCGGTGTCACGAAGATTTTTCCGTCACCGATCTGTCCGGTCTTGGCGGCGGCAGCGATCGCGTCCACGACCGGATCGAGTTGCTCGCTGGCGATCGCGACCTCGATGCGTAGCTTGGGCAGAAAATTCACGGCGTATTCGGCGCCGCGATAAATTTCCATGTGACCCTTCTGCCGCCCATAGCCCTTGACCTCGGTCACGGTCATGCCGTGAACGCCGATGCGGGTGAGGGCCTCGCGCACCTCGTCGAGTTTGAACGGTTTGATGACGGCAATGACCAGCTTCATGGCTTCCCTTCCCGGCAAAAATTCTGCTTGGCGCACGATCTATTCCGAATGCCGGGTCCCAGCCTTGATCTAGTTAGGGAAGCGGACTTTTCGGATTTGTGCGCCAGCGACAATGAAAACCCGCCCCGGCAGGTGCCGGGCACGGGCTCATTTGCCTAACCTATCGACAGACGGGTCAAAACTTAAGCGGCATTATTGCCGCGTCCCCAGGCAACCGCCACATTTGCGGGCATATTAGGTCAATAAGGCTGACTTATCGCGGCTTGCGGCGCTTAGGGGGGCCGGCGACCTCAACGTCCCCCAAGGTAGCGATGATGCGGGGCAGCGAGGCGCGCGCCTCGCGCGGCGTCATGCCGGGCCGGATGCGCGGATCGTAAAGCATGGTGAGCAGCGCGCGGTCATAGACCGACAGGTAGCCGACCTTCCGCTTCTGGTTGAGCGTGGTCCACGGATTGCGCTGGTCGTGGTTCGACAGGCCGAAGGCGTGCAGCAGCTCGTGATAGGCGCAGTCGAGGAACACGTCGTCGCCCTTGTCGACGATGATGAAGGAGACCGCGTGCACGATGTCGCCTTCGGCGCGCGATTGCACGCTGGTCATGCATTGCGGATCGGTGCGGGCAATGAAGGTCTTGGTTATGTTGGCGCCGAATGCGGTCTGCAACGCCGACTTGAAGTTCTTCTCGTCGATCAGCCGTATTTCGACATCGGCAGGCTGTGAGCCGGTCGCGATAGTCAAATGCAGGTTGGCAACCTTGCGGCCATATTCTTCGAGCACGCGCCGCATGGCATCGCTGCGATCGACGCTGCCGCCGCCGATCACAGCCACGCGGATCGGACGATCGAAACGGCGCACGCCGCGCGGCGCCGCGCCGATGCGCAGATCGGAACCGAATGCGAGCGCGCGAAATCCGCGTTCCAGTTCGGCGGCCGAGAAGCGAGTGTATTGCGCTGGCGCACCGACGAATGCGCCCGCCGGCGCCGGTTGTTTGCCGGAGGCGGCCAGGGCGGGAGCGCCGAGCAACGCGACAATGGCGAGAAAAAGCAGCAACCCCCTCCACACTCCTCCCCCTTTCAGGGGGAGGATGACGTTGCTGCGATGTCTCCCTCCCCCTGAAAGGGGGAGGGTTGGGGTAGGGGTCATCTTCTTGATCGCTGTGCCAAGTTTACTTGCGCCGCACACGCACCAGGCCTTCCTGTGCCACCGAGGCGACCAGCGTGCCGTCACGCTTGAATATAAGTCCGCGGGAGAACCCGCGCGAACCGAATAGGTTGGGCGAATCCTGCGCATAGAGCAGCCATTCGTCGGCCCGGAACGGCCGGTGCAGCCAGAGCGCGTGATCGAGGCTCGCCGCCATCAATTCCTTTTCGAACAGCGTGCGCCCGTGCGGCACCAGCGCGGTGTCGAGCAGCGTCATGTCGGAGGCATAGGCAAGCACGCATTGATGCAGCGCCGGATCGTCCGGCAGCTTGCCGGTGGTGCGAATCCACATGTGGAACCGGCCGTCGGGATATTTCTTGCCGAGATAGCGGTCGAACTCGACCGGCCGCAGCTCGATCGGCCGCTCGCGCTCATAATAGCGCCGCACTGGGTCGGGCATGGTCGGCAGGATCTTGTCGCGTACATCCGCTTCGTTCGGCAGATCTTCCGGCGCAGGCACGTCCGGCATTTTCGCCTGATGCTCGAAGCCCGGCTCGTCGGCGTGGAACGAGACCAGCATGGAGAAAATCGGATGACCGTGCTGGCGCGCGGTGACGCGCCTTGTGGTGAAGCTCTTGCCGTCGCGCATGCGGTCGACGTCGTAGATGATCGGGACCTTGGGATCGCCGGGCAGCAGAAAATACGCGTGCATGGAATGCGGCGGGCGGCCTTCGACCGTGCGCACCGCGGCCACCAGCGCCTGGCCGATCACCTGGCCGCCGAACACGCGCTGCCAGCCGACTTGCGGCGAGCGGCCGCGGAACAGGTTTATGTCCAATTCTTCGAGATCGAGCAGGCTGATAAGATCGGCGACGGCGGAAGACATGACACGCTGCGCTTTCGTTTTACGGACGCGAGCAATGACGCCGCTCGCCGGTGCGAAGTCAAGGCACGCTCAATCCGGCGCAGCATAGCTCGGGTGAAAATTTTTCGGGCGGCAGATCGCCTGCCGCCCGTTACGAATGCCACCCGCCACGCCGCAAAGGCGGGACGGCTGCCGTGATCGCTAGACCGCGAAGTAAGCCAACGCGACCACAATAACCAGCATTGCGCCGATCCAGATCACGGTTTGCGTCATGCTGCCTTGGTTGTCAGTGGTTGTCGTCATGAGGCTAGCCCTCCGTCCTTGGACGGGGACCGCGGCCGGGTGCGCCCGGTCTATTGACGGTCCCCAATTGTATAATACTTTGGTCTTATGCCCCGGGACGTTTTGATCCATATCAAACCGCTGCCGCCACTGTCATAAGTGCCTGAATAGACTAGGATAGCGGCTTCAGGCGGGGCCGGCCGGAAGGCATCGGTGGCGGTTCTGGCGCCCGCTACAAAGGTAAGAATGGCTCGAATCGAAAACCAGCGAGCGGACGTGGTGATCGGCGGGGCCGGCTTTGCCGGGTTGGCGCTGGCCATCGCGCTGCGCCAGGGCCTGGGCGAGACCTTCTCGGTGACGGTGGTCGATCCGGCGCTCGGCACCGCGCAGTCGAAGGATCCGCGTGCCTCGGCAATAGCGGCCGCCGCCCGTCGGCTGTTCGAGGCAATCGAGGTCTGGGACGGTGTCGCTGCCTACGCGCAGACGATCCTCGACATGGTGGTGACCGACTCAAAACTCGACGACGCGGTGCGGCCTACATTTCTGACGTTCGGCGGCGAAGTAGAGCATAGCCGCCGTGCTTATAACGGCGGCGTCGAATTCGTTGAGTCCGAGCCGTTCGCGCATATGATCGAGAACCGGCATCTGATCGATGCGCTAGTCAAGAAGGCGAAAGAACTCGGAATTGATCTGCGCGCCGGCGCGGTCGCCGGATTCGACAACGCGGCAAATGCCATCGACGTCGCGCTGGCCGATGGCGAAAAACTTTCCGCGCGCCTGCTGGTCGGCGCCGACGGCGCCAAGTCGAAAATTCGCGAGACCGCCAACATCGCCTCGCATGGATGGAACTACGATCAGTCGGCGATTGTCACCACGGTGGCGCATGAGCGCGCGCATAATGGCCGCGCCGAGGAGCATTTCCTGCCCGCCGGGCCGTTTGCGATCCTGCCGCTCACGGGCAACCGCTGCTCGATCGTGTGGACCGAGACCGCGCGCGAGGCCGAACGCATGGTCGCGCTCGGCGACGAGGAATTTCATGCCGAACTGGAAAAGCGTTTCGGGTTGCATCTCGGCGATCTGAAAGTGACCGGCGCCCGCCGCGCCTTTCCGCTCGGCTTGTTCACCGCGCGCGCCTTCGTCGCCGAACGGCTGGCGCTGGTTGGCGACTCCGCGCATGTGATCCATCCGATTGCCGGGCAGGGCTTGAACATGGGCCTGCGCGACGTGGCGGCGCTGGCCGAGGCGATTGCCGACGCCGCGCGGCTTGGGCTCGATATCGGCGCGCCGGATGTATTGCAGCGCTATCAGCGCTGGCGGCGTTTCGACACCATGACCATGGGCGTCGCCACCGACGGCTTGAACCGCTTGTTCTCCAACTCATCCGACGTGCTGCGGCTGGCGCGCGATGTGGGCTTGGGGCTGGTCGAGCGGATTCCGGCGCTCAAGCGCGTGTTCATCCGCGAGGCGGCGGGCTTCACCGGCGATGTGCCGAAGCTGCTGCGGGGCGAGGCTTTGTAACGCTTATCCCTCCCCGTCTTCGGGGAGGGTGGCCGCGAGCGGTAGCGAGCGGTCGGGTGGGGAGCCGCGTAGCCAAAACCCCACCCGGCTCGCTTCGCTCGCCACCCTCCCCTTGCAGGGGAGGGATCAGAAGTTCAGCTCAGCGGAATACTCCCGACATTATCCTGGAACGCTTTGCGCTTGGAGATGGCGTCGTACCAGCGATCCAAATTCGGCGTGGCCGGCCGGCCGGGCACCAGTTGGCGGTAGCGGTAACACATGACGCCGACCGGAATGTCGCCGTAGGAGAATGCCGGGCCGGCGACATAGGCGGTCTTGGCCAATTGCGCGTCGAGCATCTTCATGGCGTCGGTGGTCTTGTCCTGCGAGGCCTTGATGGCGGCCGCGTCGCGTTTCTCCGGTGCCGTGCGGATCAAACCCCAGAAGGCCGGCGTGATCGCGGGCCCAAGCACCGACAATTGCCAGTCCATCCACTGGCTGGCGAGCGCTTGGCTGTGTGCGTCCTTCGGCTCCAGCGTGCCGCTCTTGTCGTTCTTGCCGGCGAGATAGCGCACGATCGAATTGCTCTCCCACAGCGTGAAACCGTCTTCTTCTTCCAGCGTCGGCACCAAACCGTTCGGGTTCATCGCCAGATAGGCCGGCTCCTTGTTTTTGCCAAAGGCGCCGCCGACGTCGATGCGCGTATGCTCCAGTCCGAGTTCGCCGACCGCCCACATCGCCTTCTGCACATTGGACGAGGTGTTGCGGCCCCAGATTTTGATCATTGCGGTTTTTCTCCCTTTGCGCGGCGCTATTGTTAGCCGTCATGGCCGGGCTTGTCCCGGCCATCCACGCCTTTGTGATTGCGCGCCTTAACTTAAGACGTGGATGCCCGGCACATGGCCGGGCATGACGACCGAGAGCGGTTCGCCGATTCTACTCCAACCGTCTCGCCTCTTCCTCCAGCATGATCGGAATGCCGTCGCGGATCGGGTAGGCTAGCTTGGCCTTGCGCGAGACCAGTTCCTGCTTGGCCGAGTCGTATTCCAGCGGCCCCTTGGTCAGTGGGCAGACCAGGATTTCCAGCAGCTTCGGATCGACGCTGCCGGCCGGACTTTCGGTGGTGGGGGTAGTGGGCATGGTGGGGCTCCCGGCGAGTATGGCGCAATTATAGCACGGCTCCTTCCTCTGTCGTCCCGGGCGAGCGCAAGCGAGACCCGGGACCCATACTCCGTGCACTATCGATAGACTGAGGCATATGGATCCCCGCCTTCGCGGGGACGACAGGAAAAAGCTACTGCAACTGCGGTTCGTCCTCGGTATTGCGCTTGGCCAGTTCAATTTCGGTGATTGCCACCAGGATTTCGGCGCGGGTTTTCAGGTCGGGCGCTTCCAGCAGCGCCTGCTTTTCGGCCGGGCCATAGGGCGACATCATCGACAGCGCGTTGACCAGCGCCTCGTTCGGCGCCTTGTCGATGTCCTCCCAGTCGGCCTTCAATTCGTTGGCCTTCATGAAATCGGCCAGCGCGCGCAGCAGCATCTTGCGGTCAACCTGGTCTTCGCCCTTGCGCGCGACAAAGTCGTCAACGAACGGCGCATAGGTTACGCGGCATTGCCGGTAGGCGGTATTCGCCGACAATTCCTCCTCGATACAAAAGCGCGCCACGCCGGTGAGTTCGAGCAGATAGCGGCCGTCGCCGCTCTCGGCCAATTGCGTAATGCGGCCGACGCAGCCGGTCTTGTACAGCGCCGGCTTGTTGGCGGGGCCGGAATGCGCCGGGTCGGGCTGGATCATGCCGATCAGCCGGTGGCCATCGCGCAAGGCGTCGTCGACCATGGCGAGATAGCGTGGCTCGAAAATAGTCAGCGGCATCTGGCCGCGCGGCAGCAACAGCGCGCCCGGCAGCGGGAACAGCGGAATGATCCCCGGCAGATCGATCGGTCGGCGGTATTCTGCGTTCATCGGCATGTGTTGGCCCTCTTGCTGAGGAGCAATATTAATGTGCCGAATTATCCACCGCTCATTCCCGCGAAAGCGGGAATCCAGTCTGGGTCCCCGCTTTCGCGGGGACGAGCGGAGTAACTCTCACGAAAACAAAATCGACGACAGCTTTTTGCGGCCGTCGGCGGTGGCGGGGTCGGCCGGACCCCAGGCCTCGAACAACTGCACCAGCTGCTTGCGCGCGCCGTCCTCGTTCCATTTGCGGTCGCGCTTGACGATCGCGAGCAGGTGATCGACCGCCTCGGCGCGCTTGCCGGCGGCGCTGAGCGCGGTGGCGAGATCGAAGCGCGCCTGGTGATCGAGCGGATCGGCGGCGACCTTCTGCTGCAACTGGTCGATCGGCCCGACCGCCTT
This sequence comes from Hyphomicrobiales bacterium, assembly GCA_038206805.1. Classification (GTDB taxonomy): domain Bacteria; phylum Pseudomonadota; class Alphaproteobacteria; order Rhizobiales; family Xanthobacteraceae; genus Pseudolabrys. The sequence goes on along the minus strand of JBBRAL010000035.1, from coordinate 4,148 downwards.
GGCCTGCTCGGCGAGTTCGAGGGCGGCGCGCGCCGCTGCAACCGGCGCCTCGTTGCGTTTGGCCTCCGGCACCAGCGCCAGCGTCTTCTTGGCCTGCTCGGTATTGCCGGTCGCCACGTAGCAGCGCGCGAGACCCGCCAGCGCCGCGACGTTGCCTGAGTCCTGCGACAATATTTTTGCGTAGAGGTCGGCGGCGTCGGCCGGAGCGCCGGTGGCGAGCGCCTCGTCGGCCGATTTCAGCAGATCCTGGTCCTCGGCGCCGATCTTGCCCTTGGTCAGCCGTTCCAGAAACGCCACCACTTGGGCTTCCGGCAGCGCGCCCATGAAGCCGTCGGCCGGCTGGCCGTTGACGAAGGCGATCACCGCCGGGATCGACTGGATGCCCATCTGGCCGGGGATCGCCGGATGCTCGTCGATATTCATCTTGACCAGCTTGACTTTGCCCTTGGCCGCCTTCACCGCCTTTTCCAGGATCGGCGTGAGCTGCTTGCAGGGCCCACACCACGGCGCCCAGAAATCCACCAGCACCGGCTGGTTCTTGGAATCCTCGATCACGTCCTTGACGAAGCCTTGCGTGGTCGTGTCCTTGACCGCGCTCTCGGCCGCCGCCGGCGTAGCCCCACCAAATCCCAGCATATTCTGCGCCTCTTGGTCCGTTCCCGGTTCCGTTCCGGCTTAAATGGGTCATCTGCCGGGCGAATGCAATCGTATCAGGGGGCGCCGGCCGCCCGCCCGGAGACCCGCTCGATCCGGGGCCGATGGCCGGTGGATTCGAGGAACTTCAGCAGGCCGTCGCGCGCGATCGAGGTGGTCATTGTATTGTCGAGCGGGTGATAATTGAGCGTCGCGAACTCCATCATCGGGCTATCGAGCACCACGGTAACGCGGCCCTCGGTGTCGTTGATGGCGCCGAACGGCGTCACCGAACCGGGTTCCACGCCCCACACTTCGCGCAGCAGATCGGACGAGCCGAACGAAAACCGCCCGCTGGCGCCCAGCAGCCGGTGCAGGCCCTTCAGGTCGATTTCAGCGTCTTCCAGCGCCACCACCAGGTAAAGCGCATGTTTCTTGTCGCGCAGGAACAGGTTCTTGGTATGGCCGCCGGCCAGTTCGCCACGCAGGCGCGCCGCCTGCTCGACCGTGAACACCGGCGGGTGTTTTACGGTTTTGTGCGCGATGCCCAGCGCGTCGAGCGCGGCAAACAGCTGGTCGGGGCTATGGGCCATATACCCAGGCGTGCTCCCATCATTGGCGTTAATCATCGCGGATTTGCCATAGTTGCAAAGAGCCCACCCTATTGGCTATAGGAACGGGCTTGGCGGCCGGTATCGCGTTATCGGCCAACTGTCTAACGGATGCGGGTGTAGCTCAGGGGTAGAGCACGACCTTGCCAAGGTCGGGGTCGAGGGTTCGAATCCCTTCGCCCGCTCCAATCATTTCAATAGCTTAAATAGCTATAAGGCGGGGTCCGCTCGTCACCTAGCAAGCGGATAGCTAGCACCAATCGCATGCGGGGTCTAAGTAGCCGCCGCAGACCTGCGCCCATTCGCTCAACAACAAGAAGATGCTCAGCCACGCCGAATTCCGCGACGTGGCACGGGCGACGCTCGGGCGCACGCAGCAGGCGGCGGAGTAAGACCCGCTGTCATTCCGGGGCGCGGGCGTGAGCCCGCGAACCCGGAATCCAGACGCAGCTCAAGGTTACGAACGAAAAAGCCCCGGGGCGATGCCTCGGGGCTTTTTTGTGTGCGCCTAGCATGGGCATCGACTTGGAGGTGGGAGTCCTCCCGCGAGCTGGTCACAGCGATCGAAGCGAGCCGCAGAGCGTCGTTCCGTGAGGCCGGCGTGAAGGAAGCGGGGAGCGAAACTGCGGGCCGACGAACAGGAACCGGATAAGTGGCGGAGCCGAGCAGGGCAAGCGGGCATGAAGCCGCGAAGCTCTCGTGACCAAAGCAAGGCGACGTAGATCCGGCGGTCGTGCAGCGAAGGCCGATGTTCTTACCTGGGGAGATCTCGCCTTACGCCTGAAAGGGTGACGATGGTCGAGAAGACCGGCGGAGCGAGAAGTCAGCAGAGGCCGTATTAGCCGTAGCAGCGGCGAAGGGCCGAATGATGGGGAGGGCGAGACGCCCATGCACCCCGTGGACGCCATGCCACAGAAATCGGAGCCAAGTCCGAGCGCACAAACGGCCGGCGCGGTGAAGCCGCAAGGGTCGCGCTTGCGTGTGGAAGCGCCAACGGTTGGAAGTGGGAACGAGCGCCCAGGAACCGGCGACCTGATGGAGAGGGCGTGCGAACGCCAGAACCTCCGGGCCGCGCTGAAGCGTGTTCGACAGAATGCGGGTAAGCCCGGCATCGATGGGATGACGGTGGAAGAACTGCCCGAGCACCTGCGTGTGCACTGGCCGCGCCTGCGCGAGGAACTTCTCGTGGGGAGTTACCAGCCGCAGCCGGTGCGACGGGTGGCGAATCCGAAGGCCGGCGGGGGCGAGCGCGAGCTCGGCATCCCGACGGTGCTCGACCGGTTCATCCAGCAGGCCTTGTTGCAGGTCCTGCAACCGCTGTTTGATCCAACCTTCTCGGATGCAAGCTATGGCTTCCGGCCCGGACGGCGAGCGCACGACGCGGTACGTCGCGCGCAGGCCTACGTGCAGGAGGGCCGCAGCGTTGTGGTGGATATAGACCTGGAAAAGTTCTTCGACCGGGTCAACCACGACATCCTGATGGGGCGGTTGGTCAAATGGATTATGGACCGTCGGGTGCTACGGCTGATCCGCCGCTACCTCAACGCGGGCGTGCTCGCGAACGGGGTGGTGATCGAGCGGCAGGAGGGGACGCCGCAAGGCGGCCCGCTCTCGCCGCTGATGGCCAATGTTCTTCTGGACGAGGTGGACAAGGAACTTGAACGACGCGGACACGCATTTGTGCGCTACGCCGACGACCTCAACGTCTATGTGCGGTCGCAGCGGGCGGGCGAGCGGGTGATGGCGTCGCTGCGCAAGCTCTTTGGCAAGCTGAAGCTTCGCATCAACGAGAACAAGAGTAAGGTGACACGCGCGACCAAGGCCAAGTTCCTCGGCTTCTCATTTTGGCTAGCCAAGGGACGAGTGGTGCGGCGGCGCGTAGCACCCGAGGCCACCGAACGCCTGAAGGAGCGTGTGCGCGAACTCACCCGGCGCAGTGCCGGACGTAGCCTCGCGCAGATGTGCAAGCCGCTCGGAACCTACCTCTCGGGTTGGAAGGCTTACTTCCGGCTCACGGAGGCACCGGGAACGCTTGCCGACATCGACGGTTGGGTCCGCCATCGGTTGCGGGCCGTGCAACTCAAGCACTGGAAGCGAGGTCGGTTCATCTACCGCGAGCTGATCGCTCGCGGAGTATCCGCGGACGCGGCCAGGAAAGTTGCCGGCAACAGCCGCCGCTGGTGGCACAACTCGTCGATGGCGCTCAACAGGGCGTTGCCGAACACTCTCTTCAACCAGCTGGGAGTCCCAACGCTTGCCAGCTAACCTCAACCCATCAAACCGCCCGGTGCGGATCCGCATGCCGGGTGGTGTGGCAGGGGAGGCGGAGGACTAACCTCCGCGCCCCTATGCCGATTATTGCCTTATTACGCTAACCCGTGGGTGCCGACACACACATGATCCTTTTCAGACTTTGAACCATGCATGATTCCCGCATACTTTGGCGTAGAAACGTATGTTCACTAAACGTTCCGCTTTATTTTAGAGTTCTCTACCACTGCATTGACATATTTATAAGAACCGCTAATGGTGTAAAACATTTTTGTTTTACAACAAAGGTTGTTGGGAATGAGAAATGTAATAGGGAACCCGGTTGAAGGGGACGACTTTTTCGGGCGAGAAGCCGAACAAGCTCGTATTTGGCGAAAAATCTCCAGCGATCATGTGCTCATTTTGTCGCCCAGACGAGTAGGTAAAACATCTCTGCTTAGGCGTCTCCGCGATACGGCTCAACAACATGGCTACACGGTTTTTGTCTGTAGTTGAGATTGCCCCGGTCGATGTTGAAATAGGGAGGCAGGCGTTGCCCACCTTGAGCCGTTAGGCTCGGGGTGTCGAATCCGCAAAGGAGAGCAACGCCATGACGATAATTACCACGCCTTCATCGTTTTCGCTCGTGCCCAG
>JBBRAL010000034.1:0-48183 GCA_038206805.1 Hyphomicrobiales bacterium | reverse complement strand
ATCGGATTGCAATTGCGCCGGCCGGATTCGAAGCATAACTGCGCCTTGCGTGAATCGACCATGGCGTTGGCCAGCCAGATTCCGCCGACAACGACCAGGATGCCCGCTACTGCCAGGAATATATTGGTGGCGCGGCGGTCGCGCTCATCCTCCGCGACGGAGGGCTTGTCGGCGTCGGGCGGTGTCTGGTCCATCGCACTCCAATAGCGACTCAGGCCTCAATAGTACGCGGAGAACGCCCCTCGCCAAATCGCCACAGAGTCCCTATTTGTTGGGGACACCGCCACCGGAGACGCTGAGCCCATGGACCCTGCCATTTCCTCATTAATCGACCGCGCCGGGCTCGACAAAGGCAAAGTGCGCCAGTTGATCGCGCGCGGCCTGGAAGGCGCTGACGATGGCGAATTGTTCCTCGAATACAAGCAGACCGAAGCGCTCGCCTTCGACAACGGCCGCCTGAAACAGGCGACCTATGACACCTCACAGGGTTTCGGTCTGCGCGCCGTCAAGGACGAAGCGGTTGGCTATGCCCACGCCTCCGACCTGTCGGAAGGCGCGCTGGCGCGCGCCTCTGAGGCGGTGCGCGCGGTCAAGGGCGGCTACAGCGGCAGCTATGCCGAAGCGCCGAGCCGGACCAACCGCAAGCTTTACGGCGACGAGAATCCGCTTGGCCAGCCGAGCTTCGAAGAAAAAGTGAAACTGCTCGAAACCATCGACGCCTATGCCCGCGCCAAAGATCCGCGGGTGCGGCAGGTGACCGCCAGCATTGCCGCGACCTGGCAGGTGGTGGAAATCCTGCGCGCCGATGGCGAGACTTACCGCGACATTCGTCCGCTGGTGCGGCTGAATGTGTCGGTTGTTGCCGGTGATGGCGACCGGCAGGAATCCGGCAGCCACGGCGTCGGCGGCCGCGAGGGCTACCAGCGCTTCATCGAGCCATCGATGTGGCAGCATGCGGTGGATGAGGCCGTGCGCCAGGCGATGGTCAATCTCACCGCAGTTGCCGCGCCGGCTGGCGAAATGGATGTTGTGTTAGGGGCCGGCTGGCCCGGCGTCATGTTGCATGAAGCTGTAGGTCATGGTCTCGAAGGCGACTTCAACCGCAAGAAAACCTCCGCCTTCGCCGGCCTGATGGGTCAACAGGTTGCCGCCAAAGGCGTGACCGTCATCGACGACGGCACCATGCAGTCGCGCCGCGGCTCGCTGTCCATCGATGACGAAGGAACGCCGACCAATCGTACCGTTCTGATCGAGGACGGCATCCTCGTCGGCTACATGCAGGACCGCCAGAACGCCCGTCTCATGGGCATGAAGCCGACCGGCAACGGACGCCGCGAAAGCCACGCCCATGTGCCGATGCCGCGCATGACCAATACCGCGATGCTGGCCGGCGACAAGGAACCAGCCGAGATCATCGCCTCGGTGAAGAACGGGCTTTACGCCGTGAACTTCGGCGGCGGCCAGGTCGACATCACGTCGGGCAAGTACGTGTTCCAGTGCACCGAGGCCTACAAGATCGAGAACGGCAAGGTCACCGCGCCGGTCAAGGGCGCGATGCTGATCGGCAACGGGCCGACCGACCTGCACCGCATCTCGATGATCGGCAACGACTTCGCGCTCGATCCCGGCATCGGCACTTGCGGCAAGAACGGCCAGGGCGTGCCTGTCGGCGTCGGGCAGCCGAGCCTGCGCATGGATCGAATTACGGTCGGCGGCACGGCGTAAACATGCCGCGCATGCTTTCACAGCTGGCTATCTCACCACACCGGAATTGCAGCACGGCCGCGGCCGCGGCCGCGGGATTTTGTCTTTGAGATAGCAGCGCGCCGACGGCGCGATGTAACCCGGCCTTACATAGCTCCAGGCGCGGCAGCGTTGTTCGCCTTCGCAGGCGGCTTTGCATGCGGCACCCGCCGCATCGGCCGCTGTATCGAAGAATCGATAGTCGCCGCCCCAGCGGTCGATGGAAAATTCAGTCTCGCCAATGCGCGGCTCGACGACGCCGGCGCCGCGCACGCCCGAGACGCAACATTTATCCTCGACGCGCGGCGGCACTCGGTTCTTTAGCCAACATACCGCGAGCGCGTTTTCGGTGCGCGGATAAGAAAAGCTCCAGGCCCGGCAACGGCCGTCGCGCTCGCAGCGCGCGGCGCAAAACGCCGGATCGCCGGTCCGGATCGGAAAGCTGGTGTAATCGCTGCCGCGCCGGTCGAAGCCGGTTTGCGCCAAAGCCTCGCCGGCTATCACGCATAAGATAAGCCCGAACACGCCCCATAATGGTGAGTGAAATCGCATTCGCTTACTCATGCTGCACTGCGCGGGACAATGCCCGGCGACATGTTACCGCACCGGCGGCCGATTGTGCAGGTGCAGCATGACAGAACCGAATTCGCCAGCCAAACTGCGCCGCCATCGAGGGGGAGGTCTGTCTGCCGCCGGGTTCCAGACTGCCACCGCGCCGCGCTACGCGGTCGCGCCCGCGTGCCTACATTGCGCGGCTGTGGGCGCGCGTTGCCGCGAGCGACCGCTATGATTTGAGCGTGGCCGCTCTGTTGGCCGTGCTGGTCGTATTGGCTTTCGCCACATACGGCGCCTACGCCATCTCCAACGACGAAGAAGCGCAGCAACGCTACGGCGAGCTGATCGTCGCCTATTACACCAGCGGCTTTACCGACCAGGCGCTGTTCCATTTCGTCAATCTCTATCTCTATGGCGGCTTGTTTGACGTGCTGGCGGTGCTTGCCGAGCGCATGTTGCCCTTCGTGGATACATACACCATTCGGCATTTGCTCTGCGCGATGATCGGCATCGCCGGTATCGCCGCCGCTTACGCCACCGCGCGGCTGGTGGCGGGCCCGCGCGCCGGCGCCATTGCCGCTTTTGCGCTCGCCGCCTGCGGGCCGTGGTACGGCTCGATCTTCAACCACACCAAGGATATCCCATTTGGCGCCGCCATGATGGGGGCTACTTATTTTCTCTGCCGCGCGGTGCGCGGTCTGCCGCGGCCGCGGCGGGGTGACGTCATCGGCTTCGGACTGCTGATGGGCGCGGCGCTCGGCATCCGCGTGCTCGGGCTGTTGCTGATCGGCTATGCCGGCCTCGCCATGGTGATGCGCATGCAGCAACTCAAAGCCGGGCCGATGCGCGACCGTTTGAGTTTTTTTGCGCAATCGGTGATCGCGCTCAGCCCCGCATTCCTGATCGGCTATGCGATCATGCTGGCGGCATGGCCCTGGTCGGCGCTGGCGCCGCTCAACCCGGTGCGCGGATTGATCGATTTTGCCGGCTTCCATTTTCACATCAAAACTTTGCTCGACGGCCAAGTCTACGACATGGGCGACGTACCGCGCTGGTACGTGCCGGTCTATCTGCTCATCAAGCTGCCGCTGCTGATGCTGGCGGGCGCAGCGATTGCGCTCATATTCGTGCTTTGGCCGGGCCGGACCGCGCAGCACTGGTCGGCACGATCGGAAACCGCACTTATCGCCTTTATCGCCAGCTTCCCGGTGATCTGCGAGGTCATCGACCGCGGCCCCGCTTTTACCGGCCTACGGCATTTTTTGTTCGTCGTGCCGGCCTTCGCGGTTCTGGCCGGGATCGGCTTCGACTGGCTGCTGATGCAATGCGGGCGCCGCCATCGCTGGCTCGCAGGCTCGGCCACAGCCGCGATCGCCGCGGCGTTAATTTGGAATGCGAGCGCGCTGGTGCGGCTGCATCCCTATCAATATCTTTTCTACAATCCGCTGGTCGGCGGACTGGAAGGCGCCGCCAGCCTCTATGTTACCGACTACTGGGTCAGCATCATGCCGGAGGCGGTGGACGATCTGGAAGCCTTTGTCGCCGAGCTCGACCGTGGTGGCGACCGCACGCATGTATATACGGTGGCAATCTGCGCCGCACGGCTGCAGTTCGAAAATGAATCCAACAGCCGATTGCGATGGACTAACGAGTGGAGCAAGGCGGAATTTTTTATTGCGGCGACGCACATGAATTGCGACCGCGCGCTCGATGGCAAAGTCATCGCGACCATTTCCCGCATGGGCGCACTCATCGGCGTAGTCAAGGACCGCCGCGCGCTGGTGCATCCCGAACTCGCGCACCGCGCTGAGCCTTGAACGTCTTTCGCTTGGAATAATTTGCGCCCGCCGGAGGGGCCGGCGGGCGCTGTGATCCGGCCGCGAGAGGGGATGTTCGCGGGCCTCGGATCGAGCGGCCGATGAGAGGGGTCGGCCGTTTGTCTATCGTCTTGGCGCTACATTGCCTGGCGCGCCGGCCGATTGGTGGCCGGGCGGTGGAAGCCACTTTCCACCGGTGTCTCCCGCGACGGGCGCAAAGGGCCGCGATTCATGCGGCGTTCGATCGCGCGCTCGCGCAACAGGGCGGTCGGGTCGACCCACAGCGGCTCGGAAAAGGCGTCGCGCACATCGGCGCTGGTGATGCCGATATCGGCCAGCATGCGGCGGTCGAGCCCGGCCAATTGGTTGGCCTGGCGGCGGTGGCGGCGCGCCCGCGCCAGTTCCTTGAGCCAACGCGTCACAATCGCCAGCAAGGAGGCAAAGGCGCGCACCAAAGTGCCGCCGGCGATAGGCAAAACAGGGATATTTGCGCTCATGTCAGTCTCCATTCTGTTCTCGGTCTGAGCCGCCAAAGTCGGCCTAAGCCCGCACCGGAACCACCCGAAACCCCCACCCGATTCCTCTGGTGGCGGGGATATAGCGCCAAGGGGATTGATTAGTGAAACGAATGTTTTTAATCTGACCTATCGGAAATAGTGATATGACCCCGGTGCGTGAAAACACCGGCATTTCGAGGTTACAGGCCCATGACCGCGCTGCTCGACGTCGATCAGTTACGCACCTTCATCGCCATCGCCGAGACCGGCAGCTTCACCAAGGCCGCCGAGGTCGTGAACAAAACCCAGTCGGCGGTGTCGATGCAGATGAAGCGGCTGGAGGAGCGCCTCGATCGGCCGATCTTCGCGCGCGACGGGCGAGCCTCCAAGCTCACCGAGGATGGAACGCGCCTGCTCGACTACGCGCGCCGCATCGTCAAGCTCAACGTCGAGACCATCACGGCGTTCTCCGACGCCGAACTGTCCGGGCGCGTGCGGCTCGGCGTACCGGATGACTATGCCGACCGCTATCTGCCGGAAATCATGGCGCGGTTCTCGCGCGCTTATCCGGGCGTCGAACTGACCGTGATCTGCGAACCGTCGGTGGATCTGCTCGAGCGCATCGACGCCAACGAGATCGATCTCGCCATCGTCACCAATTGCGAAAGCAAGCGCGCCTCGGAAACGTTCCGGCGCGAGCGGCTGCTGTGGGTGACCTCGAGCCGGCATTCGACCCATCTCGAGGAGCGCATGCCGCTGGCCTTGGGAAGACCGACATGCAGCTGGCGGCGCGTCGCAATCGAGCGGCTGGAATCAATCGGCCGGCCGTTTCGCGTGCTCTATTCGAGCTCGAACGCCGGTGCGGTCGCCGCCGCCGTGCTCGCGGGATTGGCGGTGTCGGTATTGCCGGAGTCCGGCTTGCGCACCGGCATGCGCGTATTGGCGGCGGCGGATGGTTTTCCCGAACTGCCGAGTTGCCGCATCGGACTGGTGCGCAATCCACACGAGGGCTCGACGCTGGCCGGCGCGCTGGCCGAGCACATCGTCTCCTCGCTCGACAATTTATCGGAAGCGCAAGCGGCGGAGTGAAGTCATGCCGGACCAGCGCTAAAGTTCGCGCTTGAGCGCGCTTTCGTGCCAGCGTCGCAAGGCCAGATGCGAGAGCGCCGACAGTGCGAAGAAGATCGCGACCCCGGCGGCCGACAAAAGCAAGAGCGCCGCGAACATGCGCGGAATATTTAGCCGGTAGCCGGATTCGGCGATGCGATAGGCCAGGCCCGAGCCGGCGCCGGCAGAGCCCGCCGCGATCTCGGCCACCACCGCGCCGATCAACGACAAGCCGCCGGCGATACGCAGCCCTGCCAGCATCTGCGGCAGCGCCGACGGCAATTTCAGGTTCCACAGCACCTGCCAGCGCGAAGCCTTGTACAGATCGAACAGCGCGATCAGATTGTGATCGACCGAGTTCAAGCCGAGCGTGGTGTTGGCCAGCACCGGAAAGAACGCCACGATCCAGGCGCAGGCGAGCACCGCCAAAGGTTGCGGTAGATAGATCAGCAGCAGCGGCGCGACCGCCACGATTGGCGTCACTTGCAGAATGACCGCATAGGGATACAGCGAGTATTCGACCAGCCGCCATTGGTTGAAGGCGATTGCCAGTGCGATGCCGCCCAACGCGGCCAGCAGAAAACCCTTGAAAGTAATGATGAGCGTCACCAGCAGCGACTGCCACAGCAGGTCGCGGTCGGAGATCAACGTCGTGAACACTAGGCCGGGCCCAGGCAGCACATAGGGCGGAATGTCGAGCGCGCGCACTGCCATATCCCAGATCAGCAGGCCAAGCGCCAGCACCAGGAAGGGCAGGACGAGGCGCAAAGTGCGGCCATTCATGGCGCGCCTCCCGCCATCGCCTTTTCCAGCGCTTCAGACACAACCCGGCAATAACCGGCATAATCGGCCGATGTGCGGAAGCGCTCGTCGCGCGGATAGGGCGCATCAATCGCGATTTCGGCAAACACGCGTCCGGGGCGCGGCGCCATCACCACGATGCGCTGCGAGAGGTAAACCGACTCGAACACCGAATGCGTCACAAAGATTACGGTGCCGCGCAACTCGCGCCACAGCACCAGCAGATCGTTATTGAGCTTGAAGCGGGTGATTTCGTCGAGCGCGGCGAACGGCTCGTCCATCAGCAGCAATTCCGGCTCGGTAACCAGCGCACGGGCGATCGAGGCGCGCATCTTCATGCCGCCGGATAATTCGCGCGGGTAGCTTTGCGCGAATTCGGCCAGCCCGACGCGTTCCAGCGCCTGTGTCACCGCGGCTCGCGAACGCGCTTCGTCGGCCGCCGCGAGCTTGAGCGGCAGCCGTACATTGGTGGCGACATCCGCCCACGGCATCAAGGTCGGCTCCTGGAACACAAAGCCGATATGGCCCGGACCTGAGCCGCCTTTGCCCGGCCACTCGACCGCGCCCGCGGTTGCCGCGCTCAGGCCGGCGACGATACGCAGCGCCGTCGACTTGCCGCAGCCGGATGGCCCCAACAACGAGACAAATTCGCCGTCCGCGACAGCGAGGTTGAAACGTTCGAGTGCGACCGTGCCGCTCTCGAACGTCTTTCCGACGTTGCGCAGCGAAACGATGGTCTTGCCCGACGCACTCATTTCGGCCGCAGCTCGACCCCGACGCCCTTGTTGACGAATTGCAACGTGTAGGCGCGCTTGTAATCGATGCCGGCCTTGACCACCCCGGTACGCGCCATCTTGTCGAAGAAGCTTTTCATGCGTGCGTCGGTCATGGCGCCGATGCCGAGCTTGAGCGAGTCGCCGGAATCGACAATGCCGTAATCCTTCATCTTGGCGATCGAGTAGCTGAGCAGCGCGTCGGTCATCTCCGGATTTTGTTTCTTGATCAGCGTGTTTGCGGGCCGGCTGTCGCCATAGAGATAGTGGTACCAGCCGATGGCCGAGGCATCGACGAAGCGCTGCACCAGGTCGGGGCGCTTGGCCACCAGATCGCGCCGCGTCTCGATCAGTGTCGAATAGGCGTCGAAACCTTCGTCAGCCAGCAGGAACACTTTCGGCTTGAAGTGCCCTTGCGTTTCGACCGCATAGGGCTCGGAGGTGACATAGCCCTGCATGGCCGAATTCTTGTCGGCCAGGAACGGCTGCGCGTTGAAGGTGTAAGGCTTCACTTTCGACTCGTCGAAACCGAAGTCGGCCTTGAGCCACTGGAAATAGCTGGCCATGCCTTCCTTGGAGACGAACAAAGTGAGTTTTTTCAATTCCTCGAATTTTGTGACGCCCGCATGCGCGATCAGCACCTGCGGGTCCTTCTGGAAGCTCGCCGCCACCACCACGGTCGGGATATTGTGTTCGACGGCATCGAAGGCCTGCAGCGTATTGGCGCTCATGAAGAAGTCGAGCTTGCCGACCGGCAGCAGGATGCGGTTGTTCACGTTCGGCCCGCCCGGCACGATGGTGACGTCGAGGCCGTATTTGGCATAGGTGCCGTCGGCCAGCGCCTGGTAGAAGCCGCCGTGCTCGGCTTCCGCCACCCAATTGGTGCCGAAGCGGACCTGGTCGAGCGGTTGCGCAAATGCTTTTGGGACTTGCGCCAGCGGCCACGTCAGCGCGCCGATTAGCGCCGCAGCAGCGGCGATTTGGTAGATTCTTCGAATGTGCAATTTTATTCTCCGTGCCACCGTTGCCGCAAGATAGCCGAAGCGGGCGGCCGGAGCAGCAGAAAATGTCGCAGTTTTCCGCTACACTAGGCCAATTGTAGACCGGGGGAGCAAGATGGACGCCGACGTCAAGACCGAAAGTTCGGACAAGAGGCTCAGCAATCTCGTCGCCGTCACCGTGGTGATCCTGTCGGTGTTCATGGCGGTGTCGAAGATCAAGGACGACAACATCAATCAGGCCATGCAGAAGGCCAAGGTGGAATCGGTGGATGCCTGGGCGGAATATCAGGCCGCGCGCGTCAAGTTGCATGTCGACGAGAACGGGCTGGCACAACTTCGCCTCTTGGAAACCGCCGGCAATTTCGACCGCGCGCTGGCCGCCAAGCAGGCAGCGGAGTACGAGGCGGACATCAAAAAATATGAAGGACGCTCGAAAGAAACCCGCGCCAAGGCAGAGCGCCTGGAGAAGGAATACGACCGGCTCAATTTCCGCGACGACCAGTTCGACATGTCGGATGCCTTCATGTCGATCGCCATTGCCTTGTCCGCCGTGGCGGCTCTGGTCGACAGTTTCTGGCTGCTTTATGTCGCCTGGGGCTCGGGTGTGCTGGGCATCGGCTTCATCGTCGCGGGCTTTGCCGGGCTCAATTTCCGGCCCGAATGGCTGGCGCAATTCCTGGGGACCTAGCGCCAGAATCTATCCTTGAACCTTTTTCCCTCCCCCCGCGACTGAACGGTACGCGGCCAGACAAGGCCGTCCCAGTTTCAACCGGATGGAGCAATCCCATGACCAAGTCCAATACCAAGTCAAAGACCATCGCCGCCGTCCTCGCGGCGCTCACGCTGGCCACCAGCATTGCCGCCACCAGCGGCGAAGCGCAGGCCCGCCCCCGCCTCGGCACCGCCCTCGGCATCGGCTTTGCCGCCGGCGCGCTGGTTGGCATCGCCGCCGCCAACACTTATGCCGGCCCCGGCTATGTGGTCGACCGCGGCTACCGCGATTGCCGCTATGTCGATCGCCTCGATCGCTGGGGCAATGTCCGCACCATCAAGGTTTGCGACGTGGCGCCCTATTGATCACAGGAACCTCGCTCCGATCGGCGCCGACGCCCCCCGTCCACCCGTGCCGATCCGAAAGACCCGCCCGGAAGTCCCCGTCCGGGCGGGTCACTTTTCTCAATATCGGTTTCGGGCCACGCTCATATTCGTTCGTTCTAACTTGCAGAGGCCGGTCCACAATGATGTGATTACCCGATACGATTTATCCGGGCTTGGCGGGACACGGGGCAACACGATCACCATGCGTATCGATTGGGTTGGGCGGGCGTTGGCGCTATTGCTAATCGCCCTCGGTAACCTGCTGTTGCCGGCTGACGTTCTCGCCGCGGGTGGCGCGTTCGCCGTTGACGACGCCGAGATCGGCAAGCCGGGCGAGTGCAAGGTCGAATCCTGGGCATCGGCCGCCAGCAATCACGACTTCACCGCGGTCACCTCGCCCGCCTGTGTCGTCAAGCTTGGCATCCCGGTCGAGCTTGGCGGGCAACTGCAACGCTCGCGCGCCGATGGCGCCTGGGGCACCAGCGGTACGCTTCGGGCCAAAGCCAATCTCATTCCGGTCGAAAATCATCCCTTTGGGCTCGGCGTTTCCGGCGGCAGCAGCTGGGATCTGGTGACCGGCGCCAATAGCGGCGGCTTCATCAATTTGCCCGCGACGATTCAGTTGCAGGAAAAGTTTCGCATCAATGTGAATGGCGGATGGCTGTACGATAATGTTGCCAAGATTCACTACCTGACCTGGGGTGCGGGTTTCGAATGGAATTTCGTCAAGCCGTTGACGCTGATCGGCGAAATCTACGGCCAGGCCGGCCGACTGCCGGCCGTAGACGAAGGCGAAGCGCCGGCGCCCAAAGCCATCCGGGAGCCGAGAGCCCAGATCGGATTGCGTTTCACGCCACAGGACAAAGTCGATATCGATGTGATTTACGGCCACAACATCACGGGAGAAAACGCCCATTGGCTCACGTTGGGGCTCAATTTGCGGTTCTGAGGGCCCGGCCTGGGTGCGCCGCGGTATCCGCGACAATAGTCCGCTTGTCTTGGCCGCCTCAATTTGCATTGATAATCGAAACAATAACAACCGCGGCACAGTGCCCAATCGGCAGGCCAGCGGAAACCATAAAATCCTCGGGAGGATACGCATGTCACTCGCAAAAGTCTTAGCTACATTCTTCTTCGCGACCGTTCTGTCGGTGGCATCCGCCGCCGCGCAGACCGAGATCAAGTTTGGCCATGTCGGCGAACCCGGCTCCCTGCTGGAGATGGCCGCACAGGAATTCGCCACCCGGGCCAATGCCAAGCTCGGCAACAAGGCCAAGGTCGCGGTCTACGGATCGAGCCAACTCGGTAGCGATTCCGAAATGATGAAGAAGCTGAAGCTGGGAACCATCGACCTGGTGCAGCCGTCGACGGTGATGTCGTCTTATGTGCCGAGCTTCGGCTTATTCGAAATGCCCTATCTGGTACGGGATCGCGCACATATGGCGCGCATCCGTGACGAGATCGTGTTCCCGATCATGGTGCCGCAGGCCGAGAAAGTCGGCTACCACGTCATCGCCGTGTGGGAGAACGGCTTCCGTCAAATCACCAACAACAAGCGTCCGATCGTGAAACCGGAGGACCTGCAAGGCATCAAGTTGCGTACGCCGAAAGGCGTCTGGCGCGTGAAGATGTTCAAGGCCTATGGCGCCAATCCGACGCCGCTCGCCTTCTCGGAAGTGTTCGTTGCGTTGCAGACCGGCGCCATGGACGGGCAGGAAAACCCGCTGGCGCAGATTGTGTCGGGACGTTTCGAAGAGGTGCAAAAGTATCTGTCGCTGACCGGCCACGTCTACTCGCCGACCTATGTCGTGGCCGGTGCCAGCTGGAGCCGGCTGCCGCCCGACGTGCAGAAGATCCTGTCGGACACCGCGAAAGAAATGCAGCCGGTCGTGTACAAGATCGCGGCCGATCTCGACAGCAAATTGCTGGCGCAGATCAAGAAGAACCCGGCCATAAAGGTCAACGAAGCCGACAAGGACGCCTTCATTGCTGCCAGCAAGGCGATCTATGAGGAGTTCGGCAAGGAAGTGCCGGGCGGCAAGGATATGATCGAAAAAGCGCTCGCGCTCGGCAAGTCGTCGTAATCGCATAGTTCGAGACTGGCCGGCCCGCACGGGCCGGCCAGATGCTTTCACTGCAAGGGCCGGGGAATTTCCTTGAGTTTAAAGAGTATTCGCGTGGCCTTCGAGCGTCTGCTCGAAGCCATCGCTTTGGTGCTGATGGTATCGCTCACGGCTCTGGTGATCGCCGGCGCCACGTTCCGCTATCTCGGCAACGCCTTGTCCTGGTACGACGAACTGGCCTCTATCGGCCTGGTCTGGCTGACTTACTACGGCTCGGCGCTAGCCGCGCTGCGCGGCGCGCATATCGGCGTCACCGGCGTCGTCAACGCAATGCCGGCCAAGGCGCGCGTGATCGTCGCGGTGTTCGCCGAAGCCATGGTCTTTCTCTTTTTTGGGATGCTTGCATACTACGGCGTGCAGGTGCTGCTGGTCCTGCAAGGCGAGTATATGATCAGCCTGCCGGAAGTGCCGACGCAGTTGACGCAGTCGGCGATACCGGTCGGTGCAGTGCTGTTCATGATCGCCGAGGCGCTGCGGCTGCCGGAAATAATGCGGGCGGCGCGCGGCGAGGGCTTCGTCGATCTGGAGATCAAGGAGGCGCTGGAACTCGGCGCACATGACGGCAAGAGCAAGGCCGCCGGAGGCCTGCAATGACCATCGCCCTGATGCTCATCGGCATGTTCGCGCTGGCGCTGCTCAACGTGCCTATTGCCGTCGCGCTCGGGATTGTCGCGACGGCGGCGATTCTCGTGATCCAGGGGCCCGCCAGCCTGCCGAACATGGCGCTGGTGATGTTCGACGGCGCTTCCAGTTTCCCGTTGCTGGCGATCCCGCTGTTCATCCTGGCCGGCGCGATCATGAATGTGTCCAGCATTTCACGCCGGCTGATCGCCTTTACCTCGGCCTGCTTCGGTTTTGTACGCGGCGGATTGTCGATGGTGACGATCGGCGCCTCGATGTTCTTTGCGGAAATCTCCGGCTCGGCGGTCGCCGGCGTCGCCGCGCTCGGCACCATCCTGATTCCGGCCATGCGCTCGCGCGGCTATTCCAAGGAATTCGCCGCCGCCATTTCCTCGTCCTCGGCCAGTCTCGCCATCATCATCCCGCCGTCGATCCCGATGATCCTGTACGCGGTCATGGCGCAGACCTCGGTGGTCAAGATGTTCGTCGCCGGAATCCTTCCCGGCATCCTCGGCGCCATCGGACTGGCAGTCGCGGCCTATATCCAGGCGGTCCGCTATAATTTCCCGGTCGAGGAAAAATTCCAGCTATCGCGGGTCTGGCGCACGCTGAAAGAGGCGGCCTGGGCCTTCATGCTGCCGGTCATCATCCTGGGCGGCATTTTTGGCGGCTTCGTCACCGCCACCGAAGGCGCCGGTCTGGCGGTCGCCGCAGCGCTGGTCATCGGAGGCTTGATCTACCGCGACCTGAACTTGCGCGACCTGCGCAAGGCCTGCATCGACGGCGCGGTGCAGACCGCCGTGGTCATGCTGCTGGTGGCAAGCTCGGCGCTGATCGGCACCTTTCTTACCGAGGCGAAACTGCCGCAGGCGCTGGCGCAAAGCATCACCGGCTTCACCTCGAACCCCTATGTCATCCTGCTGCTGCTCAACGTGTTCTTCCTGATCCTCGGCATGTTCCTGCATTCGGCGGCGGCGATCATCCTTACCGTCCCGATCGTGATGCCAATGATCACCGCGGTGGGTATCGACCCGATCCATTTCGGTCTGGTGCTGACGCTCAATCTCGCCATCGGCCAGCAGACGCCGCCGGTCGCGAGCGTGCTGATCGCATCCTGCGCCATCGCCAAATCCGACATCTGGGAAACGACCAAGGTCAACCTGCCGTTCATCTTGGCGCTGCTGGTTGTGCTGCTGCTGTGCAGCTACGTGCCCTGGATTTCGCTGGTGCTGGTACACCTGTTCTACGGAAGCACCGGCTAGCCGGCTTGGGCGCGCACCAGCGCGGCACCAGCCACCATGGCCTGCATCTTGCCGAACGCCACGTCGCGGGCCAGATATTTCATGCCGCAGTCGGGCGCCACCACGATGCGGGCCGCCGGCACATAGGCCAGCGCCGCGCGGATGCGCGCGGCCACGATCTCCGGCGTTTCCACGTTCGGGTCGGCGAGATCGATGACGCCGAGGATGATGGTCTTCGACGGCAGCTTTTCCAGCACCTTGAGATCGAGCCGGGGCTGCGCCGCTTCGATCGAAACTTGCGCGGCTTTCGAGCCTTCCAGCTCCGGCATGAATGAATAGCCACTGGGCTTTTCGTGCACCACCGCAGCGTAGCCGAAACACAGGTGCACCGCGACCGTGCCGGTGACACCGTCGAGCGCGCGGTCCAGTGCCTTGAGCCCATATTGGCGCGCCTGCTCGGGATGCTGCTGCATCCAGGGTTCGTCGATCTGCACGATATCGGCGCCGGCGGCGAACAGGTCCTTGATCTCGGCATTGAGCGCGGCGGCATAGTCGAGCGCCATGGCTTCGCCGCTCTTGTAGAATTCGTTCTGCGCCTGCTTGGCCATGGTGAATGGGCCGGGCACCGTCATTTTCACGGTCTTCTTGGTATTGCCGCGCAGGAAAAGCATGTCGCGAACTTCGACCGGATATTTGCGCCTGATCTTGCCGGTGACGCGCGGCACCGGGATCGGCTTGCCGCTGCGATTGATCGTCGTGCCGGGATTGTCGGTATCGACGCCTTCGAGCGCGGTGGCGAAACGGTTGGAATAGCTCTCGCGGCGCTGTTCGCCGTCGCTGACAATGTCGAGACCGGCCTGCTCCTGGTCGCGGATTGCCAGTAGCGTCGCCTCGTCCTGCTTTTCTTCCAGTTCGCGCGGATCGACCCGCCACAGGTCGTCCATGCGCACGCGCGGCACCATCTTCGACAGCCGGGCGCGGTCGATCAGCCAGTCCGGTTGCGGATAGGAGCCGACCAGGCAGGTGGGGAACAGTTTCATTTGGCGAGCTCGGCGCGCACGATTCCGGCGCCCGCGACCATGGCGCACATTTTTCCGTAGGCCACTTCGCGCGGCAGATATTTCAGCCCGCAATCGGGCGCCACCACGATGCGCTCCGCCGCCACATGCGGCAGCGCGCGGCGGATGCGCGCCGCGACCGTCTCCGGCGTCTCGATCGTCATATCGGACAGGTCGAGCACGCCGAGAATGATGGTCTTGCCCGGCAGCTTTTCCAGCACCGCGCAGTCGAGCTTGGATTGCGCGGTCTCGATCGACACCTGCTGCATAGCTGAGGAAGCAAGCTCGGGCAGGAATGAATAGCCTTCCGGCCGCACATGGATGATGGCCGCATAACCGAAACAAATATGAATGGCCGTTGTGCCTTTGACCCCGTCGAGCGCGGCCGCCAGCCCCTTCAGGCCGATCTTGCGCGCCTTGTCCGGCCGCGCCTGCATATAGGGTTCGTCGATCTGCACGATATCGGCGCCGGCCGCGAACAGATCCTTGATCTCGGCATTCACCGCCGCCGCGTAGTCGAGCACCATTTCCTGTTCGTCCTGGTAGAAATCGTTCTGCGCTTGCTGCGACATGGTGAACGGGCCGGGCACGGTGATCTTGATCGTGCGGGAGGTCGCGGCGCGCAGGAATTGGACGTCGCGCACTTCGACCGGATGGCGGCGGCGCACTTTGCCGGTCACGCGCGGCACCGGATTGGAATGGCCGGAGCGGTCGAGCGCGCTGCCCGGATTGTCGATGTCGACGCCTTCCAGCGCGGTGGCGAAGCGGTTGGAATAGCTTTCGCGCCGCATCTCGCCGTCGGTGACGATGTCGAGGCCGGCGCGCTCCTGGTCGCGAATGGCGATGAGCGTGGCGTCGTCCTGCGCCTGGTCGAGAAATTCCGGCGCCACCCGCCAAAGCTCCTTGGCGCGCACACGCGGCGGAAACCGGCCGGCCAGTTTCGCGCGGTCGATCAGCCAGTCCGGCTGCGCGTAGGAGCCGACCAGGGAGGTGGGCAGCAAAGGCAGCGGCATCGTGTCCTCCCGGCGTTATCCCGTCACCCTGAGGTGCGAGCGCATTGTATGCGCGAGCCATCGCAAGTCGGCCATGGTCGACTTGCGCGTTTAGATTCGGATGTCGGGTAAACCCGACATCCGTGGGTGGCGGCCGATCATCCTTCGAGGCGCGCCTATCGGCGCGCACCTCAGGATGACGGATTTGATGTCTTGCCGCCAGCCGCCTCTAAACTCATCGCCAGCACGGTCGCGACATGCAGTGCATCGCGGTCGGCGCCGTCGTGGATTTGATGCCGGCAAGAGGTGCCGTCGGCCACGATCAGGGCGTCGCCGGGCGCGTTTCGCACCGCCGGCAGCAGCGACAGTTCGCCCATCTTGAGCGAGACCTCGATGGTGGCGGCGTCGTAACCGAAAGAGCCCGCCATGCCGCAGCAGCTCGATTCCACCGTTTCCACGGCGAGTTGCGGGATCAGCCTCAGCACGCTCTCGACCGCACCCATGACGTCGAACGCTTTCTGGTGACAGTGCCCATGCAGCAGCGCCTTTTTGGGCAGCGGACCGAGCGGCAGATTGAGCCGGCCGTCTTTATGCTCGCGGGCGAGAAACTCCTCCAGCAGCAGCGCGTTGGCCGCCAGCCCGGCCACGGCTTCGCCCTTGATCAGCGCCGGCAATTCATCGCGGAAGGTCAATAGGCAGCTTGGCTCCAGGCCAATGACCGGAATGCCGCGCAAGACATACGGCGCCAGTGCATCAAGCGTGCGTGTCATTTCGTGGCGCGCCTCGTCCACCGCTCCCACCGAAAGAAAAGTGCGCCCGCAGCACAGCGGACGCTCGTCGCCGTCCTGCGGCAAGACCGCATGCACGCGATAGCCGCCGGCCATCAGCACGCTGAACGCGGCATCGAGATGTTCGCGTTCGAAATAGCGATTGAAGGTATCGGCGAACAGCACCACGTCGCGCACGGGCTTGGCCGGAGACGCCCCGGCGTAGTCCCAGTCGGAGCGGTCGCGATAAATGTCCTTGCGCCATTTCGGCAAGCTGCGCCGCGCCGAGAACCCGGCGATATTCTCGGACGCCCTGCGCAGCGTCGGACTGCGGTCGCGCATATTGAGCAACGCCGGCCAGCGCGCGGCATAGGGCGCGTAGCGCGGCAGCCAGCCGACCAGCCGGTCGTGCGGCGTGAAGCCACGCTTGGCGGCGCGCGCGGCCTTAACCTCGATCTTCATGCGCGCCATATCGACGCCGGTCGGGCATTCGCGCCGGCAGGCCTTGCAGGAGACGCACATTTGAAGCGTCTCGGCCATCTCGTCGGAGGCAAGCGCGTGCGCGCCGAGCTGGCCGCTGATCGCCAGTCGCAGCGTATTGGCGCGCCCACGTGTTACGTCGCGCTCGTCGCGGGTGACGCGATAGCTCGGGCACATGGCGCCGCCGGCCAATTTCCGGCAGGCGCCGTTGTTGTTGCACATCTCGACCGCGCCCTGGAAACCGCCGCCGCTGCCCGAATAGGCCGACCAATCGAGATGGGTCTTGATGTCCTCGCCGTGGTAGTCCGGCTTGTATCGAAACAGGCTGCGGTCATCGAATTTCGGCGGCCGCACCACCTTGCCGGGATTGTACAGGCCATTGGGATCGAAGCGGTCCTTCACCTGTTCGAACGCGCGCGCCAGCCGCGAACCGAACATCGGCTCGTTGAACTCCGAGCGCACCAGCCCGTCGCCGTGTTCGCCGGAATGTGAGCCCTTGTATTCGCGCACCATGGCGAAGGCCTCCTCGGCGATCGCGCGCATGGCCGCCACGTCCTTGTCCAGCCGCAGATTGAGCACCGGGCGCACATGCAGGCAGCCGGAACCAGCATGCGCGTACCAGGTGCCGCGCGTGCCGTGCCTTTCGAAAATCTCCGTCAGTCGCGTGGTGTAATCGGCCAAATGTTCGAGCGGCACCGCGCAATCCTCGACGAAGGAGACCGGCTTGCCCGCCTGCTTCATCGACATCATGATGTTGAGACCGGCAGTGCGCAGCTCGGTGATCGCCGCCTGCAGCTCCGGATTGAGCACTTCGGCAACGCCGCCCCATTGCGCGCCGCTGTTGCCCCAGCCAAAGCCGAGATCGCCGATCAGTTCCTTGAGCTGGCGCAGCCGGCGCAGGTTTTCCTCGTGATCGTCTTCGCCGAATTCGACCAGCAGGATGGCGGCCGGATCGCCATGCACGAATCTTTCCAGCGTCGGCCGGAAGATCGGGATTTCGCGCGCCAGCTCGATCATGGTGCGGTCGATCAACTCGACCGCGATCGGCTTGAGCCGCACGATATGCTGGGTGGCGTTCATCGCCTCGTAGAAGCTGCCGAAGTGAACGGCGCCGACCGCGCGGCGGCCGAGCAGGGCTGAGAGCTTCAATTCGATGCGGGTCGTAAAGCCGAGCGTGCCTTCCGAACCGACCAGCACATGCGCCAGATTGATGTCGTTCTTGCCAAGATACTGACCTTGCACCAGCGCGTCGAGATTGTAGCCGCCGACCCGGCGCTGCACCTTGGGGAAGCGGGCGGCGATCTCGTCGGCCTCGCGCGCGCCGATGGCGAGCAGATCCTTCACCAGCGGGCGCATCGGCGCCGGCACGCCGGCGATATTGCCGCCGAGCGGGCCGAATTGCGCGAGCGAGCCGTCCGCCAGCAGCGCGTCGATTGAAATGACGTTGTCGCGCATGGTGCCGTAGCGCAAGCTGCGGCCGCCGCAGGAATTGTTGCCGGCCATGCCGCCGATGGTGGCGCGCGAAGCAGTGGAGATATCGACCGGGAACCATAACCCATGCGGTTTGAGCGCCCGGTTGAGATCGTCGAGCACGATGCCGGGCTCGACCGTCACGCGCTGCCGCTTGACGTCGAGATCGATGACGCGGGTCAGGTATTTCGAGCAGTCAACCACCAGGGAATTGCCGACCGTCTGGCCGGCTTGCGAGGTGCCGCCGCCGCGCGCCAGCACGGTTACCCCCTCGGCACGGGCGAACCCAATCGCCCGCTCGGCCTCCTCGACGGTGCGGGGTGCCACCACACCGACCGGCATGATCTGGTAATGCGAGGCATCGGCGGCATAGCGGCCGCGGGTATAGCGGTCGAACTGCACGTCTCCGCTCAATTCGGCCTTCAGCCGCCGCTCCAGGCCGGGCATGATTACCGCCACGGCAACCTTCCTGGTCGTGCCAAAATTTGCCTATGCATGAATGGCTTGCTTGCTATTCGCGGAAAATCGCTTGACCCGACTGTTGCATTCATAGTTCAACGCCACAAGCGCCGCTCCCTGGCTGGGACGCGTCGGTGGTAACCCCACGAAAATCTTTCAAAAGCCGCGGTTTTAGGAGCGAATGCCAATGGCTAAGAATTCCTCGCGTTCGGTCGGGCGACATGCACTGCATATTCCGGGGCCCACGCCCCTGCCCGACCGCGTATTGCGGGCAATGGATACCCCCATCATCGACCACCGCGGCCCGGAATTCGCCAAGTTGGCCAAGAAGTGCCTTGAGGGCATCAAGACCATCTTCAAGACCTCCAATCCGGTGATCATCTACACCGCGACCGGCACCGGCGCCTGGGAAGGCGCGCTGGTCAACACGCTGTCGCCCGGCGACCTGGTGCTGATGGTGGAAACCGGCCAGTTCGCCACGCTGTGGAAGAAGATGGCCGAGAAGCTTGGCCTGCGCACCGAATTCATCACGACCGACTGGCGCTCCGGCGTCGATGCCGGTGCGGTCGAAGCCCGCCTGCGCGAAGACAAGAAGCACGAGATCAAGGCGGTCTGCTTCCTGCATAACGAGACCTCGACTGGCGTGCTTTCGCCGGTGGCCGAAGTGCGCAAGGCGATCGACAAAGCCGGCCATCCGGCACTGATGATGGTCGATACGATCTCATCGCTCGCCTCCACCGACTATCGCCACGACGAATGGGGCGTCGACGTCACCGTCGGCGGCGCGCAGAAGGGCCTGATGCTGCCGCCCGGCATGTCGTTCAACGCCATCAGCGACAAGGCGCTCGCGGCCAACAAGACCGCCAAACTGCCGAAGGCGTTCTGGGCCTGGGACGAGATGCTGACCATGAACAAGGTCGGCTTCTTCCCCTATACGCCGGCGACGCAGATGTTGCAGGGACTCGCGGTCGGGATCGAGATGCTGCACGAGGAAGGCCTCGACAATGTGTTCGCGCGCCATGATCGCATGGCCGAGGCGACACGCCGCGCCGTCAAGCATTGGGGCATCGAGATCATCTGCGCAAACCCGAAATTTTACTCGCCGACGCTAACCGCGGTGCTGCTACCGGAAGGCCACGACGCCGACGCCTTCCGCGCGCTGGCGCTTGAGCACTTCAATATTTCCTATGGCGCCAGCTTCGGCCGCTTCCAGGGCAAGATGTTCCGCATCGGCCACCTTGGCGATATCAACGACACCGCGATGATGGGTGCGCTGGCCGCCACCGAGATGGCGCTGCAATTGGCCGGCGTTCCAATCAAGAAGGGTGGCGCGCAGGTGGCGATGGATTATCTGGTGTCGGCGCATGGCGCCGCGGCCAAGCAGGCGGCGGAGTAAGGTTTGCTTTTCCTCTCCCCGTTTCACGGGGAGAGGGTGGCGAGCATCACGCACAGCGTGATGCGAGACGGGTGAGGGGCCGTTTCCGTGCGCTCAGAATCGTGGTGACGCCCCCTCACCCGACTTCCTCGCTTCGCTCGGAAGCCGACCTCTCCCCGCAAGCGGGGCGAGGTAAGAAAGTCACGCCTCGCTTGCCAACACCCGCCCGACAAACTCCGCGATCGCCTTGAGCGTCGCCTCCGGCGCGTCGCGCTGCGGCGAGTGACGCGCGCCGGCGAGCAGCGCGACCTCGACCGGACAATAGCATTGCTCAATCGCCGCCTCGATCTGTTTCACCGTTCCGTACTGGTCGTCCTCGCCCTGCACGATCAGCATCGGCACGCGGATATAGGCGAGGAACTCGGTGATATCCCATTGGCGAAAGCCGGGATCGAGCCAGGCGCCGTTCCAGCCTAGGAAGGCGTTATCGACGTCGGCATGCCAGCGCGAAAGTTTGGCGCGCAGATCGCCGGTCTCGTATGCTTTACGCGCCTCGACAATCGATGCGATGCCCGAATCCTCGGTGAAGAAATGCGGCGCCATCAGCACCAGGCCGCCAACGCGATGATCCTGACGGCTACCAGCGTAGATCGCGGCGATCGACGCGCCGTCGCTATGGCCGATCAACAGGCCGCGGCGGAAGCCGATTTCATCGAGCAGGCGCGGCAATATTTCGCGCGCCTCGTTGTGCATGTAAGACAGCGGACGCGGCAGCGTGACCGGCGAGGATTGCCCGTAACCCGCGCGCGAATAGACAAAGACACCGCAGCCGGTCGCCGCCTGTAACTTATCGGGGAAATCACCCCACAGACCGACGCAGCCGAGCCCCTCGTGCAGCATGACGAGCGTCGGCGCTTCGTCCGGCTTGGTATCGGGCTTGGGCCCGATCATGCGGTATTCGAGGCGCTGGGTGCCGAGGGTGAGAAAGCCTGAGTCGGGGAAAGTCATTGCAAAGCCAAATCCGTCACCCTGAGGTGCGAGCGAAGCGAGCCTCGAAGGGCGACGGCCAAATCTTGCAAGACCTTGGCCGTGCATCCTTCGAGGCCCGCGCTTCGCGCGGGCACCTCAGGATGACGGATCAATGTTGCGCCTCCGCCCGCAGCATAAACCGCTGAATCTTGCCGGTCGCGGTCTTGGGCAGTTCCTTGCGGAACTCGATCCAGCGCGGATATTTGTAGGGCGCCAGCTTTGCCTTGACGTGCTCTTGCAACGTTTTCACCAGCGCATCGCTGGCCTTGCCGGGGTCCTTGAGCACGACGAAGGCCTTCGGCTTGATCAGCTTCTGCTCGTCACCCCAGCCGACGACGGCGGCCTCCAGCACATCCGGATGCGACGACAGCGCCGCCTCGACCTCGAACGGCGAGACATAGATGCCCGACACTTTCAGCATGTCGTCGGCCCGGCCGCAGCAGATGTAGTAGCCGTCGGCATCCTCGATATATTTGTCGCCCGAGCGCGTCCATTCGCCCTGAAAGGTCGAGCGCGACTTCTCGCGGTTGTTCCAATACATGATGGCGCTAGTCGGCCCGCGCGCGTACATCTCGCCCATCTCGCCCTGCTTGACCGGTTCGCCGTCCTCGCCGATCAGCTTGATGTCGTAGCCCGGCACCGGCCTGCCGGTGGTGCCGTATTTGGTCGCCCCCGGGCTGTTGGTGAGATAGATGTGCAGCATCTCGGTGGTGCCGAGCCCGTCGGATATTTCCACGCCGTAACGCTCTTTCCAGGTGCGGGCGATCTCCTCCGGCAAGGCCTCGCCGGCGGAAATGCAGCGATGAATTTTCACCTCCGATTTCTTCGGCGCATTCGGGCTGTTGAGGAATGCCGCATAAAAGGTCGGCACCGCGTAGAACACCGTGATCGGATGTTTGCGCAGCAGCGCCGCGACGCCGTCCGGCGTCGGCCGGTCGGGCAACAGCACGGTGGTGGCGCCGACCGTGAGCGAGAACGTCATGCCATTGCCGAGACCGTAGGCGAAGAACAGCTTGGCCACCGAATAGACCAGGTCGCTTTCCTTGATGCCGGCGATCGGCGTGCCGTAAAGATCGGCGGTCAGTTTCAGGCTGGCGTGCACATGCACCGCACCCTTCGGCTTGCCGGTGGAACCCGAGGTGTAGAGCCAGAACGCCATGTCGTCGCTGGTGGTCGGCGCCGTATAGGGATCGGGCTTGGCGGCGGCGATCAGATCGGCGAAGCGCTTGTGACCAAGTTCTTTAGAGCTTTGCGCATTGTCGCCGGAGACGATGACGTGCTCGAGATCTGGGCAATCGGCGATTATCTTCTCGAATTTCGGATAGAGCGCTTCCGACACCACCAGGCATTTGGCGCGGGCATCGGTCAGCATGAAGCGATAATCGTCCTCGGTCAGCAGCGTGTTGACCGGAACGGCGATGACGCCGGCCTTCAGGCAGCCCAGAAACGCTGTCGGCCAGTCGACGGTGTCGAGCATCGCCATCAGCACGCGCTCCTCGCGCCTGATGCCGAGCGAGCGCAGCACGCCGCCGAAACGGGCGGCACGATCGGCGAGCTGGCCGTAGGTCACGGTCTCGCGGCCGTCGATATAGGCCGGCTTGTTGGCCCTGCCGGCATCGAGATTGCTTTGCAGGACGTCGGCGGCCCAGTTGTAGTCGCGTGGGATTGCGCCCACCGAGACGTCCGCGTCTAAATTTGCCCTATGCGCTGGCACCGCCGTCATTGTGTTTCCTCCCGGACTTTTCCGTATTATGCAGGGGCGACGAATAAGCCGCAATGACGGTACCCCTTCCAATGTCATGGCCGGGCTTGTCCCGGCCATCCACGCCTTGCTTTCTATGAAAGAAAGACGTGGATACCCGGCGCAAGGCCGGGAATGACGGTTGAGGGGCCATGCCGCAACGATAAATCACGGGAGCTTCTTCATGATTTTCAGCCGGGATCGCATTCTCACCACCCATGTCGGCAGCCTGCCGCGCAACGAGAAACTGTCCGACCTGCTGCTGCGCCAGGAAGCCGGCGAGAAGTTCGACGCCGCCGAGATGGCGGCGGAAATGGACCGTGCGGTGCGCCACGTGGTGGACAAGCAGGCTTCCGCCGGCATCGATATCGGCAATGACGGCGAGCAGCAGCGGGTCGGCTTCCAGACCTATGTGCCGCAGCGCATGTCCGGCTTTGGCGGCGTATCAAAGCGCCGGCGCGGCCGCGAATTCGAGGAATTCCCCGAACTGGTGGCGAGCCTGATGCGGCGCTTTCCCCATGTCAGCAAGCAGCAGAACGCGCCGGAATGCCAGGCCGAGCTGCGCTATCTCGACATCAAGCCGATCGAAAACGAGATCGCACGCTTCAAGAAAATCGCCGAGGGCAAGTTCGCCGAACAGTTCATGACGGCGCCCTCGCCCGGCATCATTTCGAGCACCATGCTCAACGCCTATTACGACAGCCACGATAAATATCTCAGCGCGATCGCGCGCGAGATGCGCAACGAATATCTGGCGATCAATAAAGCCGGCCTGCTGTTGCAGATCGACGCGCCCGATCTCGCCATGGACCGCACCATGCTGTATCGCGATTTGTCGGACGCGGACTTCGTCAAGGCGGTCGAGCGCCATGTGGCGGCGATCAATGCCGGCATCGAGGGCATTCCGCGCGAGCGCGTGCGCCTGCATATTTGCTACGGTAACTGGGAAGGTCCGCATATCCACGACGTGCCGCTTGGCCTCATCCTGCCGGCGCTGTACCAGGCGAAAGTCGGCGCGCTGTCGATCGAGTTCTCCAATCCGCGCCACGCGCACGAATACGACGCACTCAAGAAGCATCCGTTGCCCAAGGACATGCTGCTAATTCCGGGCGTGGTCGAGACCACCAGTAATTTCGTCGAGCATCCGGAAGTGGTGGCGCGCCGCATCGAAGAGGCCGTGCGGGTTGTGGGCGAGCGCGAGCGGGTGATCGCCTCCACCGACTGCGGCTTCGGTACCTTCACGAACCGCGAGTGGGTGATCGAGCCGGCGGTCTGGCTCAAGCTGCGTTCGATCCGCGAGGGCGCCGACATTGCGTCGAGCCGGCTGTGGGGGAAGAAGGTGGCGTAAACTTCTAATCCCTCCCCGCTTTCGGGGACGGTGGCGAGCCATAAGCGCGTTTACGCGCGTCTTCGACGCGCTATGGCGAGCCGGGTGGGGTTCGATCTGCCGCTGACCCCACGCCCGGCGCTGCGCGCCGGCCTCTCCCCTAAAGGGGAGGGATAAGAAAGCGTCCATCGCTCAAGTGGTGAGAAGCGTCTTATGGACAGGGCCGCGCGGGGCGCTTTTTATTGCTGCCGCTTCTTTACATTAGGCGGCGTATTCGGATTAGGGCGAATGTTTCCCCAGGGATCGGTAGGCTTTTGCTGATCGGGAATCTTCCGGATCGCCGACTTATAGGCATCATCGATGACTTTTTGTTTTTCTTGTTCTTCTGGGCTCAAATGACGAACGTTTGGCGCCGCTAAGTCGATTCCCGGCACCATCTGCGCGGAAGCGGCACAGGTCAGCAGGGCGAGAACCGTCGCCGCATGGATTATCTTCCGCAGTGCATTGGCGCCAAAGCTTTCCATGTCGCCAATATGCCGCTTTTTGGGCCGGCCAGCTAGGGTCGCCTTATTCAAACCGACCCATGCCCCCGGACGGCACGGTTTTTCATTTCCTGCCTTGACAAAAGCCGGGTATTTCTCCGCCAAACGATGATATATCGGCCCGGTCGGCACGCTGGTTGACTTGGGCCGACAGGGCCGCCGCCGGCGCCTATAATACCGCCACCCGATTCCGGTATAGCCGGGCCATTATTTTACGAGTAGGAGAGCACCCATGGACGAGAGAACGCGCGATCCGCTGCAAATCCGCGCCGAAGACATCAACCCGCGCTACAACTGGGGCCGCCATCTGCCGGTGCTCGGCACCATGGGGGTCGATTTCGAGGAGCGCGTCGATTACCGCCGCATGCACCGCTACCGGCTCGGCCGGGCGCAGGCCGCGCTGGAGAAGTCCGACCTAGGCGCGCTGCTGTTGTTCGACGACAATAACATTCGCTATGTCACCTCGACCAAGATCGGCGAATGGGCGCGCGACAAGCTGTCGCGCTGGACCCTGCTGATCCGCGGCCAGGATCCGGTCCTGTGGGATTTCGGCTCGGCGGCGGTGCATCACCGGCTGTACTCGCCCTGGCTCAAGCCGGAAAACTGCAAGGCAGGCCTGGTCGGCTTGCGCGGCACCGTCGACCCCGCTTTCGGCCTGATGAAACGTCACGCCGAGGAGATGGCCTCGCTGCTGAAGGCCGCCGGCGTCGCCAAGATGCCGGTCGGCGTCGACATCATCGAGCCGCCGATGATGTTCGAACTGGAAAAAGCCGGACTGAAGATCAAGGACGGCCAGCAGATTATGTTGAGCGCGCGCGAGGTCAAGTCGGCCGACGAAATCGCGCTGTTGAACCGCGCCGCCGCCATGGTCGACGGCGCCTACGACATGGTCAACGAAATCCTGCGCCCGGGCATCCGCGAGAACGACATCGTCGCCGAGGTCAACAAGTTCCTCTACACGCACGGCTCCGACGACGTCGAGGCAGTCAACGCCATTTCCGGCGAGCGTTGCAGTCCGCACCCGCATAACTTCACCGACCGCATGATCCGTCCCGGTGACCAGGCCTTCTTCGACATTCTGCAGTCGTTCATGGGCTATCGTACCTGCTACTACCGCACCTTCAATGTCGGCCGCGCCACGCCGGCGCAGCACGATGCCTACAAGTTGGCGCGGCAATGGCTCGACGACGCCATCGCCCGCATCAAGCCGGGCGCCTCGACCGCGCATATCTGCGAAGTGTTCCCGAAGGCGGAAGAGTTCGGCTTCCCAGACGAAATGACGGCCTTCGGCTTGCAGTTCGCGCACGGCCTCGGCCTCAATCTGCACGAGCGGCCGATCATCTCACGCGTGATATCGATGGATCACCCGACCGAGATCGTCGAAGGCATGGTGTTCGCGATCGAGACCTATTGCCCGGCAACCGACGGCTTCTCCGCCGCGCGCATCGAGGAAGAGGTCGTGGTCACCGACAAGGGCTGCCGCCTGATCTCGCTGTTCCCGGCCGAGGAATTGCCGATCGCGAACAGGTATTGACGTCACTTTGCCTCTCCCCGCTTGCGGGGAGAGGCAAGCTGCGCCTCGCCACAAGTTTAAGCGCTCTTCCCCGCCAGCCTGTAATCCGTCATCATTGCCGCCGCGCGCTTCGGCGCGCCCAGCAAATGATCGAGCCCGATGGCGCCCATTGTCCAACGCTACATCTCGCCCAAGGAACGCGCCGAAAACCGCGCGCGCTGGCTGCGTTTCGCTTATGGGTTCACGGTCGGGATACCGGCCTTTGTCGCGCTGATGGTGTTCGGCTACAGCGACCAGGCCCCGGCCTGGCTGCGCAGCCTGACCATCAGCCTGGATACCGCCTTCGGCTTCCCGTTCTTGTGGCTGGTCAGAGCTATCGCGGCCTAGCGGCGCGGCTGGCCCGCATGGAACCAAAAGCCCTCGTCACAGGTTAGTCACCCGAACAAAAACAGGGAGGCGATACCCATGGCTGAAGGCAGCAGTGGCGGCATTGGCGTGCTTGGCGTTCTGGTCGGCGCGCTGATTGTCATCGTCGTCGGCGGCGGGCTAATGTTTGCCACTGGCAATCTTGGCAACTCGAAGTCGACAACCTTGAAGGTCGAACTGCCGAAGATATCGACGCCAAAATAATCAAGCCCCGGCATTCACGCGTACGGCGCCCACCTCAGCTTTTCCCGCCCATATCCTTTGGCGTCATCATGCCGCTCGGACCCATCATGTCCTTCTGCATCATCATGGCCGACGGCAGCGCGATGCTCATGGAATCCACCATCGAGGTCGGCATCAGGATGGTGGCGCCACGCTCCTTGGTGGTCTCGTAGATAATATTCATCGCTCGCAGATGCAGGGCGGCGGCGTTGCTGCCATAGGTGTTGGCCGCATCGACGAATTTCTGCGCGATGGCGGCCTCGGCGCTGCCCAGGATAACGCGCGCTTCCTTCTCGCGTTCGGCCTGCGCCTGGCGCGACATGGCGTCCTGCAAGCCGACAGGAATGGCGACATCCCTGATCTCGACCGAATTGACCGAAATTCCCCACTCGGCGGTTTTTTCCGCGATCTCCTTGCGCAGCACCTGGTCGGCCGCCTTGCGTTCGGACAAAAGCTCCGTGAGGTGCGACGAGCCGATCATTTCGCGCAACGACGTCTGCGCCACCCGGTCGATGGCCAGCCGATAATCGGTGATGTTGAGCGCCGCGCTCTGCGCATCGTGCACGTGCCAGAAGATGACGGCATCAACATTGACCGGCACGGTGTCGCGGGTGAGCGCCTGCTCGGCGTTGAATTGCGTGGTCTGAATGCGCTCGTCAATGACGGCGGCGATGGCGTCGATGACCGGAATAATCGCGAACAGGCCGGGGCCCTTCACGCTCGACAGCTTGCCGGCGCGCAGAATCACGAAGCGCTCCCAGTTGTTCGCCATCTTGAGCGAGAAGAAGGTGAGCAAAGCGAGCACGCCGAGACCGATGCCGGGCAGCGGCAGGCCGGACACAAACAGCAGCGCGCCGATGGCGCCGAAAACGACGGTGATAAGCAGGGTAATGGGATTCATGGCGACGAACTCCCGCGTTGCGAGCGGCGCTGACGCCGCCTCCCCTGGCAGATACGACTTATAAATTGAACCGCAAGGCGGCCGGGAGGCGGCCAGGCATCCGCACTTCCCTTATGGGATTGGGGAAGAAAGAACGGATTATGAGTTCTTCGCGTTCTTTTCCTTCAAATGCGGGAAGCGCTCGCTCAGGAGCGAGCCCGGATAATAGGTCGGCTGGAACGCCGGCTGGCTACGGATATTGTCGAACCAGGTAACGACGCGCGGCAGATCCTGCCAGTCGGCAAAATTGAGATCGTTCATGCGCACCAGCGCCGGCATCGCCGCCACGTCGGCGAGCGTGATCTGCTTGCCCAAGAGCCAGGGGCCGCCGCTCGCCGCAATCTCGGCGTCCATGCGCTCATAGCTGCGCCGCAGGCGGGCGAGCGCGGCGTCCATTTCCGCCTTGGGAAATCCGCTTTGCCCCATCGCCATCATGAATTCCTTGCGCAACGGCTTTGACTCCGCCATCGCCACGAAATCCTCGCGGCTCATCTTCTGGAAGCTCGGCAGAAAAGCGAGGTTGAAGGTCGGCACCCGCACCGAGGCCGCCGGCATCTCGTCGATGAAATGCATCAGCGCGCGCATGCGGGCGCGCGCCACTGGCTGCTCCGGCGTGAAACTGTCGGCCGGGGCAACTTCATCGAGATATTCGGTAATGACGGTGGAATCGGTGACGATGGCGCCGTCGTGGTCGAGGGTGGGCACCACGCCGTTGGGATTGAGCTTGAGATAATCGGGCTTGAGCTGGTCGCCAGCTAGGAGATTGAGCTTGACCTCGTCAAAGGGAAGCTTCTTGGCGTTAAACACGAAGCGCACCCGCTGGCTGCAAGTCGATTGCGGTGCGTTGTAGAGCTTGAATGTCATGCCCGTCTCCCAGTTCCACCTTTGTCTCACATGATCGGATGATGCGTTATGTGGCCGTTGCAAATCCACTGCTAAATTTACGACCAATTTACTTGTGATAAGGCGGCGCGCCCGCTTCACTAGCCCTCGTGCGCAGCTGCCGTTTTCCTCCCTTTTGGCTTATACGGCGGCGTGAATCCTCCACCTTATGCACACAGGGCCCCGCAAGGGGCCCTTTTTTTATCTCAATTGGCGTCATGCCCCGCGAAGGCGGGACATCCAGTACTCGTTAGCGTGTCGATCAATAATAATGCCGTGAGTACTGGATCGCCCGCCTTCGCGGGCGATGACAGTTAGTGGCCTACTCCAGCCCGGTCGGCACGTTCTTATTTTCCGGCGTCAGCTTCATGCCGGCGGCGAGCGCCATGGTCTCGGCCAGCGCGGCGAAATCCTTGGCCAAATATTCCTCCGGATTTTTCTGCAACATGGCGGCGCCGAAATGGCCTTGCAGCACCTCACGCGTCGCTGCCGTGACCGGCATCGGCACGTCCCATTCGCGGCCGAGCGCCAGCCCAAGATCGAGATCCTTGCGCAAGAGTTCCGGCGTGAAGGTGGTGGCCCAGTCAAGATTGACCAGCGCCGGCGTCTTGTACTTGGTGAACATCGAGCCCATGACGCCATTGTTCATGAAGGCGAGAAAGGCGTGGCGCGGTACGCCCATCTTGTTGGCGAGCAGCGTAATCTCGATCAGGTTCTCGATCACCACGCCGAGCATGACATTGTGCGCGATCTTGCAGATGCGCGCCAGTTCGCCGTCGCCCACGTAAGAGACGCCCTGCGGCGCGAACACCTCGATCAGCGGCATCGCGATCTGGGCGTCCGCCTGCGGCCCCGACACCACCGACGACAGCTTGCCGGCCTTGATCACCTTGGCGTTGCCGGACACCGGCGCGGCGATGAAGCTCACGCCTTTCTCGGTCAGCCGCGCGCGGATGGCGGCGGATTCCTCGACCGAAATCGACGAGCAGTCGACCAGCATTTTCGGCTTCTTCGGCCCGCTCAACAGGCCGTCCTTGCCGAACACTACTTCCTCCACATCCTTGCCGGTGGAGACGATAGCGAACACCACGTCGCAGCCGGCGAGGTCAACCGGCTTGTCGACGATCTTGCCGCCCTTGGCGGCCAGCGGCTCGGCCTTGGCGCGGGTGCGGTTCCAGATCGTCACGTCGTGGCCGGCCTTGAGCAAGCGTTCCGCCATGGGCGTACCCATGCGGCCGACTCCGATCCAGCCGATCTTCTGCGCATTGTTCGACATCACAAAACTCTCCCGTTGAAATTATGCCGCAAAACAGGCGGGCTTGCCGGGGCTTTAGCCGTTCTGCCGGCAAATCGCCAGGGCTGTACCGCTGGGCGGGTATGCCACGACGCCGATGCTTGTGGCGGCCGTTCAAAGCGTTATCCTGCGGCCGCCACAGGTCAAAAGGCCCCGGTTTAAGAGGCCTGACTTCCGGAGGAGCGCCGGCGCCAATGCAGGACGCGGTCACCACCATCGCCGTAACGGGCGCAACCAGCCGCTCGAGCCGCGGCGGGGAGCGCTGGCGCCTCATCGCGCGCAACGCCTTTCCGTTCGCGGTGGTGGGCGCGATCTGGGAGATCGTCGCCTGGATGGGCGTATTCCCGCACCGGCTGTTTCCGACCCTAGAGGAAGTAGCGCTCTCCTTCGTGCAGCTTACCGTCGCGGGCATCCTGCCGCACCACGCCATCGAGACGGTGATCCGCCTGCTCACCGGCTTTGCGCTGGCCGCCATCGTCGGCGTGACCATCGGCGTTCTGATGGGCCGTTCGCGCCGCGCCGAGGATATCTTCCTGCCGCTGGTGTCGATCGGCGCGCCGATCCCCGGCCTCGCCTATGCGCCGCTATTCCTGCTGTGGTTCGGGCTGGGCAATTTCTCGGCCGTGCTGCTGGTAGGCTTCGTGTCGGCGTTCCCGATCATTTTCAACAGCTGGACCGGAGTGAAGGCGGTAAAGGAAATCTGGCTGCGCTCGGCGCAATCCATGGGCGCCGACGACCGCCGCATGTTCCGCCACGTCATCCTGCCGGGCGCGCTGCCCTATATCCTCACCGGCTTAAGGCTCGGCCTGGCGCAGGCCTGGCGCATCCTGGTGGCAATCGAGATGCTGGCGGCGGTTCCCTGGGGGCTCGGCTGGATGATTTTCGGCGCGCGCGAATTCCTCAACACCGACGTCATGCTGGCCGGCATCGCGGTGATCGGCATCATCGGACTGACGCTGGAGAAACTGGTGTTCCAGAAAATCGAGAACTACACCGTGGTGCGCTGGGGCATGATCGCCGCATGACCGAAAACGGACAGCGCGCCCGCTCGATTGTTCGCGCCACGATCACTTTGGCCTGCGCCGCCGCCGTCTATGAGGCGCTGGCGCGCAGCGGCTATTTCGCGCCGGCGCTGATGCCGACGCTGCCGGTCATCGTCAAGACTCTGTTCGCAAGCATTGCCGACGGCAGCATGATCGAGCACGCCGCCTTCACGCTGTACCGGGTGATGTTCGGCTTTGGCCTCTCCATGGCGGTCGGCATACCACTCGGCATCCTTATGGCGCGCTTCCGGCCGGTGGAAAATTTCTTCCTGCCGCTGGTGAGCGCGCTGATGCCGATCCCCTCCTTCGCGCTGGTGCCGCTGTTCATGCTGTGGTTCGGCATCGGCAACCTGACGACCATCCTGATCGTATTCTACGCCGCGACCTTTCCGATGCTGTTCAACACCTGGTCGGGTGTGCGTTCCGTGAACCCCATTTGGCTGCGCGCGGCAGGCGCCATGGGCGCCGACGAGCACAGCCTGTTCTGGAAGGTGATCATTCCCGGCGCCTCGCCCTTCATCATCACCGGCATGAGACAGGCTTTCTTGCGGGCCTGGATCGCAGTGGTGGGCGCCGAGATGATCGCGGCCTCCGACTGGGGGCTCGGCTGGGTCATCTTCGACGCCAAGGAATTTCTCAATACCGACATGATGCTGGCCGCGCTGGCGGTGATCGGCGGCATCGGCTTCGTGTTCGAGCGCGTGGTGTTCGGCTCGATCGAGCGCGCCACCATCCAGCGCTGGGGCATGTCGCGGGCGGCCAAGGGTTAGACGTCGGTCCAAAGCTACTTCCACGGAATAAAATGCTGCGCAGCGATCATCGCATCTTGACGACCCATACCGGCAGCTTGCCGCGGCCTGCCGGCCTGACGCAGCTTTACGCCCGGAGTGCGCGCGGCGAAGCGGTCGATCGCGACGCCATCGAAATCGGCGGACGGCAGGCCGTCCTCGACATCGTGCAAATGCAGATCGATGCCGGCATTGACGTCATCAACAATGGCGAACAGACCCGCGAATCGTTCGTGCTGTACCTGCGCGATCGCCTTAGCGGGCTGGGCGGCAGCGGCGGCCGCACACCGATGGAAGACATCGACCGCTATCCGGCGTTCAAGCGCCAGTTTCAGACCCGCCTCGTCAACAAGGATGCGGTGTCGGTGCGCGAGCGGCTGCCGAAGGCCATCGGTCCGATCGCCTATGCCGATCGCACCCGGATCGATGCCGAATGCGCCGAATTCCGCGCCGCGCTGGCGCCGCACGGGAATCAATTCGCCGAACCGTTCCTCACCGCGCCTTCGCCCGGCATCGTTGCCGCCATCGTGCGGAACGAACATTACGATAGTCTTGAGCGCTATCTCGATGCGCTTGGAGCGGCCTTGAAGGTCGAATACCATGCCATTGTCAATGCCGGGTTCCTGCTGCAGCTCGACTGTCCCGATCTCGCGCTCGAGCGGCACACCTCCTACCGCAACCGGCCGTTGCGCGATTTTGTCGATTTCGCCGAACTGGTGGTGGCGACCATCAATACGGCGCTCGCCGGCATCCCGCGCGAGCGGGTACGCCTGCATGTATGCTGGGGCAACTATGAGGCGCCGCACGACAGCGATGTCGAATTGAAGGAAATCCTGCCCACCATTTTGAAAGCCAAGGTCGGCGGCGTGGTGCTGCCCTTCGCCAATCCGCGGCACGCCGTCGACTTCAGGATTTTCGAACATATGCCGCTGGCGGACGATCAGATCGTCGTCGCCGGCGTCATAGACACACTGACCAATTTCGTGGAGCATCCCGAGGTCGTCGCCGATCGTATCGAGCGCGTCGCGGCGGCGGTCGGCGACCCGCGCCGCGTGTTGGCCGGCACCGATTGCGGCTTTGAAACCGCGGCCGGCATGGGCCGGGTGACGGAAGACGTGGTGTGGGCCAAAATGCGCACACTGACGCAAGGCGCGCGCCTCGCGTCGCGGCGACTGTTCGCGGGCTAGACTTTGCAACCAAGCGCGGCAATCAACCGCGCAACGACAAACCTGGGGAGAGATCGATATGACGAAAAGTATTAGCCTTCTGCTCACCGCCGCGGCGGCATTGGCAGGCATCGGCGGCTTGCTCGCCACACCGGCCAATCCGGCGGCGGCGGCCGAATATGAACTCAAGCTATCCAGCATGTTTCCGCCGACGCACTTCATCAACACGCTGGCGCTTGAGCCATGGGCGCGCTCGATCGAGCAGAAGAGCAACGGTCGCGTCAAGATCACGCTGTTCGCCGCCGGCTCCGCGCTGGGCGACGCCACCAAGCAGTTCGACCAGGTGCGCGCCGGCGTGGTGGATATCGCGGTCGGTATCCCGGCGATTCCGCGCGGACGGCATCCGCGCACGACGCTGATGGAGCTGCCGTTCACCATTAAGACCGCCGAGGCCGGCACCCACGCCCTGCTGGATATCCAGGACAAATACCTGAAGGCGGATTTTCCCAGCACCCATATCATCAACCTCACCATCACCGAGCCGAGCGCGGTCCACACCAAGCAGCCGATCACCGATCTCGATCAGCTCAAGGGAATGCGCATGCGCGCGCCCACGCCGAGCGTGGTGGCGATGATGGAGGCGCTCGGCGCCACCCCGGTCGGCATGCCGCCGGGTCAAGTCTACGAAAGCGCCGAACGCGGCGTGATCGACGGCAACGTGATGCCGTGGGGCCCTGTCGGCGCCTTCAAGCTGTATGAAGTGTTCAAGAACCATCTCAATGCGCGCATCGACGCGGTGACGATGTACACCCTGATCAACGAGAGCCGCTACAATTCGCTGCCGCCCGATATCCGCAAACTGTTCGACGATGGCGGGCCCTACTTCACCGCCAACTGGGGCAAGTGGTGGAAGCAGACCGACGATGCCGCGATTGCGACCGCCAAGAAGGCCGGCAACCATGTCGCCGATTTTCCCGACGCCAAGCGCGACGCCTGGCGCGCCAAGATGAGGCCGGTGGTCGATAAATACATCGACGAGCAGGCGAAGACCGTCGCCAATTCGCGTGAAATCTATGATGCCATGGTCGCCGCTTTGAAGAAGTACGAGTAGGGTTGACGGCCGGCGGCAGGCGCTGCCTGACGCCGCCGCCGTCGCTGCCGCAAGAAGAGCGCACCAAGAAAACCTGCACCATGCAACGTTTCTTGAAAATGCTGTCGCTGATCGGGACCGCGGCGCTGGTGATCGGCGTGCTGCTGACCATGACCGATATCGGCTTGCGCAGCTTCAGCACGCTGACGGTAAAGGGAATCGTCGACATCATGCAGCTCTGTGTGCTGGTCGGGGCCATGCTGGCGATCCCTTACGGCTTCGCGTCCGACCAGCATGTCGCGATCGATCTGTTTGTCGAGCGCATGCCGGTGCGGGCGCAGATCGCCCTGCGCATATTCGCGGCCGTGCTGGCGGTTTTGTTTCTCGCCGGGGTATTCTGGTTTTCCCTGCAACAGGCGCTGACCGAACAGGCCGGCGGCGACCGCAGCCAGACCATCGGCATTCCGATGATCTGGTACTGGACCCCCTTCCTGATCGGCATTGGCTTGTCGGTACTGGCCAGTGTCGTCGTCATCGTCCGGCTGGCGCGCCAAGGCCTGCCGAAGGGCCAGGCTTCGAAAGGCTGACGCATGTCGCCGCCCGTGATCGGCCTTATCGGCGTCGCCGCGCTGCTCGTTCTCATCGGCATGCGCGTGCCGGTCGCCATCGCCATGGGCACGGTCGGCGTCGTCGGTGGGGTGATCATCAACGGCTGGCACAGCCTCGGCTTCGTGCTCGGCTCGCAGCCGTTCGTGACGGTGTTCCCCTATTCGCTGTCGGTTATTCCGCTGTTCGTGATGATGGGCGCGTTTGCCGCGCGCGCCGGACTCTCGGCCTCGCTGTACCAGGCGCTGCATGCGCTGATCGGCCACTGGCGCGGCGGCTTGGCCTCCGCGACCATCGGCGCCTGCGCGCTGTTCGGCGCGGTCTGCGGCTCGAGCCTGGCGACCGCCGCCACCATGGCGCGGGTCGCCATCCCGGAGATGCGCGCGCTCGGCTACGACGACCGGCTGAGCGGCGGCGTGGTGGCGGCGGGCGGCACCCTCGGCATCTTGATTCCGCCCAGCATCATCATGGTGATCTACGCGATCATGACCGAGCAATCGATCGGCCGGCTGTTTTTGGCCGGCATGGTCCCCGGCGTGCTTGCCGCCGGCCTCTACATGATCGCGGTTTATGTGGTGGCGCGGCTGCGTCCGTCATGGGCCCCGCGCGCGCCGCGCTCCAATGCCGCCGCGCGCTGGGCCGCCATCGTGCAGATGGCGCCGGTGGTAGTGCTGTTCGTCGCGGTCATGGGCAGCATCTATCTCAATATCGCTTCACCGACCGAAGCAGCCGCGGTCGGCGCCTTCGGCGCCATGCTGCTCGCCGCTTTTTACAAGCGACTGACCATCGATGTCATTCGCGAGTCGTTGATCGAAACCGCCGGCACCACCGCGATCATCTTTCTCATCCTGGTTGGCACCTCGATCCTGCAGTTTTTTATCGAAACCTCGACCCTGCCGTCGCTGCTGCTCGACCATATCAACTATTTCGGACTGTCGCCGCTCGGCGTTCTTGTCCTTATCCTGATCATCTACATCGTGCTCGGGTGCTTTCTCGATAGCCTATCGATGATGCTGATCACGCTGCCGATCTTCTTTCCGCTCATCGTCAAGCTCGGCTACGATCCGATCTGGTTCGGCGTGCTGGTGACCTCGGTCGTCGAGATCGGCCTCATCACGCCGCCGGTCGGCATGAACTTGTTCGTCATTGTGTCGGTCGACGAGCGGATGAAATTCGAGACCGTGGCCGCCGGCGTGCTGCCTTTTCTGGCGGCCGATTGCGTGCGGCTTGTGCTGCTGGTGAGTTTCCCGATCCTGTCGCTGTTCCTGCCGAAACTATTGATGGGCTGATTAACCGGATCGGACCGGCAAAAATAGAGTAGTGTGAGCGATAGTTTGGGAGTTAGAGCGAATGAGCCAAGCGGTTTCGAGCGGCCCGGTGCTGTGGAGCGTCGACGAGCGCGGCATTGCGCGCGTCGTGCTCAATCGTCCGGAGGTCTATAATGCCTATAACGGCGAGTTGGTCGCCGGCCTGCTCGCGGCCTATGACGCGCTTGCCGGCAAAACTTTGCGCGCGGTAGTAATTACCGGCAGCGGCAAGAATTTCCAGGCCGGCGCCGATGTCGGCTGGCTCAATGCGGTGCGGCAATCCTCGCCCGAGGAAAATTTGCGCGCCTCGCGCATGACCGCACAGGCGATGCAGCGGCTCAATTGGCTGCCGGTGCCGACGGTGGCGCTGGTGCAGGGCGCCTGCTTCGGCGGCGGCACCGGCATCGTTGCCGCCTGCGACATCGTGATCGCCGCCGACGACGCTAAGTTCTCGATCGCCGAGGTGCGCGTCGGGGTGGCCGGCACCATCATCATCCCGCAACTCAACGACGCCATCGGCCTGCGCCAGGTGCGGCGCTACGCGCTCACCGGCGAACGCTTCGACGCGCAGGAAGCGCGCCGCATCGGCCTGGTGCACGAGGTAGTGCCGCTCGCCGGGCTGGCGGCCGCCGGCGAGCGCATCGTCGGCCACCTGCTGGCGAGCGGACCGGATGCCATCGCGCAAACCAAGCTTTGCGCCTTGCGATCGGCCTGGAGCCATCTCGACGAGGCGGCATTCAGCGCGTTGATCGAAACGCACGCGGCCAAACGTCAGTCGGCCGAGGCCGCCGAAGGCCTGGGCGCATTCCTGGAAAAACGCCCGCCGCGCTGGGCGGCAGCGTCGAAGGCCAAGGTCTAAGGGCGGTCAAGAAACGCATGGTTCCCATCGAAATACGCGACGTGACGCTCACTTACGATACGCCCGGCGGCAAGGTCCCCGGCGTCAAGAACGTCAGTTTCGACATCGCCGCTTCTGAATTTGTCTGCATCGTCGGACCGTCCGGCTGCGGCAAATCGACTTTGCTCAACATCATTGCCGGATTTCTCACGCCGGCCTCCGGCGAGATCCGTATCGGTGGCAAGCCGGTCACCGGCCATGGCATGGACCGTGGCGTGGTGTTCCAGGACTTCGCCCAGCTGTTCCCCTGGCGCACCGCGCTCGGCAATGTCGCCTTCGGACTGGAAATGAAGGGCGTTCCCCGGGAAGAGCGGGATCGCATCGCGCACGAGCAATTGCGCCTGGTCAAGCTGGAGAAATTCACCGCTTCCTACCCCCACCACCTGTCGGGCGGCATGCAACAGCGGGTCGCCATCGCCCGCGCGCTGGCGTACAATCCCGCCGTGCTGCTGATGGACGAGCCGTTCGCGGCGCTCGACGCGCTGACGCGCGACGACATGCAGCGGCTGCTGGCCGACGTGTGGCGGGCGACCCGCAAAACGGTCATCTATGTGACGCACAATGTGGCGGAGGCGGTCTATCTGGCGGATCGGGTGGTGGTGATGAGCCCGCATCCCGGCACCGTCAAAGCCGAAATCAAAATCGAGCTGCCGCGCCCGCGCGACCCGCTGAGCGTGGAATTTCTGGAATGTCAGAAAGAACTGCTGCGTCATCTCGGGCACGATGTGGGCGCGAAAGAAACGGCAATTTAGGTGGCCAAAGAAAAAAGGGAGGATGAACGATGACCATTCTGCAAAACGGAATCACTCGCCGCCATGCAATGGCGGGAGCAAGCGCCGGTGTGCTGGCAACGGGACTTGGGCTTCGTTCGTCGGCGGCCGCGCTGGCGACGGTGCGGCAGGGCTACCAGACCAACATGTGGGGCATGCCGACCTATTACCTGCTGCACTCCGGCCTGTTGGAAAAGCACGGCGTCAAGGTCGAGGAATTCGCGGTGCCGTCGGGCAATCTCACCATGCAGCAGATGGTGGCGCGCCAGGTCGACATGGGCACCTATGCCGGCCCCTCCTTCATCATCGGCAATGACAAGGGCGGCCTGATCGCCATCGCCAAGATCGAATATGTCGGCAAGACCGCGCGCGTGATGGCGCGCAAGGATCTCGGCCTCAAGACTATCGCCGACCTGCGCGGCAAGAAGGTCGCCAACCAGACCGGCTCATCCACCGGCAACATCTTTGTCGACCAGATCGCGGTCAAGGCCGGCCTGCACAAGGGCGACTATCAGGAAATCCGCATGAACGTGAACGACATGGTCGCCGCCATGTCGGCCAAGACCGTGGACGCCATGGTCAATATCGAGCCCTACAACGCCATCGCCGAGGCCGATGGCCTGGTCAATACGCTGGAGGACTTCTTCTCATTCGACAAGCTGCCGGTGTTCATGGCGGCCACGCCGGAATTCGTCGACAAGAATCCCGACACCATCGTCGCCTATCTCAAGGCCTGGCTTGAGGTCGAGAAGGATTTCAAGAGCAATCCGGACAAAATCGCCGACGTCATCTACTCGTTCTACACGTCCAAGGGCTACAAGATGTCCAAGGACACCTTCCACAAAGCCATCGGCCGGGTGGAAGTCGGACCCGGCTGGCCGGACGATATCAACCCCTACATG
This sequence comes from Hyphomicrobiales bacterium, assembly GCA_038206805.1. Taxonomy (GTDB): domain Bacteria; phylum Pseudomonadota; class Alphaproteobacteria; order Rhizobiales; family Xanthobacteraceae; genus Pseudolabrys. Next base: position 9,719 of record JBBRAL010000034.1, on the reverse strand, counting down.
CAGCACCACGCCGAGATTCTGCTGGCGGCCAAGAAGATCAAGGCGATCCCCGATTGGAACACGGCCTTCCGCAAGGATTTCCTCAAGAAGGCCGCGGCGTGAAACTATTAATTCGGGGCTTGTCACGGCCATCCACGATTTACTTCCGTAAAAGAAAAACGTGGATGCCCGGCACAAGGCCGGGCATGACGAAGTAACGACCCCCACTCCGCTTCATAGCGCTATCGCGATATGAAGCGACCCTCCCCACGCTGCGCGGGGGAGGGATAAAGCAAAAAACGGAGCCCATGAATGTCCGCTGCCAATAAACCGCTCGGCCAATCGCACGAGCCCACCGCCTGGAACTTCAAGCTGCTGGCGCAGAACGATCTCGGCGGCTTCGGCGGCATGGGCGAAGGCATGGCGGTGCAGATCGCCAAGGACGGCCGCCGCATCATCTGGCTGGCGCACGAAAGCGCGCCGAAGAATTTCACCGGCGTGGATGTTTCCGACCCGCGCAATCCGAAAGTGGTGGTGCAGACCGATCTGCCGCAGAGCTACATGCGTTCGAACTCGCTGGAACTGTCGGGCGATATCATGGTGGTGGCCTACCAGACGCAGAAAGTGGGCCAGCAGCCGGCCGGCCTCGAACTGTTCGACGTGTCGGTGCCGGAAAAGCCGCGTTCGATTTCGTTCTTCGATTGCTCGGGCGCGACGTCGCGCGGCGTGCATCAATTATGGTTTTGCGACGGCGAATATGTGCACATGGCCTCGGGCGCGCCCGACTTCAAGCCGAGCCATCCAAGCGACGACCAGTTCTACCGCTGCATCGACGTGCGCAATCCGTCAAAACCGGTCGAGGTCGGCCGCTGGTGGATGCCGGGAACGGCGGCCGGTGACAGCGTGGCGCCGCCGCCGCGCCACAAGCTCGACAAGGGCTATCGCGCGCACAATACCAATGTCTACAAACAGCGGCCCGACCGGCTCTATCTCTGCTACATCGACGGCGGCATGTTCGTGATGGACATTGCCGACAAGAGCAAGCCGAAGCCGATTTCGCACTGGACCAATTCGCCGCCCTATAGCGGCTTCATGCACACCGCGCTGCCGTTGTTCGAGCGCGGGCTGATCGTCGTCACCGACGAGTCGACCGAGAACAAAGCCGGCGACTGGCCGAAGCTGGTGTGGATCGTGGACGCGCGCGACGAGCGCCATCCGGTTTCGATCGCCACCTGCCCGATGCCGCCGGTCGATGCCTATGCCAACCGTGGCGGCCGCTTCGGCGCGCATAACATTCATGAAAACCCGCCGGTGCCGACCGCCTGGCAGTCCGACCAGATCGTGCTTGGCACCTTCTTCAACGGCGGCTTGCGCGCCTATGACATTTCCAATGCCTATCAGCCCAAGGAAGTGGCCGCCTTCGTGCCGCCGGCGCCGAAGGGCACGCCGGCCGGCGCGGTGCAGCTCAACGACGTGTTCGTCGACGAGCGGCAGATTGTCTACACGATGGATCGCCACACCGGCGGGCTGTACACGCTGGAAATGGAGTTTTAAGGCAAAGCGGAGCCACGAACTTGGCGCGCTCCCTCTCCCCTTGGGGGAGAGGGCTGGGGTGAGGGGGCAAGTGACACTCGATAGGCCATAACCCCTCACCCGGCGCACTTCGTGCGCCGACCTCTCCCCTTGGGAGAGGTGAAGCGCACACATGCTATATATCAAGACATGAACTCCCCCTTCCCCTCTTCCGCCGCCGGGCTGTTCGGCCGCCGGCTCAAGCGCGAACGCGGCCATCGCGTGCCGGTCACGCTGGTCACCGGGTTCCTCGGCGCCGGCAAGACCACGCTGCTCAAGCGTTTCCTGGCGAGCGAAGAAGGCCGCGGCACCGCCGTGGTGGTCAACGAATTCGGCGCCGCCGGCATCGACGACGCGCTGATCCGCGCCAGCGCGGATGAGACCGTGCTGCTCGGTAATGGCTGTCTGTGCTGCATCGCGCGCAGCGATCTGCAACAGGCACTGCGCCGTCTGGTAGTGGAGCGCGAGCGCGGCGAAGTCCCGGACTTCCGCCGCGTCGTGATCGAGACCTCGGGGCTCGCCGATCCGTCGCCGATTTTGCAAACTTTTGCCACCGACCGCGCGCTCGGCGAGATGTTCCATGTCGAGGTGGTGGTGACCGTGGCAGATGCCGAGACCGGGCGTGACACGCTCGCCTGGTCGGCGGAGGCGCGCAAGCAGGCGATCCTGGCCGACCGGCTGGTTATTACCAAGATCGACATCGCCGGCGAAGGCGCGGCCGCCGCGCTCGCCGCGCAACTGCGCGCGCTCAATGCGCACGCCGAAATCCATGAGGCGGTGAACGGCGAACTCGAACCCAGCCGGCTGACCGAGCCGGCACACGATCAGCGCAATGCCTTCGTGGCCGAGACCGCGCATAGCGACGGCATCGGCAGCTTTGTGCTGCATGAGATGGCGCCAATGCCGTGGCGCGTGTTCGCCCGCACCATGGAAACGCTGATGGCGCTGCGCGGTCCCGACCTGCTGCGGGTGAAAGGTTTCCTCGCCGTCGAGGACTGCCAGGGGCCGGTGCTGGTGCAGTTCGTGCAGCACCTGGCGCATCCGCCAGTCGAACTCGATACTTGGCCTGACGGCGACCGGCAAAGCCGCGTGGTGTTCATCACCAGGAATATCGCGGAGAAGCAGGTAAGAGATTTATTCGCGGCGGTCGGGGCGTTGGCTTAGCGCCGCAAAGCGCTCTCTTCCCTCTCCCCCTCGGGGGAGAGGAGAAAGCGATCAGCCCATTCAGGCCGATCACTTGCCGACCAGCTTGAGCGCCATCTCGCGATAGTCCGGCGCGGTGACGACGTTGAGGGCGAGCGGCTTCGCAAGTTTGCCGGCCTTCACCATCTGCTCCTGGATCCATTGAATCTTCTCGCCCGGTATCGGCAGGCTCGGGTCAACCGCGTGATGCGCAACCGCGTCGTCGAACACGAAGCCGGGGCGCGGATCGTCGGGCTTGGCGTGGGTGATCTGGCGCGTCAACGCAACGGTTTCGTCCCGGTGCGAGAGCGCAAAGCGCAACGCGCTCATTTCGGCGGCCAGAAACTTGACCGCGTCGTCGCCGCGCGCCGCCAGCACCTTGGCGCTGGAGACGATGCAAACGCGCAGGAAGTTCGGCACCGCGTCGCGGCCGGCGACCAGTAGATGGATATTCTTCGGCGCGATCGGCTCGTATTCGTTCGACACCACCGCGGCTTCGACCACGCCGCCGACCAGCGCCTGGTAGCGCTCGCGGTCGCCGCCGACCGCCGCCAGCTTCACGTCCTTATCGGATATCCCGTATTTGGCCAGCGCCTCGATGGCCAGCATGTTGGGCATCGAATTGGGCGCCGATACCGCGATCTGCTTGCCCTTGAGGTCCGTAATCGTCTTGATCTTGTCGGTGGCGTAGATGCCGTGCGGCACCACGATCCAATGGCAGCCGAGGATTTTGGCGTCGCCACCCTTGGCGTCGGCGGCGAACACGCCTTGCGGGCCGCCTTCAAAACTGTCGAGTTCGCCGGCGATCAGCGCCTTGAGCGCGAGCTGGTCGTCCTTGAACTGCGAAATTTGCAGCTTGAGGCCCTGCTTGGCGGCGAAATCGCGCGTCGATACCATCATGAAAATACCGGCGTCGGACTTGGCGTTGATCAACCCGTGGTGCCAGAGCTTTTCTTGCGCTGCAGCAGAAATTGACAGCGCACCAATCGTTGCGGCGGCAACGATGGCGCTGAGCACGAATCGCTTGGCTGTGGCGATTGTCATGGTGCGGCTCCTCCCTCTATTCCGGCGCCATATGGCATCATTTACGGCGTTTATTCCGCGGTATCTTAACATCATTTTTATATCGCGGGTCGTTCCCAAGACCACTGTGGGGGACTAGCCTTTGCCCCGCAAGCGCCGGTCCACGGCGCGCTCGCGCGATTCCGCGACAGGGAGCGACACGCCATGAGCCAAAAATTCACCCTCAACGTCAACGGCAAGGACCATACGGTCGACGCCGATCCCGACATGCCGTTGCTCTATGCCTTGCGCAACGATGTCGGCCTCAACAATCCGCATTTCGGCTGCGGGCTGGCGCAATGCGGCGCCTGCACCGTGCATGTCGACGGCCAGCCCACCCGCTCCTGCGTGACGCCGCTGTCCGCGGTGGGCAATGGCAAGATCGTGACGCTGGCCGGTCTCGGCACGCCCGAGAAACCGCATCCGCTACAAACCGCCTATGTCGAGGAGCAGGTGCCGCAATGCGGCTACTGCATCAATGGCTGGATCATGACCGCCGCCGCCTTCCTGGCGAACAAGAAGAAGCCGAGCGACGCCGAGATCAAAGACGCGCTCGCCGGATTAAAATGCCGCTGCGGCACCCACATCAGCATCCTCAAAGCGGTCAAGCGCGCCGCCACGATGATGGGTTGAGGAGAACGGTCATGACAAAGCATGAAACACAGGCTTCGTTCTCCCGCCGCTCGGTGCTGCTCGGCGGCGGCGCGCTGGTCGTATCGATCGGCGCGGCGGTATCGCTGGAAACCGTACTGGGGCTCCAGCAGGCTTACGCGCAGGGCGGCAAACCGCCGCTGACGCCCGATCAACTGTCGTCCTACATCGCGGTCAATGCCGACGGCAGCGTGTCGGCGTTCTTCGGCAAGATGGACATGGGCCACGGACTGGCGGTCGCCATCGGCCAGATGGTGGCGGAAGAACTCGACGTGCCGTTCAAGGCCGTCAAGGTCATCATGGCCGACACCTCCGTGACGGTGAACCAGGGCGGCGCCTCCGGCTCCACCGGCATCCAGCTCGGCGGCAAGCAGTTGCGCATGGCGGCGGCGGAAGCGCGCCGCGTGCTGGTCGAGATGGCGGCCGGGCTGCTGTCGACGCCGGCCGACAAGCTCGTCGTCAGTGACGGCGTGGTGAGCGTGGCCGACGACAAGTCGAAGCGCATCTCCTATGCCACGATGATCGGCGGCAAATATTTCAACGTCCAGCTCGCCTGGAACAAGCAATACGGCAATCCGCTCTACGCGCCCGGCAAGGCGCAGCCGAAGAATCCCAAGGAACACAAGATCGTCGGCCAGCCGATCAAGCGCGAGGACGTCGCGCCGAAAGTGTTCGCGATAGAAAACTTCGTCACCGACGTGAAAGTGCCGGGTATGGTGCATGGCCGCATGATCCGTCCGGCGGTGGCCGGCAGCGTGCCTGTCAAGGTCGACGACAGCGCGCTCAAGGCGATTCCGGGCGCCAAGGTGGTCTGGGACAAGGGCTTCCTCGGCGTGGTCGCCGACCGGGAATGGGACGCCATACAGGCGGCGGAAAAGCTGAAAGTGGAATGGTCGCAAACTTCGCCGCCGTTCCCCGATCAGGCCACGCTCTACGACCACATCCGCAAGGCGCCGGTGCGCGCCGGGAAAGTCGAGAAGCAGAACGGCAATGTCGAGGAGGCGTTCAAGTCGGCCGCGAAAGTGATCGAGGCCGACTACGAATGGCCGTTCCAGTCGCATGCCAGCATGGGGCCGGCCTGCGCGCTGGTCGAGATCAAGGACGGTAACGTGAACTGCTGGAGCGGGACGCAGAAATCTCACTTTGTGCAGCAGGGGTTGGCCGCCACGCTCGGCATGCCGGTCGACAAGGTACGGGTAATCTGGGCCATGGGCCCCGGCTCCTATGGGCGCAACGACGCTGACGACTGCGCCATGGATGCTGCCGTGCTGGCAAAGGCGGTCGGCAAGCCGGTGCGGCTGCAATATATGCGCGACCAAGGCACTGGCTGGGACCCGAAAGGCCCGGCCTCCACCCACAAAGCACGCGCCGCGCTCGATGCCACCGGCAAGGTCACTGCCTACGAGTTCTCCAGCAAGGGGTTCTCGCGGGTGGACGTGAACACCAATGGCGGTCATCCCTGGGACACGCTGGCCGGTCAGACCCAGGGCGTGGCGCTGAAATCCGGCGACGGCTTCGGCGTGCCGGCGGAATCCTATGCCTTCGACAACAAGAAGCTGTCCTGGGAGACCATCCCGCCGCTGCTCGATCGCTCGTCGCCCTTGCGCACGTCGCATCTGCGCGATCCGGTTGGGCCGCAGATCCACTTCGCCAGCGAGAGCTTCATCGACGAGGTGGCGGCCGCGATTGGCGTGGATGCGATCGAGTTTCGCCTGCGCCACATCAAGGAGCCGCGCGACGTCGCCGTCATCGAGGCGGCGGCCAAGAAGGCCAAGTGGGACACGCGGCCCTCGCCGCGCAAGGACCAGACCGGCAGCAAGGTATCCGGCCGCGGCATCGCCTACGCTCAGAGAAACGGCACGCGCGTCGCGGTGATCGCCGAAGTCGACATCGATCGCTCGACCGGCAAGATCTGGGCGCGCAAGTTCACCGTGGCGCATGATTGCGGGCAGATCATCAATCCCGACGGGCTGGTGAAATGCATCGAGGGCAATATCGTGCAGGGCGTCAGCCGCACGCTGTGGGAGGAAGTCACCTTCGACAGCAAAGCGGTGACCAGCGTCGATTGGATCAGCTATCCGATCCTCGACATCACCGAAACGCCCGAGCAAGTGGACGTAGTGCTGATCAACCATCCGGAAATCGTGCCGAGCGGGGCCGGCGAGCCGTCGATCCGGCCGGTGGCGGCGGCCATCGCCAACGCCATCTTCGACGCGACTGGCGTGCGCATAAGGCGGGTGCCGTTCTCGCCCGAGCGGGTGAAGGCGGCGCTGTCGTAGTTATTCAGAGCGGCGAGCCGCAGCCTTTCCATACCCTCCCCCTGAAAGGGGGAGGGTAAGGGAGGGGGTAGTTGCTCATGTAAATTGACCCCCACCCGCCCGCCTTCGGCGGGCGACCTCCCCCTTCCAGGGGGAGGTAAAAAAAAGAATCACACCGCCGCCAAGCGCGCGATTGCTTTGCGCGCTTCGACGATGATGTCCGGCACAACCGCGTCATTGCCCGGCGCCATGATGTGCACGCCGGCAACGTGCGGGGTGTCGGCGAGTTCGGCAATCAAATCGAGGCAGATGCGGCGTCCTTCCGCCGCCGGGTCGCTGGCGGCCTCCAGGCGTGCGATCAGCGCGTCCGGGATGACGGCGCCGAACAGTTTTTCCTTGATCCATCGCGCCGACTTCGCCGAGCGCAGCGGCACCACACCGATCAGCACCGACAGCTTCTCGGCAATGCCAAGCGCGTCAAGCCGCGCCATATAGCGGTGGACCACGCCGGCATCCATGCAGAATTGCGTTTGCGCGAATTGCGCGCCGGCTGCGAGCTTGGCCTGCAAACTCGCGGGCTGCCAGCCGTCCGGCGGATCGATTGGATTGTCGGCGCTGCCGAGAAAGAACGGGGCTGCACCCGTGACCTTGCGCCCGGACGGCAGTTCGCCGGTGTCGCGCAGCCGGCGCGCGGTTTGAAGGAGCGAGCGCGGATCGAGATCGAACACCGGCTTGGCGTCGGGCTGGTCGCCGGCCGAGGGGTCGTCGCCACGCAGCACCAGCAGATTGCGCACGCCGCAGGCTGCCGCGCTCAAAAGATCGCTCTGCAAGGCAATGCGGTTGCGGTCGCGGCAGGTGAGCTGCAGCACCGGTTCTAGCCCAGCCTCGACCAGCATGGCGGCCGCGGTCACGCTGCCCAGATGCGGGCGCGCGCCGGCGCCATCGGTGACGTTCACGGCGTCGGCCAGGCCCTTGAGCGGCAGCGCCTTGGCCATGAGCTCATTGCGGTCGGCCGACACTGGCGGCGTCACCTCGGCGGTGATGACGAAGCGCTTGGCTTGCAACTTGTCTTGTAAGGTCATTTTCACTGAGACCAAATCGCAAAATTGTCCGGCCATGGCAAGCATGTTATGCCCTGGGCATGTTTCAACCGGCAAAATCGCTTGACGAGGCGCTTACAGGCGTTGCCGACGGCTGCATGCTGGTGGTGCCGCGCGAGGTATCGGGCGTACCGATGGCGGCGACGCGGGCATTGATCCGCCGCGGCGTCAAGCGGTTGCATCTGGTGGCGCTGCCAACCTCAAGCCTGCAGGCGGATCTGCTGATCGGCGCCGGCTGCATCGAGACGCTGGAGACCAGCGCGGTCAGCCTGGGCGAATTCGGCCCGGCGCCGCGTTTCAGTGCCGCCATAATCGCGGGCGCGATCAAGATGAAGGACGCCACCTGCCCGGCCTTGCACGCGGGCCTGCAGGCGGCCGAGAAGGGCGTGCCGTTCATGCCGCTGCGCGGGCTGATCGGATCCGACGTATTGAAATATCGCGACGACTGGAAGGTAATCGACAGCCCCTTCGGCAATTCCGATCCGATCGTATTGCTGCCAGCAATTAAGCCGGACGTGGCCCTGATCCATGCGCCGATGGCCGACCGCTTCGGCAATGTCTGGATCGGCCGCCAGCGCGAACTCGCCACCATGGCGCATGCGGCGGACAAGACAATCGCAACGGTCGAAAAAATTCACGACGGCAATTTGCTCGACGACCCGGTATTGGCGGCGGGCACACTGCCCGGATTCTATGTCGAAAGCATCGCACTGGCCGAGCGCGGCGCCTGGCCGCTGCCGCTGCCGGATTATTACGCCGCCGACGCCGAACATCTGGCGGAATATGCGCGCATGGCGGCGACGGCGGAAGGATTTGCGGAGTATCTGGACAAGTATGTGTATGAGAAAAAAGCGGCTTAGCACAGATTTGTCATGGCCGGGCTTGGCCCGGCCATCCCGCTTAGGGATGCACCGTGCCCTCCTAAGCGAGATCGCCGGGTCAAGCCCGGCGATGACAACGGAGAGTGTCGCGTGAGCTCTCGCTTCCGCCCCGAGGAACTGCTCGCCGATGTGATCGCGCGGCTGATCGGCGACGTGCGCCATGTGGCGGTCGGCAATGCCTCGCCGATCCCGGCCACCGCCGCGCTTCTCTTGCGCGAGCGCGGCAAGGGAAGGCCTTACGTGTCGTTGCTCGGCAGCCCCAAGAACACGTTCTGGACCGACGGCGCGCGCGAATTGTTCGACTGCGCCGGGCAAGGCCGCATCGATGTGTTCTTCCTCTCCGGCGGACAGATTGACGGCCAGGGCAATGTCAATCTGGTATCGACCGGCGACTACGAGCACCCCAAAGTGCGCTTCCCCGGCTCGTTCGGCTCGGCCTATCTATATTACGTGGTTCCCAAAGTTATTTTATTCCGCACCGAGCATTCGCGCCGCACGCTGGTGCCGCACGTCGATTTCATCAGCGCGCCGGGCGTGAGCGAGAGCAGTGTCTTTCGTCCGGGCGGCCCGATCGCGCTGGTCACCAACCGTTGCCTATTTTCGTTCGCGGGCGGGCGGTTCACCCTGGCGAGCGTGCATCCCGGCCACACGGTCGAGGAAGTGATCGAGCACACCGGCTTCGAATTCGAGCGGCCGTCAACCGTGCCGGAAACCCCGCCGCCAAGCCCTGAGACGCTCAAACTTTTGCGCGAGACAGTGGCGCCGCAATTGGCCGAGGTCTATCCGCAGTTCGCGAAGCAGGTGTTTGGGGTTGGTGAGGCCGCTTTGGCAAGGTGAAACATCGTGCTGTTTTTGCAGCGTTCGCGCTTTCCCTCTCCCCTGGGGGGAGAGGGTGGCGAGCGAAGCGAGCCGGGTGAGGGGGAAAGTGACTCTCGATTGGCACTTGGCCCCACCCCCCCAACCACACCCCCCAAGGGGGGGGGGGGGCGGCCGGCAGCCCGACACCCGATGCGCACACCCGCCCACACACCCAG
>JBBRAL010000033.1:0-48332 GCA_038206805.1 Hyphomicrobiales bacterium | reverse complement strand
ATGGCCAGATCAGGTTGCTCGGGCACCGCCCGGGCGCGTGGAATGGAGGCAGCGGTCGGCACCGCGCACCCGGTCTTGCAGGAAGGCCGGAAAAGCGCGAGTATTCACGCCAATTCGGGGTTCATCTGGGGAATCCGAGCTCAATGAGAGCGTGACAGAGGTCCTCGTCGATCATGGCGACGCCGATGTTGCAAACGAGGTCGCAAGCAATGCCGGCGCCCGGTTTTCGAATACCAGCATGGCAAAGCTCGTCATGCGCGCTGACGGCGACGACCGGCTTACCGGGTCGATATCCCGCCGCGCTGATATTTCTCCCACGTTATTCCGTCCTCTTTTGATTCAGGCTACCGAGGCCGTGCGCTTGAAGCTGCTCGCCGACGCGCCGCCGGCTCAGAAGGACGTAATCAAACAGGTCCTCGATGAGATTTCGGCGCAGGTCGGCAAGGATAACTGGAAGCCGCGCAATTACGCCGAGGCCAAACGGGCCGTTGCGGAATTAAGCCAAGACACCGAATTGGCCAAATCGAAGATCTTGGAATTTGCCGATTCAAAACAGGTGGCGGAAATGATAGCCGCACTGTCCGTGTTGAGCGCGGTGCCGGTCGATCAAATCGATCGGCTGTTCCGCACGGCGAATGAATTCGGCCTGACGGTCTTGTGCAAGGCAAGCGCGCTGGATCTGGATACCGCATACGCGGTCATTATGGCGCGCAACGGCAGGACGACTTCGGCGGACATGCGCGCTTATGACGGTTTCCACCATCATTATGACGAACTTTCGGTTGCCTCCGCTCAGCGCGTTATTCGTTTCTGGCAAGGCCGCCAAAAGATTGTCCAACACTTTCAGTCCCAGGCTGCATTGAGCGCTTGAGTCCGGCGCCGTCATAAGGCGGATCGGCGACGTGTGTTTGAATCGAGGAATAATACTCGGCCTGCGCAGGCGCCGATCGAACTCGATCAGGTTCGCTTGCTTGCACTGAATCGGCCGGTGGTTACAGACGCTTCGACGCCAGCCGGCCTGGCAGCAAAAAGCCGGCCACGCAAAGGTTGCGTGACCGGCTCAATTCATTAGCGCGAACGTCAGTTGCCTTGGATGGTCTGGATCACGCTCGACATCGGGCGCGCTTCATCCAGCCCGCCGCCCATTTCCTTGAGCACGATTGAGGTGTATTCCGGCAGCGGCTGGATCGGGGTCTTGCCAACGATCTGCACCACTTTGTAGCCGCCGGCCTTGAGCCTGGCGAGCAGCTCGGGCGCGGCGTGCGCGGTCGCCTGCTGGAAGTCGTGCATCAGGATGATGCCCTTGCCGCGCTTATCGAGCTTGGTCATCACCGATTTGACGACCTGTTCGCCCTTGCGCATCTTGAAGTCGAATGAGTCCAGGTCGGTGGAGAAGATTGCGATATTGCGTTCGCCGAGATATTTGACCATTTCGGGCGGGTGACGCAGCGCCGGGAAGCGGAAGAACGGGGCCACCGGCGTATTGCCGAGCGCGATGCTCACCGCCGCGATGCCCTTCTCGATTTCGGCTTTCGCCTCGTCGGCCGGCAGCTGGGACAGGTCCTTGTGCGACCAGGTGTGCGAGCCGACGGTGTGGCCGGCCGCTACCACCCTCTTGAGGATCTCGGGATGATAGCCGGCATGCTTGCCGATCGGAAAGAACAAGGCCTTGGTGCACTGGTCGGCCAGCGCCTTGAGCACGGCCGGCGTGTTGCCCGGCCACGGACCGTCGTCGAAGGTCAGTACGACCTCGTGGTCGCGCAGGAAGTCGTAGGCCTTGAAGTGCTCGAAGCCGAAGCCGGGGCCGCCTGTGGTGTCGATCTGGACCACGCGCGCGACGCCAAGAGCGTTCGGCTTGTCGCATTTGGCCGCAGCGGGCGCCGGGGCAGGGGTCTGGGCATTCTGCGCCCAGACGGTGGCGCCGGCCGTCGATACCGAGATTGCGAGAGCTAGAGCCAGAGCGGTGCGCATGAGATTACTCCCTGTCCGTAAACGGCTGAATGCTGAAAGGTTGGGCTATTCATCGCGGCTTTGAGCTTTTGAGTCAACGTAAGTTCCGATTCGACCGTAATTACAAAGGTTTAAAATCGATTAAATGGTAAATATGGCGAGCGGCGGATGGTTGCGCGCAGCCGGAGTTGCTTAACGTCACGATCGATTCTATCTGAACAGATGGGAACTCAAGAACATCCGATATGTTTCGACGGTATTGGAACTCAGACCTAACTTTCAGCTTGCGCAGGATATTAATCGTAAACCGTGTGCCATTCCTCGGTAACATGCGTTAGGATTTGAAATGCCCGCGATCGTATCGCCTGCAACACTATCGCGACCGTTGCTGCTGCTGGCCGCCCTGCTCGGCGGGCTCCTGCTCGCGGCAACGGTGGGGCTTTGGGCCTATCACGGCAGCACGGTGTTCTTCGAAATGGTGCGCACCGGCTGGGTGGCGTGCTTCTGACGTGAGGCCAGGTAAAGTCCCGATGACGGCGCGAACGTCGCATATTTTTCTCGTGCTATCGGCCTTTCTGGCCGGGCTGGTGATTTTCCTGGGCGTTTTTGTTTTGGTCACCGGGCATTTCGGCACAGCCGGCGGGCCGGGCCCCTCGGCGATCGGCGGACCGTTCAAGCTGATCGACCAGAGCGGAAAGCCAATCACCGATCAGGACTTGAAGGGCCGTCCGTTCCTGGTTTTCTTCGGCTACACGCATTGTCCCGATATCTGCCCGACCACGCTGTTCGATGTCTCCGAGGTTATGCACGCGTTGGGCAAGGACGCCGATCGGACGGCGGCGCTGTTCATCACAGTGGATCCCGAGCGCGACACGCCGGCGGTAATGAAGGACTATCTGTCGAGCTTCGACCCGCATTTGCGCGGCGCGACCGGCGATCCGGCCGCGATCGGTGCGGCCGAAAAGGCCTACCGGGTATACGCCAAGAAGGTTCCTGGCGAGCACGGCGACTACAGCATGGACCACACCGCGCTGGTTTACCTGATGGACAAGCAAGGCCACTTCGTCGCCCCGTTCAGCCTCAAACGGAAGCCGGCGGAGGCTGCCGACTATCTGCGACGATATATGTAACGCCTTTGAACCGAACCTCCCATTGCCGCGACTAAGCATTGAGTTGGGCCGAACCCGGTTCTGGGGTCGGCAGCGGCAAGCTTTGACTTTTCAGCTATAACCAAGGCAACGGAGAAATTCACCATGCGCGGCGACACACGTTTTGGCACGACACGGCTCGGCAAATCACGCGGCGTTATATTTGTGCTCGCATGTCTGGCAACGCTCGCGGGCGGCTGTTCTGAATCAAAACCGGTCAAAGCCGACGACGGAACATTCGATTCCAGCCGTCTGCCGCGCGTCACCGGCGCCAAGGAAATCTTCGCCAGCGCGGCGACCACGATTTTCACTTCGCCGGACTCGGTCGCGCAGACCGCGGACACGCTCGACAAGGCGCTCGCCGCCACCGGCTGGCAGAAATACGTCGCGCCCAACACCGCCTATTCCAATGACCCGTCGACGCGAATCATGTCGCTCAAGAAGGGCAGCCAGGCGCTCAGTGTGTTCATCACGATCGCGCCGGCGCAGAACAACGCCACCAGTGTGCAATACGGCGCGCTGCCGCTCAAGACCGATCTGCCGTTTACCAAGGACGCCAGCAATATCGAGTATTCCCCGGACCGGGCGCTGTTGACGCTCGTTACTGCCGAGCCGGTCGACAAGACGCTCGACTTCTATCGCAAGGAGCTTGGCACGCGCGGCTGGTCGCTGTGGTCGGAAAAGACCAATGGCAAGCAGCCGGCCGACGGGCCCTCCGGAGTGGCGCTGGAGAGCGGCGGCTATGCGCATTACATCACCGACAAAAATCCGTCGGTGACGCTGGTGCTGACGCTGCAAAAGGCCGAGACCGGCAAGTTCAAAGTTGAGCTCAAGCAATGGCCGGTCGGGATTTTGGCCGACCTGCACAACGCCTATGTCAACAGCGATAATTTCAACGCCGCGCTGGTCGACGTCATCCGGCTGCCGCGCCTCGCCGGCGCCAAGGAAGACGCCGCCCGCTCGTCAAAGGACAGACTGGTCTATTCCGTTGCGGGTTCGCTCGCGAACACGATTGCAGCGGTCACCAAGACATTGGGCGCCGATGGCTGGAAACCCTACGTGGCGCCCTTGGACGACGCGCACACGACCTTGCTTGCGTTCAAAAAAGGACCGCAGGGATTGTCGGTATCGTTTACGATTCAAGTGGGAAAAAACGATCAGACCAGCGAACTGACCACCGTCTACTACTCGCCCACCAGGCTGAATTTCGCGCTGGCTATCCCTGCCGACGCAACCGGCATCGTGTTCGACGAGAACAGGCCCTACCTCAACGCTACCACCGCCGGGACGATCGACGCCACGCTGGATTTCTACCGCAAGCAACTCGCTGCCGTGGGCTGGTCGGCGCTGTCCGCAGCGGACGCCGCGGCGCGGTGGCCGAACGCAAAACTGGACGACAAGCCGGCCAGCGGCGCGCAAGCCTATTACATTCGCGGAACTCAACGGGTGATTTTGCTTTCGCTGCAGCCGCGTGAAGCCGGCAAGGTGAATATCGAGATCAAGGTCCCGCCATTCGCGCTACCGCAAACGCTTGAAGCCGGGCAGGATATCTTCGGGCTGCCGACGCCCAAGCTGCATAAATCCGCCGGCGGGACCGGCGGCACCACCGAGCGCGAGATGTACGCCCATGTGCCGGCCGAAACCGGCGCCGTATTGGCGTTCTATCGCCGCGAACTGACGGCGCGCAATTGGAAGGAACAGACAGCAGGCGCCGTGCTCGATAAGGACGCGGTCGCGCTCACCTTCACTTCGGCGGAAGGAACGGCCGTGTTGAAGCTCGCTCACAAATATGACTTAACGACAGTCAGCCTTGTGCAGAAGGTTGCAAAACCGGCCGCCAAAGCCGAACCGGCTGCCAAGGACGACTCGATCGACTCGATGATGCGACAGGCGCAGCAGATGATGCGCGACGCCACCGCCGATGTGGCGGCCGCCACGAAACCGCCGAAAATGGCGCAGGCAAGCAATGGGCCGGCGGAAGTATTGCGCCCGCTCGCCGGCGGCGACGCGCCGGTCCCTGTGCCGGAGAACGCGGAAGATGTCGAGTTCGATGGCGCCGACGGCAAGCTCGAGTTCAGCAGTCCGTCAGACGTCAAGATGGTGGCTTATTTCTATCAGTACACCATGAAGGCGCAGGGTTGGCAGTCACAGGCTTCGGTCATCAACAATGCCAACATGGTCGTGCTCAACTTCTCGAAAGCACGCAAGGCCGTCTCGTTCACCATCATGAAGATGGGCAACAAGACCAACGTGACCGCGGACGGATCCGCGCTGAAAGTCGCGGCGGCCAATTCCGCGGCGCCGGCCGCCGATACGCAAGCGCAACCGGCGACGGCGGACGATCTCATCGCCGAGGAAAGCGGCGGCCTGCCGGTTCCCAAGCGCCACACCATGAGCGAGGGCACCACGACCCCGTTCCGCCGCGAGCTCAACGCCAATGTGCCGCTCGATCTTTCCGCGGTGCTGGGCTTCTATCGCCGCGAACTCGGCAAGCTCAACTGGAAAGAGGATTCCAAGGGCGCCGCCGTTACCGCGGACAGTGCCGCCATCGCCTATGCTTCTCCCGAGGGGCCGGCCGTGCTCAAGCTCGGCCGCAAGAATGGCGAGACCATCGTGCGTCTCGCCGTGAAAAATCCGGATGCCGCGGCCAAGGCCGGCGTGCTGCCGAAGCCGGGCCGGGTCAAGGTCATGTTCGGCAACATCAACGGCGCGGAAACAGCGCTCACGTTCAACAATAAGACGATCAAGGTCGCGGCCGGCGCCGGCACCACGGCGCCGGACGGCCCGACGCTCGATCTGGCGCCCGGCAAATACAAGTATTCGATTAAATTGGCGGGTCGGCCGGTGCAGAACGACGAGGTCGAGGTCGGCGCCGACGAAACCTGGGGCCTGATGATCGGCCCCGGCGGCGTGCTGGCGTTGCAGGCGTACTAGCGCATGATCCCGAAAAGTGGAAACCGGTTTTCGGATAAGATCATGCGCAAACAAAATTTTAGGGACGTAACTGATTCAATCTGACTGGATCAGACTCTAAGACGGCGCGCGGCGCTCACAGCGGGCGTCGCGCGCATTCGCTCTCAGGCGGCGGCACCGGTAAGCCGCCGACGCCGATTGGCGGCTCTATCGGCGGCCTCGTCGGCGAGCGCCGGCAGCCGGCCGGTTTCTTGCAGCGCGCTGAGTTGGCGTTCCAATTCGAGCAGCGAGCGCGTCAGATTGGCGGCGCGGCGCGAGCTTTTCGCCAGACCGTGCTCGGTCTTCTCCCAGGTGTAAGGCGAAACCGCGAGCTGATAGACCGCGCGCCAGGCCGCCAGCGAGAGCAGCAGCCAATGCGCCGGCGTTACCAGCAGCACCCAGGCGCTCGACAGCAGGCCGCGGCGGGCAAGGCCCAGCCAGCCGAGCAAGGCCGATGTCAGGTACCCGATCACGACGATCGTGCCGTTAAGCGCCGCGAGAATAGTGGCCGCCGCGCTGTCGCCCCGCCACAACGGGGCGCCGCTCGCCACCGAATAGATCAATCCGGCCATGAACAGCGGATGCACCAGCGCCGCCAGCGCATTGCCGCCGACGATGAGCTGGAAGGAAAGAAAGCCCGGCAGCCCCAGATCGTGCAGCAGGCGGCGCGGTTGCCGCATGTGCACGGCCCAGGTCTGGATCCAGCCTTTGAACCAGCGTGTGCGCTGGCGCAACCATGCGCCGAAGCGCGCCGGGGCTTCCTCGTAGGTGGTGGAGTCGATCATCTCCGATCTAAACCCAAATCGTGCCAGCCGCATGCCGAGATCGGCATCCTCGGTGACGTTGTAGGGGTCCCAGGCGCCGACCTCACGCAGCGTGGCGGTGTAGAAATGCGGCATTATGTATCAAATGCACCAAATGCCGCGCGTCTATTTTTGGGGCCGCCAATGACTAAGGAGGGACCGAGCTAGGAGGCCGCCCCGATGTGGGTCGAGCCGTATTGGTTGCGATTGTGGCGCTATTTGGCGTCGTTATGGACGTTAGCCAGCGCCCATTCATAGCCGATGATCCTATTGCCATTAGGCGCGATACTGATTTGACCATTTTTAGTCAGATAAGCGCAGAATTTTGTCTTGCGCTGAATTTTCTTGAAAACGTCGAAGTAAGTCACGATGCAGACAGCAAAAAGCCTGTCTTTGCCGTCGTTCATAATAGATTGAACTTGATCGGCAGAGAGTGGGGAATCCAATTTAGCGTCTGCGCGGATATGTCCTTGTGCAGCAATAGTAGATCCCTGCTGAATGCTGGCCGGGTCTGGCGCGAGCAAATCCCCCTGATTGCTCGGCAGCGGGAACTCTTCGACCATCAAGGCGGCGACATATTTCATATCGTATGCGGGGGATTGCCCCGTATTCGAAATCTTAAGAATGAGAGTGGGAGTTTTGCCCGGCCCTATTTCAGTGAGCCCGGAACGCTCATGAGTTTCCGGAGGGTTGACGGACAAATAAGCCCGCACCTGGGCTTCGCCAATTTCGCGGTCGTTCGAGATAGCGATGGTGGTGTGTTTCAGGGACTGCCAAATGAATCCGAGACCGACCATGCTAATGAGCAAGCCACCACCGCTGACCATAGCCGCGACAAGTGCCCAAAATGCCATTTCCTGCTGGGCTTGCAGGTCGCGATCATTGTGCTGTGTCTTTTGGTAGCCAACTATTGCTTCCTGAAGGCAATTTCGAAGAATAGGGTTGGTTGGGTCGAGACCAGAGCATCGCTTTGCTATTTCATTTGCGGCCTTTTTCTGGTCCTCGCCATCTCGTTTTTGATATTCACGATACCCTTCCATGTTTTTTTGATAGGTTGACCAGACTCCGACCACGATACTTCCGGCGATGCCTAGCGCCAGAACCTGAAACGTCAAAGCCGTAAGGTATCGCAACCAATCGCGACGAGACATTGAATCAAAAACGCCCCTGAAAATCCGCCTCGGCTTATCTTATTGGCTAGGTTGCGCTCTGTCTCTTGTACCCCGATAGCGGCAAGCTTTTCGGACAGGTTGCGATAGCCAATTCCACGCCGCTTTAGCTCGGCTTTGAGCAGATTCTTGGCCCTTTCCTCATATTCCTGAGTTAAAGGGTTGTTTTTAAAAGAATTTTTGGGCACGCTGCCCTCCTATATTATCATCATATGCGATGATAATAATACTTGCATATGGCTACGTCTATCGCTATATCCAGTGAGTAATATCACTGGATGCAATGACAATGGCCCAACATTTTCTCCTTTCTGCCCAAGCCCGGACCCTCTCACTCAAGGTGATCTATGCCGGGGGTGAGGACAAGGCTTACGCCATCTTCCGCAAGCTGCGCTGGCCGCAGACCGACGGCGAGGCGGTCTGCCCGCACTGTGGTGGCGTTGATGCTTACGAGATCACCACGCGCCGTCGCTTTAAGTGCTCGGCATGCGACAAACAATTTTCGGTAACCAGCGGGACTATTCTCGCCTCGCGCAAAATGTCGTTTGTCGATTTGCTCGCCGCACTGTGCATCCTTGCAAACGCCGCCAAGGGTATCAGCGCCTTGCAGCTAGCGCGCGATTTGGATTGCCAGCACAAGACCGCGTTTGTGCTTGCTCACAAGCTTCGCGAAGCCTTGGCGTCGGAAACCAAGGGCCATGAACTTGACGGCGACGTTGAGGTAGACGGCGCGTATTTCGGCGGTCATATCCGCCCGGCTAACAAAATTGAAAACCGCGTTGACCGCCGCTTGGCCGAACATCAAACCGGCAAGCGCCGCGTTGTGGTTGCCTTCCGTCAGCGCAAAGGTCGCACCATGACATTTGTCGAACGCACCGAAGGCGCGGGCGTAGATATTGCCAAGCGCATCGTGGCGCGTACCGCCACCATGCACGCCGACGAAGGGTCACATTGGGATGCCTTGCACGCTGGCTGGCTAACCCGTCGCATCAATCACAGTGAGGCTTACAGCACGCCGGAAGGCTGCACCAATCAGGCCGAGTCTTTCTTCTCTCGCTTGCGTCGCATGGTGCGCGGTCAGCACCACTATGTTAGCCCGCAGTACCTTCACCAGTACGCCGCGCACGTAGCATGGCTTGAAGATCACAGCCGCGAAGATAATGGCGCGCTAGTACATCGCGCGCTCGGTTTGGCGCTTAATCACAAGGTCAGTCGGAATTGGAAGGGGTACTGGCAACGGGCAATCTGAGGCATTACCTAAAAATGGGTTGAACCTCGCATGATGCTTGTAGGCTCCCTATCGGAGAACTAAGCTTATGATAAATAAGCGAGAATTGGCTGCGCAGCGGCTTGCTCTTGGTGTTGGGGGCAGTGTTGGTGAGTACTTACAAGCCAAACGCGAATGCCCTCACTGCAATGACTCATCGCGTCAACGTAAAATGACCGATGCTGAGAGAGGGGCAGTTACGGGTCCGGCGTCCAACGAAGTCCGCAACAGAAAAGAAGTCTATAAATGTTGGAATCCGGTATGCGGATGTATCTATGACAAATCGACAGGTACCAAATTAACGTTTGGGTAATTCTTAAAAATAAGCCCCGGCCTTACGGCCGGGGCAAAGCCCGCAAAGACCACATCACATTGCCCTTGGCGTCCAAGCCTGAACGCACGTTATTCTCATCACGCAGGGTCCTGAGAGATTTCCCTACTCGTCGCGTGAGATCGGAGACGTGCTTGCGGTCGCGGGCATCCTGACCGCTTAGAGCGACAACCGCTTGGGCAATTTCGCGGCTAGTAAGCGGGCCTGTAGCGCCCCGCAATTCGTCTAGGATTGAACGGGTCAGTTCGCCTTTGCCAAAGATCACATGCCGCTTCTGGCGCGGCATCTCTGCGTCCAGATCGCCGGTATAGCCAAGGGTGCCTAGAACACGGTCCAGAGCCCCTACATCGTTCTTTATCTCTGCAAGCCGGTCCCTAGCCCGTATCGCCTCATTGAACAGGTCAGCTCGCTTTGCCAGCAAGCCAGAGATTGTGTGTTCGTAGGTATCAGTTCGGGCTGGCTTCATGCGGCCAAGATGCCGCCGAACGGCTCAAATCGCCACGGAAAGCTTGGTGCACTTGCTACCTAATGCCGCTTTTTCATCTGGGCCGCCAGGGGGTTATCCTACACCGTGCCGGAGAGGGTCGTTTCGGTCCGAACCTTGCAAGGCGGAACCGGTCCGACTAGATAAACGTTAGGTTTTAAAGGATACTGGTCATGCTCTACCTCATTGCTGGCGTATTGGTGGTCGCCATCGTGCTGTTGCGATCGACCGCCCCAAAGCGATACTCGGTCCATGCCTCGCGGGCTATTCCGTTGCCCGAGGGTCGCGCGCCTTATTCGCGCTATCCGTTCGCCGGATTTGTTCGTGACGAGAATGGCAACCGCCTGACCATGGCCGATAAGTTCGTCGGACAGGCAGTTCGCGACTCGATGGCTGCATGCGGTATCCCGGACGGCGCGACGTTCTTTGCGGACAGGCTTGACGACGCCGAGAAGGCCAGAATGCAGCACGGCGACATCGTCGTCGTCGATGGCGATGCAGGAAACTCGGAAGTTGGCTATCGCTTGCGGCGCATAGAACGAATCGACGGTACTGAGGCTTATTTCTCAGCCGATGGGTTAGGTGCCGCCAGGCGGCATCGTCCGATATCCGAACTGCTGGCTAAGGTGAGCCACGTCACCGTTGCGGAGGCACCATCTGGTGGACTCGTGAACTTCATTGGCCGTCTTTTGCCAAGTCACAAGGCCGCTGCTTAGAGCAGCGAAGCAACCTATAAAGCCCGCGCATCGAAAGAGTCGTGGGCTTTTTTATTGGCTGTCTAGTGCAATTGATTGCACAGTAATGTTTCAATTGCCCCACTCGACCAGCGCCAGCGGGTCATCCTCTGGCATAGTGATAAACGCAGAGAAGCGCACGAAAGCAGCTTACGGCTAACCTGTTTTTGCCGCCTGCTTATCGCGGGCCGTATCCACCTCAACCGCCTTTGCCATGAATTCATAGGCCATGGCCTCTAGTTCTGTTGCTATATCACCGCTGAGGCCAGCGCCGCGGCTGAGACGAAAGCACTGATCTGCTTTTTCCAGGAAATATGCGGCATCCGGCATGATATTCGATAAATAGGGCCTACCTTCATTGGTTGCAATGATCTTTAAAGACACGCATAGCTGCTATACCGGCCTGGTGGCGTTTGCGCCATAATACCGCGCGTGAGCCAATTGTCGGCGGTATTGTCGATGCATAGCCGGGCCTGCACGCAGGCCAGATCGTCACCGTTGGCGCGGAACGCCTGCAGGGCGCGGCGTAGCTGATCCGGTTCCGGCCGGTCCTCGGCGTCGTAGACCACCGTGAAGGTGCCGCGCGCGAACGGCAGAGCGACATTGAGCGCTTTCGGTTTGGTGCGCGGGCCGCCCACGGGAATCGGGATCACCGCGATCGGTATGCGGGATTTGCGGGCGGCAATAGCCGCGCGCGTCTCGCGATCGTCCGCCTCGACGGCGAGGATCACGTCCAATTTCTCAGCCGGATATTCCAGACGCTCAAGCGCCGACAGCAATCCGTCCACCGAGGCTGCTTCCTTGTACAGCGCCGAGATGACGGTGTAGACCGGCAGCCTGTCGTCGGTCAGGCGGGACAATCGATCGGGCGCATGCGGGGCGACGAAGACACCGGCGAGCCGCAGGCCGAGCCATGCCAGGAACACCGCCGTCAGCATCGCCTCGAACGCAAGCATGGTCGCGGCCGGCGTTAGCATGACTGCCGCGAGCGACACGAGTGCAAGGATCGTGGCCGTAACGATATTGCCGAACCGGCGCGGCGGGGCGGCGGAGAGCATCGGCCATGTCTGTTTGAGCCGGTTCGAGGCGCGGGCGGCGAGTGCTTTGCCGGTATTGCGCAGCACGAAGCGATTGAGACGCTCGGCGCTGGTGAAGCGGAAACGCCGCGCGCGTGCCGGACTGTCTTCGATTAGGCGCATGATCTGGCGCGCCGCGGCGCCGCGCGGAGCGACCACCAGACAAAGATCGTCATCGAGTGCGAGCGGCAACATGCCAGCGGCGGCGGCTTCGATCAGGCGCTCGTCGTCGATCGCGCACAGCGCACGCGGGGTGCCGTCGAGCGCTTCGAACGCCACGCCGAGCGTTTCGCCGAGCGCGCGTAAATAAGTCTCCTCGCTGAGCGCCCCCGAGGCGATCAGAACGCGGTCGGCGCCGACGCCGGTGGCCGCGGCCCGCTGCTCGGCGGCGACCAGGGTATCGGCGGCCAGCAGCGGCCGGACGCAATCGATTTCCGGGAAATGGCGAGAATCGCCGATGCCGGTGTCTTCCACCGCCCAGAGGCCGATCGCGGGACTGCCAGCGGTTTGGTCAAAAGACTTCCCCGAGCGGGCAATGGCCGCTCCGGCTCGTACTCGGTACCCCATACCCCACCTGCCCGTATTCCAGTCCGGCAAATGTAGTCAGATTGCAACTGTTACGCGAGTCAAATCGTTATAAGGTTGCAGGCCTTCCGCTTTGACGGCGGCAATGGCCGCGCGCGATGGCCGGTGCTAGAAGGCGCTGCCCATGTCGGACTTCATGTCACATTTTGCCGTCCCGGCCGCCATTATCGCGGTGGCGGTCGTATTGCTGCTGGGTCTGGTCAATATGATGCGTGGCGGCTCGCCCAACCGCTCGCAAAAGCTGATGCGGCTGCGCGTGCTGCTGCAATTCGTCGCCATCGTCGTCATCATGGCGGCGGTCTGGATCATGGGGCGCTGAAGCGGCGTTAGCGCGCCGCCAGGCAGGCGTTTAAATCTTGGCCTACTTGGTCTTTTTGCTCGCCGGCTCCGGTCCGGCGGCCGAGCGCATATATTCGACCTTTTCCTTCGGTTTTTTCGCCGTCGTTTTCACCGGCTTTTTGGTCACGGCGGAAAGATCCGTGGCGGCGGCCCGGGCCGAGAAGCCTTCGCAGGCACTTGCCTGCCGGGTGGCCGGCAGCAGCAGAAGCGTCGCGGCAGCGGCAACTATCATAAAGCGCGTCATGGTCACCCCCCGTTATTTAAGTCGAAAACGCGAGTAGGATAGAGCCTACTCCGAATCCACGGGCGAGGTCGATATGGTCGTGCTCAACCGCATCTATACCCGCACCGGCGACGACGGCACGACATCGCTCGGCAGCGGCGCGCGGCGCAAGAAATACGACTTGCGCATCGCCGCCTACGGCACGGTCGACGAGGTCAACGCGGCGATCGGCCTGGTGCGTCTGCACACCGCGGGCGATGCGGCGCTCGATGCCGCGCTAGGCCGCATCCAGAACGACTTGTTCGATGTCGAAGCCGATCTGTGCCTGGCTGAAAAAGGTCCCGGCGGCGCCCGCCTGACGGTCACCGATGCGCAGGTCGTCTGGCTGGAGGCCGAGATCGACCGGCTCAATGCCGATCTCCAGCCGCTCAGGTCTTTCATCCTGCCGGGCGGCAGTCCGGCCTCGGCCTATCTGCATCTGGCCCGCACGGTTTGCCGGCGCGCCGAACGCATCATGGTCGAGCTCAAGGACAAGCCCGGCGAGGGCGTTTCCGAGGCTTCGCTTAAATATGTCAACCGGCTGTCGGACTATCTGTTCGTCGCCGGCCGCCATGCCAACAACAAGGGCGCCGGCGATGTGTTGTGGGCGCCGGGCCAAAATCGCTAGTCCAGTGCGCCGTCTCGGCGTCGGGGGACCGTCATGGTGATGCCGCTGTGGGACGAGAGTCCGTTAAAGCTGCCGAAGTGGCCGGTGGTCACATGGGGCCTTATTGTCGCGAACATGCTGGTGTTCATTGTCGAGGCGGCCGCGTCGCCGGCGCTGGAAGCCAAGCTTATTGCTTTCGCAGTGATACCGGCAAACCTGACCGGCGTACCGCTTCATCCCACCGGCGTTGCGCCCTATCTGACGCTCGTCAGTTACCAGTTCCTGCACGCCGATATCTTCCATCTGCTCGGCAACATGATTTTCCTTTGGGTGTTCGGCGACGACGTCGAAGAGGCGATGGGGTCGCTGCGCTTCATTGTATTTTATATCGGTGGCGGGATCGTCGCCGCGCTGGCCTTTGTCGCCAGCGCGCCGCATGCGACTACGCCGCTGGTCGGCGCCTCTGGTGCGATTGCCGGGGTGCTAGCGGCCTATTTGATGTTCCGCCCCTGCCAGAAGGTGCTGGTGTTCCTGCCATGGTTTCTGCTGTGGTTTATCGTCCGCCCGGTGGTAAGGCTCGACGCTTATTGGGTGCTCGGCGGCTGGATACTGATGCAATTCTGGTCGATTTCAGTGCAAGCCCAGGACGATGTCGCCTATATGGCCCATCTGGGCGGACTGGCCGCCGGCGCCGCGCTGTTTCCGCTGCTGCGCTATCGCGTGGTGCGGCTATTCGAGTGCTTCCGGCCGGTCGAGGAGCAGCCGGCGGCGAACCAGATCGGCTAGCAACGCATAGCGTGCGACGCAGCATAAGCGTTGACATGCCGATGGCCCGGCCATTAGCTTCCGCCCGCATTCCTTAAAGCCCCCCGTGGGGATTGTGAGATCATGAAAATTCTGGTGCCCGTGAAGCGGGTGGTCGATTTCAACGTCAAAATCCGCGTCAAATCGGACGGTTCCGGCGTCGAGCTCGCCAATATCAAGATGTCGATGAACCCGTTCGACGAAATCTCGGTCGAAGAGGCGATCCGTCTCAGGGAGGCCGGCAAGGCGACCGAGATCGTGGCGGTATCGATCGGACCGGCGCAGGCCTCCGAGACCATCCGCACCGCGCTCGCCATGGGCGCCGACCGCGGCATCCTGGTGAAAGCGGAGGGCGCGGTGGAGCCGCTGGCGGTGGCCAAGATTCTCAAGGCCATCGTCGAGGCGGAAAAGCCCGGTCTGGTGATCCTGGGCAAGCAGGCTATCGACGACGACTGCAATCAGACTGGCCAGATGCTGGCGGCGCTGCTCGGATGGGCGCAGGGTACTTTCGCCTCGAAGGCGACCATCGAGGGCGACAGCGTGACCGTGATACGCGAAGTGGACGGCGGCCTGCAGACCGTGAAGCTGAAGATGCCGGCCATCATCACCACCGATCTGCGGCTGAACGAGCCGCGCTATGCTTCGCTGCCCAACATCATGAAGGCGAAGAAAAAGCCGATCGATGAAAAGACGCCGGCGGACTACGGCGTCGACATCAAGCCGCGGCTGCAAGTTTTGAAAACGACCGAACCGCCGGGACGCAAGTCGGGCGTCAAGGTCGCCTCGGTGGCCGAATTGGTCGCCAAGCTCAAGGACGAGGCGGGGATACTTTAAATGACAACGCTTCTCGTCGCCGAGCCTTTCCGCCTGTCATGGCCGGGCTTGACCCGGCCATCCACGCCTTGGATTAAAAGTAAGACGTGGATGCCCGGCACAAGGCCGGGCATGACCAGTCTGTGCGCGGGGATACTTTAAATGACAACGCTTCTCGTCGCCGAGCACGACAACAAGCTGCTCAAGGATTCGACCAACAAGGCGCTCACGGCGGCCAAGGCGCTCGGCGCCGAGGTGCACGTGCTGGTCGCAGGCAAGGATTGCAAAGCGGTTGCCGACGCCTGCGCCAAGCTCGACGGCGTGAAGAAGGTGCTGCTGGCCGACGCCGCAATCTACGAGCACCGCGTCGCCGAGCCGTTCGCCGCGCTGATCGTCTCGCTGGCCGGCGGCTATGACGCCATCGTCGCGCCGGCGACGACCAACGGCAAGAACGTAATGCCGCGCGTGGCCGCGCTGCTCGACGTCATGCAGATTTCCGAAATCAGCAAGGTGATCGCGCCCGACACCTTCGAGCGTCCGATCTATGCCGGCAATGCGATCCAGACCGTGCAGTCGTCCGACGGGAAGAAAGTGATCACCGTGCGCACCTCCACCTTCCAGGCGACAGGCGAGGGCGGGTCGGGCAGCGTGGAGAACGCCGCCGCCGCGGCGGACCCCGGCCTCTCGGCATTTGTCGGCGAGGAACTGTCGAAATCCGAGCGCCCGGAATTGACCTCGGCCCGCATCATCATTTCCGGCGGCCGCGCCATGCAGAGCCGCGAGAATTTCACCAAATACATCGAACCGGTGGCCGACAAGCTCGGCGCGGCGGTCGGCGCCTCGCGCGCCGCGGTCGATGCCGGCTATGCGCCGAACGACTGGCAGGTCGGTCAGACCGGCAAGGTGGTGGCGCCCGAACTCTACATCGCGGTCGGAATTTCCGGCGCCATCCAGCATCTCGCCGGCATGAAGGATTCCAAGGTGATCGTCGCGATCAACAAGGACGAGGAGGCTCCGATTTTTGCGGTCGCCGACTACGGCCTGGTCGCCGACCTTTATCAGGCGCTGCCTGAGCTGGCGGCCGAACTCGGCAAGCTTGGGCGTTAATAGGTAATTCCGCCGGTGGTTTCATCCGGCGGTTCGTCGTAAAAGAGCAATAAGACAACCGGGCCGGAACAAATCATGGCGGTCAATATTCAGAATATCGGGGTTATCGGCGCGGGACAGATGGGCAATGGCATCGCCCATGTCTGCGCGCTGGCGGGATTTTCGGTGATGTTGAACGACGTGGCGCCCGATCGCATCAAGGCGAGCCTGGCGACCATCAACGGCAACATGACGCGGCAGGTCTCCAAGAAATTGATCAGCGAGGAGGCCCGCAAAGCTGCGCTCGCGCTGATCAAGCCAGCAGAAAAATACGGCGACCTGGCGGGTTGCGACATCGTGATCGAGACCGCGACCGAGAAGGAAGAGGTCAAGCGCAAGATATTCACCGATGTCTGTGCCTCGCTCAGACCCGACGCCATCATCGCCACCAACACTTCGTCGATTTCGATCACGCGGCTGGCCTCATCCACCGACCGGCCGGAGCGCTTCATCGGCATTCATTTCATGAATCCGGTGCCGCTGATGGAACTTGTCGAGTTGATCCGCGGCATTGCCACCGACGACGCCACCTTCGAGGCCAGCAAGATTTTCGTCAAGAAGCTCGGCAAGACCATCGCCGTGTCGGAGGATTTTCCGGCCTTCATCGTCAACCGCATCCTGCTGCCGATGATCAACGAGGCGATCTACACGCTCTATGAAGGCGTCGGCAATGTCGAGGCGATCGACACGGCGATGCGGCTGGGCGCGCATCATCGCATGGGGCCGCTGGCGCTGGCCGATTTCATCGGGCTGGATACCTGCCTGTCGGTGATGCAGGTGCTGCACGAGGGGCTGGCCGATTCGAAATACCGGCCGTGCCCGCTCTTGGTGAAATATGTCGAGGCCGGCTGGCTTGGCCGCAAGACGCAGCGCGGCTTCTACGACTACCGCGGCGACAAGCCGGTGCCGACAAGGTAGGGACGACAACACGAATATCCGCCCTCGTCCTTCGAGACGCGCGCCTTCGGCGCGCTCCTCAGGATGAGGGCGGATAAAACGTCAGATCACCTTCCACAAATTCAGCAGCGCCAGCGCCGCGATCGAAGCCCAGGTCAGCGTCTGGCCGATGCCGCGGCCCGGACGCGGCGCTTCGGTTCCCCACATCGCCGCGGTCTGGATCAGCCGCGCAACAATCAGCGCGACGCCGGCAATGTGCAAGGCGATGGGCAGGCCGCCGTTGATCTCGTAGATCAGCATCAGCATCAGCGCCAGCGGCACATATTCAATGGCGTTGCCGTGCAGCCGGATCATGCGCAGCATTTCCGGATTGCCGCCGTCGCCGAGCGACACCTTGAGCTTGACCCGGTGCACGGTGACGTTGATGCCGAGCGCGGTAATGATGAGAGCAAGCACGGCCGCGTAGGCCGCCGTCAGCGATACCGTCATGATCGTCCCCCTTTAGGTGCAGAGCCGCGGGAATGCGGTGCGTAATCTTACTCGGCGCAGCAGCAGGATTTTGCCGCGCTGTCGTATTCATCGTGCCGGCGCACCCAGGCCATGGACCAGGGCAGGCCGTCCTCGTCGCGGCCCTTCGGCGCCATGTCGAGGAAATTGTAGGCGCCAAGCAGGATGTCGAGGCCGCGCGCGTAAGCCGAGTAGGTGTGGAAGATCGGGCCATTGTCCTTGATGAAGGCGCTCATGCCCGGCGCTTCCTCGCTGGGGAATTTTCCCTTGGCGTAATTGTAATAGACCTCGCTTTTCATCTCGTCCGGCGTGAACGACACCTGATAATCGAAATTGAAGTCGGAGCCGTAGGATGACACCCACTTGAATTTCCAGCCCATGCGCTTCTGGTAGGCGGCGATCTCGGCGTAAGGCGCGCGCGACACCACCACTAAAGTCACGTCGCGCTGTGCCATGTGAATGGCGGCGCCGTCGAAATGATCGGCGAGGAACGAGCAACTCGGGCAGCCGTCCTTCCAGCCGGGCCCCAGCATGAAATGATAGACGATGAGCTGGCTGCGGCCGTCGAACAGTTCGGCGAGCGTCTGCTTGCGGTCCGGCCCGTCGAACACATAGTCCTTGTCTACCTTGACCCAGGGCAGTTCGCGCCGCGCGGCGCTCAATTCATCGCGCGCCTTGGTGAATTCCTTCTCCTTGGCAAGCAGCGCAGTGCGCGCCGCCAGCCATTGCTCCTGCGAAACGACCTGGTGCTGCATGAGCACCTCCTGTCACTGTGCGCTGAAATATTCCGCCATCTTATCGACCGCGCTGGTCCAACCCATGTTGTGATGGTCACGCGCCTGCTCGTCGAAGAACTGCTCGTGCAGCAAGGTCATCAGCGTGCCGTCGCCGTCGGACTTGAACGTCACGGTGACCTGCGACACGCGCTCGGGCGTCGATATCCAGGCCCAACTGAACACCAGTTTCTCGTTCGGGATCACCTCGCTGTAGACGCCGCTGACGTCGTGGTGTTCGCCGTTCGGCGCCTGCATCAGCCAGCGATAGCGGCCGCCGCTGCGCGGGTCGCTTTCGGCGCTGAGCACCTTGACCTCGCCGGGGCCCATCCAGCGTTTTACTTTTTCCGGGTCGGTCCAGGCGGCGAAGACTTTCGCCGGCGCGGCTTTGATGTGCTTCTTGATGGTGAGGCTTGGCTTGGTGGCGACGGTGGTCATGATTCTTACTCCAAGAATGCGGCGAGTTTATCGAGCGCGCCGTTCCAGCCGCCCTGATGGGAATCGCGAATTGCGTCGTCGGGGAATTGTTCATGCGTCAGCGTAAACAATGTGCCGTCGCCATCGCGCTTAAAGGTTACGGTGATAAGAGTCTGCTGCTCGGGCGTCAGGGTGCCGCCCCAGGTGTAGACCAGCTTCTCGTTTGCGATCACTTCGCGAAATACGCCGCTGATGTCGAATTCCTCGCCGCTCGGGGCTTGCATGACGATTCGGTAGCGACCGCCGACACGCGGATCGCTTTCGGTGTGCTTGGCGAAGACCTGGCCCGGCCCCATCCAGCGTTTCATTTTCTCGGCGTCGGTCCAGGCGCTGAAGACTATTTCCGGCGGCGCTTTGAAGCGTCGCTTGATGGTGAGGCTTGGTTTGACGGCGACGGCGGTGGACATGACTCTTCCTCCAAAAATGCGGCAAGCCGGTCGAGGCTTTCGCTCCAGAAGCGCTGGTAGCGGTTGAGCCATTCGTTGGCCTTTTCCATCGGTTCGGCGCGCAAGCGGCAGGACACCGTGCGCCCGGTCTTGGATCTCGCCACCAGCCCGGCATCCGACAGCACGTCGAGATGCTTCATGACCGCCGGCAGCGACATCGCGAACGGCCTGGCCAGTTCGCTGACCGAAACGCTTTCGGTCTCGCTCAAGCGCGCCAGCAGCGCGCGCCGGGTGGGGTCGGCCAATGCCGCAAAGGTGCGGTCGAGGGAGGCGGGCGAATAGTAAACCATATGGTTAAGTATAGGTCCGCGCCCTCGGCTGTCAAGGCGGCGTTGCGTTAATTATTCATTGACGGGATAGGTTCAAAAAGGTCCGACATGGACCCAACATCCCTCGCCGCCGCCATGGTCGGCGCCCAGATGAGCCAGGCGCAAACGGCCGTCGCGGCGATGATGCTGCGCATGAACGCGCAAAGCGCGGGCGCCATCGTGCAAGTCATCGACGCGGCCCAGCAGAATATGAACAGCCTCGCCAACGTCGCCGCCGGCGTCGGGCAGAACGTCAATATCAGCGCGTGACGGTTGCCTTGGCGGCCTTGCCGCTAGCTCTTGCCCAATGCCGCCTGGATCAGCTTGACCGCATCCTCGCTCGCCCATTCCGCCGGCCCGGCAATGGTGCCGATTTCGCAACCAGCGGGATCGATCAGCAAGGTGGTCGGCATGCCGAAGGCGCGGCCAACGCTTTTCAGGTCCTGGAACACCTTGGCGCTCGGATCGGCATAGTAAGCGAGCTTGCCGATGCCGATGTCATGCAGGAAGGCCTTCGGCTTGTCGGGATCGCGGGTATCTATATTGACCGACACCACCTCGAATCCGGGCCCGCCCATACGGCCCTGCAGCGCGTCGAGCGTCGGCATTTCCTTGCGGCAGGGCACGCACCAGGTGGCCCACAGATTGATGAGCACGGTACGGCCGCGCCAATGATCGAGCGTAAGCGGCTTGCCCTGGGCATCCTGGAAGGCGAGATCGGGCAGCTTGAGCGGGCTCTTGGCCATGTTGACGGCGGCCACCTCGCCGCGCGCCAAAGGGGCCAATTTCTTGGCCAATTCGACCGCCGGCCGGCAGGCCTTATCGCCGCCCGCATTGCCTGTGAGGGTGGCAATCCCGTATACCCCGATCAGCCCGGCGACCACGCCGGCGACGCCGCCTGCCAGCACTATGGCAAGTCTTTTGTACGCATGGCGCTTTTTGGCGAAGCTGGACGGCGGATGTTCGGTCATGAGCGGCGAGATTCCGGTTTTGGTCTAGAGCGGCACTAAGAGCGATACCATGAGCAACAAGATGTGGGGCGGGCGGTTCGCGTCCGGACCCGGCGCCATCATGGAGGAGATCAACGCCTCCATCGATTTCGACCAGGCTCTCTACCGCCAGGACATCGCCGCGTCCAAGGCCCATGCCGACATGCTGGCCAAGCAAGGCATCATTACGGCGGACGATGCGAAAAAGATCGGCCAGGGTCTAGACACGATCCTGTCAGAGATCGAAGCCGGCAAGTTCTCGTTCAAGCGGGCGCTGGAAGACATCCACATGAATGTGGAGGGCAGGCTCGGCGAATTGATCGGCGAGGCGGCCGGGCGCCTGCACACCGCGCGCTCGCGCAACGACCAGGTGGCGACCGATTTCCGGCTGTGGATGCGCGACACCGTCGATGCGCTAGACGCTGCGCTGGCCGCCTTGCAGCGCGCGCTGGCCGAGCGGGCGCTGGAACACGCCGGCACGGTGATGCCCGGCCTCACGCATATGCAGACCGCGCAGCCGGTGACTTTCGGCCATCATCTGCTCGCCTATGTGGAAATGGCGGCACGCGACCGCGGCCGCTTTGCCGACGCGCGCAGAAGGCTCAACGAATCGCCGCTCGGCGCTGCAGCGCTCGCCGGCACTTCGTTTCCGCTCGATCGCGACATGACTGCCAAGGCGCTCGGCTTCGACCGTCCGGCGGCGAATTCGCTCGACGCGGTGTCCGACCGCGACTTCGTCCTGGAGACACTTTCCGCGGCGTCGATCGCGTCCGTGCACTTGTCGCGGCTGGCCGAGGAAATCGTGATCTGGACCTCGCCGCTCACCAATCTCGTGAAGTTGTCGGACAAGTTCACCACCGGCTCCTCGATCATGCCGCAGAAGCGCAACCCGGACGCCGCCGAGTTGGTGCGCGCCAAGACCGGGCGCGTGATCGGCGCGCTCACCGCGTTGCTGGTCGTGATGAAGGGCCTGCCGCTCGCCTATGCCAAGGACATGCAGGAGGACAAGGAGGGCGCTATGGACGCGCTCGCCGCGCTGGCGCTGTCGATCGCCGCCATGACCGGCATGGTGGCCGATCTTGAGCCGGATGTGGCGCGCATGAAAAAAGCCGCCGGCGAAGGCTACGCCACCGCCACCGATCTGGCGGATTGGCTGGTGCGCAGTCTGAAAATCCCGTTCCGCGCGGCGCATCACATCACCGGCCAAATCGTCGCCCAGGCGGCAGAGGCGGGCGTTCCGCTGCACCGGCTGCCGCTTGCCGCTATGCGTGCGATCGAGCCGCGAATCGGCGACGACGTGTTCAGCGTTCTCTCCGTCGACAAATCGGTGAAGAGCCGGGTGAGTTTTGGCGGGACGGCGCCCAAAAACGTGCGGGCGCAGGCGAAGAAATGGCTGCGCAAGCTGGAAAAAGAGAAATCCTGATTCTCTCCGTCATTCCGGGCCTATCCGTTCACTATATCCTGGAATGACGAAGGCAGACCTTGGGCTTCGCCTTTTGGCTTTAGATTTGATAGGTTGGCATTCATGCATGGAGCACGGATTTTGACCCATTTTCGCGACCGCCCGATTTTCCGGCTGGCTCTGATCGGTCTTGCTATCGCGTCGCTCGGCCTGGCCGGGTGCGGCCGCAAGGGCCCGCTCGATCCGCCGCCCGGCGCCTCGCTTGAGGGCGAGCCGCAGGCCAACATGCCCGGCCTGATGAGTTCAAACAATAAAGCGACCCCGATCGGCGGGCAGGCCAAGGACGGCAATCCGGGCGTCGGTCCGGACGGTCAGCCGCTGGCGCCCAAAGGCCCCAAAAAACGCATCCCGCTCGACGTTCTGCTTAACTAAAGTCAACGCCATGCATCATTTTGCTTATCGCAATGGCGTACTCCACGCCGAGGCGGTGAACCTCGATACGCTCGCGACAAGCGTCGGGACGCCATTCTATTGTTATTCGACCGCCACGCTGGAACGGCACTACAAGGTGTTCGCCGGCGCCTTCGCCGATGTGAACGCGCTGGTCTGCTACGCCATGAAGGCGAATTCCAACCAGGCGGTAATCGCCACGCTCGCCAAGCTCGGCGCCGGCGCCGATGTGGTGTCGGGAGGCGAACTCAAGCGCGCGCGTGCTGCCGGTATTCCTGCGAACAAGATCATGTTCTCCGGCATCGGTAAGACGGCCCGCGAACTTGAGCTGGCGGTCGATGAGGGCATTCTCTGTATCAATGTCGAATCGGAACCAGAACTCGAAATGCTGTCGTCGATCGCGGCATCGAAGGCGCGGCCTGCGCATATCTCGGTGCGCGTCAATCCCGACATCGACGCCAAGACCCATCACAAGATCGCCACCGGCCGGGCGGAGAACAAGTTCGGCATTCCGATCAGCCGTGCGCGCGCGGTCTATGCGCACGCCGCCAAACTGCCCGGCCTCAAGGTCGCCGGCGTCGACATGCATATCGGCAGCCAGATCACCGACCTCGATCCGTTCAATAACGCTTTTGTGCTGCTGGCCGAGTTCGTGCGCACGCTGCGCGCCGACGGCCACACCATTTCCCATGTCGATCTCGGCGGCGGCTTGGGGATTCCCTATCGCGACGACAATGAGCCGCCGCCTTCGCCGGAGGCCTATGCCGCGGTGGTCAAGCGCGCCACAAGCGATCTCGATTGCCGGCTGATCTTCGAGCCCGGCCGGCTGATCGTCGGCAATGCCGGTATCCTGGTGACACGCGTGCTGTTCGTGAAGCACGGCGAGGCCAAGAATTTCGTGTTTGTGGATGCGGCGATGAACGACCTGATCCGCCCGACACTGTACGAGGCACATCACGAGTTCTGGCCGGTGGCGGAGCCGCCTGCGTCCGCCCGCCGGATTCGTGCCGACGTGGTCGGGCCGATCTGCGAAAGCGGCGATTTCCTCGGCCTCGACCGCGATTTGGCGGAACCGGCGAGCGGGGACTTGCTCGCCGTCATGTCGGCCGGCGCCTATGGGGCGGTGCAGGCCGGCACCTACAATACAAGGGCGCTGGTGCCGGAAGTGCTTGTAAAAGGCGCGCAATGGGCCCTGGTCCGCCCCCGCCTTGAAGTTGACCAATTGATTGCGCTCGATTGCATGCCGGACTGGCTTTAGGCGCAAATTCGCGTACAGCGGCCGGGAGTGCATGGCCTGGGAATTGCTTTCGTTATCGGCTGAAAGTGTTAGCGTGTAGCCTGACAGATTCTCCTTGAGCCTCGCGCGACGGAGCGGTTTTTGGACGGTTTGGACGAACAGCCTGACGGCCGGGAGCTGTCAACCCGGATTTTGCTGGCGCGGGCGCTCAAGCGCGCGCGCGGCAGCCTGTTATGGGAGCGGCTGTGGCCGGCCTTGGCCACGCTGGCGACCGCGCTCGGCCTGTTCCTGGCGCTGTCCTGGTCCGGACTATGGATCGTGTTGCCGCCGCTGGCGCGCGCCATCGGGCTGTTCGTGTTCATCATGATCACCGCGGCGGCGGCGGTGCCGCTGCTGATGCTGCGGCTGCCGAGCGCCTATGACGGTTTGCGACGTCTCGATCGCAGCAGCGGGCAGGCGCACCGGCCCGCCACTGCCGTCGCCGACGAGCTTTCCGCCAACAGCAGCGATCCGGTGGCGCAGGCGCTCTGGCGCGCGCATGTCGAACGCGCGCTGTCGTCGGCGCGCCAGCTCAAGGCCGGCTGGCCGCAGCCCAAGCTGTCATTGCGCGATCCGATGGCGTTGCGCGCGCTCACGCTTATTCTGGTGGTAGCCAGTTTCTTTGCCGCCGGCGGCGAGCGGGTCAAACGCATCACCGCCGCCTTCGATTGGCAGGGCGTGGTGGCGCCGGCCAATTTCCGCATCGATGCCTGGGTCACGCCGCCGCTCTATACCGGCCGCCCGCCGCTGATGCTGCAGGGCATGCGCCCGGGCGAAACCGCGCAAAATTCGAAACTGGCTTCGGGACCGGTCGCGGTGCCGGCCGGCAGCCAGCTTGTCATCCGCGCTACCGGCAAGGTCGGCTTCGATGTCGTGCGCACCGGCGGCGTCGAGGATGCGCCCCCCAATGCGAATGGCGAAACGCGCGCTTCGTTGCCGGCGGGCAGCGAGGAGCGCCGTCTGCTGATCAAGAGCGACGGCACGGCCGCCATACATGGCGTCGGCGGCGGCGACCTGGTGTGGCGTTTCACCGCCATTCCCGATCTCGCGCCCACCATCGAGCTGGTCAAGGATCCGGAACGGCAGGCGCGCGGCTCGCTGCGGCTCGATTACAAGATGCAGGACGACTACGGCGTGGTCGAGGCGCATGCCAATTTCGCGCTCAAGGACGAGCCGCCGGCCGGCCGTGAGCGCCATCCGCTGTTCAGCGCGCCCGAATTTTCGCTCACGCTGCCGCAGGCGCGCACAAGGAACGGCGCGGCGCAGACCACGCACGACCTCACCGAGCATGCCTGGGCCGGCGCCGACGTCACCGTCATGCTGACCGCGAAGGACGAGGTCGGCAACGAAGGCCACAGCGAGCCGCACGCGTTGCAACTGCCGCAACGCATTTTCGTCAAGCCGGTGGCGCGCGCGCTGATCGAGCAGCGCCGCGTCCTGGCGCTCGATGCCGGAACAAGGCCGCTGGTGCTGACCGCGCTCGACGCGCTCAGCATCGCGCCGGAGAAGTTCACGCCCGAGCTCGGCGTCTATCTCGGCCTGCGTTCGATCTATTTCGACCTCAGCCACGCCCATTCGGACGATGCGTTGCGCGAGGTAGTGGCGCGCATGTGGGACATGGCGCTGCAGATCGAGGACGGCAATGTCAGCCAGGCCGAACTGGCGCTGCGCCAGGCGCAGGACGCGCTGCGTCAGGCGCTCGAACGCGGCGCCAGCGACGAGGAAATCAAGAAGCTGATGGATAATCTGCGCGCCGCCATGGACAAGTTCCTGCAGGCGCTGGCCGAGGAGATGCGCAAGAATCCGCAGCAACTGGCGCGCCCGCTCGACCGCAATACCCGCACGCTCAGCCAGCAGGATCTCAAGAGCATGCTCGACCGGCTGGAGCAGCTCGCTCGTTCCGGCAACAAGGACGCTGCCCGCCAATTGCTCGAACAACTGCAATCCATGCTGGAGAATCTGCAGATGGCGCGGCCGGGCGCGCAAGGCGAGGAGGGCGACGACGACATGATGTCGTCGCTCGACGAGCTGAGCGACATGATCCGCAAGCAGCAGCAATTGCGCGACAAGACC
This sequence comes from Hyphomicrobiales bacterium, assembly GCA_038206805.1. GTDB lineage: Bacteria > Pseudomonadota > Alphaproteobacteria > Rhizobiales > Xanthobacteraceae > Pseudolabrys. The sequence continues at coordinate 22,264 of JBBRAL010000033.1, read as the reverse complement.
TTCAAGCAGGGCCAGGACCAGCGCCGCGACCGCCAGCGCGGCCAGGGCGACAAGAAGCAATTCGGCGATCTGCGCCAGGACCAGCAGGGCTTGAAGGACCGGCTCAACAAGCTGCTGGAGCAATTGCGCCAGCGCGGCCTCGGCGATCCGCAGCAGGGCCAGAAGGGCGAAAAGGGCCAAGGCGAAAAGGGTCAAGGCGAAAAGGGCCAAGGCGAGCTGGGCGATGCCGGCGAAGCCATGGGCGAGGCGGAAGGCGAGCTGGGCGAGGGCGATGCCGACGGCGCGGTCGGCAGCCAGGGCCGCGCGCTCGAGGCCATGCGCAAGGGCGCGCAGGGGCTGGCGCAGCAGATGCAGCAGAACGGCATGGGCATGGGACAAGGCCCCGGCCGGCCCGGCCGCAACGGCCGCCAGCGCGCCGACCAGAACACCGATCCGCTCGGCCGCCCGATGCGCGGGCGCGATTACGGCGACGACGTCACGGTCAAGGTTCCGGGCGAGATCGACGCGCAGCGCGCGCGCCGCATCCTGGAAGAATTGCGCAAGCGCTTCGGCGAAGGCTTCCGCCCGCAGCTTGAACTCGATTACATCGAGCGGCTGCTGAAGGATTTCTAAAAATCAGCGCGGCAGTTTCTCTTTCCCTCCTCCACCGGGTCGCGCCGCTGGCGCGGCCCGCCCGGTGGCAGGCTCTTGTGGGGAGGGACGGCCGCCACAGGCGGCCGGGGTGGGGGGTAGCCGTCGCGTGTCCGAGCGCGTCATCGCCGGTCAAGCAAGGCCATGACGGATTGGGACGACGGTGCTATAATATGTCCATGACCGTCGAAGACATCGAAAAGGCCGTCGCCCAACTCGGTACCCGCGAGTTCGGCCGCTTCCGGGCATGGTTCGAGGAGTTGCAGGCCGCGCGCTTCGATCAGAAGATCGAGCGCGACGCGCAGAGCGGCAAGCTCGATCGGCTGGCGGACGCGCCCGTGCAAGATTTCCGCAAGGGCCACGCCCGCGAGCTATGAGGCATATCGCCAGCCCGGCGTTTTGGGAGGCTTATGAGAGGCTCCCATCGTCCGTGCGCGAACTGGCCGACAAGAATTATGCTCTGCTAAAGACCGATCCGCGGCACCCGTCGCTGCATTTCAAGTAAGTCGGCCGTTTCTGGTCAGTGCGTGTCGGCTTGCGCTACCGCGCGCGGGCGACCGAGTTCGATGACCGCCTGCTCTGGTTCTGGATCGGCTCGCATTCCGATTATAACTCGCGCGTGGGGTGATTCATGAAGCGTCGGCACTCGGCCTGCCCCCCGCAAACGGGGAAAGGTTGGCCCGCCGAAGCTTGAACGAAGGCGGGTCGGGTGAGGGGGCGTCACCGCGAGGCTGAGCATGTTGCGGCGCCCTGGCAACCGCGAGAGAACGGCTGCATAGTGGCGCAATGGCAAACAAGAATGTCTTTGCGATCGTCGGGATTGCGTTCGCTCTGACGATAGGTGTTATCGCAGGGCTTGGAATTCTGGCAACGATTCTGATGTTTCTCTACGGGGTCGTCGTTTTCGTTTTCCGAAACGCGTTTGGTATCGAACTGCCGCACATTTATTAGCGGGACCGTGCTGGCCACCATCGACGACGCGGCGATTTTGGGCGAGATAAAGGGCGTGATGAAGGAAAAGGGAGTGGGGAGTTAGTTCGCGATTCCGATATAATTTTTTTCCAGCCGTAAAAAGTGCGTCGTCATTTTCTCCCTGCCTCTCCGCACCCGGCAAAGGAGATCTTACCGCAACGCTTATGGATGGGCCTCATGGATTGCCGGGTCAAGCCCGGCAATGACAGCGGAGAGACCGCCGTCTTCGCGGCGGAACGACCGATCGGCGTTACCGCACCACCAGCGCCTCGCGCACCGCGCTCTTGATCTGCTCGACCGAGAACGGCTTGGCGATCACGTCGTGCACCAGTGCGTCCAGGCCGTGCGCGCGTTCGCGCTGATCGGCGTAACCGGTCATCATCATGATGGCGACGTCGGGATGATCGCGTCCGGCGGCGAGCGCCAGTGCGATGCCGTCCATCACCGGCATCTTCACGTCGGTCAACAGCAGGTCGAATGCACCGTTGTTGGCCTTCAGTGCGTCGAGCGCCGCGGCGCCGTCGGCGGTCGCGGTCAAGGCGTGGCCGTCCTCGCCGAGCGCGCGCACGATAAGGCTGCGTAGGGTGTCGTCGTCTTCGGCGATCAGAATCTTTGACATAAGAATCTCTCTTTGCGCATGATCTTGTACGAAAACCGGTTCCCACTTTTCGGGATCATGCGCGGCTCATTTTGCTCCGGCGATCGCGTCCTGCGAATTGAAGAAACGCACCATCACGTCGCTGGCGTCCGCCGGCGGCGCGGCAAGACGGCTGCTGAATTCGAGGCTCTCGCCGGGACCCAGAATGCTGCGGGTCGGCAGCGCGGTCCACACATAGACTTCCTGTCCGCTGGCGTTGCGCGCGGCAAAGCGCAGCCGCGGCACTTCGGCTGCCTTGCCGGCGGTGCTCACGATCGAGCCGCGTACAATCAGGATTTCCACGCCATCCTGCGCTTCCTTGGAGATCGCGACATTCTCGAATTTCAGATGGCGCAGATTGACCGGCAGGCCGATGGCGGCAAACAGCGAGGCGGTCTGCGGCAGGTAGCGCACGATCTCGCTGCGCGCGCCGACCAGCGCCACGTTGAAGGCGAACAGCACCAGTATGATCGCGGTCCAGCGCGACGACCGGCGCTTCTGATTGCGGCGGGCCTTCAGCCGCGCCCGGCGCGCGGCGAAACTTTCGATGTCCTCGGCCTCGTGCTCGGTTTCGTGCTCGCTAGGGGCCGCATCCGGCAACGGCGCCTGCTCGATCGGCGGCACCAGCGACGGCGCATCGGTGAGCGCGACCGGCTCCTGCGCGACGTCATCGCGCGGCACAAGGTCGGTATGGTGCGGGGCTTGCTCGGCAAGCGGCGCCGGTTCGGGCTCAGGCTCGGCGGGCGGAGGTTCGCCGACGGAATCGGACAGATGTTGGGTTGAGTGTTCGGCCGAGTGGTCGGCGGAAGGTTCAGCTAAGTGCTTGGGCGGCTCGCCGCTAAAATCGTTGGCGGCCGGCGCCTGCTCCGGTGCGGGCGCGGCCTTGTCGGGCTGGCGTGGCGACGATCCCGAAGACGTTTCGGCCGACTCCGCCTCGGCTTCCGCGATCACCCGGTGCACGAATGTGGTTACGGCGGGGGCGTTCTTCGGCCCGCCCGCGAACCAGGTGGTCTTGCAGCGCGCGCAACGCACGGCGCGGCCGGCCTGGCCGAGCGAGCCCGGGTCAACCATGTAGGACGTGGCGCAGCTCGGACAGACAATCAGCATGGCATCTGCGAGTTAGGGTGCGCAAAACCTACCAGCCGTCCGTTAATGGACTGGAAACCATGGCCGTCCCCGGATTTTGGCCGAAATGCCGGCTTTGCAGCCCCTGCGGCTATGGCGGCGGCGTGATAATCCTGTAAAAGCGCAGTTCTTGGCGTACGCCGGCCCCGGACCGGCTTAAAGTAACGGCTCCCTGGGCCTCGGCGCACGATCCGGAAAAAGCCTGTCCTGGCCGCGATCCGGGATGGGACCCGGCATTTGGCAAAGATCACGCGTAAACAAGATGTTAGGCGGGCTCTGATTCGGCCTGACGCGGCCGGGCGGCAAGAGGAATTGATCGGAGACGGCTGTGGTCCGATTCGAGAATGTGGGCTTGCGCTACGGTCTGGGGCCGGAGGTCCTGCGCGACCTCACGTTCCGCATCGAGCCGCATTCCTTCCAGTTTCTCACCGGCCCGTCCGGGGCCGGCAAGACCTCGCTGCTGCGCCTGCTGTTCCTATCGCTCAAGCCGACGCGCGGCCTGATCACCCAGTTCGGCCACGATGTCGCGACGCTGTCGAAGGACGCGGTGGCGACGCTGCGCCGCCGCATCGGCATCGTGTTCCAGGATTTCCGCCTGCTCGATCACATGACGACCTATGAGAACGTCGCGCTGCCGCTGCGTGTGATGGGGCGGCCCGAGGACAGCTACCGCGACGAGGTGATCGAGCTGTTGAAATGGGTGGATCTCGGCGAGCGGATGTGGGCGCTGCCGCCGGTGCTTTCGGGCGGCGAGAAGCAGCGCGCCGCGATCGCGCGCGCGGTGATCGCACGGCCGCAGCTGCTGCTCGCCGACGAGCCGACCGGCAACGTCGACCCCAGCCTGGCGCAGCGGCTGCTGCGGCTGTTCATCGAGCTCAACAAGTCGGGAACCTCGGTGGTGATCGCCACCCACGACATCGCGCTGATGGACCAGTACGATGCGCGCCGGCTGGTGTTGCACGACGGCCGGCTGCATATTTACGATTGAGACGAATGATGAGCGATTCCAGCAGAAGCGAATTGACGGCGCCGGCGCGCATGCCGGAGGGCCCGCTGCCGCGCTTTGACACCCCGCTGGTGCCGCGCAATTCGATATCCGGGCGCGCGCTGGTCGCCGTTGTCGCCATCATGACGTTCCTGGCCTCGCTCACCATTGGCGCGGTGATCCTGGTGAGCCAGGCCGCGACCGAATGGCAATCGGATGTGGCGCGCGAAGTCACCATCCAGGTCGTACCGGCGTCCGGGCGCGATCTCGACGTCAGTGTGGACAAGGCGGCCGCGGTCGCGCGCGCCTTCACCGGCATCGGCGATGTGCGGCCCTATACGAAGGAGGAATCCATCAAGCTGCTGGAGCCGTGGCTTGGCAGCGGGCTCAAGCTCGACGAGTTGCCGGTGCCGCGCCTGATCGTGGTCAAGATCGCACCGGGCGCCGCGCCCGACATTCCGCAGTTGCGCCGCATGCTGGCGGAGCAGGTGCCGGGCGCCACGCTTGACGATCATCGCGGCTGGATCGACCGCATGCGCGCCATGGCCGGCGCCGCGGTCGCCGCCGGCGTCGGCATTCTGCTGCTGATGATCGCCGCCACCGTTCTTTCGGTCGCCTTTGCCACCCGCGGCGCGATGGCGACCAACAAGACGGTGATCGAGGTTCTCCATTTCGTCGGCGCCAAGAACGGCTTCATCGCCGGGCATTTCCAGCGCCATTTCCTGATGCTCGGCTTGCAAGGCGGCGCCATCGGCGGCGCCGGCGCCATCGTGCTGTTCGCGCTGGCCGGACTTTTCAGCCGCTGGTTTTCCGGCACGGCGGGCGGCGATCAGACCGCCGCCCTGTTCGGGTCGTTCGCCATTGGGATATCCGGCTATGCCGCCGTGCTCGGGCAGGTCGTGCTGATCGCGGCGGTGACGGCCATGACATCGCGGCAAACTGTCAATCGTACCTTGGAAATGATCGACTAACATGCTCGCTGGTCTCGCCCGCTGGATCGGCTTCCTCACCATGTTCTTCGGTGTCGTCGGGGCGCTGCTGCTGGCGGCTGGGTTCATCTGGTTCGCCTGGAACATCCCGGTCGAGGACCCTTCGCTCGCCCGCAAGGCCGACGGCATAGTCGTGCTGACCGGCGCCGCCTCGCGCATTCCCGATGCGATCGAATTGCTGGCGGCGGAGCGCGGCAAGCGGCTGCTGATCACCGGCGTGCATCGCGCCACCAGCGCGCGCGAAATCGCCCGGCTGACGCCGCTCTATTCCAAATTTTTCACCTGCTGCATCGATCTTGACAAGACGGCGCTCAACACCTTCGGCAATGCCATCGAAGGCAAGCGCTGGGCGCGCGAACACAATTACAACTCGCTCATCGTGGTGACCTCGAACTGGCACATGCCGCGCGCCATGGCCGAACTCGCCCACCAGCTTCCCGACGTCACCTTGACCGCCTATCCGGTGATGTCGGAGAAGGTAAAAACCGAGCCATGGTGGTCGAATTTCGAGACCGCGCGCTTTTTGTTCGCGGAATATTTGAAATATCTGTTCGCGCTCACGCGCATGCACCTCGATCCCGATAGCGCGGCGTGAAGGAGCGAAGTTCATGCTGATTCTTGTTCGCTCCATCGCCTTCAACGTGCTGTTCTATCTGAACACGCTGCTCTATCTGATGATAGCGCTGCCGACATTCTTCATGCCGTATCGCGCCATCATCGCGGTGGCGCGGTCATGGGGCCGCACCAATCTCGTGCTGGTGCGCGTCGTTGCCGGCATTACCTGCGAGGTGCGCGGCGCCGAGAAAATTCCGAAGGGGCCGATCATCGTCGCCGCCAAGCATCAGTCGGCCTGGGAAACCTTCGCGCTGCTGCCGCTGTTCGACAATCCGGTATTCATCGTCAAACGCGAACTGCAATGGATCCCGATTTTCGGCTGGCTCATGATCAAGGGCCGCATGGTGCCGGTCGACCGCGGCGCCGGCTCGCAGGCTATTCCCGCCATGATCGAACGCGCGCGCGCCGAACTCAGCCTTGGCCGCCAGCTCATCATCTTTCCGGAAGGCACGCGGCGGCCGGCCGGCGCCGAGCCGCGTTACAAGTTCGGCGTGGCGCATCTATATGCCGCGGAGGGCGTGCCCTGCGTGCCGGTCGCGCTCAATTCCGGCTTGTTCTGGCCGCGCCGTTCGGTGCGCCGCCTGCCCGGAACGGTCACGGTGGAGATTCTCGATCCGATCGCGCCCGGTCTCGACAAGGATGCGTTCTTCAAGCGTCTGCAAGACGACATCGAGACCGCGACCGCGCGCCTGATCGCGCAAGCCAAGGCAAAAAGTGCACGTTAGAGTTTGATCCGGCGGAATTAGATCACCGCTTGTCCCCGCGCAAGCGGGGACCCAGAGCCAAGCATGCTGGATTCCCGCTTTCACGGGAATGAACGGAGAGAGAGTGCTTGAATTCAGGTGGATCGGACAACCGGTGGCTCAATCGGCGGCCGACTCGTGGATGCCTTTGAGCCGTTCGCCCAGCGTATGCAGGTCGGCGTCGCGCACGCCAAGCGCCTCAAGCTCCTTCACCGCCGCCAAGACGTAATCGCGGCAGGCGCCGGAGCGGCCGTGGCCCTGGCGGATATAATGCAGCTGTTCGGCAAGGCTGAGCTGGCCGGCATATTGCCGGTGGCCGCGATCCACCATGTAGCAAAGCGCCTGCACGCTCTGCTGCGGGTCGTCATCGAGCCATACCCGGCGCCAGGCCTCGCGATAGACCCGGGTGACCTGCTCACGCGCGCGCAGATAGTCGATCGTTTCCGTCCGCTTGGCCGCGGCCACGCGGTAGGCGATGCCGCGGCAATTGCCGCCGCGGTCGAGGCCGAGCACCAAGCCGGGCCGTTCCGGGGTGCCGCGATGGACGAAGGAGTAGACGCAGAGCGCCCGGTGGGCGCCCACCAGACGGGCATTGCGCCGGTCCAGGGCGTCAAATCCCGGCCGCCACATCAGCGATCCATAGCCGAAGACCCAAAGGTCTTCGTCGATCGGGTCGATTATAGTGTTCATGGCTGCTTGGAATAACCGCGGGATGTTGGCTGAACCCGGCGAATAGTTCGCCTAACAGGCGGCCGGTTCCGGTGCAACCCTGTGGCGGGTTGCGAACTGCAATCGCCCGGCGCAGAAACGCCGCATTCAAGAGGTCTTTGATCGGCGATGGCCAGCAAATCCGCAAGTTTCCAGTCTCGCCGCCGCACCGGCCGCCGCTATGCGACGCTGGTCTTCCTCGTGCTGGCGCTCATCGGCGGTTGGAGCTGGCTCTGGCATTACGCCGCCGGCAGGGCGGAAGCCAATCTAGACGGCTGGCGCGTGCGCGAGGCCAAAGCCGGCCGCGTCTATGCCTGCGGCTCGCAGTCTATTGGCGGTTATCCGTTCCGTTTCGAAGTCGATTGCGCCAACGCCTCGGCGGTGTTTTCCAGCAACCAGCCGCCGGTCGAACTCAAAGCCCCCAACATTTTGGTGGCGGCCCAAATCTACCAGCCAACCTTGGTGATCAGCGAATTCCACGGCCCCCTCACCATCGCGGAGCCTGGCCAGGCGCCGCGCATCGTCGTCAACTGGAAGCTGGCGCAGTCGAGCCTGCGCGGCACCCCGGCGGCGCCCGAACGCGCATCGCTGGTCATCGACCGGCCGGTGGTCGACCGTATGAACGAAACCGGTCAGGAAAACTGGCTGCGCGCGCAGCGCATCGAAGTTCACGGCCGCATCGCCGAAGGCTCGGCCAGCGATCATCCGGTGATCGAAATGGTGCTGCGGCTCGAAAAGACCTCGGCGCTGGGTTTGAATCCCGCCGCTGCCGAGCCGATCGATGCCGACATCACCGCGGTGCTGCGCGGCTTGGCCGATTTCTCGCCCAAGCCATGGGCGCAGCGTTTCCGCGACCTGCAGGCAGCCGGCGGCCAGATCGACATCACGCAGGCGCGCATGCAGCAAGCCGAAAGCACCGCGGTCGGCAGCGGCAGCTTGACGCTCAATGCGAGCGGCCAGCTTGAAGGGCAGATGCGCGTCATCATCGCCGGACTTGAGCCGTTCCTCAATTCGGTCGGCGCCCAGCAAATGGTGCAGACCTCGCCCGGCATGGACAAGATTGCCGGCGCGCTCGATCGGCTGGCGCCCGGTCTGGGCAATGTGGCGCGCCAGCAGGCGACCGCCGGAATTTCGCTCGGCGCCAATCTGATCGGCGAACAGACCACGCTGGAGGGCAAGCGCGCGGTCACGCTGCCGCTGCGCATCAGCGAGGGTGAGGTGTATTTGGGGCCGTTCAAGATCGGCACGACGCCGGCGTTATTCTAGAGCAGATCCCGATTGCGTTGACCTAAATTCCGCTCATTCCCGCGCAAGCGGGAATCCAGGGACAAGATCGCAATGCCGGCAGCCTTAGCCCTGGGTCCCCGCTTTCGCGGGGACGAGCGGAAAATTCCATGCAAACGGAAACTGCTCTAATCCTCGTTCGCCGCGTAAGGCTTGGGCAGCGGTTCGTGCGGCAGATCGGGATGCGGGCGGCCGAAATCCGGCGCCGCCGAATCCTGGCCGATATCGACGATGCCTTTGCGGATGGCGCGCGTGCGCGAGAAGTGCTCGAACAGCGCCTCGCCGTCGCCCCGCCGTATCGCCTTGGTCAATGCCGAGACGTCCTCGTTGAAGCGTCCGAGCATTTCCAGCACCGCGTCCTTGTTGGCGAGGAAAACGTCGCGCCACATGGTCGGATCGGACGCCGCGATGCGGGTGAAATCGCGGAAGCCGCCGGCGGAGAACTTGAGCACTTCCGAGCGCGTCACGGTCTCCATCTCGTCGGCGGTGCCGACAATGGTGTAGGCGATCAGATGCGGCAGATGGCTGGTGATGGCGAGCACCAGGTCGTGATGGTCGGGCGCCATGGTTTCGACATTGGCGCCCAGCAGCCGCCAGAACGCGGCAAGTTTCTCCACCGCCTGAGGATCGGTGCCGTCGGGCGGCGTCAAGATGCACCAGCGGTCGACGAACAATTCGGCGAATCCGGCGTCGGGGCCGGAATATTCGGTCCCGGCCACCGGATGCGCCGGCACGAAATGCACATTCTTCGGCAGATGCGGGCCCATGTCGCGAACGATGGCGCCCTTCACCGAGCCGACGTCGGAAACGATGGCGCCCGGCGCCAGATGCGGCCCGATTTCCTTGGCGACCGCGCCACAGGCGCCGACCGGGATGCAGACGATGACGAGATCGGCGCCTGCAACCGCGGCGGCATTGGTTTCCACCACCTGATCGGCCAGCCCCAGCTCGGCCACGCGCCGGCGGGTTTGCGGCGATCGCGCCGTGGCCACGATCGAGGCTGCCGCGCCTTGCGCTCTGGCGGCGCGCGCAATCGACGAGCCGATCAGGCCGGTGCCGATCAGCGCCAGGCGGTTGAAGAGGGTCTTCTGCGGCTGTGTCACGCGCGCCTGCCTTACCTCTCCCCCGCGGGGAGAGGTCGGCGAGCACCATCGGTGCGAGCCGGGTGAGGGGGGATCGGAATAACTGACTCCGATTGCCCCTCACCCGACCTCGCTTCGCTCGGTCGACCTCTCCCCAGCGGGGAGAGGTGAAGAAATTTCGTGCCCTGCATCACGCCGCCGTCCCCAAAAACTCCTTGAGCGCCTTCACCACCAGCCGGTTGGCTTCCTCGGTGCCAATGCTCATGCGCAGCGCGTTCGGCAGCTTGTAGACGCCGACCTGGCGCAGCACGAGGCCGCGCTTGGTGAGGAACGCGTCCGCCTCCTTGGCGGTGCGGCCCGCGTCTTGCGGAAAGTGGATGAGAACGAAATTCGCCACGCTCGGCGTGACCGTCAGGCCAAGCCGGCCGATTTCTTGCGTAAGCCAAGCGAGCCAACGCTCATTGTGTTCGCGCGAGCGCTCGACATGGGCACTGTCGCGAATCGCGGCAACGCCCGCCGCAATTGCCGGCGCATTGACGTTGAACGGCCCGCGAATGCGGTTGACGGCATCGATCACATGCGCCGGACCATACATCCAGCCCAGTCGCAGCGCGGCCAGCCCGTAGATCTTCGAGAAGGTACGCGTCATCACAACATTGTCGGTGGTGGCGACCAGTTCGATGCCGGACTCATAATCGTTGCGCCGGACATATTCGGCATAGGCCGCGTCCAGCACCAGCAGCACATTTCCGGGCAGCGAGCGTTGCAGCCGCTTGACCTCGTCGAACGGAATGTAGGTGCCGGTCGGATTGTTCGGGTTGGCCAGGAAAACGACTTTGGTTTTCTTGCTGACGGCGGCCAGGATCGCATCGACATCGGCGGTGAAATTCTTCTCCGCCGCGACTACCGGCTTGGCGCCGGTGCCGAGCGTGGCGATCGGGTAGACCACGAAGCCGTGCGTGGTGTGGATCGCCTCGTCGCCGTCGGTGAGATAGGCGCGCGCGATCAGGTTGAGCAGATCGTCGGAGCCGGCGCCGCAGACGATGCGCGCCGGGTCGAGGCCATAGGCGTTGCCGATCGCCTCGCGCAGCGCAAAGGCCGCGCCGTCCGGATAATCCTCCAGCCGGTCGCCGACCGCGCGATAGGCAGCGATTGCGGCCTCGCCCGGTCCCAACGGCGTCTCGTTGGAGGACAGCTTGAATACCTTGGCGACACCGGGCGCACCGCTCTTGCCGGGCACATAGGCCTGGATATCGAGCACGCCGGGGCGCGGTTGCGGACGGTTTGTCGTCATCTCACTTTAGTCCACTTCATCAAACTGCATTTTGACCCCCACCACATTCCTCCCCCTTTCAGGGGGAGGACGACTGTGCCGCAGGTTCTCCCTCCCCTTGAAAAGGGGAGGGTCGGGGAGGGGATCGCCCGCAACAGGCGTTGAGGTCAAGTCTTCTCGGCGGCAACCGTATAGCGGGTTGCGTGGCTGCCGACGAGGGCCGCCGAACGCACCGTGGTGCCGGCCTTGACCAAGGCCGCGCTGATCGATTCCAGGCTCACATCCGTCGGCAGCGTGACCAGCAAAGCGGCGCCGTCAAAGGCGCGGTCGGGCACCGCGATGAAGTCCGCCAGCACCGACAGCGCCTGCGCCGCGCCGGCGCCCCAGCCGGAAACGCGAATGCTCCACACCGGGGCTTCGGTCGCCATGGCGTCGGCGGCGACCCTTGAGAGCACGAATACCGGCAGGGCGGCCGGGTGGTCGGCACGCTCGACGAAGGGCAGGCGCGCGATGATCTTGGGCGCCGAGTCGAATTCAAGCGCGCTCCACCAGGCGCCGGCACCGGCTACCGCGATCGCCGGCACCAGGCCGAGATCGCCTTTCGAGGCCGACACCGCCGCGACCACGCCGGCGGCGCCCATATGCGGGATGAACGGCACCGTGAAGCCGAAATGAAAGCGGGCGGAATCCCGCATCAAGGCGTCGCCCGCCGACAGGTCGGCATGCACGGAGAATGGCGACTGCACAAACGTGAAGGTCGATATGATGACGCGCCAGATGCTTTCGACCGTGTCGAGCGGCAATATTCCTTTGTGCCGCTTGACCAGACGGCGCATCATTTCCGCCTCGCGCACCGGGCGGAACGCCGAGCCGGTCTCCTGGCTCTTCTTGACCGCGATCAGCCGGTCGATGATCTCACCGCGCTCCATGAGAAGCCGATGCATCGCCTCGTCGATACGGTCGATCTCCTGGCGCAGGTCGCCTAATGCAGGGTTTTCGGGGGGCTTTGCCATGACGGCATTGATAAGAGGACCAAGCCTTGAAATCAATAAAGCCTTGAAATCGCAGTAATCGTTGACACTTTGTCCCCCTCTACCTAAACGGCCTGCGATCTGGCAGGAGTTATTTCGAAGGAATGCGGCGCGCCGGGAGCGCGAACAGCGATGGTCGAGGCCAATCTGAGCAGCCCGCGCGCGGCAGCGGGAGAAACCAGCGACGCGGATCAGCCGCGGGATTCGCTGGTCGTTCGATTCGGGGCCGACAAGCCGCTCAAGCTCGACGCCGGCGTCGAGCTTTCGCCCTTTCAGATCGCTTACAAGACCTATGGCACCCTCAATGCCGAACGCTCAAATGCCGTGCTGGTGTGCCACGCGCTGACCGGCGACCAGCACGTGGCCAACCTGCACCCGGTCACCAAGAAGTCGGGCTGGTGGGAAACCCTGGTCGGCCCCGGCAAGCCGATCGACACCGAACGCTATTTCGTGATCTGCCCGAATGTGGTCGGCGCCTGCATGGGCACCACCGGCCCGGCCTCGACCAATCCGAAAACCGGCAAGCCGTGGGGGCTGGAATTCCCCGTCATTACCATCCGCGACATGGTGCGGGCGCAGGCCATGCTGCTCGACCATCTCGGCATCGAGCAACTGTTCTCGGTGGCCGGCGGCTCGATGGGCGGCATGCAGGTGCTGCAATGGGCCGCTTCCTATCCGCAGCGCGTGTTCTCCGCATTGCCGATCGCCTGCGCCACCCGCCATTCGGCGCAGAACATTGCGTTCCACGAGGTCGGCCGGCAGGCGATCATGGCCGACCCGGAATGGCGTGGCGGCCGTTATCACCTGGAAGGCACCAATCCGCGCCGCGGTCTGGCAGTCGCGCGCATGGGCGCGCACATCACTTATCTGTCCGACGCCGCGCTGCACCGGAAATTCGGCCGCAAGTTCCAGGACCGCGAAAATCCGACCTTCTCGTTCGATGCGGATTTCGAGGTCGAATCCTATCTGCGCCACCAGGGCATCTCGTTCGTCGAGCGCTTCGACGCCAACTCGTACCTCTACCTCACGCGCGCCATGGACTATTTCGACCTGGCCGCCGACAGCGGCGGTGTACTGGCCAATGCCTTCAAGGCGACGCCGACGCGCTTTTGCGTGGTCTCGTTCACCAGCGACTGGCTATTCCCCACGTCGGAATCGCGCGCGATCGTGCATGCGCTCAACGCTTCGAGTGCACGGGTGTCGTTCGCCGAGATCGTCACCGACAAGGGTCACGACGCCTTCCTGCTCGAAGAGCCGGAATTGTTCGGCATCGTGCGCGGCTTTCTCGACGGCGCCCGCAAAGCGCGCGGCCTTACCGGCAAGAATTGACGCCAAGGTTTGACAGCATGAGCAATTTCAACACCGCCAACATCGCACGCACGCCGGGCGGCGCCCGCGTCGACCTGGTGCTGGTCGCCGAGATGGTGGAGCGCGGCGTCAAGGTGCTCGACGTCGGTTGCGGCGACGGCGAGCTTTTACGCCTGCTGAGCGAAAGCCGCGGCGTCGATGGCCGCGGCATCGAGCTGTCGCGCGAGGGCGTCAACGAATGCGTGGCCAAGGGTCTGGCGGTGATCCAGGGCGACGCCGACACCGACCTAGCCGACTATCCGGACGACGCCTTCGACTACGTCATCCTGTCGCAGACCTTGCAGGCGACGCGGCATCCGCGCATCGTTCTTGAACATATGCTGCGCATCGGGCGACGCGCCATCGTGTCGTTTCCGAATTTCGGCCACTGGCAGGTGCGCATGCAGTTGCTGTTTGCCGGCCAGATGCCGCGCACCGATATCCTGCCCTACAAGTGGTACGACACCCCCAACATCGACCACTGCACCATCAAGGACTTCCGCCAGCTCTGCTCGGAAATCGGCGTGAAGATGGAGAAGGCGGTGGCGCTCAACGCCTGGGGCTCGCCCTTGCGGCTCAATGCGCCCTGGTGGTTCTGGAACCTGTTCGGCGAGCAGGCGGTGTTTCTGCTCAGCCGCAAGGGCTGACCGCCGCGCGGCCGGTTACCGGACCCGCTGCTTTGCTGCACTGCAACTAAACTTTGCTGCAAGCGCACAACAACTATACATCGCAGTATATACTCCAGTATAAACTGTATATATTTGTTGCTATAAGTATTACGATAAATAACTTACGTATTATTTATTTGCCGCATGTATTAACTAATCATAGCAGCTATGCATTGCATGAAATTACCTTTCATTGATCACGAAATAGCCACGCTTGGACGGCGTTTAGGCGCTGCATCTGGCTCTGATTCTGTCATGGCCGGATGAATTGCTTTGATGACAAGGGGACTAGACATCATGAGACTTGGAACGAATAAGCGGACGGCATTTTTACTGTGTTCGGTAGCGTTTGTGATTTTCACCACGCCAGCCCACGCCCGGCCCGCCCATAAGGCCGCGCATCGGCAGCATGCCGCGCAGATCGCGGTTCAGCCGCAAGCGGCCCGCTCACCGGATGGCCAGCCTTATCCACTCACGGGCGCCCAGCCGGCTGTCCGCGAAGCCAGCCATGGCCATAGGCGTGTCGCCCAGGCGCACACGGAGCCGGCTTTGGGTGGCTTCACATCGAGCGATATCGTTTCGGAAGCCCGCAAGTATATCGGGACCAATCCGACCGGGCGCGGCAGTCTTTGGTGCGGCGCGTTTATGGACCTGGTGCTCAAGCGCACTGGCCATGCCGGCGGCGGCAACCTCGCCAGCGCCTATTCTCGTTACGGCACGCGCGTGTCGGGGCCGCAGGTTGGCGCCATCGCGGTGATGGGCCGCAGCGGCGGCGGTCATGTCGGTGTGGTGACCGGCCTCGATGCGTCGGGCAATCCGATCGTCTTGTCCGGCAATACCTGGAGCCGCGCCACCGGCGGCCGCCACACCGTGGCCGAGCAGGTTATCCCGCGCGGACGGATTTATGCCTATGTGATGCCGGGCAACTGATCGCTTGCCAGTCGCTGAGTTTCCAATGACAGCGTAACAAGCAAAACGGCCGGCCTTACGTGCTTATTCGCCGGCCGTTTCGCTAGCGCATGATCCCAAAAAGTGGGGACCGGTTTCCCGCCTTCGCGAAGCCCGCTTCGGCGGGCGAAGCAAGGTCGGATAAAATCATGCGCCAATAATGAGCGCATCGCCCACGGCGATGTCGCCGGGCGCCACGACCTCGGCATAGACACCGCAGTCGGCGTGGCCAAATGTCCGCATCAGCGTGGCCGGAATCGTGAGGTCGCGGATGCCGGTCGCCGGATCGACATCGGTGGCCGCGCATCGCTGGATGCGCTTGACCGCTTTGAGCCGGACCGGGCCGACGCCAATCTCCCGGTCAAGCAGATCGAACTCGTGCCAGGCCGGCCAGCCGGCGACGTAAACATTGCCGCGAAAGCGCAGCGGATCGACCGGCGCCCCGACGGCGGTCTCCACCGCCGCCACTGAAGCCAGATTGATGATGGACACCACTTTCTTGGCCACGTCCGAGAAGCTGTGAGCTTGACCCGACAAATTTTGGCCTGCCAAAACTTTGGGCGGTCCGTATAATTCATTCGGCATGAAGCGCCGGAAGAAAGCCTCGATTGCCAGCCGTCCTTCCTTGCTGCGCAGATCGCCGGCTGCTGCCTCGCGGCCTTCCCACTGGATCGTCAAAGTGTGGCTGGCCTCGTCATAGTCGGTGCGCAAGGACGCCAGCCGTTCGTTGCGCATCAGCATCAAAAAGCGCTGCTTGGGGAAATAGGCAGGGGCCGCCGGGTCGAAGCCGCTGGGCCCGTTTTCGATGGCGTAGAGCCGGTCGGCCGGCAGGGTCTGCCCGGCCGAGAGGCGGGTGCGCGCCAGCGGCTGCGGCGACAGCCCTTTCACCGGGTAGCGGTAAATGGCCTCGATCTTGGCTGGCTCACTTGTCATTGTTTTCCGGGCATTTTGCACGCCGCCAGGGAGGGGCAAGAACTGACCTATATCAAGCCGGCCGGCCCTTCAAACCGGCAACCTGTGCACCCACATTAGCCCTCAGCAGGTCGCCGTAACGGGACCTGTTTTTTGACCGGCGCCGCTTTGGGCCGAGGGAGTTGAGCCATGAATTTCGAGAAATATACCGACCGCGCCAAGGGCTTCGTTCAGTCCGCGCAATCGCTGGCCCAGCGCGAGGGCCACCAGCAATTCGCCCCCGAACATCTGCTCAAGGTCCTGCTCGACGACCCGGAAGGATTGGCGGCGGGCCTGATCGACCGCTCCGGCGGCAATTCCCGCAACGCCTTGGCGGCGGTCGAAGCCGCGTTGGCCAAGATTCCGAAGGTCACCGGGGCCGGCGCCGGCCAGGTCTATCTGGCGCAGCCGCTCGCCCGCGTCTTCGACACCGCCGAGAAGGCCGGCGAGAAGGCCGGCGACAGCTTCGTCACTGTCGAGCGCATGCTGCTGGCGCTGGCATTGGAGAAGGACAGCGAGGCCGGCAAAATTCTCAAGAATGCCGGCGTCACGCCGCAGAATCTCAACGCCGCCATCGAGGCGCTGCGCAAGGGCCGCACCGCCGACACGTCGTCCGCCGAGAATGCCTATGACGCGCTGAAGAAATATGCCCGCGACCTGACGCAAGCCGCGCGCGATGGCAAGCTTGACCCCGTCATTGGACGCGACGAGGAAATCCGCAGGACGATTCAAGTTCTGTCGCGCCGGACCAAGAACAACCCGGTGTTGATCGGTGAGCCCGGCGTCGGCAAGACCGCGATCGTGGAAGGCCTGGCGCTGCGCATCGTCAATGGCGACGTGCCGGAAAGCCTGCATGACAAGAAACTGCTGGCGCTCGATCTCGGCGCGCTGATCGCCGGCGCCAAATATCGCGGCGAATTCGAGGAGCGGCTCAAAGCCGTGCTGAACGAAGTGACGTCGTCGGACGGCGGCATCATCCTGTTCATCGACGAGATGCATACGCTGATCGGCGCCGGCAAGGCCGACGGCGCCATGGACGCCTCCAATCTGCTGAAGCCCGCGCTGGCGCGCGGCGAACTGCACTGCATCGGCGCCACCACGCTGGATGAATACAAGAAGCATGTGGAGAAGGACGCGGCCCTGGCGCGGCGCTTCCAGCCGGTATTCGTGTCGGAACCGACGGTGGAAGACACTATTTCGATTCTGCGCGGCCTCAAGGACAAGTACGAGCAGCATCACGGCGTGCGCATCAGCGACAGCGCGATTGTGGCCGCCGCGACGCTCTCCAACCGTTACATCACCGACCGCTTCCTGCCCGACAAGGCCATCGACCTGGTGGACGAGGCGGGCGCGCGGCTGAAGATGCAGGTCGATTCCAAGCCGGAAGAGCTCGACTCGATCGACCGCGAAATCGTGCGGCGCAAGATCGAGCAGGAGGCCTTGAAGAAGGAAAGCGACGCCGGCTCCAAGGATCGTCTCAAGCGGTTGGACGCCGAATTGAAGGAGCTGGAGAAAAAATCGGCCGACATCACCACCCGCTGGAAGGCGGAAAAGGAAAAGCTTTCCGACGCCCAGAAGCTCAAGACCGAGCTCGACCAGTTGCGCGCCGAACTCGCCAATGCGCAGCGGCGCGGTGAATATCAGCGCGCCGGCGAACTGGCCTATGGCCGAATTCCGGAACTGGAAAAAAAGCTCAAGGCGAACGAAGCCAGCGATGCCAAGCACAGCGCCATGATGGAAGAGACCGTCACCGCCGATCACGTGGCGCAGGTGGTGTCGCGCTGGACCGGCGTGCCGGTCGACCGCATGCTCGAGGGCGAGAAGGAAAAGCTGCTGCGCATGGAGGACGAGCTTGCCAAGCGCGTCATCGGCCAGAAGGAAGCCGTGCAGGCGGTGTCCACCGCGGTGCGGCGCGCGCGCGCCGGCTTGCAGGATCCGAACCGGCCGATCGGCTCGTTCATGTTCTTAGGCCCGACCGGCGTCGGCAAGACCGAGCTGACCAAGGCGCTGGCCGAATACCTGTTCGACGACGAGAACGCCCTGATCCGCATCGACATGTCGGAATACATGGAGAAGCACTCGGTCTCGCGCCTGATCGGCGCGCCTCCCGGCTATGTCGGCTATGACGAGGGCGGCGCGCTCACCGAAGCAGTGCGGCGGCGGCCCTATCAGGTCATTCTGTTCGACGAGATCGAGAAGGCGCATCCGGATGTATTCAACATTCTGCTGCAGGTGCTCGACGACGGCCGCTTGACCGACGGGCAGGGCCACACCGTCGACTTCCGCAACACGCTCATTGTCATGACTTCGAACCTGGGCGCCGATTTCCTGGTCAACCAGCCGGACGGCGAGGATACCGACGTCGTGCGCGACCAGGTCATGGCGGTCGTGCGCGCGGCATTCCGGCCCGAATTCCTCAACCGCGTCGACGAGATCATCCTGTTCCATCGGTTGAAGAAGTCGGAGATGACCCGCATCGTCGACATCCAGATGAAGCGGCTGCAAAAGCTGCTCGACGAGCGCAAGATCGCGATCGTGCTGGAGCCGGCCGCGCGCGAATGGCTGGCCGAGAAGGGCTGGGATCCCGCCTACGGGGCGCGGCCATTGAAGCGGACGATCCAGAAGGCGGTGCAGGACCCGCTGGCCGAACTAATCCTGGCGGGCCAGGTGAAGGACGGCGAGAAAGTCACCATCTCGGCCGGCAAGCAGGGTCTCGCCTTCAACGGCAAGCTGGCGGCGGCCGCGTAACCGTTAATATCCAATGGCAATGCATGGCCCGCGCAAGCGGGCCATGACATAGTGGTGCGCGTTAGATTCCAAATCCCGCGCCCAGAGGAAGCCATGAGTTACCTGAAAGCCTCGCTCCAGCAGGACGAAAAAATCGTCATGATTGGCAAACTGCATTGGATCATTTATGGCCGCGCGATTCTTTTTCTCGTGCTTGGCGCCGCGGTGCTGTGGGTGGAATATGCGCAATTCAACAGCAACAAGCTTGTCATTCAGGCGACCGCGGCCGTTTTAGGCGCGCTATTCCTGGTGAGCTTCCTGCACGCCTGGTTTATCCACTGGACCACCGAGCTCGCCGTGACCGACCGGCGCGTGATCTACAAGCGCGGCTTCATTACCCGCCACACCGCGGAAATGAACATGGAAAAGATCGAATCGGTGGACGTCGATCAATCCGTGCTTGGCCGCATGCTTGGTTATGGAACGATTCACGTGTTGGGGACAGGGCAGGGGATCGAGCACTTGCCCCGCATCGCGCATCCGATTGAGCTGCGCAACGCCATCACCGCCAAATAATATCGAGGATTATCCGCGGCCGTTGGCGGAGACCAGAGTCTGATCCGGTCAGATTGAATCAGTTACGTCCCTAACATTTTGCTTGCGCATGATCTTATCCGAAAACCGGTTCCCACTTTTCGGGATCATGCGCTAACGCCCACTCGAGGCCACGCGCGCGGGTTTGCGCGCCATGATGCCGTCGAGCCGTTCGCGTTCCTGCTCGAAGTTTGCCAGCATGCCGCCTTCCAGCACGCGGCCGCGCGGCAATTTGATGCGCATCGGATCGACGAAACGGCCGTTGACCAGGATTTCGTAGTGCAGGTGCGAGCCGGTGGATAGGCCGGTGGAGCCGACGAAGCCGATCACCTGGCCTTGCCGCACGCGTTTGCCTTCATCCAGATTGCGCGCATAGGCGCTCAGGTGGCCGTAGGCGGTCTCGTAGCCATTGGTGTGGCGGATGCGGATGTATTTGCCGTAGCCCGATTCCCAGCCGACCTTCTCGACCGTGCCATTGCCGGAGGCATAGATCGGTGTGCCGCTCGGCGCCGCCCAGTCAACGCCGGTGTGCATCTTGGTGTAGCCGAGGATCGGATGGCCGCGCAGCCCGAAGCCCGAACGCATAATGCCGGTGATCACCGGCTTGCGCACCAGGAACTTCTTGGCGCTCTTGCCGCTATCGTCGTAATAGTCGACCAGCCCGTCGTCCGGTGACTGGAAGCGGTAGAACTTCTTGGTCTCGCCGCCGACGGTAAGGGCCGCAAACAGCACGTCATTGCGACTGTCGGCGACCGGCGCTTCTTCCTCGCCGGCGTAGAGCACCTCGAACGAATCGCCCGGCTGCACCTTGCGCTGGAAATCGACGTCGTACGAGTAGATGCGGATCAGGTCGTCGATAATCGGCCGCGGAATCTGGTTGCGCAGCGCGGTCTCATAGACGCTTTGATAAAGCCGCACAACCGAAGTGTCGTTCTCGTCATTGCCGTTTTCGGAATTGTCGGCCACTTCGGTATCGACGTTCTTCACATCGACCGCGACATATTTGCCGAGATCGGACAGCGCCACCACCGCATCGACCGATGTGTCGCTGGCAACGATCACGCGGATCGGCTGCAGCCGCTGGCCGCCAGCGACCGGCGCCAACAGGATGCGCAGCTTTTGGCCTTCCTTGATGGCGCCGTCGCGGCCGCGCGGTCCGAGTGCGCGGGTGATCGCGCCGATATCTTCCGCGCTTGCGCCGAGATCGCGCAACACGGTCGAGACGCTGTCGCCCTTCTTGGCCACGATCACGCGCTCGTTGAAGGCATTGCCGCCGGTGGCCAGGTTGGTGGTCTTCGGCAGCAGCGTGATGTTTTCAGGCACGATGCGCGCTTCGAAGCCGGCGTAAGGATCGGCCGTGCCGACGCCGGCATAGGCCAGCTTGATGCCGGTGATGTTGTCCGCCACGGGCATATGATTGGCGGCTTTATCGCTCCACTCGGCGGCCTGGCGCACGCGCGCCGTGACTTCGTCGGTGGGCGTGAGCAGCGCGATCTTGAGCTTCGGCATCATCGGCGCAAGATCGCGCATCACGAACGCAACCTCGGCGTCAGGCTCCGCCGCCGGCGCGTCGTCGGGCGTGGCGGTGCCGCCGGGGGCTGCTTCGGCCAGCAGGCGTTGCGGATTGTAAGGCGGGATATTGCTGGAAAGGTCCGTGACGGTGAGCGAGAGATTGCCGGCGAGGCGCACGAAGGGTCGCACCCGCACGACTTCGTGGTTGCCGACCCGCGTGATGGTGGACACGCGGATCAACTGGCGGGCAAACGAGGGTTCTTCCGCGGTCGGCAGCCGGTCGCTCTTGCGCGCGCCGAGCTTGTCGCCGCCGACGCTGAGCGCGCCGCGCAGCGCCACCTCGACGCGTTCCGGCAGCGACGCGAAATTGGTCTCGCCGTCGAGCGATGTGAAAACGGCGCCGCCCATCAAGGCAGCGCCGCATAAGGCGGTCAAAATTGTGCCGGCAAACCATTGCACGGAGACGCGACGGCGATCGACAAAGCCGCTAGTGCCGCCGTCGACCGACAGCGCCGGCTCATTGCCGAGCTCGATGGTCTCGGCCGGCCTGGATCGATTTGCGCCGCGCGACCGTAATTGGTCCAAGCTCAACGTCCCCTTAGAGTCCGATCCCCGCAAGCTGGATCGCTGCCGGCAACCAATTTGGCCCCATTCGCCACCGGCAGGCCACTCAAATCAACGCCGTCACGATGCCGGTTGGCCAAAGGCCCGTCAATGACGGTCCCGGAGCCTCGTTAATTGGCCTGAATGACGACTACCCAGCGGCCCCCGGTTGCGATCTATCCCTCGGAGTGAACCCTAGGACGACCCAGGAATATGGCCTGAGTGCGGCGCGGGATGAATTAACCGCTTGTTTCGCCAGCGGTATGAAAGGCCGCCTACCACAGGCATAATTCGTATTGCCGGGCCGGTAAATCCGGTCGTTTTCGGGTTGACAATCCTCAGGGCCGACGCCTATATACGACCCATCGGCGCGCTGTCCGCTTACGGCGCGATTGCGCGCCTCTGAAGCTCCTCACTGGAACAGTGAACATGCATCCGATTGTATTCGGATGCACGAGTTTCGATGGCTCTCCGGCTGACCGGAGGGTGGGGATCGCCACGATCCCCGGGCTGTTTGAAAAGTGAATCGGAAGAAAGAGAAACGTGGACGGCGGGGTCCTTGCGGGCCGCTCTCTCGTGGAGAAGCAATTCTCCAAGAAGGGCGGCTTTGGAAGAGACTTCTGACGGTCTACGTTTTTATCAAGGTACATCGCTGGTCAAGCAATTGATCAGTGGGTGGTACCTCGTCAAAACGTGAAATTTTGCGCAAGCGAGAAGACCAGTCAGTGTTAAATTTCTCATCCAACTTGAGAGTTTGATCCTGGCTCAGAGCGAACGCTGGCGGCAGGCCTAACACATGCAAGTCGAGCGGCCGTAGCAATACGGCAGCGGCAGACGGGA
>JBBRAL010000032.1:0-50077 GCA_038206805.1 Hyphomicrobiales bacterium | reverse complement strand
GCGAGCCCCCGGACATCGACGTCGATTTCGAGCATGAGCGGCGCGAGGAGGTGATCCAGCACCTCTACGCGCGCTACGGCCGCGAGCGGGCCGCGATCTGCGCCACCGTCATCCACTATCGGCCCCGCATGGCGATCCGCGAGGTCGGCAAGGCCTTTGGCCTCTCCGAGGACACCATCGGCGCACTCTCTTCATCCATATGGGGCGGCGGCGGCAACGGCTCAGCCGACCTCGCGCGCGCCGGGCTCGACGTCAATAGCCGCCGCGTGCGGCAGATCGCGGCGCTGGCGCGCGAGATCGTCGGCTTCCCGCGCCATCTGTCGCAGCACGTCGGCGGCTTCGTCATTACGCGCAGCCGGCTCGACGAGGTGATGCCGATCGGCAACGGCGCCATGCCGGAGCGCACCTTCGTCGAATGGGACAAGGACGACCTCGACGCGCTCGGCATTCTGAAAATCGACGTGCTCGGCCTGGGGATGCTGTCGTGCCTGCGCAAGGCGTTGGATCTGGTGAGGAGGCATTATCCCGTTTCTCTTCCTTCACCTCTCCCGCTTGCGGGGGAGGTCGGATCGCGAAGCGATCCGGGAGGGGGTTCTTTTGCAAGCGCCGAGCAAGCCACTGCCCCCTCCCCAACCCTCCCCCGCAAGCGGGGGAGGGAGGGCAATGCCGCGCCGCCGCGGCTCACCCTCGCCACCATCCCCGCCGAAGACCCCGCCGTCTACCGCATGCTGCAACGGGCGGATTCGCTCGGCGTGTTCCAGGTCGAGAGCCGCGCGCAGATGACCATGCTGCCGCGGCTGAAGCCTAAGAATTTCTACGACCTGGTGATCGAAGTCGCGATCGTGCGCCCGGGCCCGATCCAGGGCGACATGGTGCATCCATACTTGCGCCGGAGGCAGGGGCTCGAAGCCGTCTCTTATCCGTCGAAGGCGCTGGAGGCGGTGCTGGCGAAGACCTTGGGCGTGCCCTTGTTCCAGGAACAGGCGATGAAGATCGCCATTGTCGCTGCCGGTTTCACGCCGGCGGAAGCCGACAAGTTGCGCCGCGCCATGGCCACCTTCAAGCGCGTCGGCACCATCGGCAGTTTCCAGCGCAAGATGATCGACGGCATGCTGGCCAACGGCTATGAGCGCGCCTTCGCCGAGCGCTGCTTTCAGCAGATCGAGGGCTTCGGCGAATACGGTTTTCCCGAGAGCCACGCGGCGAGCTTCGCGCTTTTGGTTTACGCTTCGGCCTGGCTGAAATGCCATTATCCGGACGCCTTCGCCACCGCGCTCTTGAACGCGCAACCGATGGGCTTCTACGCACCGGCGCAGATCGTGCGCGACGCGCGCGAGCATGGCGTCGAAGTGCGCCCGCCCGACGTCAATCATTCGCAATGGGACTCGACGCTGGAGCCTGGCGAGCGCGCGGCTGAACATCTGCACGACTTGCATCGCGCCATGCGCCACGACATTCGTGCCACGCACGCGATGCGGCTGGGACTGCGCGAGATCAAGGGACTGAGCGAGGAGGATGGCAGGCTGATTGTGGCGCGGCGCGCTTCCTTTACCTCTCCCCGCATGCGGGGAGAGGTCGGATCGCCATTAGCGCGTTCACGCGCGTCTTCGACGCACTATGGCGATCCGGGTGAGGGGGCATCTCCACTGCCTGAGCAATTCGATAGGCCCCCTCACCCGGTCCTCGCCTCCGGCTCGGACCACCCTCTCCCCGCACGCGGGGAGAGGGATTACGACTCCATCCGCGATGTCTGGCTGCGCACGGGACTGTCGCCGCGCGTGCTGGAACGGCTGGCCGATGCCGATGCTTTCTCCTCCCTCGGCCTCACGCGGCGCGAGGCGCTGTGGGCGGCCAAGGCGCTCGGCCGCGTCGGCGACCGCGACGACGATCTGCCGTTGTTTTCTTCTCCACCCTCCCCCTTGTGGGGAGGGTCGCTCGCCGAAGGCGAGCGGGGTGGGGGTCCTTCCGCAACTGCATCCACCCCCCTCCCCAACCCTCCCCCATCGCAAGTCGGGCCTGCCCGACTTGCGCACGATAATTCGCAACCCGGGCAAGCCCGGGTTGCGTGGGGGAGGGAGCAGGTAGCGCACGTGGCGAGAGAAGCGGAAGTTCATTTGCCCCCGATGCCGCTGGGCGAGGAAGTGGTCAACGATTACCGCTTCCTCAGATTGTCGCTGCGCGCGCATCCGGCGCAGTTCCTGCGCGCCGACCTGACGCAGCGCAAAATCCTGCGCAACGAGGCTCTGCGCAGGATGGCCTCCGGCGCGCGCGTGCGCATTTCCGGGCTGGTCACTTGCCGGCAGCGGCCGGGCTCGGCCAAGGGCGTGGTGTTCATGACCATCGAGGACGAAAGCGCGGTCGCCAATGTGATCGTATGGCCGCGCACCTTCGAGCGCGTGCGCCCCGTCGTGCTGGGCGCGCGCTATGTGGCGGTGAGCGGCCGGATGCAGGAGCAATCCGGCGTCATCCACGTGGTGGCCGATCAGCTTGAGGATCTCACGATTCTGCTGGCGCGGCTGGCCGAGCACGGCGCCGATATCGACAGCCTCACGCGCGCCGACGAGGTGCGCCGCCCAGTCGAGGATCAGCGCGAGGCGCGCGTGCTGGGCGGCCGCAACCGCCTGCTCCAGCTGATGCGGGAAATGCCGGAACTGGCCGGCGATCTCGACGTCACCGCGCCCGGCTCGGCGCATGCGCCAACAAGGCGGGGCGCGGCGCGTTGACTACATCGGCGGCGCGACGCCACGGCCGACATTGACGCGGCCCGTCACCAGCGTGCCATCGGCTTGCCTGGTCGCGGCCGTGATATAGATCTTGGCCCCGGACTTGAGTTCGTCCTTGCTGCCCGGCGCGTAGGTGTAAATCACCGCGTCCGGCATCACATCGATCTTCTTCTCGCCTTGCTTGAAATTGAGCGTGATCGTGGTTCCTTCAGCCTTGGCGACCGCGCCGGCCATCGCGCTCTTGCTCACGGCATTGACCGTGCCGTTGGTCATCGTGCTTTTCGGCCGGTAATCGAACGCCCGGTCGCCCTCGCCGGTGCCGCGCATCGCTTCCGGGAAAATGTGCACTTCGACCGCTTTCCAGCGGCCGTCGCCTTCCGGCATCGCCGTCGACCCGACAAACGATCCTGGCTTGATGTCGGCAAGCGACGCCTTGACCATGGCGACGATCTTGACATCGTCGGCCATCTTCACCTTGAGCGTATCGCCTTCGCGCGACTTGACGGTCAGAACGGCGCCGTCGACCTGCTCGATGGTACCGCGCACCCGCACAGGCTTTTGCTGCGCCGATGCCGAAACAACCGCCAACGCCGTCGCGCAGGCGATGCCGAGGATCATTCGCGCGTTCATCGTCAACTCCTTGAAATAACCGGCACGCCGCTCGGAAGGGCGGCGCACCTTATGTAGCCAAAGTGCTTGGCCTCACATCGCCGGCGCGACACTGCGCCCGACATACATGACCTTCGCCAGCAGCGAGCCGTCCGCCTGCTTCTCGGACGCGAAGATAACGATCGACGCGCCGGCCTTGAGCTCTTCCTTCTTGCCGGGCGCGACCGCGGCGATCACGGTATCCTTGGTCACGTTGATTTTCTTTTCGCCTTCTTTGTATTTCACCATCAGCGTCTCGCCATCCTTGCTGGCCACCATGTTCTCGACATAGCCGTTGGTCATGGTGCTGCCCGGCCGCGCGTCCCACGGCCCGTGCCGATCGGGCACCACGCCGCGCTGAGCCGGCAGGAAGATATGAACAGAGAACGCAGTGATGCTGCCGTCCGGCTGCGGGACGCCGGCAATGCCGATGAAGCTGTCGGTCTTGATGTCGGCGAGCGAGGCCTTGACCAGCGCTGCCACGCGCGCGTCGTCGGCGACCTTCACGTTCAACATGGCGCCGTCACGCGTCTTCAACACCAGCATGGCGCCGTCGGCTTTCTCGATCTGGCCGCGGATGCGGGCCGGCTGCTGCGCGAAGGCGGCGGTGGCCGCCAGCACGACGGCAAGGGTCGCGGCGCAGGCTGCGCGCCGTGTCATATTCATTTTATACATTATGTGTCTCCCCAGACTGCGGACGGCGTCTTTGCGCCGGGCCGTCAGGCAGATAACCCCTCGCCACGCTTCTTATTCCGCCGGGGTTTCTTCACACGCGCAGGCTTGGCGGGCGCTGCAGCGGGCCCCGGCGGGGCGGCCCCCAGGTCGGCCTCGACCAGCGCGCGCAGTTCGGCGGTCACTTCGGGACGCACGCCGAACCATAATTCGAAACCGCGCACCGCCTGATGTAGCAGCATGCCAAGCCCGTCGGCCGTGCGCAGACCGCGCTCGCGCGCCATCGCCAGTAGCCCGGTCTGCAGCGGCGCGTAGACCAGGTCCGCCACCACCAGCGATGCCGGGCAGCGCAAATTAAGATCGAGCGGCGGCTGGCCGACCATGCCGAGCGTGGTGGTGTTGACCAGCATACCGGCGCCGCCCAAGAGCCCGGTGATCTCGTCCCAGCCGACGGCACGCACGCGGGCGCCGAACTGCTTCTGCAGCGCCTGCGCCCGCTCGATACTGCGGTTGACTACATAGATGCGCTTGACCTCGCGCAGGATCAGCCCGTAGACCACCGCGCGCGCGCCGCCGCCGGCGCCGAGCACCACCGCGCTGTCGAGGCCGCGGTCCCAGCCCGGGGTGGCGGCGTCGAGATTGGCGAGAAAGCCTTCGACATCGGTATTGGTCGAGCGCAGCGTATCTCCGTCATACCACAATGTATTGACCGCGCCGACCGCGCGCGCGCGCTCGTCCGGCTCGGTCAGCGCAAGCGCCGCCTGCTTGTGCGGCACGGTGACATTGCCGCCGACATAACCGCGATGCCGCAGGCTCTTGACGAAATCCACGAACTGTTCCGGCGGCACCGCCTCGCGCCGATATTCGGCGTTGAGCTTATGCTGCTCGATCCAATAATTGTGGATCAGCGGCGAGCGCGAATGGCCCGCCGGCCAGGCGATGATGCAGGCTGCTTTGCGTTCCTCGCTCATGCTTCAACCGCCATCCCGATACACACGACGCCAATTGCCGCCTAGCACCCGCAGCATCTATGCTGCGCCCGCGGGCCCGTCAACGCCGGGGCCGTATCGTCCCCTCTCCTCTTGTGGGAGAAGGGGAGAGAATGCCGCACGGAATAAACACTCATGAAATCCATCTTCCTTGACTGCAACGAGCAACTGGCGCCGGTGTGGAAGCGCGTGATCCGCCCGGACGACCCGCCGATCGACGTCAACATGACACCGTTCGCGCGCGAGGACTTGCCGCGGGTAATTGGCGGCTATGACATCGCCATCGATGACCATTCCTACATGCCGACGCCGCTGGTCGCGCAGTGCGCGGCGCTCAAGCACATCGTGTTTCTCGGCACCGGGCCGGCGAGCTACATGAATGTCGATGAAGTTGAGGCGCGCGGCATCAAGGTCCACATCATCAAGGGTTATGGCGACACCGCGGTGGCGGAGCATTCGATCGCGCTGATGGTGGCCGCCAGCCGCGACATCGCGCGCATGGACCGCGAAGTGCGCGCCGGCACCTGGACGCCGCATGAGGGCGTGCAACTGCTCAGCAAGACGCTGGGCGTGATCGGGCTCGGCGGCATCGGCTGCGAAGTGGCGCGCATCGGCAAAGGAATGGGCATGCAGGTCATCGCCTGGAACCGCACCCAGCACGCCGATGCGCCGGTCCCGCTGGTCGACCTCGATACGCTGCTGGCGAAGTCCGATGTGGTGTCGATGAATCTCACGCTCGGCGACGAGACCCGCGGCTTCCTCAGCGCCGAGCGGATTGGCCGCATGAAACCGGGCGTCATCCTGATCAACACCGCGCGCGGCGCGCTGGTGGACGAGGCCGCGCTGATGGCCGCGCTGCAAAGCGGTCACATCCGCCATGCCGGCCTCGACGTGTTCCACGCCGAGCCGCTGGCGCGCGATCATCCCTTGGCGAAAATGCCGAACGTGACACTCACCGCGCATGCCGGTTTCCGCACCCTGGAGGCCTCGATGACGCTGCTGCGGCGCGCCATCGATATTGTGAAGAAGATTATCGCGTAGCGGCCTCACTCCGTTCGTTCCTGCGCAAGCGGGAACCCAGTGCGGCATTCTCAAATTCAGAAATTTTTCGCCCTGGGTCCCCGCTTTCGCGGGGACGAACGGATGGTACTGACGAATTCTAATAATACCCCGGCGTGCGTCTTGTTCTGCGCTTTGGCAAATTGCGCGAAAAGCTGCTCGACCCGGTCGGTTTGCGTCTGGCCTGGATGGATGACGTTGATATTAATGTCGTCGCGATTGCCGAGCGCGGTAAGACCCTTGGCGAAGTTGGCCATGGCGGCGTTGACCGCACCGCCGATCAGAAAATCCGGACCCGGCGTGCGCGCGGCGCCGCCAACGATATTGACGATACTGCCGTGCGCTTCCTTCAGCAGCGGCCAGAATACCCGCGTCAGCCGCACCGCGCCGAAGAATTTCAAAGCAAAGCCATCGGTCCAGAAATCGTCCGGCTGTTCGAAAAATTTGCCGCCTTTGGTGGCGCCGGCATTGTTGACCAGTACGTCGCAGCGCTTGAACCGCTCGCTGACCTGGGCGAACAGTTGCTCGCAGCCAGCGAGCGTGCGCAGATCGCCGGCCACGGTCATCGGCGACGGGCCGCCCGCGGCGGCCACCGCCTTTGCCGCTTCGGCGAGATTGGCGGCATTGGACGCCGCCAGCACGCACTGCGCTCCCTCGCGCGCGAACGCGACGGCAATGGCGCGGCCGATGCCACGGCTGCCCCCGCTGACCACAACGACTTTTCCCTCGAATTCCTTCGGCATTGGTTCCCCCTGACAAATTTGAGACGGCCTTATACGCGGTCAATGCCGCGACCGCGAGGGGCACATGATCCCGAAAAGTGGCTACCGGTTTTCGGGATAGATCATGTGCGAGCAAAGAGCCCGCATTGACCTGCCGCGTTTCCCGGTCACAATGGAAAAAAAGCTGCGTGTGATCCCGAAAAGCATGTCCTCGACTTGATCGGGGATGGAAACCGGTTTTCGGATAAGATCACGCGTTATTTAAACGGGGGGACGCGTGAAGCCGGCGCCGTTTGCCTACAAAAAAGTGCGCTCGCTCGAGGAGGCGGTTGGGCTCCTGGGTGAGCATAATGACGCCCGGCTGCTCGCCGGCGGCCAGAGCCTGATCGCTACGCTGAATATGCGGCTGTCGGCGCCAGCCCTGCTGATCGACATCAACGGGATCGGCGGTCTCGACGGCATTGCGCAGAAGGGCGGCACGGTCGAAATCGGTGCGCTTGCGCGCCACGCGCAGGCCGAACGTTCAGACATAGTTGCTAAATTCGCCCCGCTGATCGCGCGCGCCATGCCGCATATTGGCCATGCCGCCATTCGCAACCGCGGCACGCTCGGCGGCTCCATTGCCTTTGCCGATCCGGCCGCCGAATTGCCGGCCTGCCTGCTGGCGCTCGACGGCGAGATCGACACAACCGGCCCCAAGGGCAAGCGCACAATCAAGGTAACGGATTTCTTCAAGGGCCTGTTTGAGACCGCGCTGGGTCCGCAGGACGTGCTCACCGCCATCCGCGTGCCCTCGGCGGCCGCGCATTCACGCACCGGCTTCGCCGAACTGGCGCGGCGTCACGGCGACTACGCCATTGTGGGCCTGGCTGCCTGCGCGCGCGCCGACGGCAAAGGGCTCACCGATGTGCGGCTGGCTTTTTTCGGCGTCGGCACCACGCCCATGCGCGCCAAAACTGCCGAAGCGGCGCTCGCCAGCGGCAATGTCGATGCCGCCGTCGCCGCCCTCGATCTCGATCCGCAAGACGATGTGCAGGCCACCGCCGCGGTCAAGAAACATCTCGCCGGCGTGCTGCTGCGGCGGGTGGCCAAACAGTTAATGGAGGCGCGGTGATGAACACTATCGACATCACTCTCACCGTCAACGGCGAGCACGTCGCCGAGCGCGTCGAGGCGCGTACGACGCTGGTCGATTTCCTGCGCGAGGACCTGAGCCTTACCGGCAGCCATGTCGGCTGCGAGCACGGCGTCTGCGGCGCCTGCACCGTCCGCGTTAACGGTGAGATCGTGCGCGGCTGCCTGATGCTGGCGGTACAGTGCGACGGCGCCACGGTCGAGACCATCGAGGGTCTGTCGGATTCTGGCGAGATCGCCGACCTGCAATTGGCCTTCGAACAGCGCAATGCGCTGCAATGCGGCTACTGCACACCCGGCATAATTGCCGCGGCGCAGGAATTGCTCTTACAAGCAAAAAAGCAAGGTGTGGTGCCGTCGCGCGACGCCATCCGCGAACATCTCTCCGGCAACTACTGCCGCTGCACCGGCTACCACGCCATCGTCGATGCGGTGGAAGCGGTGGCGCAGGCAAGGGCGGGAGGCAAGCCATGAAAATCACCGACGACTCCCCGCCCGTCCTTACCGCGCTCGACCGGCCGAATTCCTATATCGGTCGCTCGGTGCCGCGGCCAAACCTGCAACGGCTCACGCAGGGGCGCGGACAATATGTCAGCGATGTCAGCCTGCCGCGCATGGCACATGTCGCGTTTGTGCGCTCGCCGCATGCGCACGCGCGCATCGAGTCGATCGAGGCCGAGGCGGCGAAGAAATCGTCCGGCGTGATCGCGGTGGTGACCGGCGCCGAGCTTGCCAAAGTCATGACGCCGTGGGTCGGCGTGCTCACCCATCTCAAAGGCCTGAAATCGGCGCCGCAATATCCGCTCGCGGTCGGCGTCGCCTGCTGGCAGGGCGAAGCGGTCGCCGCCGTGGTGGCGCGCACGCGCGCGCAGGCCGAGGACGCTTGCGAACTGGTCGCGGTGACTTATGAGGAATTGCCGGCGGTGACCGATCCGGAAACCGCACTTGACGCCAAGACGCCGGTGATTCACGCCGCGCTCGGCGACAATCTCTGCTTCGAGCGCAAACTGGAAGTAGGCAGCCCCGACAAGGCCTTCGCCGAGTCCGACGCGGTGGTGGAGACCACCTTCATGTTCGGCCGCCACACCGGCGTCACCACCGAGCCGCGCGCCGTGGTGGCCGACTGGAATGCCGGCGAGCAACGCATGACCGTCTATCACGGCACACAGGCGCCGCACATGATGCAGAACCTGTTCGCCAAGCATCTCGGCCTCACCGAGGCGCAAGTGCGCGTACTGACCAAAGACGTCGGCGGCTCGTTCGGCATCAAGGTGCACACGTATGCCGACGAGATGGCGACGGTGGCGCTGTCAAAATTGCTGAAGCGGCCGGTGAAATTTGTCGCCGATCGCATCGAGAGCTTCGTCACCGACATCCACGCCCGCGACCACCGCGTCAAGGCCAGGATCGGCGTCAACAAGGACGGCGCCATCACCGCTTTCGAGATCGACGACCTGACCGGCATCGGGCCCTATTCGGTCTACCCGCGGACGTCAGGCATTGAAGCGAACCAGGTCGTCAACCTGGTCGGCGGCCCCTATACCTGCGCCAACTACCGGGCGCAGGCCAAGGTGGTTTTCCAGAATAAAAATGTCATGTGCCAGTACCGCGCGGTCGGCCATCCGATCGCGGTGGCAGTGACCGAAGGGCTGGTCGAACTTGCCGCCGCCAAGATCGGCATGGACCCGCTGGAAATCCGCCGGCGCAATCTGATCGCCGACGACGCCTATCCTTGCGTCTCGGCGGCGGGCCTCAAATTCGAGAAGCTGTCGCATCACGAATCGCTCGCCCACCTCGACTCGATGATGAACTACGCCGGCCTGCGCGCCGAGCAGAAAAAGCTGCGCGAAAAGGGAATTCATCGCGGCATCGGCTTTGCGTCATTTATCGAGGTAACCAATCCGTCCGCCGCCTTCTACGGCGTCGGCGGCGCCAAGATCACCTCGCAGGACGGCGCTACGGTCAAGCTCGACGCGCAAGGGTCGATCGTCGTGCACACCGGCGTCACCGAGCAGGGCCAGGGCGCCGAAGCCGTGGTGGCGCAATGCGTCGCGACGTCATTTGGCGTGTCGATGGACAAGGTGCGGGTGGTCACCGGCGACACCGACAACACGCCTTACGGCGGCGGCACCTGGGCCTCGCGCGCGGCCGGCATCGGCGGCGAAGCGGCCTGGCAGGCCGGCAAGGCGCTGCGCGGCAATGTGCTGGCGGTCGCGGGCGCGATGTTGCAAGCCAAGCCGGAAGAGCTCGACATCCGCAACGGCATCGTCGTCGACAAGGCGAAGGGCACCGAACGGCTGGCGCTTGATGAGCTGGCGCGCGTCGCCTATTTCCGCCCCGATACGCTGCCGCCCGGCTTCCAGGCCGAACTGATGGCGACGCGCCATTACGTGCCGCGCGGCTGGCCGTTCGCTTTCACAAATGGCATTCAGGCGAGTTATCTGGAAGTCGATACCGACACCGGCTTTGTCAAATTGCTCAAGCATTGGTGCGTTGAGGATTGCGGCACCATCATCAATCCGCAACTGGTCGATGAGCAAATCCGCGGCGGCGTGGTGCAGGGCATCGGCGCGGCGCTGTTCGAGCAATGCCTCTATGACGAACGCGGGCAGATGCTCAATGGCAACATGGCCGATTATCTGGTGCCGATGTCGGCCGAAATGCCCGACATCGAATGCGGCCACGTCGTTTCGCCCACCGCCGACTCGGAACTCGGCGCCAAGGGCGCGGGCGAAGCCGGCACCGCCGGCGCGCCGGCCTGCGTGATGAACGCCATCAACGACGCGCTGCGGCCTTTGGGCGCGCAGCCATTGACCGACATGCCGTTCACGCCGGGGAAGATATTACGGGCGCTGGGGAAGGTGTGAACCTTCTTATCCCTCCCCCGCTTGCGGGGGAGGGTGGCGAGTGAAACGAGCCGGGTGGGGGCGTTTGCAGTGACCCCACCCGACTGCTCGCTTACGCTCGCAGCCACCCTCCCCTTTCAGGGGAGGGATAAAGCAAAATCAAAACTTGATCATATCGCTCCGTGTCAGCGTCGCTTCTGTCGACAGCCGCGGCGCGTTGGTGAAGGTGAACACCGTGCTCAAATCGGCGTAAGGATCGACTGCCGACATGCCGTCCACCGGCACAATCGCCTTCATGCCGCGGAAGATCGCGGCGCTTGCCGTGTAAAGCACCGCACCATTCGACGAGGTGCCGACCGCGATCACGGTCTTGATGCCCTTGTCCTTGAGAATCTTCTCCAGATCGGTGTGCAGGAACTTGTCCGGGCCCGATAGCACGTGCGGCTCGCTCGCCTCCGGCGCCACGTCCTTGATCACGTCGGCCGGCGTCGTCTTGGCGATCAGCGAATAGACCACCAGGACCTTGGCAGCGCGCGCGGCGTCGAGCAGCTTCTTCATCGCCGGAATGGTGGCGAGGCAGCGCGGCCGCTTGCCGCAATTCTGGTTCATGAAGTCGAGCATCAGCAGCGCGGTGGTCTTGGGATCGACAGTCACCGGCTTGAGCGTGGGCGCCGGCGGCGTCTTCACGCCGGCCCACTCGTCCACGATATTGGCCGCTTGCGCCGGCAGCACGAACGCCGAAGCCATGACGACGGCGGCGGCCGCCACGATCAGATTGCGTTTCATGAATATCCTCCCACTCGGTTTCAACCGGCATTTAACAGCCGGCGCTTGGTATTGATCATGCGCAAGCACGGCCTACGCTGTCAAAGCCGGTAATTACGCCCCCCGGCTTGATGAAACACCGGCGTCCGGCCAATATCGCGCGGCCATCCGGCGATCGAAGAAACGATAAGTCAAAAAACGACAAGGCAAAAGGGAAACGCATCATGGATATCAAGGTCGGCAAAAAGGCGATCGCCGAGGCCTCTAAGAAACTCTCGAATTGGGGCCGCTGGGGCAAGAACGACCAGATCGGCACCCTCAACCACGTCACGCCGGAAGATATCGTCAAAGCGGCGAGCCTGATTCGCACCGGCAAGGTGTTCGCGCTCGGCATTCCGCTCGACCGCACCGGGCCGCAAACCGGCCTGTTCGGCGGTCGCTTCAATCCGATACATCAGATGTTGGCCACAGGCACCGACGCCATTGCGGAGCGGCAGGACTGGAACAAGATCCGCTATGCCGACGACACCCTGATGCTGTGCGTGCAAGGCGCCACGCATTGGGATGCGCTCGGCCACATCTTCTACGAGGACAAGGCCTATAACAACCACCACGCCAAACTGATCGACGCCCGCGGCCTCTCCGTGCTCGGCATTGAGCATTCCAAGAGCAAGATGGTCGGGCGCGGCGTGCTGCTCGACATCGCGCGCTTTCGTGGCGTGAAATGGTTGCAGGACGGCGAAAGCATTTCCAACGACGAACTCGACAAATGCGCCAAGGAGCAGAACGTCTCGATCGGGCGCGGCGATTTTGTCATCGTGCGCACCGGGCAGATGGAGCGTTGCCACGCCGAGAACGATTGGGGCGGTTATGCCGGCGGCGACGCGCCCGGCGTCAAGTTCGAGAACTGCTACTGGTGCCAGGACAAGCAGCTCGCCGCCATCTGCACCGATACGTGGGGCGTCGAGGTGCGGCCGAACGAGACCACCGAAGCCAACCAGCCCTGGCACTGGGTGGTGATCCCGGCCATGGGCCTGTGCATGGGAGAGATTTTCTATCTCAAGGAACTGGCCGAGGATTGCGACGACGACGGCGTCTACGAGTTCTTCTTCTGCGGCCCGCCGCTGATCATCACCGGCGGAACCGGGAGCCCGATCAACCCGCAGGCGATAAAATAACCTCTAATTTATTCGCATCGCACGGCGCGGCATGGTACCTCGCCCGAGGGGTGGATAACTTCGAGGATATAATATGCGCATCGCCATCGCGTTATTCGTCGCGCTCTGCTTCGCGACGCCCGCCAGCGCACAACAGCCGGCGCCGCCACAGGATCAGGCTGCCCCGCCACCTCAGGCAGCTCCGCCGCCGCAAAGCGAGCCGCCACCAGTCGACGTACATCCGTCGCAACCGGCGCCAGCCCGGCCACCGGGCCCGCCCGTTGCGCCGCCGCCAGGGATGGCTCAGCCGATGCCCCCCAACGGACCACCGCCCGGAACGGCCCAGCCGGGAACGATGCCCATGGCCCCGCAAGGCAGGGGATCGGCGTGCCGGGATCAAGCGCGGCAGCGCGGGCTGCGCGGCAGCGATATGAGGGATTTCGTCCAGGTTTGCCGACAGCAAGCGCGTCTCGACTGTCTCAATAAAGCAATTGCGCAGAAAATCGCAGGCCCAGCGCGCAGGGACTTCATGCGGGATTGCGCCCGCTGACGCGGACCAGCTGCCGGCCAGCGCCCGGCCGGTTGTAATTTAGAGCCCGAAACTGTCATGCCCCGCGAAAGCGGGGCATCCAGCCATCGCGGCGTTTGCGATAAGACCGAAATTCAGCGAATACTGGATCCACGCTTTCCGCCTTCGCGCTCCGCGCTTCGGCGGACTCTAAACGCGCCGAAGCTCGCATAGCGAGCGTAGGCGGGTCGCCGAAACGAAAGCGTTGCGTATGGAGGATCACCGATGCCCCGTTGGCTCAAGCGCGGAATGGACGCAGGCGCGATCAAGGCCGCCGACGTCAAGGTGCGCGAGACGGTCGAAGCCATCCTAGCGCAAGTGGACGAGCGCAAGGACTTGGCGATCCGCGAGCTGTCGAAGAAATTCGACAACTGGTCGCCGGCCGATTTCAAATTAAGCCCACAGGAAATCGAGCGCGCCATCGCGCAGGTCGCCAAGCGCGACCTCGAGGACATCAAATTCGCGCAGGCGCAGGTGCGCAACTTCGCGCAAAAGCAGCGCGAGACCATGCACGATCTCGAGGTCGAGACGCTGCCCGGCGTCGTGCTCGGCCACCGCCACATCCCGGTCAATTCGATCGGCTGCTATGTGCCGGGCGGGCGCTATCCGATGGTCGCCTCGGCGCATATGTCGATCGTCACCGCCAAGGTCGCCGGCGTGAAGCGCATCATCGCCTGCGCGCCGCCGTTCAAAGGCGGCCCGCATCCGGCCATTGTAGCGGCCATGCATTTCGGCGGCGCCGACGATATTTACGTTTTGGGCGGCGTGCAGGCGGTGGCCGCCATGGCGCTCGGGACCGAAAGCATCAAGCCGGTGGACATGATTGTCGGCCCCGGCAACGCCTATGTGGCGGAGGCCAAGCGGCAATTGTTCGGCCGCGTCGGCATCGATCTGCTGGCCGGCCCGACCGAAACGCTGATCATCGCCGATGAAACGGTGGATGGCGAAATCTGCGCCACGGATTTACTCGGCCAGGCCGAGCACGGACCGACTTCGCCGGCGGTGATGATCACCAATTCCGAAAAGCTGGCGCGCGACACCATGAATGAGGTCGAGCGGCTATTGAAAATCCTGCCGAGCGCCGATCTCGCCGGCCAAGCCTGGACGGACTATGGCGAAGTGATCGTCTGCGACAGCTATGGGGAGATGGTCAGCGAAGCCGACCGCGTCGCCTCCGAGCACGTGCAGGTGATGACGCGCGATCCGGATTATTTCCTCAACAACATGAAGAACTACGGCTCGCTGTTTTTGGGACCGCGCACCAATGTCGCCTATGGCGACAAGGTGATCGGCACCAACCACACGCTGCCGACCAAGAAGGCGGCGCGCTACACCGGCGGTCTGTGGGTCGGCAAGTTCATGAAGACCTGCACGTATCAAAGAGTGCTGACCGACGAAGCAAGCGCCAAGATCGGCGAAGTCTGTTCGCGGCTGTGCATCCTGGAGGGCTTCACCGGCCACGCCGAACAGGCCAATATCCGCGTGCGGCGTTACGGCGGGCGCAACGTGCCCTATGCGCAGGCGGCGGAGTGATCGGACTTACAACCTGGTGCCGTCACCCTGAGGTGGCCGCCGCAGGCGGCCCTCGAAGGGCGACGGCCAATGCTTCGCAGACCTTGGCCGTTCATCCTTCGAGGCTCGCGCTTCGCGCTCGCACCTCAGGATAACGGTGATAGGCTAAATTCTATGACCGTCGACCTCACCCCAACCCCCTCCTTCCGCCTCGACGGCCGCCGTGCGCTGGTCACCGGCGCCGGGCGCGGAATCGGATTGGCCGCTGCCTCCGCGCTGGCCGATGCCGGCGCGCATGTCACGCTGGCGGCGCGCACATCGAGCGAGATCGAGGAAGCCGCAGACGCGATCCGCGCGCGCGGGCAACAGGCCGAGCCGCTCACCCTCGACGTGCGCGACGTCGAAGCTACGCAAAAAACTATCGCCGCGCAACCGCCGTTCGACATCCTGATCAACAATGCCGGCACCAATAAGCCGGCGCCGTTCGTCGACGTGAAAGTAGAGGACTTCGATTTCGTGTTCGGCCTCAACGTGCGCGCTGCCTATTTCGTGGCGCAGGCGGTGGCGCGCAAACTGATCGAGGCCAAGCAGCCTGGAGCGATTATCAACATATCGTCGCAGATGGGCCATGTCGGCGGCCCGACGCGCACGGTCTATTGCGCCACCAAGCACGCGATGGAAGGTTTCACCAAGGCGATGGCGATCGACCTCGCGCCCCACAAGATCCGCGTCAACACGCTGGCCCCCACGTTCATCGAGACGCCGATGACGCGGCCGTTCTTCCAGAACGAAGCCTTCCGCAAGGACACACTGCAACGCATCAAGCTCGGCCGCCTCGGCCAGCTCGAGGACCTTACCGGCGCCATCGTGTTCCTGGCGTCCGACGCCGCCGCGCTGATGACGGGAACGTCGCTGGTGGTGGACGGCGGCTGGACGGCGGAATAATCGACTCTACGTGCGGTGGGCGCGGCAAACGCGCTTCCCCTCTCCCCTTGTGGGAGAGGGTGGCGAGCGCGGAGCGTCAGCGAAGCGCGAGCCGGGTGAGGGGGCTGCGCCCACAATGACTCCGCCCCCTCACCGGCCCTCGCTCGGCTTCGCCGCCGCTCGGGCACCCTCTCCCACAAGGGGAGAGGGAAAGAGAGAACGTGGCGCCGCCTGAATAAAGCCGAAAGGATCAACCCAACTTCGGCAAATCCGCGAAATATTCCGGGTGTTCTTTCTCCACCTCGGCCATGAAGCTCGGCCGGAACAGGCTGGGCACGTCGAGGCGCGCGGCGCCCTTCAGCGTGTTCATCAGCACTTCGTCCTCGGCATTCTCGAATGCGCGCAGCACGTTCGGCGACAACCGCGGATCGAAGCTGATGTGCTTGACGCCCTTCTTGCCGATCGCCACGTCGGTGCCCGGCACCCATTTGGCGAAAATCTCCACCGCCTCGTCGCGGTTGTTGCGGGTGTAATGCGAGGACGCCGCCAAGCCGGCGGCGATACTCTTGACCACCAAAGGTTTGCTCTCGACCGTCGGCCCATGCGCGGTCGCCACCATCACGTAGGACATGTGCTGGCCGCCGCGGATCACTTCGAACGATTCAGGCACCTGGGTGAGCACCTGCGTGACATAGGGCTCCCACGACACCACCGCATCGACCTTGCCTTCGGCCAGTGCCGGCGCCAGGCCGAACTGCGACCAGATATTCTCGATGACGATTTCCTCGTATTTCATCTTGGCGCGGCGCAGTACCATCTTGAAATATTCGTCCGAGGTCTGCCCGCGCGCCAGGCCGACGCGCTTGCCCTTAAGATCGCCGATCTTGCCGACAGCAATGCCGGTGCCCTTCTTGGTGACGATGGCGAGCGGTGTGTCGCAATTGTCTTTGGTGGCATCGTTCATGATGAGGCCGATGACCTTGAACGGCTCGCCGGCATGCACCGCCTTGAGATAGGTGGTGGTGCTCATGTCGCCGATCTGCGCGCGGCCGTCATGCATGGCGTTGACCATGTCGGTGCCGGTATCGACCACCAGCATCTTGGCGTCGACGCCGTGCTTGGCGAAGAAGCCCTTCTCCGCGCCGACGAACATCGGCAGATGGCCGAAATTATTGCCGATCACCACGTCGAGTTTGGGCAGATCCGCCATTTGATTTCTCCTATTCCCGGGCCGCCGTTCCCGCGAAAGCGGGACGGACGATGACAGCAGGTTACTTCTTGAAAACCTGCGGATTGACGCAGTTCGGCGGCGCGCGGCCGGCGATCAGCGCCTCGATATTATCGACCACGATATTGGCCATCTCCTCGCGCACCTCGACGGTGGCGCTGCCGAGGTGGGGCTCCAGCACCACGTTTTTCATCCGCTTCAATTCGGCCGACACCTTGGGCTCAAACTCAAACACGTCAAGGCCGGCGCCTGCGATCTTGCGCGCCTTGATTGCGCGCACCAGTGCCGCATCGTCGATAATGGGCCCACGCGCCGTGTTGACGATAAACGCTGTCTTCTTCATCAGGCCAAGTTCGCGCGCGCCAATCTGATGGCGGGTTTGCGCATTGAGCGGCGAATGCAGCGAAATAAAATCGGATTCGCGCAGCAATTGGTCGAGCGGCGCGAAGGTTATGCCGGCCTCATGTTCTTCGCTTTCCGGCTTGCGGCGCGGCGTCCAATAAAGCACGCGCATGGAGAAGCCGTGGGCGCGCTTTGCCACCGCCTTGCCGATCAGCCCGCCGCCGCCGATCAGCCCGACGGTCTTGCCGTGCACAAAGGAGCCGAGCAGATGCCGCGACTGCCCGCCGGGGAATTTTCCGGCGCGCACAAGTTTGTCGCCTTCGACCATGCGGCGCGCGACCGCGAGTATGAGCCCGAACGTCAGGTCCGCCGTCGCCTCGGTAGTGACGGGCGGGACCACGCTGACCGGAATGCCGCGCTTGGTTGCCTCGACGACGTCGATGTTGGACGGCGAGATGGACTGCGCCGCGACATGGCGAAGCTTCGGGTTGGCCGCGATCACCGCGCGGTCGATCTTGTCGTGCAGCAGGCAGAACAGGATGTCGGCCTTTCGCACGGCAGCGATCAACGTCTCGTGCGGGATGATCCGGCTGTCGTCGGCAAAGACCTTCACGCTGCCCAAGGCCCGCAGCCGCTTCATGGCGCTGTCAGCGACCGGCTGGGTCACGAAAATGCGCGGTTTTGCGCTCACCGCAGCCACCGCACGATGCCGGCGACGCCGTCCACGGCGCATTGCGAGCCGTCGGGAATTTTGCGGGTGGCGTCAAGCACGCCGAGCACCATCGGAATGCCGCGCTCGCGCGCGAGCGAGGCCATATGCGAGGTCGAGCCACCAAGTTCCGCCACCACGCCGGCGACGCGCGGCAGGATGTGGCTGAGCGCGGGGCCCGCCACCTTGGTCACCAGAATGTCGCCGGGCCGCACACGTTCGATCTCGCATTCGCAGTTCACCACCACCGCGCGGCCGGACCCCCAGCCGATGCCGGCCGGATGGCCGTTGAGGCCGGGATGCTGCAACCAGATTGCGTCAGGCACGATGGGCGCCTCAACATGCAGCGGCCGCGATTGCAGCAGCTTGAAGCCGGCCTCGTCCATCGCCCATTCGATTTCGACCGGCCCGCCCGCAAGCGTTTCGCATTTGCGCAGCAAGCGCCCAAGCGTGACCGCCTCGCCTTGCGTCAGGCACGGTTCGTTGACGAGATCCTTCGGCACCAGTTGCGGCGCCGAGACGCCGTGATCGCAGGTGTCGCGGTGGCCTTTGCGGCCGGCTTCCACCGTGCGCACAAAGCCGTTCTTGCCGAGCACGATGCGGTCGGGCACCACCTCGCCCTGCGCGATCGCCGAACCCAGCCCCCAGGTGGCGGAAATCAGCATGTGGCCTTCGGCGGTCTCGCTCAAACCGCCGCCCGATGCGCGCGCCGAAATCAACGGCTGGATCAGCACGCCCATGGCAGTGTCGGCCGGCGACAGTTCATGATTTTCCATGTAGCGGCAGGCGTGCGAGGTCCACAGCGCCGCCCAGCAGGCGCGCACCGCGGTGAGGAATTCGGTTTCAACGGAAAGGCCGAGAAAGCTTTCGAACTGGCCGGCGAAATTGGCGCCCTTGCGATCCTCGATCAGCGCCGAGGAACGCACCACGCCTTTCGGATATTCCGCCTGTTGCGCGCGCCAGGCGGCGAGCAGCGGTTCGAGAATTTCCGGCGCGATCGGCTGTTGATAGATCGCCAGCCGGATGGCGATCGACATTCGCCGTGAGGCCGGCACATCGGCCTCGTTGTACTTCGCCAGCATCTCTTCGATGCCGATATGGCGGGCCTGGTGGCGATAGGCCTCCGCGGTGAGCGCGAAGCCGCCCGGCGTCGGCAGCCCAGCCTGCGTCAACGACGCAAGATTGGCCGCCTTCGGCCCGACCTTTTCAGGATCGGTGGCGGCGGGATCGGTGAGCGGGAGGATGAATTGAATCATGGCCGTTTGATTCTCTGCGCAGGACACAGGCACGGCGCACTCCCTCTCCCCTGCGGGGAGAGGGTTGGGGTGAGGGGGCAAGTGACTATCGATAGGCTGTAACCCCTCACCCGCTCGCTTCGCTCGCGACCTCTCCCTATGGGAGAGGTGAAGCAAAAATCACTTCACGTGATCGCCATAGCCCGGCAGCGGATCGACCACGGTGATCTGCTTGACCGGGAAGTTCGAAACGATTTCGATTTCGTTCTTCTTCACGATCAACATTTCCTCGATGCGCACGCCGTAGCGGAAGCGCTTGCCGTGCTGGGTCTCGAGCGCGAAGGTCATGCCCTCCTGGATCTCGATCGGATGGTCGAGCGACCAGATGCGCGAGATCACCGGCGGGTCGTATTGCGCCAGGCCCAGTCCGTGGCCCCACAAGTTTGCGGCGGCCTGGTCTTCGTCCTCGTAGCCCCAGGTCTCCATCGCCGACGGCCACTTCAGCGCGATGTCGCGCGTGGTGGCGCCGACCTTCACCGCGCCGATCGAATCGTACAGCCACTTGAGCGCGGTATCGTAAGTGTCCTTCTGCTCCTGCGACGGCTCCTTGCCGACGCAATAGGTGCGGTAATAGCAGGACTTATAACCGTTCCACGTCAGCGCGGCCAAATCCATGAATACGATGTCGCCGGGCTGGATGATACGGTCGGAGAAATTGCGCCAGTTCGGCCAGGTGTTGGGGCCGGACGAAACGATCACGTCTTCGACGTCTTCAATGCCGGCGAAGTTGTAGAGATATTCCATCAAATGCGCGGTCACCTGGTTTTCGGTGATGCCAGGGCGCAGGAACTTCATGCACTCCCAATGCGTGGCATCGCCGATGGCGCCGACGATGCGGAAGCATTCCTGCTCGTCGGGCGACTTCACGGCGCGCGCATCCATCATCGCGCTCATGCCGTCGGTCCAGTTGATGTTCTTTTCCTTGAATATCTGAATCATGTTAATGTCGATGAAGTCGACGCCGAGCTTCTGCCCGGCGACGCCGTGATCCTTCATCGCCTTGAGGACAGCGTCGGCGAATTTTGTGACCTGCTGGGTCGAAGCGGGGCCTGCCGCGCCTTTGATCCAGGCAAAC
The DNA here is from genome assembly GCA_038206805.1 of Hyphomicrobiales bacterium. Lineage (GTDB taxonomy): Bacteria > Pseudomonadota > Alphaproteobacteria > Rhizobiales > Xanthobacteraceae > Pseudolabrys. Next base: position 29,709 of record JBBRAL010000032.1, on the reverse strand, counting down.
GAATGGCGCACGTTTTCCTTCGGGATCCACGGCGAATGCCGCTCGATCTGGAACCCGAGATCGCCCTGCTCAAACAGAATCGGCCGCGCGTCGCCGCACAGCATGGCGTAGCGCAGGCCGGGCTTGAGCTTGTTCCAGCCCGGCGTCAGCGTGCCGGTAATGTAGCGCACGTTTTCGTCGTACATGCAGAGCACGGCGCCGAGGCCATGCTTCTTCATCATCGTGCGGGCACGCTCGATGCGGTATTCGCGCAGCCGCTCCCAGTTGACGCGCTGCTGCCAATCCATGCCGACGGTGCCGAAATTCGCTGTACCCATGAGGTTCCTCCGACAGGCGCGTGGACCGCGCCGAAAACTTGATTAGACGAAAGCTTAAGCCGGCTGGCATGGCAAGATAAAATAATATATTCTGCGCCAGCTCAGTAGAATTTCTAATACTCGCATTTTAAGGGCGTCCATGGCCAATATCCCTCTGCGGCAGATCCGCGCTGTCATCGCGGTCTGCGAGGAAGGTTCCTTCACCCGCGCGGCGGCACGCGAAAACGCCACCCAATCGGGCATTTCCCAGCATGTAGCCGCCGTCGAGCGCGCGTTAGGCGTCCAGTTGTTCGAGCGCTCAACCGGGGCGGTGAAGCCGACGCCGGCGGGCCTTCGCTACTACAAAAGCTGCGTGGAAGCCGTCGGCACGCTGGAACACGCCGCCGAGGACGCGCGCTCGCTCGCCGGCAAAGTCACCGGCGAATTGCGTATTGGGCTGATGCCGACCTTCACCCGCGCCGTCTTGGCGCCGGTACTCGATGACTTTGTCCCGCGCTGCCCGGAAGTACGCCTGCATATCGTCGAGGGCTATAGCGGCTCGTTGACGCAAATGGTGCTCGACGACGAACTCGACTTCGCCGTGGTGCCGGCCTTCGAGGGCACCATCGGGCTGAAATCGCGCCTGCTGGTGCGCGACCGCGAAATGCTGATCTCCGGTCCCAAGCGCGGCTTTGCGCCGCTGGCCCCCTTACGGCTTTCCGAATGCAAGCCGCTGAAACTCGTGGTGCCGGGGCCGGACAATATCCGCCGGCGCAACCTCGATACCTATTTCCAGAGCCACGGCGTCGAAGTCGAAGCCATGCTGGAAATGGACGCCATGATCGCCACGCTCGAATTCGTCGCCCGCTCCGACTGGGTGACGATCCTGCCGAGCGTGATCTCGGTCAACGACATCGGGCGCGGCGAATTGATCGTCAATCCGATTGCCGAACCGGAACTGCATGCCGAATTCGTGGTGATCCAGCCGACCCGGCGCACGCTATCGACACAGGCACGGATATTCCTTGAGCGGTTCGAACGCGAGGTCGCGCATATCCACGATGTATGGGACGCGGCAATGGCGGCGCCGAAGAAGCGGAAAATTTCCGCTTAGCGTTCCGTTTTGTTATGCCAATGTTTGTGTAACGGAGAACTTCCGATGGTTGCCTCGCCGCTCGTCTCCACCGCCTGGCTCGAGGATCATCTCGCCGACCCCGATCTGCGCATCGTCGAGGTCTGCAACCTGCGCGACGACAAGGCCTATCACGAGGGCCATATTCCGGGCGCGCAGTGGCTGTTCTGGAAATCGGCCTGCTGGCACGAAACCGATCGCGATTTTGTTTCGCCCGCGGCAATGGCCAAGCTGTTCGGCGGCTTGGGAATAGGCCCGCAGTCGACCGTCGTGCTGTACGGCGATCCGGTGCAATACGGCAGCTACGCCTTCTGGGCCTTCACCATGGCCGGGCATGCGAACCTGAAGCTGCTCGACGGCGGACGGCGAAAATGGCTCATGGAAAAGCGGCCGCTGTCGCGCACCGTGCCGCGCTTTACCGCAGTCGCCTACCCGGCGCCGGCGCCCGACGCCTCAATGCGGGTCGGGCGCGATAATGTGCGCGACCCTCTGCGGCAGCCGCAGCGGCTGCTGCTCGATTTTCGTTCGCCGGAGGAATATTCGGGCAAGCGCGTATCGGAATATTCCTTCGCGGTCGATCATGGCGCCGAGCGCAGCGGGCGCATCCCGGGCGCCGTGCATCTCTATTTCAAGGAACTGCTCAACGACGACGACTCGTTCAAATCGCCCGACGAGCTTCGCGGCGTGCTGGCTGCGGCCGGCGTGGCGCCGGAAAAATTCGACGACGTGGTCTGCTATTGCCGGCTCAGCCACCGCGCCACCATCGGTTGGATCGCGCTCAGCCGGATTCTCGGCAACAATAACGTCAAGATCTACGACGGCTCATGGACCGAATGGGGCAGCATCGTCGGCTTCCCGATCGAAAAATAACGCCAGCTCATTCACTCGTTGTCTTGCGCTTATAGGCTTCGATCTTGTCGCGCAGCGGCTGCGGCAACGGCACCGGCTTGCGCGTTTCCAGCGACATCATGGCGGTGACCATGCGGGCGCGCAGCCGCTCGAAACCGTCGAGATGGCAGACAATGGCGATGCCGAGCGAGGAGCGGCCGATGCGCTCGACCAGCAAGGTCAGGTCGATGACATCGCCCATCCGGCTCGGAATTTTGAAATCGCATTCGATGTGGACGAAGGGAAATCCGAACTGGCTGCCCATGATCAGCTCGGCATAATTATAGCCGAGTTCTTGCCCGTACCAGTCTTCGATCAGTCCGTTGAATAAATCGAAGTAATGCGGGAAATAGACGATGCCGGCCGGATCGCAATGCGAGAAACGCACCGGAACGCTGCGGGTGAAAGCGCCGGGGGGCGGCGCGAATTTGTCCTGGAGCATGTGACGACGTCCTGATGCGTGTTTCCTGGCGCGGCTGAAAGCCGCTGTAGCAAGGATTCACACCGTCATCCACGCCCCCGCGTCAGCGAACCGCGCTGAGCACAATTGCTCGGATGCGGCCATCGACGGCCCCGGTTCCAAATCGATGGGCTAGGGCTTCAGCCGCTTGTTTCGTCGCCTCTTGCAGGCGCGATGCATCGCGCGCCTCGATTTCATTGCGCAGCGGAGTGCCCTGGCAATAGGCAATCGCCGGATCATATGGCGAGGAAGCCTTGCTTCTATGCTCCACGGCGTCGACCGAGATATCCGCAAATCCCGCAGCCTTCAGTTCGCCGCGGATGCGTTCGATATCGTGATAGCCATGCGGAGTGCGGGCCAGGAAACGCGGAGGATCGTGCGGAAAGACCGCGGCCAGTGCTTGTATCACGACATCGGCAAACTCGTTTTCCGAGATCCGGTCCCATACGCTGAAAAGGAAACACCCACCCGGCTTCAGGACCCGGCGCGCCTCCTTGTAACCCTGCACCTTGTCGGGAAAGAACATCGCGCCGAACTGGCAGACCACGGCATCGAAGCTTCGATCCTCAAACGGCAGTGCCAGAGCGTCGGCTTGCTTCCACTCGATGCGGTCATCATGCGATTGCCGCGCCTTCGCATGATCGAGCATCGGCTGATTGAGATCGGTTACAATCATTCGCACGTTCGCAGGAAGCCGCGCCGCAATCGCGCGCGTTACGACGCCGGTGCCCGCGGCGGTCTCCAACACACGCTGCGCGCCGGTTTTAGCCAGCCGTTCGGCGAGATCGAGCGCATAGGGATCAAAAATAAGCGGGACTAGGTAACGGTCGTATAATTCGGGTATCGATCCTGCGAATAGTTTATCGGTCGCTGCCATCGGGCTACTCCGTCAATCGGCACAGATTAATAACACGGCATCAACAATACGAAGCCATGCATAGGGTTCTTTGCAACGGCGTTTTAACGTCACTCCCCGCTCACACCGTCATCCACGCCCCATCCGCGTCCACCGACTTGAACACGGCTTCGGGCGTCGCCGCCGTCTGCAAGATACCGTCGGGCGAGATCGGCAACGCGCGCCATTATTTCGGCACGCGGCCCTTCACAGCATTGGCAAACGCGCCATAGGTAATGCGGCCTGCGGCGTCCGGCTTGAGTTTCGCGCGCACGCGCGCCTTGAGCGTTTCAATATCAGCGGGAGGCATCGCGGCCAGCGTCAACCGGAGGCCCGGCGACAGACCACAGGTCGTCCAGAAATCGTCAAAATCGGCGAAGCTCCGTCGTACGACAATTTCTCGAGTCTCGATCGATTGGAGTCCGGCGTCGGTCCACAGCGACCGCAGATTTTCCATCCGCGACGCTTCGGCGCTGGGCGGGCGCGCCACCTCGGTACCCAGCACGCGCATCTCGGCCTGGACCGGCTCCCAGGGAAAACCGCCGCCGAGCATATCCCACGCATAGGCCGCGACCGTTCCGCCGGGGCGGACCACGCGCGCCATTTCGGCAACGCCTTTGGACGGCTCAGGCACGAAAAAGATCACCAGAGCCATCGTCGCCACGTCGAAGCGATTGACTGGAAACGGCAGCGCCATCGCGCTGCCTTCGCGAAACTCGGCGACATTCGCCTTGTGCCGTGTGCGCGCAAACGCGAGCTGGGCCGGAGACGGATCGATACCTTGAATCTCCTTCGGCGCGCAGCGGTCTACAATAAGCTCTGTGAAGGCACCGTTACCGCAGCCAACGTCGATGAATTGCAAACCGGGTTGCAACGCGAGCCAGTCAAGGAAGATCTCGCCCGCCAGCCGGCTCCACACGCCCATCATCCGCTCATAGGCGGCACCGTCGTCGAAACGTATTTGTTGCTCAGTCATGTGTCCTCACACCGTCATCCACGCCCCATCGGCGTCCACCGACTTGAACACGGCTTCGAGCGCCGACGCGGTCTGCAGGATGCCTTCCGGCGAAATCGGGAACGTCCCCTGCCCCATCGCGGCCTTGGCGAAATAATCCAGATTGCGCCCGAGGTGATTGTCGGCGGGGCGGTCGATGACCTCGGTCTCCTTGCCGGCGCGGTGCACGATGGCGCGCGTCTCGGAAATGCTTTCGGCCCAGCAATTCTCGCCGAACACGGCGATGCGCCAGCGGAACGGCGTCTTGATGGTGGTGCCGAGCGTGCCCGTGGCGCCACTTTCGAACTCGATCAAGGCCGCCGTGGTGTCGCCGGCCGGCACCTTCAGCACGCGCGTCTTCGACAGCGCGGCAATGCGCTTCATCGGCCCCGCCAGGTCGCGGAAGCAGTCGAGCACATGGATGCCCATGCCGGTCATGCCGCCGGCGCGGCTTTCGTCCTTTGCCATGCGCCAGCTCTCGGCAGGCATATTGGCCAGCCAGTCGTGACTGTAATTGCCCTCGACATGCATGATGGTGCCGAAGGCGCCGGCCTCTTTCAATTCGGCCAGCACGCGCATCGACGGCATCAGGCGGAAATGATGGCCGACGCCGATCACCACGCCGGCGCGCTTGCAGGCTTCCAGCATGGCTTGCGCATCGGCCTTGGCTAAGGCGAACGGCTTTTCGCAGTAGATATGTTTTTTGGCCGCCGCGGCGGCTTCCACCTGGGCGCGGTGCTTTGAGTGCGGCGTCGCCAGGATCACCGCCTGCACCTGGGGATCGGCGATGACTTCATCGAACGAGGTGCCGATGGCGAGCCGATGCTCGGCGGCGAAGTCGCGCACGGTGTCGGGCTCCAGCGTCACGCCGCGCACGAATCGGATCGGCGCGCCGAAATCGCGCGCCGCCTTCACCAGGGTCTTGCCCCACCAGCCGAGCCCGACGATTGCCGTGTTGAGCATTCCAATTCCTTCAGCGTTGAGACGCGGTCCCTCTCCCCGCGTGCGGGGAGAGGGTGGTGAGCCCGTCGAAGACGGGCGAGCCGGGTGAGGGGGCGTATCGAGACGCTCGGAAAGCCCCCCCTCACCCGCCCGCCTCCGCTTCGCGTTGGCGGGCGACCTCTCCCCGCACGCGGGGAGAGGTAACTAGGTCGCCGCGGGCGCGCCGGGCTGCTTGAGCGGGTGGGCGCGCGCGAAGGCATCGTGCTTCGCGCAGGTGCCGGCGATACGCGCCACCGTCGGATACGGCGTCAGGTCGACCTTGAAGAAGCCAGCGCCCGCCACCTGACTGGCCAGGCAGATATCGGCCAGCGTAATCTGCTCGCCCTGACAATAGGTGCCAGTGTCCTTTTCGTTCGCCAGATGCTCCTCCAGCGCGGTGAGCGCCGCCTTGTGCCAGTGCTGCGCCCATTTCATCACGCCGGCCTCGTCGACCTTGAATTCCTGGCTAAGATATTCGCGCACCCGCGGCACGATCAGCGGATGCGAGTCGGCGGCCACGATCTGCGCCAAGCCGCGCACCCGCGCGCGCGCCTTCGGATCGCTCGGCAGCAGCGGCGGCATCGGATGCACCTCGTCGATATATTCGATGATCGCCAGCGACTCGAACAGCGCCGGCCCCTCGCCGTCGACCAGCGCAGGCAGCGCCATCATCGGGTTGACCTCGCGGAATTTCGGATCGCGCTGATGGCCCTTCATCAGGTTGACCTCGATCACCTCGGCCTCGATGCCCTTGAGGTTGAGCGCGATGCGCACGCGGTAGGTCGCCAGCGAGCGCCAGAAGGAAAAGAGTTTCATTGCGTTATGCTCCCAAAATTTTACCGCGACGTTCCCTAATCCGTCACCCTGAGGTGCGAGCCGCAAAGCGGCGAGCCTCGAAGGGCGACGGCCCGTAACCGTTCATCCTTCGAGGGCTTCGCTTCGCGAAGCCACCTCAGGATGACGGAGATAGTTCGTTACTTCTTACTCCCGCCCGGATCGGCCTTCAGCCCCGCCGCCGCGATGCCGGCGACCGCGATGATCTCGTCGTTGTCGCCGGTGTCGCCGCTGATGCCGACGGCGCCGATGACGTTGCCGCCGCCGTCGCGGATCAGCACGCCGCCGGGATTAGGCACCAGCCGTCCGCCGCTCGCCGCCACGATCGAGGTAAGGAAATTCGGATTTTGCGCCGCGCGGTCCATCATGGTGCGCGAGCCCCAGCCCATGCCGAGCGCGCCATAGGCTTTGCCGACGGCAATCTCGAAACGCACTATGCCGGAGCCGTCCTCGCGCTTGGCACAGACCACATGACCACCGGCATCGAGCACGACCACGGTCTGTGGCATTTGCTTGAGTTCGCGCGCCTTGGCCAGCGCGGCATCGACAACGGTGGAAGCTTGCGCAAGTGTCACTGACATAGTTATTCCTTCAAGAGTTTCGGTTGCTCAGGATTTCTTGCGGCCGGACCAATAGACCGTCATACGCGAACCGTCGCCGCCGCCGAAACCGTGCTTGGTGGCGTCCTCGAAACCGGCAAGCGCGGCTTTGGTCGCTACCATATCGGCGCCCTTCGCCGTACCGGTCTCGACCATGGTGCGCAGATCCTTCAAGCCATTGGCGATGCTGAAAGTGGTCGGTCCGGGGTCGCGGCCCTCGAGCATCGCGACGATCATGTCGGCGCGCATCTTGAGGGCGTTGTTGGCGCCGTTGCTCTCGACAAACAGATCGAGCAGGCGCTTGGGTTCCCAGCCGACGTCGCGCGCGATGGCGAAGGCTTCGCCATAGGCCTGCCAGGCCACCATCAGCGGCAGATTGATCGCGAGCTTCATGGCCGACCCCGCGCCGATCGGCCCACAATGCTCGACCTTGCGGCAGAGCTGATCGAGAATCGGCCGGGCGCGCGCGGCATCGGACGGTTCGCCGCCCATCAACCCCAACAGTTTGCCCTGGCGTGCCGGCGCGGTCGAACCGCCGACCGGGCATTCGACCAGCGCGGCGCCCTTGGCGCGCACTTTGGTGGCGAGATCGGTTTCGACCTTCGGCGCCACCGTGCTCATCTCGATGAACAGTTTGCCCTTCACATCGCCGGCCAGCAGGCCGGCCGGCCCGTTGTACACGGCATCGATCGCCGCGCCGTCGGTGAGAATGGTGATCGCAACCTCGACCGCGCTTGCCAGTTCCGCCGGGCTCGCCGCCAATTTGGCGCCCGCCGCCACGACCGGCTTGGACTTTTCCGCGTCACGGTTCCAGACGGTAACCTGGTTGCCCGCTTCCAACAGCCGGGCGGCGATGGCAGCGCCCATGGCACCGAGCCCAGCTACTCCGATATGCATGGATCCTCCTTGGACTTTGTCGCCGGCAACGATATGCGATCGCCGCTCAGCATGAAAGCCGGATCGCTGGGCAGTCCCCACTCGACAGGCCCCGGCTTGACCGCTTAATAGTGAACCGGCCGGCGCGCGCGTCGTTATATTTCTTTTTTCGTATCTGAGGAGAACGTTGCATGGCTGCGGTGGGGCGGAGCAAGGGCACGGTCGGCGTCATCGGCCTCGGCATCATGGGCGGCGCATTCGCCAAGAGCCTGGCCGGCGCCGGCTGGCGCGTGGTCGGCTACGATATCAGCGCGGCGCGCCGCCGGGAGGCCCAGCGCGCCGGCGTTGAGATCGCCGCAAGCGCCATCGACCTTGCCGAAAAGGTTCCCACGATCCTCACCAGCCTGCCCAAGCCGCGGGCGCTCTTGGACACCGCGCGCGAAATCGCCGGGGCCAAGCTCAAGAGCAAGGTGATCGTGGAAATGAGCACCTTTTCAATTTCAGATAAGGAAAAAGCCGAGCGAGTATTGCGCAAAGCGGGCCATGTGACGCTCGATACGCCGGTCAGCGGCACCGGCTCGCAGGCCAAGGCCCGCGACCTGGTGTTCTATGCCAGCGGCGATAGCGCCGCCATCAAGCGGCTCAGGCCCATGTTCGCGGCATTCGGCCGTCACGTCTACGATGTCGGCGCTTTCGGCAATGGCAGCCGCATGAAATACGTCGCCAACCTGCTGGTCGCCATCAATAACGTCGCCAGCGCCGAGGCCATGGTGCTCGGCATGAAGGCTGGCCTGCCGCCGCAAACGATCTTCGATCTGATTACCGCCGGCGCCGGCAATTCGCGCGTGTTCGAGCTGCGCGCGCCGATGATGGTGAAGGGCAAATATACCGATGTCACCATGAAGATCGACGTGTGGGACAAGGACATGCAGGTGATCGGCGATTACGCCCGCAAGATCAAAGTACCGACGCCGATGTTCAACGCCACCAAGCCGATCTACATCAAAGCCAGGAAAAGCGGGCACGGCGCCCACGACACCGCCGCGGTCTGCGCCGTTCTGGAGAAGATGGCCAAGGTCAAGCGCAAGAAGGCGCGATAGTTTTTGTCATGCCGGCTCTCGGCTCGGGCTCCGCCGGCCCGAGCACAGGCACTTGTGCCGGGCATCCACGCCTTTGTAGTCTCAGCAACAATAAATAAGGCCGTGGATGCCCGCGACAAGCGCGGGCATGGCAAAAACACACCGGGAGGGCGTGATGGCGTCATTGCAGAAGCTATCGGAAATCCGCGACGGCATGCGGATCGACTGGAACGTGCCGATCGCCATGGATGACGGACTGGTGCTGCGCGCCGACGTTTTTCGCCCGGTGAAAGACGGGCAGTTTCCGGTGCTGCTGACCTACGGGCCCTATGCCAAGAACCTCGCCTTCCAGGACGGCTATCCGAGCGCCTGGAACATCATGGCGGAAAAACATCCGGACGTGACCGCCGGCTCCTCCAACAAATACCAGAACTGGGAAGTGGTCGACCCGGAGAAATGGGTGCCGCACGATTATGTCTGCGTGCGCGTGGATTCGCGCGGCGCCGGCTGCTCGCCCGGCGTCATCGATCATTTTTCGCCGCGCGAGACCAAGGATTTCTATGACTGCATCGAATGGGCGGGCGTGCAGCCCTGGTCGAGCGGCAAGGTGGGCTTGAACGGCATTTCCTACTTCGGGATGAACCAGTGGCACGTCGCCTCGCTGCAACCGCCGCATCTCGCCGCCATGTGCGTCTGGGAGGGCTCGGCCGATTGGTACCGCGACATGACGCATCACGGCGGCATTCTCTCCACATTCTGGGAGAACTGGTTCGACATGCAGGTGAAGACCGTACAGTACGGCGTCGGCGAACTCGGCAAGCGCAGCCGTGTGCACGGCGAACTGGTGTGCGGCCCGGAGACGCTGACAGAAGAAGAACTGAGCAAGAATCGCTCCGATTTCGGCGGCAATATCCGCAAGCATCCGCTCGACGACAAATATCACCGCGACCGCTCGCCGGTATGGGAGAAAGTGGTGACGCCGCTGTTCTCCGCTGCCAATTGGGGCGGCCAGGGCCTGCATCCGCGCGGCAATTTCGAGGGCTATGTGCGCGCGGCGTCACAAGAGAAATGGCTGGAAGCGCACGGCATCGAGCATTGGACGCATTTCTACACCGACTACGGACGCGAGCAGCAGTTGCGTTTCTTCGACTATTTCCTGCACGGCAAGAAGGAAGGCTGGCGCAAGCAGCCGAAAGTGCTGCTGCAGGTGCGCCATCCGGGCGAGAAATTCGTCGCGCGCGCCGAGAACGAATGGCCGATCGCGCGCACGCAATGGACCAAGTTCTATCTCGACCCCGCCTCAATGGCGCTGAGCGCCAAGAAACCGTCAGCCAAGACGCAGCTCAAATTCGCCGCCATGGGCGACGGCCTCACCTTCATGACCCCGCCGATGCAACAGGAAACCGAGATCACCGGCCCGTCGGCGCTCAAGCTGTTCGCCTCCTCATCCACCAAGGATGCCGATTTCTTCATCGTGCTGCGGGTATTTACCGGCGACCTGAAGGAAGTGGTGTTCCAGGGCGCCATCGATCCGCATACACCCATTGCCCAGGGCTGGCTGCGCGCCTCGCACCGCAAACTCGACAAGAAACTGTCGACGCCCTACCGCCCCTATCACACGCACGACCAAAAACAGCCGCTAAGCAAAGGCAGGCCGGTGGAGCTCGACATCGAGATCTGGCCGACCTCGATCGCGGTGCCCGCCGGTTTCCGCGTGGCCGTCACGATCCGCGGCAAGGATTACGAATATGGCGGCGCCAGCGGCGGCAAGTTGTCGAATTTCAAGAACGAACTGACCGGTTGCGGTCCGTTCCTGCACAACGACTCGCGCGACCGGCCGCCCGCCATATTCAACGGCATTACCGGCCTGCATTTTGCCGGCGGCAAGGCGCCCTATCTGCTGCTACCGATCATCCCGCCGAAAAAACAGGCAGCCGGCAAAAAGCGCGGGCGCAAGTAGCCTCACCTTCGTCATTCCGGGTTCGCGGGCAAAAGCCCGTGCCCTGGAATGACGGAATAAGGCCTGCGACCAATTAGTGTGTTCATTTCCATCCAACCTGGGTTAAGCTTCGCGCAACCTTCGAACGAACAGAAGGATCAGGGGGGAATGAATACAAGCTTCTGGGTGATCCAGGCCTTCAACGGCATTTCGTACGGCGCGCTGCTGTTTTTGATCGGTAGCGGCCTGTCGTTGATCTTTGGCGTCATGCGGATCGTCAATCTGTCGCATGGCGCCTATTTCCTGTGGGGCGGCTATATCGCCTTGTCGGTGATCAACGCCACTGGCTCGTGGGCGCTGTCGCTGCCGGTGGCGGCGCTGGCCGTGGCTTTGATCGGCCTGTTGATGGAGCGCATATTCCTGCGCCAGCTCGGTTTCGACCCGCTGCGGCAGGTGCTGCTTACCGTCGGCTTTGCCTTTCTGTTCCAGCAGGGCGCGCTCGACATCTGGGGCGGCAACAATATGGATATCAATCCGCCCAGCGTACTCACCCAGAGCATCGTGATCGGCGGCGTCTACCTGCCGGTCTACCGCATGTTCATGATCGGCATGGCGGTGGCGATCGGCGTCGTGCTGTGGCTGGTCATGGAGAAGACCCGCATGGGCGCCGCCGTGCGCGCCACCGTCGACGACGCGCAAATGGCGCGCGGGGTCGGCATCGACACCAATCTGGTCTCGATGTTCATCTTCGCGCTCGGCGCATTCCTGGCCGCGCTCGGCGGCGTGATCGGCGGCGCGTTCCTTGGCATCTATCCCGGCCTCGATTTCGAAATGCTGCCGCTGGCCTTCGCGGTGGTCATCATCGGCGGCATGGGCAGCCTGGGCGGCGCCGCCATCGGCGCGCTGGCGGTCGGGCTGGCCGATAACTTCGGCAAGGCGCTGTTTCCGGAGGTTTCGTATTTCACGCTGTATGCGCCGATGGTTCTGATCCTGGCGATCAAACCGACCGGCCTGTTTGGACGAGAGTGAGCAACGCGCGATGGTGAGCCAACAAGTCAAGATCCTGATGGTCGCCATCGGTCTGGTGGCGCTCGCATTTATCGTTCCGAACTCCGGCTCGTTTGTCGTGCTGCTGGCGACGCGCGCGATGGCGTTCGCCATCCTCGCCATGAGCCTGGACATTCTGCTCGGCTATACTGGCCTCGCCTCGCTCGGCCAGGCGGCCTATTTCGGCGTCGGTGCTTATCTGACAGCGGTGCTGGCGACCAAATTCCATTTCGGCATGGGCTGGGATTTCTGGTTGGTGGTGGTGCTCGGCATTCTGATCGGCGCGGGACTTGCCGCGCTGTTCGGGCTGTTCGCCATCCGCGCCGGCGGCGTCTATTTCCTGATGATCACGCTGGCGCTCGGCCAATGCGTCTGGGGCCTGGCCTATCGCTGGAATTCGCTCACCGGCGGCGACAATGGCATCAACATGAGCGGACGCCCGAGTTTCGGTCTCGATCTTTCGAACGAGGTGACGTTCTTCTATCTCGTGTTCGCTTTTTTCGCCGTGTCGTTGATGCTGATGTATGTGCTGGTGCGCTCTCCGTTCGGACGAAGTCTGGCCGGCATTCGCGAGCGCGAATTGCGCATGCAGATTCTGGGCTACAACACCTGGCTGCACAAATATATCGCCTTCATCATCGCCGGCGGCTTCGGCGGGCTGGCCGGCGTGTTGTGGGCGCATACCAACGGTCACGTCAGCCCGGAAACCGTAGTTCTGACTACCTCGGTCGACGCCCTGCTGATGGTGGTGCTGGGCGGCGCCGGCACGCTGGTGGGTGCCGCCATTGGCGCGGCCATCGTGTTCGGCTTGCGCGAATATCTCTCGACGCTGGTGCCGTGGTGGCAATACGCGCTCGGCGGCGTCTATGTGCTGACCATTCTCTATCTGCCGATGGGCTTGATGGGCGTTCCCTCGCGCATTCGGCAGTGGCTGACATCGCAAGACAAGCAAGAAAGCAGCAAGAAACTGGCAACGAAGCCTTCCTGACATGCGACGGGAAGGTCACGGCAACAAGGGAGAACGACAATGACACGCACATTGCAAAGGCGGACGGCTGCCATGCTTCTGGGCGGCGCGCTCGCGTTCGGTCTCGGTCCGAGCACGCCGGCCAGCGCGGAAGAGCTGCGCATCGGCTTCATAGCGCCGCTCACAGGCATCTTTGCCCAGGTCGGCAAGGACATGAAGGACGGCTTCCAGATGTATCTGGACGAGCACGGCGGCAAGTTGGGCGGCGCCGACGTAAAATTCATCGTCGAAGACAATCAGGGCAAGCCCGACGGCGCCGTTACCAAGGCCAAGAAACTGGTGCTGCAGGACAAGGTGCAGATGTTCATCGGCGGCCTGCTGGCTTCGACCGGCTATGCGCTGGCGCCGGTCAGCACCGCGGAAAAGACGCTTTACATCGCCTCGGTGCCGGCGGCCGACGACCTCACGCAGCGGCAACTCGGCAAGTATCCCTATTTCTTCCGCACGACCTGGTCGAGCTCGCAACCGCACCATCCGCTCGGGCAGTGGGCCTGCGACCAGGGCTACAAGAAAATCGTCACCATCGCGGCCGACTATGCGTTCGGCTACGAGGTGGTCGGCGGCTTCCAGAAGGTATTCGAAGACTGCGGTGGCAAGGTCATCCAGAAGATCTGGCCGCCGCTCGGCACCAAGGATTTCGGGCCCTATATCCCGAACATCAAGGGCGACGCCGACGCCGTGTTCAGCCTGATGGTCGGGCCGATGTCGCTACAGTTCCCCAAGCAGTTGCGCGGCTCCGGCTTCAAGAAGCCGATCGTCGGCGGCGGCACCAGCTACGACGAGTTCGCCCTGCCCTTCATGGGCGACGAAGTGATCGGCGACGTGTCCTCACTGCAATACAGCGCAGCCATCGAGACGCCGAAGAACCAAGCCTTCGTCAAGGCCTACCGCGCCAAATACGGCAAGGTGCCGTCCTATTATTCGGAAGGCAATTACACCACGGCCGAGATCATCGACGAGGCAATGAAAAAAGCCGGCGGCAAATGGCCGGGCCCGGAAGCGTTCATCAAGATCATGCAGGGCCTCAAGATCGACGCGGTACGCGGGCCGGTCAGCTTCGACGACATGCGTAACCCGATCGAGAACATCTACATCAAGAAGGTCGAAAAGAAGAAGATGTTCGGCTACGACAAGCCCGAGCTGTGGAACACCGTGATCAAGACCTATCCGAACGTCAGCCAGTTCTGGACCTACGGCAAGGAGAAGTTCCTCGCCCAGCCGGTTTACAGCCGCGAATTCCCGCCCTGTAAGTACTGCGAATAAACGTCAAAACGCCGGGGCCCTGCCAACGGGTCCCGGCGCTTCCACTTAAAGCCTGAGGAGTGCGCGTGAGCACGCAATCGCAAATGAACGGCGGCGGGATCCCGGTCCTTGAGCTCAAGTCATTGTGCAAGAGCTTCGGCGGCCTGCAGGCCACTCGCGATGTCACGCTGCGCATCATGCCGGGCGACCGCAAGGCCATCATCGGCCCGAACGGCGCCGGCAAGACCACGCTGTTCAACCTCATCACCGGCATTTTTCCGGTGACGTCCGGACAGGTGATCCTGTTCGGACAGGATGTCACTAATTGGCCGAGCCACCGCCGCACCGCGCTCGGCATGGCGCGCACGTTCCAGGTCACCCATCTGTTTCCGAAACTGACCGTACTCGACAACGTGCTGCTGGCGATAAAGGGCCTGCGGCCGTCGAAATTCGTGATGTGGCGCTTCCTGTCGTCTTACAAGGAAGTCTACGACAAGGCCTATCACCTGCTCGAACAGGCCGGCTTCCTCGATCGCAAGGACCTCGAAGTCCGCAATCTGTCGCACGGCGAACAGCGTCAGCTTGAGATCGTGCTCGGCCTTGCCAGCGATCCGAAGATCCTGCTGCTCGACGAACCGGCGGCCGGCCTGTCCTCGGGCGAATCCACCGAAATGACCAAATTTCTGATGAAGCTCGATCCCAAGCTCGCAATCCTTTTGATCGAACACGACATGGACGTGGTGTTCGACGTCGCCGACGAGATATCGGTGCTGCACTTCGGCGAGGTGCTGGAAACCGGAGCGCCCGAGAGCATCAAGAAAAGCCGCCGCGTGCAGGAAATCTACCTGGGGACCGATTAGCATTATGGCCATTCTCGAAGTCCAGGACATTCACACTTATTACGGCGACGCCTACGTTCTGCAGGGTCTGTCGCTGCAGCTTGAGCAGGGCCAGATTCTAGGCCTGCTCGGACGCAACGGCGTCGGCAAGACCACGCTGGTGAATTCGATTGTCGGCTTCAACCCGCCGCGCCGCGGCAAGGTGGTGTTCAAGGGCGACGACATCACGCAGAAGTCGTCGTTCGAGACCGTGCGCAGCGGCATGGGCCTGGTGCCGCAGGGCCGCCGCGTATTCCCGACCCTCGGCGTGGAAGAAAACCTGCTGGTGGCCGAGCGCAACCCGGACCGCCATGGCTGGAATCTCGAGCGTGTTTACAAGCTGTTCCCGCGCCTGCTTGAGCGCCGCCACCAGCGCGCCAAGACGCTGTCGGGCGGCGAGCAGCAGATGCTGGCGATCGCGCGCGCGCTGATGACCAACCCGGACTGCTTGATCATGGACGAGCCCTCGGAAGGGCTGGCGCCGATCATCATTCAGGGCCTTTGGGAAGCGGTCGGCAAGCTGAAGGAGGAAGGCCTGTCGATCCTGCTGATCGAGCAGAACGCCCACCTCGCGCTCAAGCTGGTCGACTACGTGCACGTCATGAGCAAGGGCAAGGTGGTCTATTCGGCCAAGCCCGAAGAACTCAAGGCCAACGACGAGATCAAATCGAGCTATCTCGGAATCTAGGCCGACGGCGCGGCTACTTTTGCTTACAACTAGCCACGCACCTGGAGTAGATCCTGTCTCTACTCCCGCCGGAATAGTTTAAGCATCTTTGCTCACAGGTCTGCTTCGCAGCGACTTTATCCGATGCCGCGCCGGCCGTTGACGCAAATCCCACTAGACCCACGACAAAAAGCGTTCCGAGAAAAATCGCCAGTGTCTTGCGCATTGTTTCCCCCTGTATTGAGAAAGCCCCACGATAATCGTCGTCGCCTGTTGTGGCAACCGCAAATGCCCGCCCCACGGCGACCGCCGCTCTGCGCACTTGAAATCTTTTATTCCCCCGGCCGGTCTTCGGCAGGCTCATCAATTTCGAGACCGAGAAAAAGATAGCTCCAGGATTTTCCGTGCGAATCCAGATTGAGCGACCGATTGACGCCGCCCTCCAGCGCATCGTGCATGACGAAGTTCAGACCGCACAGGTGTTCGATCACGTAACGCTCGACCTTGCCGCGAATGAGGTCGGGGAATGCCCGTTTGATACGTTCAGGCGTCAGCGCCCGTTTCAACGCCTCGAAATCCGCAGCGTCGTAGGCCCACACATTGACGTTCGACGTGTTACCTTTGTCGCCGGCGCGCGCATGCGCGATGTCGCGAACGATCCGGCGCGCGTTTCGACGCAGGGCGTTCATGCGACCATGACTTTCATGGTTGGCTTGACGCGTTCGCGATCGATCAAGACCGATTTGGTCATCACGCAAGGGGTAATGGCGCCGCGATAACCGCCGCCGCCCGCCGGTCCGCAGCACAAAAGCGACTCTACTTCCCACAGCATGATCTCGGCATCGTCCTTCGCGGGCGAGCGCAGCGCGACGTGCAGGCGCACGTCCTGCGCGTCGGCGGCGCGCAGGCCCGCGGTGGCGAACAGCGAGGAGACGCCGATCAAGTCGATGCGCAGGTCGGCCTTGTTGCCGTGCACGCGGACCAGCCGGTCGCGCACGATCTCGGCCGCCAGTTGTCCGCGCTCCTGCGCGGCCGGGCCGGCATAGCTTACGCCGGCTTCGCCCTGGAAGCCGCCATCGAAACCGACGGTAACTTTAAGCGTGTCGGGCCGCCTGCTGCCGCCGGCATTCGACACCTTGACCCGGTCTGCGCCCGCCGCCGCGATTTGGACCTGGCTGAAATCGGCCGTCACATCGGGGGTGAGGTAGCGCGCCGGATCGTGCACCTCGTAAAGCAATTGCTCCTTCACCGTCTGTGTGCTGACGCAGCCGCCGGTGCCGGTGAGTTTGGTAATGACCGCACTGCCATCGGAATGCACCTCGGCGATCGGATAGCCGCATTGCGCCAGATTCGCGACATCCTTGACGCCTGGATCGGCGAAGTAGCCACCGGTGACTTGCATGCCGCATTCCAACAGGTGCCCGACCAGCGTGCCGGCGCCCATGCGCGCCAAGTCCATGGCGTCCCAGCCGAAGCGATACGCAAGCGGCGCCAGAAACATGGAGGGATCGGAGAGGCGGCCGCCGATGATCACGTCGGCGCCGGCGTCGAGCGCGGGCAGAATCGCGTCGGCGCCGAGATAGGCGTTCATGCCGACGACCGGCATATCGATATCGGCGAGCGTGCCCGGCTCATCCATGAACGGCTGGTTGGCCGGCACCAGCGCGGAAACATCGTCGCCCTCGATGCACGCGATTTTGAGACCGGCGAGCCCAAGTTCGCGCGCGATGGCGAGCGTGCGTTCGGCCGCGGCGCGCGGATTGGCCGCGCCCATATTGGTGATCATGACGGTGCCGGCTTTGCGGCACGCCGGCAGCAGCACGCGCATGCGCCGCTCAAGCAGAGAATTATAGCCGCGCGCGGGATCGGCCATGCGGTCGCGGTGACCGAATGCCACCGTGCGCTCGCCCAGGCATTCCAGCACAACGGCGTCGAGTTCGCCGCGCTCGACCAGATCGACCGCCGGGTCGAGCCGGTCGGCGGAGAAACCCGCTCCGGTGCCGATCCGGAAGGCTGGCGATGAACCGCTCATGGCAAGCAGACGCGCTCAGTCGCCTTTCAAATCGGCGATGCCGGGGAAGAACAGGTCGTCGATCGAGCCCGGCGCCTGCTTGATCGAACCGATCTTGGCCATGAATTGCGCGGTCGCCAATACCTTCTGCGGCCGCAGCGTATAGGCGTAATCCTTGTCGCTGATGCTCGCGACGATTTCGTCGAGCGGGGTTTTCCTGTCATTGGCGACTTCGAGATAAAGCTGGGCGGCGGCGCGCTTGTCCTTGTTGACGGTATCGATCGCCTCGCTGAGCGCTTCAAAAACGGCCTTATAGGCTTTCGGATTCGCCTCGCGAAACTTCGCGCTCGACGTCAACAACAACGCGGTCGCCGGACCGCCCAGAATATCGTAGCTGGTCGTGATCAGGTGCGCGCCCGGCACCTTGATCTCCTGTTCGTAGAACGGCGATGTCGAGAAGTGCGTATTCACGCCGGCGGTGTTGTTGATGAAGGCAAGCGTCGCGTCCGGATGCGACAGGGTCACCGTCAGCGGATCGAGCTTGGCGTATTCCTTTTCGCCGAACGCCTTGGCGGAGGCCATCTGCAGCATGATCGCCTGCGTCGAGATCTTGACGGAAGGCACCGCGATCTTGTCCTTGGCGCTGAAGTCCTTGATGGTCTTCACGCCGGGATCGCGAGTCACGAGGTAAAGCGGATAGGTGGTCAGCGCCGATACGCCCTTGATCTGGCCATTGGTCTTGGACCACAGCGTGATCAGCGACGGCGCGCCCTGCGAGGCGAAATGCAGCGCGCCCGAGATCAGACCGTCGTTCATGACACTGGGGCCGGCGACCTTCGCCCATTTCACGGTGACGCCGGGAAGGCCCAGTTTCGCGGCGTGCTTTTCGATGAGGCTGGCCTTCTGCATCACCATCAGCGGAAGAAAGCTCACGCCATATTGCTGAGCGATGGTGATTTCGCTCACTTCGGCCCGGACGTTTGCCATGGATGCGAATGACAGCGCCACGCCAAGCGCAAGTGATGTCGCGTGAACCTTCATGGTATTCTTCCTCTGTGGGGTCGATTTTTTCTTGCGCGGTAGCCTACACCGTTTGGCAGGCTGTCGGCCACGCCTTTCCGGCCCGCGTCACGCGATGAACGCCCACCACGGCAATTTGGGCAATACCGCAAGCGCGGCGACAGAGCGCAGCTACCGGGCTTTACATCATGGAAGGCCTTGGCCAATGATGGCTTCGGGATGTCCGTCGCGGCGGGGCGCGGCGGTCGTCGAGAAACGCCTGTTTGCGTCGAATAAGGCCACATTGGCCGGTCTGAACAATGGCCTATCAGGGCCGATAAAATTAGGTGCCCCAAAGGGGCGATAAAGGGAGGTTGCAAATGTCTCGCAAGTTCACCCGCCGTAAATTCATGGCTGCAACGGCCGCTGGCGCCGCGCTAGCGGCGTTCAAGTTCCCGACGCCGGCGATCGCGCAAGCCGCGCCGTTCAAGCTTGGCCTGCTGACCGTCAAGACCGGACCCCTCGCCCAGGGCGGTATCCAGATGGAACAGGGCGTGCTGACCTGGCTGAAGGAGCACGACAACAAGATGGCCGGCCGCAAGGTCGAGTTTTTCTCCGCCGACACCGGCGGCAAGCCGGCCGGCACCAAGACCAAGGCGCAGGAATTGGTCGAACGTGACAAGGTCGACGTCATCCTCGGGCCGCTCGCCGCCTTCGAGCTCTTGGCGATCACCGACTATATCCGCGAGCACAAGACACCGACGCTAAGCCTCGCCGGTGCCGACGACCTGACCCAGCGCCGTCCCAATCCCTTCTTCTTGCGGCCGTCGGCGGCTTCCTCGCAGGCCATGCATGTGATGGGCCATTACGCGGCGAAGGAGATGGGTCTCAAGAAGGCTATCACCATCGATTTCGATTTCGCCTTCGGCTACGAGCAGCAAGGCGGCTTCCAGGCGGCGTTCGAGCAGGACGGCGGCTGCGTGGCCAACAAACTGTGGGTGCCGTTGGGAACCCCCGACTACACGCCCTACCTTGCTCAGATGACCGGTAACGACGTGCTTTGCCAGGGCTTTGCCGGTTCCGGCCCGCTCGCCTTCATGAAGCAATATGTCAATTTCGGTAAAAAGGCGCCGGTCGTCACCGGCGAGACCGGCGGCGACGACGCGCTGCTGCACGCCTTCGGCGACGAGGCGGTCGGCATGATCAGCGCCTGCCCCTATACGCTCGACCTCGAAACCGACAGCAACAAGAAGTTCGCCCAGGCAATGGTGAAGGACTTCAAAGTAGTGCCCGGCTTCTATGCTGCCGGCCTCTACATTAACTGCCAGGTGGTGGAAGCCGGTCTTGAGGGTGCCGGCGGGTCGACCGCGGACAAGGAGAAGTTCATGGCCGCGATCAAGGCCGTGAAGCTCAAGGACACGCCGCGCGGGCCGATCAGCTTCGACCATCTCGGCAATGTCGTCGGTAACTTCTACGTCCGCCGCATCGAAAAGAATGAGAAGAACCCCTACAACCTCAAGCTCTGGAACAAAACGGTAAAGACGTACGAAAACGTCAGCCAGTTCTGGACCTGGCCGGAGAAGGAGTTCCTCGCGCACCCGGTCTATTCGCGCGATTATCCCGCGCTGAAGAAGTGCTGATCTGAAGTCGATCGCCGCGGGCGCCGGCCGATCCGGCGCCCGCACGCATTCTCGATCCGCTCATTCCCGCGCTAGCGGGAATCCAGACTGCTAACTCGGCAATCTCTGGATCCCCGCTAGCGCGGGGATGAGCGGAAAGAAGTGCACGCGCAAAGAGCAAGAGCGGAAAGTGCCCATATGAGCTTCTGGCTGCTGCTGACGGTCAACAGCATCACCTTCGGCAGCCTGTTGTTCCTGTTGGCGGCGGGCTTCTCGCTGATCTTCGGGCTGATGCGGATTCCGAACCTGACGCATGGCTCGCTGTTCATGCTCGGCGCCTATTTCGGCGCGACTTTCGTCGGCGGCCTGCTCGGCACGATGTTTAATTTCTGGCTGGCGGCGCTGATGGCGGCGCTGCTGGTCGCCGTCTTCGGCGCCGTGATCGAACGCCTGCTGCTGCGGCAACTGCCCGGCCAGCAAATGGCCCAGGTTCTGGTGACGCTCGGCATTTCCTTCATCGTCGCCGATTTCTGCCTGATGGTGTGGGGCGGCGACCCGATTGCGGTGCAAACGCCGCCGGAGCTTGAAGGTTTTGTGCGCTACGGAGCGGTGGCATTCCCGCTCTATCGTATTGCCGTCATCGGCATCGCCGCCGTGGTCGCCGTTGGGCTTTGGCTGCTGCTCGATTGGACGCGGCTCGGCGCCATGATCCGTGCCGGCGTCGATGATCCCGACATGGCGCGGGTGGTCGGCATCCGCGTCTCCCAATTGTTCACCATCGTGTTCGCGCTCGGCGCCGGACTTGCGGCCTTTGCCGGCGTCATCGGCGGGCCGATTTTGACGGTCTATCCCGGCATCGACCAGTACATGCTGCCGCTGGCGCTGGTGGTGGTCATCCTCGGCGGTTCGGGCAGCCTGCTCGGCTCTATGGTCGGCAGCATCTTGATCGGTTTCATCTATAATTTCGGCCAAGCATTGTTACCTGAACTGGCTTATTTCGTGCTGTTCCTGCCCATGCTGCTGGTTCTGCTGCTGCGGCCGCAGGGCCTGTTCGGCCGGTTCGTGCCATGATGGGCGTGTCATGAGCGCGCGCGTCGTCGCCCTAGCCGTCGCCTTCATCGCGCTGGTCACGCTGCCGTTCTGGATGCACGGCGACTATTACATCAATGTCGCCAGCCAGATCCTGTTCTCCGCCATCTTCGCGCTCGGCCTGAACGTGCTGGCCGGCTATGGCGGGCTGGTGTCGCTCGGCCATGCCGGACTGTTCGGCATATCGGCCTACGCCACCGGCTTCATGCTGCAACACGGATACGGCCATACCGTCGCGATCCTGGTCGCGCTGGTGATCGGCCTTGCTGCGATGGCGGTCTTTGCCGTGCTGTCGCTGCGCGCGACCGGCATCGGTTTCATCATGATCACGCTGGCGCTGGGCGAAATAATCTGGGGCCTGGCCTATCGCTGGATCAGCATCACCGGCGGCGACAACGGCATCAATTTACACGGACGGCCGGAGCCGTTCGGCATAGCGCTCACCTCGCCGAACGCGTTCTATTACATGACGCTGGTGGTGTTCCTGGTGGCCTTGGCCGCCGTGACGGTGTTCGTGCGCTCGCCAATGGGCGCCGCGCTGATGGGCACGCGCGACCAGCCGCGACGCATGAACGCGCTCGGCTATCACGTCTGGGCCATCCGCTTCTGGGCCTGCATGTTTTCCGGCCTGCTGACCGCCATTGCCGCCATCCTGTTCGTCTATTACCAGCAGTTCATCAGCCCGCAGGCGCTCGACCTGACCGCCTCGGCCGAGGTGCTGCTGATGGTGATTTCCGGCGGCGCCGGCACTCTGCTGGGGCCGATCGTCGGCGCCGCGCTGGTGATCGTGGTCAAGAGCGTGGTGAGCGGCTTCCTCGAGCGCTGGAACATGCTGCTCGGATTCATCTTTGTCGCTATCGTCATCCTGATGCCGGAGGGTCTGGTGCCCGGCAGCGCGCGGCTGTGGCGGCTGGCCTGGCGCAAACGCCAGCCGCGCGACGGCGCTGTTGCTGACAAGTTGAAGACGGCGCCCACGGAGCCGGTGAAATGAGCGCCCTCACGATCACCGGCCTTTGCAAGGCGTTCGGCGGCCTGCATGTGACCAATAATGTCGATCTCAATGTCGAGCCGGGCGAGCGCCGGCTGATCATCGGCCCCAATGGCGCCGGCAAAACCACGTTGTTCAACCTGATCACCGGCGAAATCACACCCGACTCAGGCTCGATCCGGCTGTTCGGCCAGGACATCACCAAGACGCCGAGCCGGCACCGCCCGCATCTCGGCATGGCGCGCACCTATCAGATCATCACGTTGTTTCCGCAAGACACTATCGTTCACAATGTTTCGCTGGCGCTGTTGGGGCTGTCGACGCTGCGCTGGAACCCCTTCATCGACATGAAGCGGCAGGGGCATATTGTCGAGGATGCGCGCGCGGCGCTGGAACGAGTTGGCCTCGCGCATCTCGCCGAGCGGCCGCTGACGCAGACCTCCTACGGCGAGCGCCGCCGCGTCGAGATCGCCATGGCGCTGGCGCAGAATCCGAAAGTGCTGCTGCTCGACGAACCCTTCGCCGGCCTGTCGATCGACGAGCGCCGCGACGTGCAGCAATTGCTGCTGGCGATCCCGCGCGACGTCACCATCGTGATGATCGAGCACAATATGGACGTGGCGCTGGAATTCGCCGAGCGCATCACGCTGTTGCATTTCGGCGAAGTGATCGTCGAAGGCACACGGAGCCAAGTGGTGGCCGACCCGCGCACCAGGGAGGTCTATCTTGGCCACTAGCGCGCTCAGTATCGAGCACATCGACGCCTTTTATGGCGACAGCCACGTGCTGGCGGACGTGTCGTTCGAACTCGGCGAGGCGCGCATGCTCGGCCTGCTCGGGCGCAACGGCGCCGGCAAGTCGACTTGCATGAATGTCACCATGGGCCTGCTGCCGCCGCGCCGCGGCGAGGTGCGCGTGTTCGGCGCGGCGGTTGCCGGCATGTCGCCTGAAATGATCGCCGCCCGCGGCGTCGCTTTGGTTCCGCAGGGCCGCCGCATCTTCAAGAGCCTGACGGTGCGCGAAAATCTCATGGTCGCCGCCCGCAAGCCGGACGCCGGCAGCAAGCATGCGGCGTGGAACGCCGATACCGTGTTTGCGATGTTTCCGCGCCTCGCCGAGCGCCACAAACAGATCGCCGCGCATTTGTCCGGCGGCGAGCAGCAAATGCTGGCGATCGGCCGCGCGCTGATGGGCAATCCGCGCGTGCTGCTGATGGACGAGCCGTCGGAAGGGCTGGCGCCGCAGATCGTCGCCGAGGTGATGGCCACCATCCGCAAGCTGAAGGAAAGCGGGCTGTCGATCGTGCTGGTTGAGCAGAACCCCCGGCTCGTGTTCGACGTCGCCGACGATATCGTGATCCTCAATACCGGCCGCGTCGCGGTCATCTCCACGCCGGCGCTGCTGGACAAGGACGGCGTCGATCTGACGCAGCATCTGGGCGTTTTTTGACCGATCAAGAAGCAACGAGGAAATGAAATGGCGATCTGGAACAAATATGCAAACACCGCGGCGCGCCCGCACGGCAAGCCGGGGCGCGAGGCGCGGCCTAAGACGACGACGATCGACGCCCACACCCATGTCGCGGTCCCGCAAGCCGCCATTTTCATCAAGCCGCATCTCGATCTATCGACCATTCCGCTTGGGCATTTCGCCTCGCCCGAGACCAAGGAGCTCAACGCCAAGCAGGAAGCCGATATCGGTTCACGCATCCGCGGCAATTACGACGAGCGCTTCGCCGACATGGACAAGATGGGCGTCGATATGCAGCTGGTGATGCCGCCGCCGCCGCAGTGCTATCACACGGTCGCGCTCGAATACGCCGTGCCGGCCGCACGCATGATCAATGACGGCGTCGCCGAATTCGTCGCGAAACATCCGGATCGCTTCATCCCCTGCGGCACCGTGCCGATGCAGGACGGCCCGGAAGCCGCCAAGGAACTCGAACGCTGCATGAAAACGCTCAAGTTCAAGGGTGTCGAAATCCTCACCAATGTCGCCGGCAGGGAACTGTCCGATCCAGCCTTCGCGCCGTTCTGGCAGAAGGCCGAGGAATTGGGCGCGCTGGTCATCATCCATCCCAACGGTTTCACCGAGGGCAAACGGCTGTCGCGGTTCTACTTCAACAACATCATCGGCAATCCGTTCGAGACCACGCTTGCGCTGCATTATCTGATCTTCGACGGCGTGCTGGAGCGCCATCCCAATTTGAAAATCTTCGCCATGCATGGCGGCGGCTATCTCGGCGCCTATTCCGGGCGCATCGATCACGCCTGGGGTGCGCGCTCGGATGCCCAAGCCAATCTGCCGAAGCCGCCGACCCACTACTTGAAGAAGGTTTACTTCGACACCGTGGTGTTCACGGCGCTGCAACTGGAATCGCTGGTGGCGACCTTCGGCCTCGACCACGTCATCATGGGCACCGATTATCCGTTCGACATGCTGGAATTCGATCCGATCGGCCATATCAATTCGGTCGCGAGTTTCGACGATGCCGCGCGCGCGGCGCTCGCCGGCGGCAATGCCAAGAAGATGCTGGGGATGTGAGTTTCCTCTCCCCGCGTGCGGGAGAGGGTGGCGAACCGCGCTAGCGGCGAGCCGGGTGAGGGGGCGTTTCTGAACGCTTAGACCGCGGAGACGCCCCCTCACCCGCCCGCCTTCGCTAACGCTTTGGCGGGCGACCTCTCCCCGCACGCGGGGAGAGGAAGGAAGCTACGCATACAAAAAATCCAGCACTGCGGTCTCCGCAATCACCGCGCCGTCCGTTGAGTGCAGCCCGGCGCGCGCCCGCTCTTCCGCCGTTTGCGTCGCCTGCAAATAGGCGCCGAGATGGCGCGCGCGCTCGATGATGCGGTAATTTTCCGGCAACCGCGCCGCCTCGTAGCGCAGAAGCGCGCTTTCGACATCGCCCTCCGCCTGCAACGCCGCCACCAGCGCCGCGGCATCGTCCGCCGCCTTCGACACACCGGCCGCCACATGCGGGCGCGCCACGAAGGCCGCGTCGCCGGCGATCGCCACGCGGCCAAACGCCATGCGCGGCGATTCGAGGTCGTAGATCGGCTGCAAAATCGGCTCCTCCAGCAAGCGCACGATCTGGCGGAATTGCGGCGCCAGCAGCCGCTCGGCGTCGGCGCGCATTTCGGCGATCGCTTCCCGGCGGATCAGCGGCGGCGGGATCGAGATCGCGTGGGTTACGCCGCGCTCGTCGGTGAGCAGCCATTGCAATTTCGTTTTCTCATCGGCCGGCCGGTACCACACCACATTGAAGCGGCGCCGCCCCGGCCGCAGATCGTTGTCCGGCCCGGCCACCGGATAGCAGAGGAACTGCTCGCCCGGCGGCAAGCCGAACGACATGAATTCGAACAGGTCGCGATGCGTGTCGGGCGGAATGGCGTCTTCCGCGATCAGCGCGCGCCAGGCCGAATAGCCGGCATAACGCGGCGTCACTTCCGGCAGGCATTGCTGGCGTACGGTCGAGCGAATGCCGTCGGCGCCGACCAGCAGGTCCGCCTCGACGTTTTCGCCATCGGAAAAATGCGCCGTCACCTTATCGGCGTCTTGCGTGAAGCCGGCGAGCCCGCGGCCACGATGATAGCGCTCGGGCGGGAAAGCATCGCGCAGCAGCCGGTAGACGCGCTCCCAGGCTGTCAGCACCTGCGGGCATTCGACTTCCTCGGTCAGCCGGCCGCCGGCATCGAGGATCTTGCGGGTGGTGATGGCCACGCCAAGCGCATCGGTGGCGAGACCGAGGCCGCGCAACCGCTCGATCAGCTCCTGCTGGGCGACAATGCCGGCGCCGCGGCCGGACAGCTCGCTCTCCACGCGTTCGTAGATATCCACGGCCCACCCCGCCCGGCGCAGCAATAAAGCGCTGAGCAGGCCGCTCATCGAGCCGCCAATGACAACCGCAATGCCCGCCCGCGACCCGGCCAATCGATCCGCCTCAATCTTTCCGTTTACGGAAATATGCTATATACGACGGCAAATAGCACCGGAGGAATACCCATGGCGCTGAGCATGCTCGATAAAGCCGCCGAGACAAAGGACAAGTCGCCTTGGCCGGCCACCATCGCCGCCGAATTCGCGCGCGAGGCCAAGAATCCCAACCCCTGCGTCGGCTCCACGCTGCTGTCGGAGAACGAGCGCACGCGGGTGTGGATCATCCGTCTGGCCGCGGGCGAGCGCATCGGGTTCCACCGCCATGTGCTGGACTATTTCTGGACCTCGGTATCGGGCGGCCGCGGCCGTCAGCACATCCATGATGGCACCACGGTCGAATACACCTATCAGCCGGGCGAAACGCGCCACGAGACCTACGGGACCGACGAGTTCAAGGTGCACGATCTGGAAAATCTCGGCGACGGCGAAATGGTGTTCATGACGGTCGAGTTCAAGGACAGCGCCAACAAGCCGATGCAGCTTCCCGAGGGCGTGCGGCCGCAAGCCGCGGCCGCCTGATCGGGTTAATCCTAGACACGCCCACCTGCCGGTGTCACAGCCTGACGGTGGGCGGTTTGCTGAAACGCCGGCTGCCTAGCCGAACCGGCGGACAAAATAAAAACGTGGGTTCGGGGGGTGGGCAATACCGGCAAGTTTGGCACGCGGATCGCGTTTCCTGCATGACGTCGTGCAGGCGGCGCCGCACGGCAGACTGCCCGGCCGATATTCCCTTTCGCGCGATGTGCTGGTAAGCGAATGCGCCGGTTGAGGGCGGTAACGACATGTCCTGGGATCTGCTGATTAACGCGATTGCCGCCGGGGTCCTGCTCGGCGGCTTCTACGCGGCCGTCACCGCCGGCGTGTCGATCTCCTTCGGCATGCTCGACATCGTCAATATCGCGCATCCGGCCTTCATCATTCTCGGCTCCTACATCGCCTATTTCGTCAATATCAATTACGGCGTCGATCCAATCCTGGTGAGCATTCTTGCGCTGCCGGTATTCTACGCGCTCGGCGCGGCGGTCTATCAGGTCTATTATCTGTCGTTCGAAAAGCGCGGACAGGAATCGCTGCGCGGGCTGGCATTTTTCTTCGGTCTGCTGTTCGTCACCGAGGTGTCGCTGATCCTGGTGTTCGGCGTCGACTATCGATATGTCGAGGCCGCCTATATCGGACCCAGCATCCATATCGGACTGTTGGACCTGCCGCTGCGCATGCTGGTGCCCTGCGTCACCGCGCTGGCACTGTTCGGCGCCATCGAACTGTTCATCACCCGCACCTTCACCGGCCGCGCCGTCATGGCGGTGTCGCAAGACCAGCTTGCGCTGCAGCTGATGGCGGTCGATCCGATCCGTATCAAGCGCATTGCCTTCGGTCTTTCGATCGCGACCGCCTCGATTGCCGGCGCGCTGCTGATCATCATCCAGCCGATCGAGCCTTCGGTCGGCCGCGAATATATCGGCCGGGTGTTCGCCATCTGCGTGCTCGGCGGGCTCGGCAGCATGCCCGGCACGCTGATCGCAGCCATGCTGCTCGGCATCGTCGAGAGCCTGACCGCCACCTTCTATGGCCCGTCCTGGGCGCCGGCAGTGGCTTTCGGTCTTCTCCTGCTCACGCTTGCCTTCCGGCCGGCGGGACTCATGGGACGGTGAGTAGCGTGAACACGGCGAAATTCTCCCTCATCGCGATTGCAATTGGCGCCGTGGTCATGGCCTTCGCGCACTGGGTTCACGTCGATTATCTGTACTTCGCCAGCTACACCATCCTGCAATTCATCGTGCTGGCGACCGCCTGGAATATCCTCGGCGGCTATTGCGGCTATGTGAATTTCGGCTCGGCCGCATTTTTCGCCATGGGCGCCTACAGCTCGGTGTTCCTGCATAAGGCCTTTCCGCTGCCGGTGCCGGTGCTGATCGCGATCGGCGGCATCGTGTCCGGCATTGTCGGCTTCGGCATGGGTTATCTGACATTGCGGCTGCGCGGCGCCTTCTTCGCCATCGCGACGCTGGCGCTTTCGGTCGTGCTGCAGACCCTGGTGGTCAATTGGGACTATGTCGGTGGCTCGCGCGGCGCCTACATCATCCGCCCGGAGGAGCTCGAATTCGCCGGCATCACGGTCAACTACATCGAATATCTGTTCGCGCTGATGCTGGCGCTGGCAGTGATCGCGGTGGTAAGCGCGCGCACGATCGAGCGCTCGCAGCTCGGCTTCGGCTTCGCCACCATCCGCGATGACGAACTGGCCGCCGAGGCCTCGGGCGTGCCGACGCTGCGCCTGAAACTAATAGCCACCACGATCTCGGGCGCTTTCATGGGCATGGCCGGCGCGCCGTTCCCGTTCTACATCGGCTACCTGCAGCCGTCGTCGGCCTTCGGCCTTGAATATGCGGTCAATTCCATAGCCATGCCGATGATCGGCGGCACCACCAGCTGGATCGGGCCGCTGGTCGGCGCCATCCTGCTCGGCTCCGCCCAGCAATATGCCACCGTCACTATCTCCTCGGCGGTCAACCTGCTGATCGTCGGCCTCATGCTGGTCGGCTTCGTCATCGTCGCGCCCAACGGCCTGGTCGGGCTGGTGCAGGGCTGGCGGCGTTCGTGGAGGAAGCCATGAGCGCGCTCCTCCACGTCGACAAAATCTCCAAACGGTTCGGCGGCTTTGTCGCGCTCGACGGCATCGATCTCGAAGTGCATCCGGGCGAGCGGCTCGGGCTGATCGGGCCGAACGGCTCCGGCAAGAGCACCCTGGTCAATTGCATCTGCGGCACGGCGAACAACGAAGGCGGCAGCGTAAGTTTCGAGGGCCATATCGTGGACGGGCTTTCCGCCCATCAGCGCACCCATCGCGGCATGGCGCGCACATTCCAGTTGCCGCGCCCGTTCCACAGCATGAACCTCGCCGACAATCTGCGCATCCCGCTGCTGTTTACCGTGCATGCGCGCCTCGGACCGCTGCGTTCGACCGGCGATCTCGACTCGCGCTGCCATGAACTGCTGGAAATGGTCGGCCTGGCGAAGAAGGCCAAGCAGATGCCGCGCGATCTTACGCAAGTCGAGATGCGCAAGCTCGAGCTGGCGCGCGCCATGGCGGCGGAGCCGAAGCTCCTGATCGCCGACGAGGCCATGGCCGGCCTGTCGAACCAGGAGGTGGACGACATCCTGTCCCTGCTGGTCCGCCTGAACGAGGAGCAGGGCATCACCATCATCATGATCGAGCACATCATGCGCGCGGT
>JBBRAL010000031.1:0-50864 GCA_038206805.1 Hyphomicrobiales bacterium | reverse complement strand
CGGGGGTGGGGGTGCGGCGGCCAGTGACTGACGATAGATCCGAACCCCCTCACCCAAACCCTCTCCCCCGAGGGGAGAGGGAGTTTCGCTGCGGTAAGCGGCGAGGCTGTGACTTCTCATTTGAGTCACGCCTATGAGTCCCCTGTTGTTCGCCGCGCAACGCCTGACCGCTTTCGTGCTGGCGCTCGCAGTCGCCGTGCATCTCGGCACCATCCTCTACGCCGTGCGCGGCGGGCTGACCGCGGCGGATATTCTCTC
Source organism: Hyphomicrobiales bacterium (assembly GCA_038206805.1). Lineage (GTDB taxonomy): Bacteria > Pseudomonadota > Alphaproteobacteria > Rhizobiales > Xanthobacteraceae > Pseudolabrys. The sequence goes on along the minus strand of JBBRAL010000031.1, from coordinate 50,606 downwards.
GCGCACCCATGGCAATGTTGCTTTCGCGGCGTTCTATGGCGTGTTCGTGGTGACGGTCGCCATCCATGCGCCGATCGGTCTGCGCAATGTGTTGCGCGAATGGACAGCGTGGCGCGGAACTTCGCTCGACATTGCGCTGGCGCTGTTTGCGGTGCTGTTACTGGCGCTGGGCTTACGCGCCGTGATCGCGGTTTTTATTTCATGATGCGCGCATCGCACAAGCAGCGCGGCTACTTGGCGGCCATGATTCACCGCCTGTCGGGCATCGCGCTTGCGATTTTTCTACCCATCCATTTTCTTGCGCTGGCGAGCGCACTCAATGGCGCCAATGCACTCGATGCTTTTCTGGCCGTCACGCGCCAGCCGGCCGTCGCGATTGCCGAATGCGGCATCGTCGTCGCGCTCGCCATTCATATGACGCTGGGCCTGCGCGTGCTGGCAATCGAGTTCTTCGACTTCCGCGAAAAGACGTTTGCGGTGCTGTCGGCCTGCCTAGCCGCTGTGTTCGCGGTCGGCCTCATCTTCATTTTCAATCTGGGTTGACCGGATGGTGTTTGGACTTACCTACGACACTCTTGCCATCCTCTGGCTCGGCGCGCTGTTCGGCGGCGTCGCCGCCGGCGGCAGCGGCTTTGCCTTTGGCGTCGCCGCCTCGGCGATCTGGCTGCACCGCATCGATCCGGTGCATTGCGCGCTCATGGTCACCGGCTGCGGCGTGCTGCTGCATTCGACCACGATCTGGCCGCAGCGGCACCACATCGAGTTCGCCAAGCTGTGGCCGTTCGTCGTCGGCGGCATCGCCGGCATTCCGATCGGCGTGCGTCTGCTGGTCTTTACCGATGCCGGCGTGCTCAAGATCGCGCTCGGCATATTCCTACTGGCGTTTGGAGCCTATGCGCTGCTCTCGCCGCGCCTGCACACGTTTTCCGGCGGTGGCCGCATCGCCGACGCCGGCGTCGGCTTCCTCGGCGGCATCCTCGGCGGAATCGGCGGCTATTCCGGCGTATTGCCGACGATCTGGACACAAATCCGCGGCTGGCCCAAGGCCGTCGCCCGCGCTGTTTACCAGCCCTACATCATCGTCATGCACGCGCTTGCCTTGGCCGGGATCGTCTGGGTGACTTTGGACCGCGCCGGCGTGATAATGATGGTGGCGGTGTTGCCGCCGTTGTTGCTGGGAACCTGGTTCGGCTGGCAGCTTTACGGCAAGCTCGACGACCGGCGCTTTCGCCAGGCGCTCGCCATATTGCTGATCGTTTCGGGCCTGACGCTCGTCCTCTAGGGAAAACGGCCATGCAGCTCGATATCAAGGAAGTCGAGGAGCTCTCAAAGACGCTCTATATCCGCGCGCTCAAGCTGCTGCCCAACGACATCAAGCAGGGCTTCGAACGGCTGCTGATGGAGGAAACCGACTCAACCGGCAAGACCATCCTTGGCACCATGGTGGAGAACATCCAGGTTGCCGAGCGCACCAAGAACCTGCTCTGCCAGGACACCGGCATCCCGATCTACAATATCGTCATAGGCCGCAACGTTGAGTTCGACGGCGCCGCGATGAAGGCCGCGATCCGCCGCGGCTGCGAACGCGCCACCAAGGAACACCCCTTGCGTTCCTCGGTGGTGCATCCGGTCACCCGCAAGAACGAGCAGACCTCTTGCGGTATTGGCATTCCGGTCATCCATGTCGATTTCGACGAGCGCGAAGAGACCGTCGCGATCGAGATGATCCCGAAGGGCTCCGGCTCGGAAAACGGCTCGTTCCTGCAGATGCTGGTGCCTGCAGACGGCGTTGCCGCCGTCAAGCGCTTCGTGATCGACAAGGTGATCGAATGCGGCGGCCGCGTCTGCCCGCCGACCATTGTCGGCGTCGGCATCGGCGGCACCTCGGACCTGTGCATGCATCTCGCCAAGATTGCCGCCACAAGGCCACTCGGCACCACCTGCGCCGATGCGGAAGGCGCCAAGATTGAGGCGCAACTGAGCGAGGCGGTCAACCAGCTTGGCATCGGTCCGCAGGGTCTGGGCGGACGCGCAACGGCTTTCAGGGTGCATGTCGAAGTCGCCGCCACCCACATCACCATGAATCCGGTCGCCGTGAACATCCAGTGCCATTCTGCGCGGCGCGCCAAGGCGATCATCACGCCGGGCGGGATTGCATTTGAGTGAGCCACGAATGCGTAAGCAGATGACCCCCTCCACATTCCTCCCCCTTTCAGGGGGAGGACGACCGTGCGGTTTGCGCCTCCCTCCCCCTGCAAGGGGGAGGGTCGGGGTGGGGGTCAGATGACGCATCACATCCTCGATATGCCCACCACCGACGCGCAGGTGCGCGCGCTGAAAGTAGGCGATACCGTCACGCTGGAAAAAACCCTGTTCGGCATTCGCGACGCCACGCTGATCGCCATGTTCGACGGCGGGCGCACCACGCGCTTCAACATGAAGGGCCACGCCGTCATTCATACCGCACCAAACGTGCGCAAGGTCGACCCGCGGCCCGGCAATTCGTCCGGCTACGAGCCGCTCTGCATCGGCACCACTACCTCGATGCGAATGGAACGCTTCACCCGCCCGCTGATGCAACGCGACGGCGTCAAGCTGATTGTCGGCAAGGGCGGCATGGGACAAGCGACGCTCGATGCCTTTCGCGAGTTGGGCGGGGCTTACCTCGCCGTGGTCGGCGGCGCCGCCGCGCTGGAGACCACCTGGATCGAGGCGATCGAGGAAGTCGACATGGACGACCTGCATCCCGAGAGCCTTTGGAAATTCCGCATCAAGGGCTTCGGCCCGCTGCTGGTGACGATGGATTCGCATGGCGGCTCGCTGCACGCGGACGTCAATGCCGAGGCGGCCTCGCGCCGCGCGGCGGTACTGGCCAGCATCGGCAGCACGTGAACGTGCAGACGATTGAGACCGACATCCTCATCCTCGGCGCTGGCGGCGCCGGGCTGTTTGCGGCGCTGCACGCCAAGAAGGCCAATCCCGAACTCGACGTCACCATCGCGGTCAAGGGATTGCTCGGCAAATGCGGCTGCACCCGCATGGTGCAAGGCGGCTACAATGTCGCGCTGTCGCCGGGCGACTCGGTCGAGCGGCATTTCATGGACACCATCGAGGGCGGCGGCTGGCTCAACGATCAAGAACTGGCCTGGCTGCTGGTGGAGACCGCGCCCAAGCGTATCCGAGAACTGGAAACCGACCTCGGCTGCTTCTTCGACCGCAATCCCGACGGCACGGTGCATCAGAAGGCCTTTGCCGGGCAGACCTTCGACCGCACGGTGCATAAGGGCGATCTGACCGGCATTGAGATCATCAACCGGCTGGCCGAGCAGGTGTGGCGGCGCGACGTGCGCCGCATCGAGGACCACCGCGCGCTCGATCTGATTCCGGCGGCCGACGGCAGTAAACTCGCCGGTGTGCTGATGCTCGACATGCGCTCGGGCGAGCCGCTCATGGTGCGCGCGCGCGCCACGCTGCTGGCGACCGGCGGCGGCCCGACCATGTACCGCTACCACACGCCGTCCGGCGACAAGTCCTGCGACGGCTTGGCGATGGCATTGCGTGCCGGACTGCCGCTGCGCGACATCGAGATGGTGCAATTCCATCCGACCGGACTGCTGGCGGGCGAAGGCACCCGCATGACCGGCACCGTGCTGGAAGAGGGCCTGCGCGGCTCCGGCGGCTATCTGACAGACTCAAACAACGAACGATTCATGTTCGGTTACGATGCGCGCGGCGAGCGCGCGACGCGTGACATCGTCAGCCGCTCGATCATGGACCGCATCCGCAAGGGTCACTCATCCCCACATGGCGGCGTCTATATCGAGATGGGTCATCTTGGCCCCGAACGCGTGCGGCGCGAATTCAAGGGCATGGTCGAACGCTGCGCGGATTGCGGATTCGATCTTGCCGCCGGCCGCGTCGAGGTGATTCCGACCGCGCACTACATGATGGGCGGCGTCGAATTCAAAGCCGACTGCACGACCGCGCTGCCGCGCCTTTACGCGGCGGGCGAAGACACCGGCGGCGTGCACGGCGCCAACCGCCTGGGCGGCAATGGCGTCGCCAATTCCACGGTGTTCGGTGGCATTGCCGGCGACGTCATGGGCGCGCGCACGGCGCGCGCGGGCGCTCTGCCCGATCCGGACCAGACCGCGGTCGATGCCGCTTACGAGCGCGCCTTCGCCCCGCTCGGACGCCGCGCGGGTAATCTGCCGGAATTGCGCGAGCGGCTCTACAATGTGATGTGGAACGACGTCGGCATTCTGCGCACCGCCGAAAGCTTGGCGCGTGGCAGGGCCGCGCTCGACGCGCTGGCCCGCGATATCGCCGATTGCGGCGTGGATGACTCAAGCCGCCGCTACAATCTGACCTGGATGGATCGGCTCAATCTGGAGAATCTGACGCTGGTCAGCCGCGCGATTTGCGCCGCCGCCGATTTCCGCCGCGATAGCCGCGGCGCGCATTTCCGCGAAGATTTCCCGCAAGTCTCCGATCTCGCCGCCTCGGCCTATACGCGCGTGCGGCTCACCGGCGATCGGCCGACCGTCGCCAGCGAGCCGGTCGCATTCAGCCGCGTGCGGCCAGGCGAGAGCCTGCTCGATCAGACCAAGAACAGCACGACAACGGCGTAAGCCGAAGCCCGCAGCCTCGTCGCGCATTTACGAAAAATCGGGGGTTCGGCCATAACCCGCCTTCGCTAAAGCTTCGGCGGACAGCCTTCGTACTCGACCGGCTTGCCAGCCGAAGCTCCGAAGGAGCGAAGGCTGGCGGAGAGGGAGTCCGTCAAGTTTCGCTTTTTCGACTGTTTTTACAAGCAGTTATTATTGCGCCTCCGCCTGTCCCACGAATCAACCCACAAACACCCTCGAAATTCCTAAATAGCGGCCTCATAGCCAATGCCCAGCATCAGGTGGATTTGATGGGCGCTCATGCCCTTCTTGCAAGAGCACATCAGACGGCCTTCCCCAACCTCGTGTACTCTCAGCATTGACCACAAGCCTTGCGGTTGAGATTGAAGCTGCGTGATAGGGCGCCGGGACGCGGCGCGAAAAGATTTGAGGTACGCCAGGCCTTCCGGCATCCTCGAAAATTTTTAAAAAAAATTAAACCAAATACTCAAAAATCGGGATTGGTCGAGCGGCCAAAAATCGACCGATAGCTAACATGCGGGGGCGCCGGAGTCTTCAGGTAGAGCATCGGGATGAAGCCCTTGTGATTTTCAGGTGGCCAACGTCCCTCCGGTAAAATCAGGCTACGTTGGCTTAGTCGTTCAGCAATTTCGTCAACGGAACGGCAAGCGCATCGGCAATTCGGCACATGACTAGCAAGCTTGGATTTCGTTTGCCGCGCTCGATACCGCCCACGTATGTCAAATCGATTTCAGCTTCAAAAGCCAACTGCTCCTGCGTCAGCTTTCGTTGCTGACGGTATTTACGGACGTTCTTGCCAAGTATGCTTCGCCAATCCCGCATTGCGAGATTGGGGCCTATCGCGCTTATAGTCTCTAGGGAGTATAGTCCCTACACGGCAATTTCTGGATATATTTGCTAGGAGGCGTCCATGCGGTTAGCGGTAGGAGTCTTTGCCTTGGTGCTGCCACTTGCCGCATGTGCAGCTACGCAGACATTATGGTTTGATATTACAAACAAACACCGAGATGCGGGACAACTAAAGATGGCTGCCGCACAATGTAATCTGGCCTTGTCCCAGTCGTCAGCCGGGCAACCAATCCCTAACGGCGCAACAAGCACGCCGGGACTCGCTGTCTCCGCAGTTGGGGTTCAGATGATGAACCAGCAGAATTTTCTGGATCAGTGCATGATGGCGCAGGGTTGGGAAGAAAGAGTCGTAACCGCAAACCCCGCGCCGCTAGAACTGTGTCACCCTAATCCGAATGGTGGCGAGATTTGCGAAGCCCGATGAGGTGCCACAGGATACGGGAGAAAATTTGCTATTGGCGGTGGGACATAAAAATATAGGGAGATCACGATGCGCAAGACGCTTTTGATCGTCAGCACCATGGCCTTTCCGATGTTCACGGTGAGCAGCGCATTGGCTCAGAATGGTAGCTACATCATCCAAGCTCCGGGACAAGTGCCAACGAATGTCAACCCAGATGGACGTGGGGGCTACATCATGCAAACGCCTGGGCAACCTCCAACGAACGTCAATCCGACGATGGGTGGTGGTTATGTTGTGCAAACGCCGGGAGAACCCCAAACGAACGTCACTCCAATGCCCGGCGGCGGTTACAAAATCCAAACGCCAGGGCGATAGCACACTCCCCTTTTTGACTTGTGTACATGAGGCCGTGCGATTGGCTGAGGGCGGATTAGTTTTATGAGTTCTAGAATGCGGGAGACGTTCTCGTGAAATCATGGATGATATGCGACAAGTTCGTGCCGTTTGGAAACCGACTGAATAATTTGAAGTCGAGCCACCCGGATGTCGCGGAGGCAGGCGAGACGATCAAGAATATCGGCAATGGCGGCGCTCATGGCGACAAGGTAGAGCAGGACAAATTGTTGGCTTGCTACGAGCTGCTGGAAATCGAGCTGCGGAAGCTCTTCAGCAACGAAGATGTGCGCCGCCGCGAGCTGATTGACGGCCTCAAAAAGTGAGTCGGAATTCCTGATATTTTCCAACGGGTAGCGAGGCGAAAATCTCGCTTGGCTCTGATATCGGAGCCTGCTACAGCCTCGGCCGTTGCAGCAGTGCAGCCGGCGTTGCGCACAGGCCGTCAAGTGCCGCCTCCGGGCGCGTTAGACCGGCAGAACCGCCAGGACAAAAGCGGCTCCGATTGGCCCCCGTGAGTGGGCCGAAAATTGGTGCCCGGCACCTTTCGTATCAACCTGGGAATGCGCTGCAGCGCACTCCCCCAGCACGAAAGGAAACACAGGTGAAAGCCAGTATTGAACTGGACATGACGGACATCGCATTAGCGATATTCTTTGTCCAAGCGCTGATGCAATAGAGAAAGGCAAAAAAGGAGAACCCCCGGTGTTCAGAGCCCGGGGGTTTCTTCGTTGTAGCGCCCTACAGGTTGTGGGGCAAATCACATTGCTCATAATCTCTCCCGCCTCTCTCTCAACCGCATGAACCGCTTTTGCGCGGCGTGGTCGGCTCGGTTGCCGCATGGAGCTTGGGGAAGCGTAAGACCGGCTGGTTTATCTACAAGACGCCGTTCTTCAGCGACCCCAAGGCAACAGAAAAAGGCCCGTACAGCTCAATAGGAAGCGCGACGATGATGATCGCGCGAGAGCTGGCGAAGGAAGCCGTAAAGCGGCATCAGGAATAACCTTAGCCCCGCCTAGTGCGGGGCTTTTATTATGCTACTTTCGGTTGCGGGATGTGGGGGGTAACGTGGCCGATACCGAAATGAGCCTCGAAGAAGCTTACAAACTTCTCGGATTGGACGCAGACTGTGGTCTCGCAGATGTAAAATCTGCGTTTCATCGACTGTCGCTTAAGCACCATCCCGACTCGGCTGGCGAAGACGGCACCATTCAAAAACGCCTGAAAGAGGCACGCGATCTACTTCAGAGCACGTTTGGCAACCGTCAACTCGTGCCTATGGAGGTGAAGAGAGAGATTGAAAAGTTAGAAAGAGGGCTGCTCTCACAGCAGGCATCTGCTCAAGCCATCGAATACGTCGCACTTACAAAGCGTCGCAGAACCATCCGCTTGCAAAAACTCAAGTACGCGGCGCTTATTCTTGCAGCGATATCCGCTGCTTTTGGGTGGCTTTCTACAAGTGATGTGACCGCACCGGGAGGATTTCAAACGCCAGTAATAAGCCTTTCTAATTTTTTGGAGTTCTTCCCGTCAAGGGAGATGTTTCTATTTCTAGCTAAACGCGCTGCTTTTGCATTCGGCGTATTAGCTGGAATCTTGCAGCTCTTAGTCAATCACCAAACTTACCTCGTTGAATCTTGGAAGGAGGATTTGGGCGATGAAGAAAACTGTTTGCAAACCCTCCATTACTTAGGCCGCGTCCTATTGTCGAGAACGAAGCCATTCAGTGCCCAAGATATCATCAATTTTCGAGTAGAGAACAGAGACCTTTACGACCAAAACCGCGTAATGAAGAGGTTGTTTCCCCGGTTTGTGAGGATCTTCGAAAGATGGTTCGTGTTGGATATTGACCAGAAAGTTCGGCTGACAATCTTGAAATCGGTAGAACATGGAATTCTGGAAAATATGCCGGCGACTAAGCGTTTGTATCGATATTCCGCAGACTACGATTCGGCCAAAAGCAATTCATGATATACTTACCTCAGTCCCCTCATGACGCCCGATGGAAACATCGGGGCAAACGCGCTCTCGTCGCAAGCCGCCCGACGCAATGCGTCGGGCGGCATGATGAGAACAATCGTCCTACAAGGCGAGCCGAAATCAACGCAACACATCTACCGCAACACGTGCCGTGGTGGCTTTTCGAGCACAGAAGTTCGATTCCCTATGAGCCGTGAAAATCGGCAACTCGTACAGGTGAGACAATAACAATACCTTTCCGCTGAAAAGCCTCACCCACTTGCAAAGAGGGCGGGACTTTTCAGTAACTTACGCCGTCAATGCCGATCTAGCGATTAATTTTTCTGCTCGCACCTAGCAAAAATGGGCTTAAGCACTTTTTTGAGCGCACTGATTGCCTCAGTTCTTAATTCTCACATTCATCTCACCCGGATCATCGAATAGCGCGATCAATTGTTCCGAACTCACGATTTTCTGCCATCACAAATAAACATTTTCCGTTCGACCGGTCCGCCCAGAGATTGCCAATGAGTCGCTTTTCTTTTGCGTCATCGGTAGTGACAAGGTGACTGCCCTTGTACTCGACTACCAGAATACGCCCGTCGTTCAGAAGGGCTACAAAATCGGGATAAAAACGATCCGACGATGTTTGCAGCCAAAATGAATTTGGTTGCCTCACCGTGTTGCGCACCCAAGCCTTTACATCATCAAGCCGTTCAATGTAGACGGCACAATCGTGCTCTTCTCCGCCTGTTTCTAGATCGCCAACGACGCGAAACAGATGCTTCTTAAATTCTGTTCCACCCTTGTAAGGCTGATTGTAGGCGTACCCGTTCTCGTCAAAAACTAGTTCGACGTCGGCGCTTGTCTCGAATTCGAGGCCGCTCTGTGGAAATAGCGCCTTGTCGAAGGCGGCGGCTTCGCGTGCATCCCGGTGTTTGGCAATTACCCGAACGAGTGCTTCGACGAGCCTAAATTTGCCGCGTGCCAGCCCTTCAATGCCTATTGGGCTATGTGCATCAATCGCATCCAATGACTTCGAAATAAACAGCGTTGAAGACGTGCGGGTAATATCCCGGCGGCTTGAAAACGGAAGCCGACGATCAAGCCAGTTAATGAGTGCTGCTTTGGTCCATCCGCGTTCCAGCAAGGCCAGTGCAAGCTGTTCATGAAGGTCGGTAACGAATTCGACCGTGACTTTCCCCTCGGTGCTCACGTCTACGTGAGCTTCATCTGCATTGCGCTTAGGCGGCACGAAGAAGTCTAAAATCAGCGCAGCATCGCTCTCTTCAAGCTTCCATGGAATGTCGAGAAAATGTGTTCGATCGAAGAGTTGCAAGCCATCCGGACGCCGGACAGCGAGTCGGGGCACCGCGAATCGCAGCGCCACTTGTTCAACAATCACGGGTGATAGCCGCGCACTACGCGATTTATGAACGAGTGCTTCCACTGCTTTCGCCGCCGCCACAGGCATCGCAAGCAGCATTGTGGTCTTGTCGTAATCAGTAAGCGCGCCGCGGGCCCTGATACGACCCATTCCGATATCCACCTCGACGCGCCCGCCAGTTGCCTTTTCGACGTTCGCCTTAAACGTAGCAGCGTCCACGCCTTCGGGAATCGACTCTTCATAAACAAAAGCTGAGCCACCTTCCTCAAGCCCCCGGATCACTTCCGGGTCAACCTTCACCAGGGTCTCCGCTTCGACGCGTTGGAAGCCGTTGTTTACAAGCCCATCTTGAAGCGTCTTTGCGGCGTGTTGAAAACTAGTGGTGGTGGCAAACGCATAGGCTCGGTTCAATTCCTCGCGCTGCTTGCGCTTGGCATTTGGCAGTCTAAGGACGCGCCCCAATATTTGCTCTACCGCACGGGCGGATTTTTGCTCGGCGACCGAGCACAGCACATAGGCAAACGAACAATCCCATCCTTCGCGAAGCGCCTGTTGAGTGATGATGAAACGGATTCGGCAATCCGGATCGAACAGGTTCACGCCATCAATCTCGCGAGACTCACCTGTCGCAAGCGCGACATGCTCTTCGGGTACGCGAAAATCTTCAATGAGAAGTTTTTTCACCTCATCCGCGTGAAGCGTTTGGCGATCTTTGGATCTAGGCTCGGCCTGGATGAGCATAACAGGACGAACGAACTCGCCCGTCACTTTCCTTTCTTCGCTGGCGAAGCCATTCAGTTCGTCCAGCCACGCTATGGCATCCCCGATTGTCTCTTTTGGTTCGGGCCGTCCACGTAAGATGACCGGTAGCTTAATCATTTCCGCTGCCTTCAACTCGGCTGCAGAGACGTGATGCAATACATTGGAGGCATATACGCCCTTCGCCGGATTGTGCTCGCCCGGCGTGACAGGCGTTGCCGTGAATTCAACAATAACGGACGGCCTCAGGCGTGCGAGCGTATCGAACGATAGACTAGTGCGAGCGTTGTGCGCTTCGTCAACGATTACCATGGGGCGGCGTAACCTGAGTACATTCGCAAGCGACGGCAACGGATCGCCACCTGGCCCTAGCTCCAGCACGCTCCGCAGTCCTTCGGCGAGACCGGCTAAATGGTCCATAAGTTCGCCGTTAGCATCGTAGACCTTGCGGCCTTCGGTTTCTTCGACGCGAAAGGCTTGTAGAGTCGCAACGATAATACACGCGCCGCCATCATAGTCCGCGCGCTTTGCATAGAGCGCATCGGCAACGCCCATAACCCGTACGTTTTCACCGAACCGTTCTGCGAGAGCGCGACGGTTCGGGTGCTCTCGATCTTGAAGGGTGGCAAGCGTTTGATCGCGGATTGTTTGCGAAGGCACAAGCCACAGAACAGTAGGGGAATCGGTTCGAAGATAGGAATCGGCCGCCACGCTCACTGAATGCGCAGCAAGGATCGTCTTACCGCCGCCGGTAGGAATACGAAGACAGACGTAAGGTAGCCCCGGCAGGCTTGGTAGTGGCGTGAAAGGTCGTTTAGTGACGAAATAGAATGCGGTATCTGCATCGTCTAGTTCCACGGTTTTTTCGAGGAAAGAACGAAGGCTCGCGAGTGTCTGAATTTGGTAAGTCTTGAGGCTGAAAATGGGCACGGCCATTGGTGGTCACAGCCCTTCGATCTGATAGGGTATCTGCTTGAATGTGACGCCGTGCGCTGTGAGCCTATCAATCGGCACAGTGCAACCTTCCGCATAGACAATGCGCGGGCCGGTGAACCCAGATTCCGGCAGTAATATGCTTTCGAGCACCGATGCCGTTAGCACGTTGCCAGCATCCGGCGAAGCAATACCTAACGAGGTCGCGGCATGGAGCAAGTAAACTGCCCGGCCATTAAAAGTGCCGATGAGCGAAGATGACCCGTCAGCGCGTCTTGGGATCGGTGAGCCAGTCTCACAAAAGAAAACGTGGGCTGCGAGGTCAGCAAAAGTGACAGCAAGGCTTATATTGCCATCGGCATCAAATAGCGGTTCACTAAGTGTGCAAAAGCGGAAACCGCCCCCAAGGCCCGGTACGTCAGTTTTTCCGCTTGCAGGCGTATATCCTAGCACGGCCATGCGTAGCCTTTCAGCCGTGACCGTGCTGCAAATTTTACTATCCATTTCAACTGCGATGAACCGTCTATGGCCGCCATCTTGAGCGTTCAAATTTAAGACGGCATGTCCTGTAGTTCCGGTGCCAGCGAAGCTATCAAGTATAATGTCATTGGTGTTAGCGACTTGTGCCAGCAGCTTTTCAATTAAGTCGCGAGGTTTTGGGAAAGCAAACGCTTTTGTTCCAAACAATTCGTTTATCTCGCGAGTACCAGCTATGTTCGCGCTGGCTTCGATGAAAGTCGAAAGTCCGGTTGTCTCTGATTGCAAGTCTTGCAGAAATCGCTTGATGCGTGGACGACCCGATGGGGATTTTGGCCAAAGTATCTTTCCATCACGAATCAACTCGCTCATTCGTTCTTGCCCTACGGCCCAACCGCGCCGTGGATGGGGCGGGTATTGCTCTCCGGTTATCGGGTTAGTTACCGGATAATGTAGGTTTGGCCTCTCCCTGGCGTCAGCGAGGCCGGTTAGATTGTCGCTCATCCATGGCCCGCGAGGATCGTTGTCCGGGTTCTTATATTTGTCTAAATCTTTTTCGCCGCCCTTCAGGATCGGATGTGAGGTGCGGCCATAACAAAGAATATATTCGTGGTCCTCGGAAGCGCCATTGATGTTACGACTATCCGGCGTTTGCCGTCTCTTCCAAATGAAAGAAGCAATTCGATGGCCAAAGATTTCATCCAAAACTAAAGTGAGTCTTGGATATTCATTGTCGTCAATGCTCACAAAAAGTATGCCGTCGTCGGTTAGAAATTCTTTCAAAAGACGAAGGCGTGGATACATCATACATAGCCATTTATCGTGACGGGAAAGATCTTCGGCCTCCTTTCCCACCACCAAACCGAGCCATGCCTTTATTTCTGGCGAGCTGACGTTGTCATTGTAGACCCACCCTTCATTGCCAGTGTTGTAAGGAGGATCGATATAAATGCATTTCACATTCCCCGCGTAATACGGCAACAGCGCCTTGAGGGCTTCAAGATTGTCTCCTTGAACGAGCAGGTTTCCCGCGTCGGAATCGCCAAACGATTTTGATTTGTCACAATGAAGCAATCTGTACGGCACGTCGCGGTGGTGATTCACCACCGCCCTTTTGCCGATCCAATCAAGTGTTGGCATTAATTACCCTCTATGGTGCCGCATCGCTGGCCTCCAACGGCCGATTGGAGCCATTTATCATGGCTCTGGATAGGCTTGGTCGCAATGCGGAAATGTCGGTAATGGACGTTTCGCTACATTTTGCGGCATCGCGGCGATTTGGCCGCTTTCGGAGCGAAGCGGACATTCAGCGAGTTGCGCTTACAGAACCGGATTTATGAGTACGCGGTCTAACAAGCCGCAGAGCTTTAATCTTACGTTCCTGTCCGGCACAACAGCCCGAAAGCTGGCGGGGAGGCTTCGGCGGGAGATCGAGCAAGTGGCGCAACTCCTGCTGGGCTTCGTGCGCTTCGGCCACCTTGGTTTGTAGGAGATCGGGCAACGTTTCCACTGCCCACTTTGGGAGAGGCGTCCGATCATGGCGCCAGCGCCACACGGTCATGCGGGTGACGCGGAAGAAACGTGCGGCAGCGCCATCGCTGCCAAAGGCCACTCTGAACATAAGATCATGCTTCCCGCCGGGGATTTGGCGTTTGAAGCGCGATGTTGTTACAGGGTCGGAACTTTTCGGCATAGCTCGATTGAAATGTGGTTGTGCGGTCCACTCGAAAAAATGATCGGTCCGCACGTCATCGTATCATGGTTGCGCATGCGCAAGGAATGTTGCGGGTACGCGCCCGTGGTAGGGGCAGTAACGTAAAGCAGCAGAGTGATCGCCCTGCTTCGTCGGAAGGCAGATGCCTACCTTGGCCCTCCTTTATCGCGCACCTCCCAATTCGATCCGTCAAAGCGTCAGAACCCGCGTGATTATTAGGCTATTGGTATTTCTCGATCCGTCAGAAGCGACATGGTCTGACGGTTCGAAATTCGGGAGAAACCCTTGTGCCATCGGCATTCTGACGCTTTGACGGATTGAACCTCGCCTATGCCGAGAGATAGCGTGTCCACGTGTCCTCGAAGACCGTCCGCTTGTAGCCCTTGGCCGATTTGCCGTCGATCCAGACCGTCTCGGACATGATTCCGTAGGCCCGAAGCCGATTTGCAAGTTGCTTCTGTGTAATCGGCTTGCTGTGATTGTATTCGCCCCAAGGCTTTTCGGAATCGCCGATCAACTTATCGATCAACGTTTTCGAGAACATGCAATCGGCCCCAAGATTATTGAAAACCGCGCGGATATCTTCGAGCAGCTGAATCCCGATGGACGCATCGTGCGTGGCCTTTGCCTTCGCGATCACTGCCGCCGCCTCGCGCGCCTTGTCAGGCCAACAGCCGCCGGCCGCGTCCGCTATAGCCAACGGCAGGTGCCAGTTGGCGGCAACGCGGTTGGCGAAACCGTGGGGAAGCGTTGGGCTGGCGTTTAACAATTTCCCAACGTTGTCGTTCGCCCAACGCAACAGTTGCTGACGCAGTACCTGGAGCCCATAATCGTCAACGTGGCGAAAATCCGCCACCTTCTCGCCAGCGAGCTTGCGCTTGAGCTCGATGACGATCGCTCGGCTCGCGGTCGTGTCTGGCAGCTTCTTACCCTTGAGGCCGACCGCCTTGGGGCAGAACGTTGGAAACAATTTCAGTTCATGGTCATCACCTTCGCAGCGCAAGACTCCCTGCCCGCGCGTCCATCCCGAGTTGACGACGGAACGCAAGTCTTCATTCTGCACGAAGACAACATCGGCCTCATCGATGATGAGAGTCAGCCCCCATTTTTCGATCGAGCGATAAAGTGCCGCCGGGCTGATTCCCACGCTTGCGAGCGCGCGCCATACCAAGAATCCGACAAGACCGAGAAGGGTGCTCTTGCCGCATTCCGCCTCGGCCGATGTGACCATGAGAATTGGACTATGGATCGCTACTTCCGCATGCACCCAAGTGACGATGATCCACAGCGCGACGGTGAGCGCAGCCTCCGAACTTATCACGACATGAGATTGAATGCGACGGACGAGTTCTAGAATGAGGGCATCGCCATCGACCGGCTCTGGCCATTGCTCAACCGTCCAATGTGGGAACAACGGCTGCGCTGTGGCTTCTCCTTCAAGCTCCGTTCGCCGCCGCGCCACCGCCTTGTCGAGTGCGATAACACCGATTCCGAACTGCTTGGCTGCATCCTTCCGCCGCCTACCGTAGGCGACGATGCTGAGGTTCGCCAACTCACCGATCAGATTCTTGTCACTTGATGATTGTGATATTGTGTCTTCGCCAGCTTGCTCGCTTGGGCCGCTACCAGTAGTCCCATCCGCAGCCTGACGTTTCTTGGATTCCGCTTTTGCTATGCTGGCGACGGTCAACCGAACCTTTTCGTCAGTCAGCGGCGGCGTGTTGCATTGATTCCACTCCAAACATGCAGAGACGGCTTCATCCTCCGTCATGTCACCGCCATTTTTGCCAAGGCACCACCCAGCTCTCCGCGTCAACTCATGAGTCCGAGAACCGTCGGGAAAACCTCGTTCCATATCAGGCGGCGGTAAGCCAAGCGCAGCGATCACCAAGTCGGCTAGCCTTTTGCGCCCCGGTGGCTGGATAAGGTAGTCTGGTTTCTTACCCAATATTTTTTCTATGTCATTTGCTTGGGCCAGCGCTGCTCCCTGTGACGCAGCGCGGGGCTTCGCTAAATTTAGATGACCTTTTTCAACCCACCCGAGCGCTGTCTGAAACTCTTCCTCTCGATACGGCGGTGCAATTTCAACCGTTTCCCCAGTGACAAGGAACAGCCGGGCTGGGTCCTTTTGATGAGGGAAGCCGGGCAACCTCATGACGCGCGGAAGGTCGCAAACGGTCTTGTCACCCTCCATCAGTCGAGCAAGTCGCTTTTGTGTGTTTCGGAACCTGTCGAGTGCCGCGTCGTGTACAAGCCAGTAGGCATGATAACGTCCGTTGCTGGTTTGCGTCACAAGATGAGGCCGAAGCGCAAGGCGCTTCAGATTGGCAAGGTCCGCACCGTCAAAGTCAACGAAATAGCTCCGCACACGAACGATGTTGTTTGCGGTGCGACCATGAAAGTCCGTTTCGTTGATTACTACAAAGATTCCGGCACCCGCAGCGGAAAGATGGCCCAATTCAGCCCAGTAGTCATAAAGCGATCCGTGCAACACGCAAGCGAGTGGGTCACGCCCGCCTTTTGCCTTCTGCTCTTCGCGCTTTCGCGTACAATCGGTGAATGTTTGGAAAGTGAAACGCTCCGCGTGAGGGTCGAGCGCGGCAAGGAATGACTCTGCTGATTGGCGAGCCAAAGCGGCGGCGCCGGGCGCCTGAATGTTGGAGGGCGGTGAGGCAAATTGATTTTGCTTAATACTACCTTCCGCCCCTGCCGCGCTTGCAACGCGGTGGGGGCTTTCATTTGTCATGCGGTAGCCTCCCCCGCACCTTACTGGGTAGGCGCCGACGGTGAGCCTTCGGCGCTGCATCAGGAAGCTGGGGTGAAAGCATTCGTTCTAATGACCGGTACAGGATGAGCCGGCGTCGGCCGACGCAAACCGTTTCGAGAGTCCGATCTTTGATACGTGCCCAAATCGTCGTATTGCCGAGTCCACTAAGATTGCGGGCCGTCGCCACCGTGACGGCCAATGGTTTCGTGCTCTCATGGTCGGAAACGCCAGTGCTGCAAATACTCATCGTTGTACCTCAATTATACCCGGCGACCGGGTATGGCTGGGGGCGATGAAACACGAATTAATAACGCGCTGCTTTGTAATTCTTCGGAGAAAGTTTCAGCCGAAGTTCTATCGGTGCCAATCCCTATACCGACCGGCCACGCGCCTCGCCTTTGACTCCGGAGTACTACCTTCGCCCGCGAGATCACCATCACGCGCCAGCATCAGCGCAGCACCATATGCGCTTCGAGCTTGGCCTGAATCTATAAGTCGCTTTATTTTATTGAAAGCTCGCCGATCAGGCCGCTCATAACCGCTGACACCTTTCCTCGGCCCGCGCGGAGCTTTGGTTACCCTTCTGAGCCAGCGGTCAAAAGGCGCCGAACGCATCATAATCATCTTGAGATAGCGCATCGCCCCAAAGCCATTGGGATCATTGCCGCGCTGGATTGCTGCTTGAAAGCCTACCATCCATGCGGGCCATGAAACCGAACCATCTCCCATACGTGCCTCGGGGTATTTTATCGACAGATCGCCTTGCATGATTGCGTTGGCAACCAGCAACCACAACTCAAGGCGCGGGACTGCTTGCCGATAAGCTGCGCGCTCGACAACGTCGTATAGATTTTGCTTTTGCTGCATCGCGCCTCCGCAGGGCGCTCCGCATGAGTGGTCGCGGCGGCAGCGCGGTGCGGTACCGCGCGTTCGGGGATCAACCTAGCCGCCGCAAAGAGATATTAGCCCGTTTGCCTCAACGTTGTGACGTTGCTCTGGCTTTGTTGCTTTGGAGTAGCGCAGAACGTCGCCCACATCGTCATTAAACGACGACGCTTTTCAAATAGGTCGCCACGCCTGTAGGCGGCCTCGGTTTTATCGCCGATCACATGAGCGAGCGCAGCTTCGGCGACCTCACTCGAAAGGTTTGTCCGCTCAGCCGCCCAATCGCGAAACGTCGAACGGAAGCCATGCACCGTTAAATCCTCGCGTTCCATCCGGCGCAGAACGGCAAGCATTGCCATATTAGAAAGCGGACAATCCACATTGCCGCCCGCAAAGACGAAACAATCAGCCTCGACTTGTCCTATGCCATCGAGGATTACCATCGCACGCGCCGAGAGCGGAACGCGATGTTCACGACCTGCCTTCATGCGCGATGCGGGCACGGTCCAGACTTTCGCACCTAAATCAATTTCGATCCACCGTGCACCAATCACCTCGCTGGTACGGGCTGCGGTAAGGATCGCAAACTCAAGCGCCCGTGCGGCAATTCCATCGCGCTTTTGCAACTGTTGCATGAACGGGCTGATCTGTTCGTAAGGTAGCGCCGCGTGGTGCTTAACAGCTCGAACTTTGCCTTTAGCCGGCAGAAGATTATCAAAGTGGCCACGCCAGCGCGCGGGGTTTTCGCCCTCGCGATAGCCGCGCACCTTCGCCCAATTCAACACCGCTTCAATACGACCACGGAGCCGACTAGCCGTTTCGGGCTTCGATGACCATAGCGGCTCTATGATTTTGATGATCAGGGTAATATCGACCGACGCGACAGGTAATCCGCCGATCACCGGATAAGCGTACATCGCCAGCGTGGCTTTCCATTGCGCGCGGTGCTTTTCGTTGCGCCAACTTTTCTCATGTGCGGCGATGTATTTTTCGGCACAGGCCTTGAACGTGATTTGGAGAGCGTCTTTTAGCTTTCTTTCCGCTTCTGCCGCGTTTTTTGTGGTGAGTGGGTCAATCCCTCGTGCGCAAAGGTTTCGCGCGTCAGCAGCCTTCTGGCGGGCTTCTGCGAGGCTCACGGCATGGGTCGCGCCTAAACCCATTTCACGCGAGAGCGGCTTACCGTTCCGGCTGCGATGACCATCAAGCATGTACCGGCATACCCAAGACTTTGCGCCGGTCTCGCTCACCCTTAGATAGAGCCCGCCACCATCGCTGTAGAGGCCCGGCTTTTTTTCTTTCTCAACTCGAAGTGCCGAAAGTTTATCAACTGATCGCGCCATATTCGGCTCCTGACAGTCCGCCAACTTCCCGCCCCACAAATCAACCCACAAACCGTTCGCGAATTGTACTGAACGGTCGGGTACAGAGGCAAATGGAAAGTTCGAAAAACAAACGTCATATCAGTTTGTTATCGGACGACGGCGAACAACGGCGAACAGTGTAATGGCGGAGAGGGAGGGATTCGAACCCCCGATACGGTTGCCCGTATGCCGCATTTCGAGTGCGGTGCATTCAACCGCTCTGCCACCTCTCCGCAATCCGAATGCGCCGTAAAAAAGCCCATTGGACGGCCGCTATCTAACCAGGCAGGCCAAAACAGACAAGAGACAGACAAGGCTGGCACGGAGTATATTGTACCAGGTTAAGTAAACTCGGCGGCAGATTAGCAAAGCGATGCCTGGAACCCTGTTATTAGACCATGTCCGCAAGGAATTGACCGGAATTGGCCTGACGCTGGGCCTGGTCGCCGCCGTCACCGCCCTGCTTTTTTCGATCGTCTGGGAAACCGGCCTTACCAATGGTTCGGTGGCCTATCTGATCCCGGTGGTGATCGCGGCCACGCGCTGGGGCATCGTGCCGGCGGTCGTTGCGGCGGTTTGCGGGGTGCTCGCCTCCGCCTTCTTGTTCTTTCCGCCACTCTACAGTTTGCGCATCAAGGACCCGCAGGAAGTTCTCAATCTGATCCTGTTCATCTTCGTCGCGGTGGTGGTGAGCCAGCTCGCCACCCGCCTCAAGCGGCAAATGGAAATGGCGCGCCAGCGCGAGATCGATATGCGCGACCTATACGCCTTCTCGCGCCGGCTGGCGGTCGCGTTCGACGTATCCGACATTCATTCCGCCATCGAGGATCACCTCGCCACCGTCATGCAGCATAACGTCGTGCTGTTCACCGGCGCGCGCGAGACGGCAAGCGGAATTGGGCGGCGCGCCGGCATTGCCGTTCCCGAGCAAGTGCTGGCGCAGGTTGCCGAGGTCGCTGCCGGACGGCGCGACGCGGCCAGCGGCGTGATCGTGGCCTCGCACAGCGGCGAGGTCTGGCTGGTGCGCGCGGTGTCGCCCAAGAGTCTCGAATACGGCGTCATCGCAATCGATTTCGGGCCTGCATCCCAGGATGGCTATGACGAATCGCGTATCCGCGTCGACACGGTGCTGGCCGACGCCACCGCCACGCTTGAGCGTCTCGGCGTCGCGCACGCCATCAACGAGGCGCGCATGCGCGCGCAGACCGACCGGTTGCGCGAGGCGCTGATCGGCTCGGTCAGCCACGAGCTGCGCACGCCGCTGGCCTCGATCCTCGGCGCCGCCACGGTGCTGGCCGCCGCGCCGGCGCTGCAGGGCGAAAAGAAACTACAGGCGCTGGTGCACGACGTCCGCGACGAAGCCGAGCGGCTCAACAACGATATCCAGAACATGCTCGATGCCTCCCGCATCAGCAGCGACGGCGTCAAGCCGCATACCGAATGGGCGGAGCCGGCCGATATCGTCAATTCGGCGATCGAGCGCTGCCGCCGCCGCCTGGCCGACCGGCGTGTCTCGCTCAATCTGCCGCCCGACCTGCCGCTCATTCATGTCGATCCGGTGCTGGTGCAGCAGGCGCTGGTGCAGATTTTCGACAATGCCGCGAAATACTCCCATGCCGGCTCGCAGATTTCGGTGACGGCGCGCGCCCGCGACAGCCTCATAATCCTCAGCGTCACCGACCAGGGTACCGGGCTGAATGCCAGCGAACAGCCGCGAATATGGGACCGTTTCGTGCGTGGCGAGCGCCACGCCGCCACCACCAGCGGTTCCGGCCTGGGGCTTTGGATCGCCAGCGCCTTTATCGCGGCCAATGGTGGTAAGATGAACGCCGTCAGCGAGGGCCCCGGCACGGGCACCACGGTGGCGATCGAGCTCCCGGTGACGCAAGCCGCCGTCCCGCAAATGGAAAGCGACGCAGATGAGTGAGCCTTCCCCGATCGTACTCGTCGTCGACGACGAGATTCAAATCCGGCGCTTCCTGCGCACGGGATTCGAACTCAACGGTTTTGTCGTGCATGAGGCCGGCACCGGCGCCGAGGCCATCCGCTCGGCCACGCTGCGGCCGATCGACCTGGTCATCGTCGACCTCGGCCTGCCCGACGTGGACGGCTCCGAAGTCGTCGAGCGTATCCGCTCCTGGTCGGCCGTGCCGATCATCGTGCTGTCGGTGCGCTCGAACGAGGCGGAAAAGGTGCGGCTGCTCGAACTCGGCGCCGACGACTATGTGGTCAAGCCGTTCGGCATGGCCGAATTGCTGGCGCGCGTGCGCGTGGCGCTGCGCCGGCAAATGCGCGCGGCCAGCGGCGAGCCCGTTGTCAAGATTGGTTCGCTCACCATCGATCTCGCCGCCCGCGCCGTGCTGCTCAACGACAAGCGCCTGACGCTGACGCCGAAGGAATACCGGCTGCTGCAGGTGCTGGCGCAGCACGCCGGCAACGTGGTCACCCACCAGCACCTGCTCAAGGAAGTGTGGGGCTCGATCCATGTGCACGATACCCATTACCTGCGCATCTTCGTGCGCAAGTTGCGGCAGAAGATCGAGCCGCATCCGGATTCACCGAAAATCCTGGTGACCGAGCTGGGCGTCGGCTATCGGCTGGCGCAGTCGGACAGCGAAAATGTGCAAAATGCCGTGAGTGCTGCCGCCGAGCCGGCCAAAACCGAGGGTTGAAAGCCTCGCCGTCCCCTCCCCCTTCCAGGGGAAGTAAACCGGCTGATTTCTTGACAAATTGCACCCTTCCCCGCCATAAGCATGGCCACGCGGGCCTTTCGGTCCGCGTGCTTTTTCAAGGGCCACTTAAGCCCTTAAAAACACACGAAAAACCGACTGAAAGAAGCCGGTCCGGAATAATCCGAGCACCGGGGACGAACACAAGGGAAGAACGATGTTCGCAGTCATCAAAGCCGGCGGCAAACAGTACCGGGTGGCCGCCGAGGACGTGATCCGGATCGACCGGGTCAAGGCCGAGCCGGGCGAGATCGTCGAATTCGGCGAAGTGCTGGTGCTGGGCGGCGATTTGCCGACCATCGGCAGCCCGACCATTGCCGGCGCCAGCGTGGCCGGCGAGGTGTTGCAGCACACCCGCGGCGACAAGGTGATCGCCTTCAAGAAGCGCCGGCGCAAGAATTCGCGCCGCAAGCGCGGCTTCCGCCACGAGTTCTCGATGATCCGCATCACCGAGATCCTGACCGATGGCGCCAAGGCCTCCAAGACGTCGCCGGCACGGCCCAGGCGCGAGCCCAAGCCGAAGGTGGAAGGCGAGGCGGATAGCGAGACGCAGGCCAAGCCGGCCAAAGCCAAAAAGCCGGGTGCGAAAAAGCCGGCCAAGACCGGCAAAAAACCGGCTAAAAAGCCCGCCACAAAGGGCAAGAAAAAGTGAGATGATTCCTTCACGGAATCGGTGTACATAGTAACGGAATTTGAGAGAGCAGTTCGATGGCACATAAAAAGGCAGGCGGATCTTCACGCAACGGCCGCGATAGCGCGGGCCGGCGCCTTGGCTTGAAGAAGTCGGGCGGCGAGATCGTCGTTGCCGGCAATATCATCGCGCGCCAGCGCGGTACCACGTGGCATCCCGGCCGCAATGTCGGGCTTGGCACGGATCACACGCTGTTTGCGCTGACCAACGGAAAAGTTCAGTTCGCCACCAAAGCCAAAGGCCGCACCTACGTGTCCGTTGTACCGATGACGGAGGCAGCGGCCGAGTAAAAGGTAGACCAAAATTCGAGGTCTGCCGGACATCCAGTCAAACCGGCAGGGCTCAATGGGCTCTGAGAGGGGGAGACGGGTGACCGGCTCCCCCTCTTCGCATTTCAACCGTTGCGTTGAACCCATGGAGCCCGTGTCATGACCTTGCTGGAAGAAATACCGAGAGAGACTTTCCGAGAAGGCTGTATCCCCGTCCTCGAGACCAAGCGGCTTAGCCTTCGCGCGCCGCGCCTTGAGGACGCTAAAACGGTAGCAGCGCTCGCCAACGACCGCCGCATCGCCGAAAACGTCGCGCGCATTCCGCATCCCTACCGGATGGCGGACGCCGAGGGTTTCATCGCCGGCGCCAACAAGGCCGGCGGCGAGGCAGTGTTCCTGATCACGCTGCGCGACGAGACCGTGATCGGCGCTTGCGGGCTGATGCAGCAGGAACTCAAGCAGGATTCCGCGCCGGAGCTCGGCTACTGGCTGGGCGTGCCCTATTGGGGCAAAGGCTACGGCACCGAGGCGCTGCACGCGCTGATCGACTACGCCTTTACCGATCTCGCACACGACGCGCTGCAAGCGGGCGCGCGCGTCACCAATCCGGCCTCGCGCCGGGTGCTGGAGAAGTGCGGCTTCCAGTGGACCGGCGTCGGCCTCTATCGCATCCGCGCCATCAAGTCGTCGGCGCCGATCGACCGTTTCCGGCTCGAACGCGGCATCTGGTCGGCGATCAAGGGCTGGGGCCGCATGAAAAGGGTGTCATAACTTATTCCTCGTCATGGCCGGGCTCAGCCCGGCCATGACACTCACGGCGGCTCGGCGAATGTCACCGGCGTCGCGCGCTTGCCTTCGCGCACGAAGATGTAGACACCGGCGGCGATGATGATGGCCGCGCCGGTCAAAACGGCGAGGCTCGGCACGTCGCCGAAGAAAATATAGCCCAGCAGAATGGCCCAGAGAATCGTGGAATATTGATAGGGCACCACCACCGACGCCGGCGCCAGCTTAAGCGCGCGATTGACGCAGACATGCGCGATCATAGCGACGACGCCGAGCAGAACCAGCAGCCCGGCGTCGCGCGCGCTCAGCGCCACCCAGGTGAACGGCGCCGCAATCGCACCGAACAGCAGTGCGCCCGCGGTCTGCGTCGTCACCAGCACGATGTCCGAGGTGCCGCGCACCAACCGCGTGCAGATCATCAGCATCGAAAACATAAAGCTGCCGGCGAGCGCGACCATCGAGGCCGGTGTGAACGAGCCGGTTGACGGATTGAGCGCGATCATGACGCCGATAAACCCGGCGGCCACCGCGGCCCAGCGCCGCCAGCCAACCCGCTCGCCCAGCAGCAAAGGCGACACCGCCGTCACATAGATGGGTCCGGCCAGATAAAACGTCATCACATCGGCCAGCGGCATGGTGGTCAGCGCCCAGTAGAAGCAGGCGACCTCGAAGGTCGAAAACACCGGGCGCAAAAGCTGGATCCATGGCCGCGGCGCGCCGGTGAAGGGCCGGCTGCCCTCCCGCTTGATGAACGGCGCCAGCACCACCAGTCCGGCCGCGCTGCGCACCAGCAGGAGCTGGCCGACCGAATAGGTTGCGATCAGCCATTTGCCAAGCGCGTCGTTGAGCGCGAAGAAAAAAATGCCGATCAGCATCATGGCGATGCCGGCGAACATGCGATCCTGCGTAGCGGATGTCGTCATGGCGGCGCAGGCTATACCACATGAATGCGACAGGGCTGCCCTGCCAACCACGCTCGTCCCCGCGTAAGCGGGGACCCAGGGGCTGCAAATGTCGGAATTTGCGGCCCTGGATTCCCGCCTGCGCGGGAATGAGCGGAGTATGCTGAGACGCTGGCGTCCGGCGTCGAGATGCGCAAAAATAGCGGCTCAAGCCCGGGAGTGACACCAATGACCCAAGAATCGACATACAACCTCGACCAATTCATTGCCGATTGCCGCGCCTCGCTCACGCGCGATCCCGGCCCCGCGGGGCGCGAACAGGTGCGCCTCAAACTCGAGCATCTTCTGGCCAATCCCGATTTCGTCCGGCAATACGCCGGCGACGAGCAGCCGCACGGCGTCAAAGTGCTCTACCAGGACGACAAGCTCGGCTTCCAGGTGCTCGCCCACATCTACGACAAGGCGCGCGTATCGCCGCCGCACGACCACGGCGCCTCCTGGGCGATCTACGGCCAGGCCACCAAATACACCGACATGATCGAGTGGCAGCGCGAGGACAGCGGTGCCGATCCCAAGCACGCCAAGCTCAAGCCGATCAAAAAATACCGGCTGGAGCCGGGCCATGCCGGCATCTACCAGGACGGCACCATCCACTCGATCGACTACCCCGACCGCGCGCGCTTTATCCGCGTCACCGGCACCGATCTCGACAAGATCCCGCGCATCAAGATCGACCTGAAAACCGGCGTGGTCGCGCAGATGTATACGGGCTCGGGGACGTAGACGTTTAACATCAAAGAACGCGTCATCGCCGGGCTTGTCCCGGCGATCTCGCTTAGGGACACACCGCGCTCACCTAAGCGGGATAGCCGGGCCAAGCCCGGCTATGACAATCGAAAGGCTGTCATGTCAAAAACGGATTTCCACCCCCTCTCTCCCGCCGCCGTCAAAGCCATGCTCGGCGACGGCGAAGAGCTGGCGCTGATCGATCTGCGCGAGGAATTGCTGTTCTCGCAAAATCATCTGCTGTGGGCGCGCAATGTGCCGCTGAGCCGGCTCGAATTGCGCTTCGTCCGGCTGGTGCCGCGGCGCGCCACCCGCATCGTGCTATGCGACGACGGCGACGGCCTGGTCGAACGCGCGGCGGAGATTCTCCAGCGCGCAGGCTACAACAACCTGTCCTATCTCGATAGCGGCGTCGCGGCCTGGGCCAAGGCCGGCCTGGTGCTGTTCTCCGGCGTGCACGTGCCGAGCAAGGCGTTCGGCGAATTCATCGAGCACGCGCGCGGTACGCCGAGCATCGGCGCCGGCGAACTCGACGATCTGATGCGCAAGCGCACCGACATGGTGGTGCTCGACTCAAGGCCGTTCGACGAATATTCACGCGTGTCGATCCCAAGTTCGACCAATGTGCCGGGCGCCGAGCTGGTGCTGCGCGTGCGCGACATGGTGCCGTCGCCCGAAACAACCATCGTGGTCAATTGCGCCGGCCGCACACGCAGCATCATCGGCGCGCAGTCGCTGATCGATGCCGGCGTGCCCAACAAAGTCGTGGCGCTGCGCAACGGCACCATGGGCTGGCACCTCGCCGGCTTGACTTGCGACAGCGGCAAGGCGGTGCGTGCGCCAAGCCCGTCCGGCGCTGCGCTTGCCTGGGCCAAACCGGCGGCCGCCGGCGTCGCGCGCAAATTCGGCGTCGAGCGCATCGACCGCGCTACGCTCGCGCGCTGGCGCGCCGACGATGCGCGCACGCTGTACCTGTTCGACGTGCGCGATCCGGCCGAATATGAGGCCGGTCACCTGCCCGGCGCGCTGTCCGCGCCCGGCGGGCAACTGGTTCAGGCGACGGATTTTTACGCCGGGACGCTTGGCGCCCGCATCGTCCTCAGCGACGACAATGAGGTGCGCGCGGCGATGACCGCCGCCTGGCTCAGGCAGATGGGCTGGCGGGATGTCTTCGTGCTGCCGGAAGCAGGTGACGAGACCGGCAAACCGCCGACCGTCCCGCTCGGCACGGTGCCGGATGACACGGCCGTCGATCCTTCCACGATCCTGGAAGTCGATGACGTCACCGTCATCGACCTGTCGCGCAGCACGGCCTATGCCCGCGGCCATATTCCCGGCGCCTGGTTTGCAATCCGCTCGCGGCTCGCGCGCGCTTTGCCGAAGATCGCGCTGCGCAGCATGCTGGTGCTCACGTCCGAGGACGGGGTGCTCGCCAGTCTGGCGGTTGCGGAAGCAAGCGCGCTCACGAAGGTCCCAGTGCGCTGGCTCAAGGGCGGCAATGCCGCCTGGGCGGCGGCAGGATTCCCGCTCGCGACCGACGCCAAAATGGCTGACGAGCCGGTCGATGTCTGGCTCAAGCCCTATGAGCAATCGGGCGACACCGAAGCGGCGATGAATGCCTACCTGTCGTGGGAAGTCGACCTGCTGGAGCGCATCAAGCAGGATGGCACGACGAATTTCGGCGGGGCCAAGAGTTAGACGCCTTGCCAGGTGGTTGACATTTGTATAGACAAACGCCTACATACGCGGCATGGCGATGGCGGCCGATGGCTTCGATTGGGATGCCGGCAACCGGGACAAGTGCCTGAAGCACGGTGTCTCACTGGCTTAAATCGAGGCATTACTGCTTGCAAACCCGAGAGTCGCTCCTGATCTCAGCCACTCAGGAAAAGAAGAACGCTTGATGGCGATCGGCCGCACTGGCCGGGGCCGCGCCATATTCGTGGTGTTCACATTCCGGGTCAGGGCCGGCAAACGCCTTATCCGTCCGCTAAGCGCTCGCTACATGCACAGCAAAGAGATCGAAAGCTATGAAAACGAAAGCTCCTAAACTAAGGAAAGTTCCACACTTCAAGACTGACGAGGAAGCGGAAGCCTTTCTGGAACAGGACCTTTCCGACTTGGACTTCTCGCAATTCAAGCCGATGCATTTCGAAATTCGGCCCAAGGAGAAAAGCATCAACCTCCGTCTCTCGGAAGGCCTGCTCGAAGCCGTGCGTAAGAATGCCAAGCGCGAGGGCGTGCCATATCAACGCTTCATCCGCCTCGCACTTGAGCGTGCGGTGACGCCGACGAAACGTTTCAAGGCGAAGGCCGGTTAATGAAATTCCTCGACGAAGCCAAGGTCTATATCGCGTCCGGCGCGGGCGGCAACGGCTGCATCGCGTTCCGGCGCGAGAAGTTCATCGAATTCGGCGGCCCCTCGGGCGGCGACGGCGGCAAAGGCGGCGATGTGGTGATCGAGGCGGTCAACGGCCTCAATACCCTGATCGACTACCGCTACCAGCAGCACTTCAAGGCGAAGAGTGGCGGCGGCGGCATGGGCAAGGACCAGCACGGCGCCAACGGCAAGGATGTGGTGCTCAAGGTTCCGATCGGCACGCAGGTCTACGAGGAGGACGGCGAAACCATGCTCGCCGATTTCACCCAGGTCGGCCAGCGAGTGACCATCTCAAAGGGCGGCAATGGCGGCTTCGGCAATGCCTATTTCAAGTCGGCGACCAACCAGTCGCCGCGCCGCGCCAATCCCGGCCAGCCGGGCGAGGAGCGCACCATCCGCCTGCGCCTGAAACTGATCGCTGATGCCGGCGTCATCGGCCTGCCCAATGCCGGCAAGTCCACCTTCCTCGCCACCGTGAGCGCGGCCAAGCCGAAGATCGCCGGCTATCCCTTCACCACGCTGCATCCGCAGCTCGGCGTGGTGCGCATCGACGAACGCGAATTCGTGCTGGCCGATCTGCCCGGCCTGATCGAGGGCGCGCATGAGGGCGTCGGGCTGGGCGACAAATTCCTCGGCCATACCGAGCGCTGCCGTGTTCTCTTACATCTGATCGACGGCACCGGTGAGGACGCGGGTGCGGATTACAAGACCGTGCGCGCAGAGCTGGAAGCCTACGGGCAAGGCCTCAGCAACAAGCCGGAAATCGTGGCGCTGTCGAAGGCCGACAGCCTGACGCCGGAGGCGATCAAGAAACAATTGGCGAAGCTGAAGAAAGCCTCGAAGCAAACGCCGGTGCTGCTGTCATCCGCCTCCGGCCAAGGCGTCAAGGACGTCTTGCGCGAATTGTTCAAGATCATCGCCGCCGCCGGCGGCGGCAGCGATGTGAAATCGAAAGAAGAAAAAGAAGCCGCCTGGCAGCCGTAAATCAACGCGGATCGTAATTTACTCTCTCGCATAGTCGACGCGCACGCGCAGATTCCCGCTATTGTCGGCGAGCCCATTGCCTGCACTTTGCTTCACGTCGTCATTGATCATCAGAGTCAATCGTTCAATTTCGTTCGGCGTGACTTTGTGGACGCCGCCCGCTCCCGCCACGAATGGCGGCGCGCCACCGATTTTGCCGATCAATTGACCTTCGCGCCCGGCCGGAGCGCTGAAGGTGTAATTCACTCTCCCCGCAGTCGAGAGATTGGCGGCACCATCGCCATCGACCGGCGGCTGTGATGGATTGAATATCCACTTCCCATCGGCCTTGAAATGGAGAACCCCTTTGCCGCCAAGTGTAAGGCGCATTTTTTGCCAGCCCTGGTTTGCCGCAACATGGGCGACGACGAACACCTGTTTAGGCTTCGCATTGGCCGCCATCGGCGGGCCGAGAACGGCGGCAGCAATCAAAAGCCCGAACGTCTTTGCGAGCATTCCATTTCCTTTTAAAATTATGCCGGGCATTCGACGCAATTCATTGTATGTAGTTAGCTTGGAATTGTGAACGAGTGGAGGAAATCTCGATGCAAACCCGCGCCGCGATGGCCTGGAAGGCAGGCGAGCCACTCACCATCGAGACCATCGAGATCGAAGGCCCGAAAGCCGGCGAGGTGCTGGTCGAGATGATGGTCACCCGCGTCTGCGACACCGTGCGGACAGCCCTGCGCGCGCTATGGAAATACATCGACCAAGCCCGCGCCGACACCGACACGCCGCAAGCAAAAAAGAAGCTTGGCAGCCGTAATTCGATTTGGCCCCCTGCCCGGACGCTCTGCGTTGATGTAGTCTTTTAAAAAGAACGCCACTGGGGAAATGCCATGAAGCTCTTCAAAGCTGTTGCCGCGCTCGCATTCGCGCTTGTCTCGTTTGCCGCGATGGCGACCGACTATCCCGCGCCCAAGCAGGGCGAATGGATCGCGAAGAACTTCAAATTCCACACCGGCGAGGTAATGCCGGAACTGCACCTGCATTACACCACCGTGGGCGAACCGAGTGGAATCCCGGTCGTCGTGCTGCACGGCACCGGCGGTTCGGCGCAAAGCATGCTCTCGCCCGGCTTCGCCGGTGCCTTGTTCGGGCCGGGCCAACCGCTCGACGCCGCCAAGTATTTCGTCATCATTCCGGACAGCATCGGCCACGGCAAAAGTTCGAAGCCCTCGGACGGCCTGAAAGCAAAATTTCCGCAATACGATTACGCCGACATGGTCGAGGCGCAGCATCTCCTGCTCGATCAAGGGCTCGGCGTGCATCATGTCCGCCTGATCATCGGCAATTCGATGGGCGGCATGCACGCCTGGCTTTGGGGCGAGAAATATCCCGGCTACATGGACGCGCTGGTGCCCATGGCGGCACAGCCGACCGCGATGGCTAGCCGCAACTGGATGCTGCGGCGAATGCTGATCGAGAGCATCCGAAACGACCCCGGCTACAACGGTGGCAATTACACCGAACAGCCGCACGCCATGAAATTGGCCAGCGTGTTTTTCGGCATCGCTACCGCCGGCGGCACGCTGAATTACCAGAAGCTGGCGCCGACGCGCGCGCAGGCCGACAAACTGGTGGACAGCCGCCTCGCCGCCCCGATGAAGGCCGACGCCAATGATTTTCTCTGGGCCTGGGGATCGTCCGCCGATTACGACGCCGCACCCGCCCTCGAGCGCATCGAGGCGTCGGTGCTGGCGATCAATGCCGCCGACGACGAGCGCAATCCGCCGGAAACCGGCGTGATGGACGCCGCGCTCAAGCGCGTGAAAAACGGCAAATTGTATCTCATCCCGGCGAGCGATCGGACGCGCGGCCACCTCACCACCGGCATTGCCAGTTTCTATACGCAGCAGCTTCAGGACCTGTTGCAGGCAGCGCCGCGCCGGGCGATGTAAGAGCAGGCGAGCCAGGAGAAATTCATGCAAACCCGCGCCGCGGTTGCCTGGAAAGCGGGTGCGCCGCTGACCATCGAGGAAATCGACATTGAAGGCCCGAAAGCCGGCGAGGTGCTGGTCGAAATCATGGCGACCGGCGTCTGCCATACCGACGCCTACACGCTGTCGGGCGCCGACCCGGAAGGCATTTTCCCGGCCATCCTCGGCCACGAAGGCGCCGGCGTGGTGCGCGAGATCGGCGACGGCGTGACCACGCTGAAAGCAGGCGATCACGTCATTCCGCTCTACACGCCGGAATGCCGGCAATGCAAAACCTGCCTGTCGCGCCGTTCCAACCTGTGCACCGCGATCCGCGCCACCCAGGGCAAGGGCGTCATGCCTGACGGCACTTCTCGATTCCGCTGCGACGGCGATCCGGTGTTCCATTACATGGGCTGCTCGACCTTTTCGAATTTCACCGTGCTGCCGGAGATCGCACTGGCCAAAGTGCGCGAGGACGCGCCGTTCGACAAGATTTGTTATATCGGCTGCGGCGTCACCACCGGCATCGGCGCCGTCATCAACACCGCCAAGGTCTGGCCAGGATCAAACGTCGCGGTATTCGGGCTCGGCGGCATCGGGCTCAATGTCATCCAGGGCGCGCGCATGGTCGGCGTCGACAAGATTATCGGCATCGACACCGATCCGGCCAAACGCGCCATCGCTGAAAAATTCGGCATGACGCATTTCATCAATCCGGATGAGGTCGGCAAAGACAAAACCGTGCAAGCCGTGGTCGATCTCACCCAAGGCGGCGCCGACTTCTCATTCGAGTGCATCGGCAATGTGCATGTGATGCGGCAAGCGCTGGAGTGCTGCCACCGCGGCTGGGGCGAGAGCATCATCATCGGCGTTGCCGGCTCCGGCCAGGAGGTCGCGACGCGGCCATTTCAATTGGTCACCGGCCGCGTCTGGCGCGGCACGGCGTTTGGCGGCGCGCGCGGGCGCAGCGACTTGCCCAAGATCGTCGACTGGTACATGGACGGCAAGATCAACATCGACGACCTGATCACCCACACCATGCCGCTCGACAAGATCAACGACGCCTTCGATCTGATGCACGAAGGCAAGTCGATCCGCAGCGTGGTGATTTACTAAAAGGCTGCGGCGGCCGTTAGCCGCGTATTCGGCACGACGGAACTTTTTGCCGATGGAACTGCGGCAACAACACGGCACACTCCTTGCTTCGCGCGCCGCAAATCTGTCCTATTTGATTGAGATATCGCCGCGGCGAAGGGGCAGTCCTTCCATCACGTCCCAGTGCGTCCGCAAAGGCGGCGCAGCAGCTTTTGAGGTTGCCAAATAATGCGGCATCTGTTCGTGCCCGCCTGTATCTGTGTGATGGCTTGGTCGAACGCGACGGGCTCCGATTCCGGAATGACCCTCGACGAGTTTTACAGCGTTCCCAAGCGCGAGAATAAAGCGGCGGCGCCGGTGGCGGCGTCTGAGCCCCGCTATGTCGAACCAGTGCGCGCCGATATGCAGGTCGACATGAGCGGGGCCGAAATCGCGCGCGAAGCCCCCATCACCGGCGTCGAAGCCACCGGCGACCAAGCCGCTGCCCTGCCGATCCCGTTGCCGCCGATACCCAAGCCAGTTGTGCACCGCACGCATCGGGAAATCTGCGATACCCTGACCAAAGCTGCGCAAAGTAACGATCTGCCAATTCCGTTTTTCATTAGCCTGTTGTTTCAGGAAAGCGGCTTCCAGCCAGAAATCGTGAGTTCGGCCGGCGCGCAAGGCATCGCGCAATTCATGCCGGAAACCGCGGCCAGCATGGGCCTGCAAAATCCATTCGATCCATTGCAGGCAATCCCGGCGTCGGCCCGGCTGCTGCGCAATCTGGTTTCGCAATTCGGCAATCTCGGGCTGGCCGCCGCCGCCTACAATGCCGGGCCCAAGCGCGTGCAGGATTGGCTCGAGAAAAGGATCGCCAAAGAGCCCGACGCGAAAACAGCCGCCGCCAAAAAGCTCGGCAAGAAGGATGAAGCCAGGATCAAGCTGCCCAGCGAGACTGAGAATTACGTCAAGATCATCACCGGGCACCCGGCCGAATCGTGGAAGCGCGCCTCCGCGACGCAACCCAGCCAGCGGCTGCCGCGCCGCGCGCCATGCCAGGAAGCGGCCGGCCTGTATGCTTCATACGGCCCGGATACAATTCCGCTGCCGATGCCGTCGCCGCGCACGCAACTCGCCGCGGCTGCGCCGGCGAAGGGCGTAGCCGACGCCGCCGGACACAGCGGCAAGGCAGCAGACAAACGGGTTAGCCAGCAGTTGGCGGCGCGCAAGCGCAAGGACGCCAAGCCGCAACTGGAAAAGATCGCGCAGCGCTAGCGCATGATCCCGAAAAGTGGGAACCGGTTTTCGGATAAGATCATGCGCAAAAAAAAACGTTATGGACGTAATTGATCCAGATTGACTGGATCAGACTCTAGCGGCGCGTCTGAATTAGCGCGCGGCTACCAGCGCCAATGCCAGCGCGGCCGGCGCACCACGATCTCGCGTACGGGCTCGTCGTCCGTGTAGGCATCGGCCGTATTGCGCTCGGTCAAGTGCCGCACCGCGCGCTCAACGTCGCGCCGCCCGGCATCCCGACTCAGCCGGCGCGGCGACGATTCGGCGGCGTCGCGCGCGACGCGTCGTGTCTCGGCCGGCGGCTTGTCGCAGACCTGGCGGGCGCCGCCATAGGGCTGATAGCTGCAATCGGATTCGCGGAACGAGCGATAGACGCTCGCGCAGGCGCTGACGTTGCATAGGCGCGCGCTGGCCGCAGGAGTGGCCGGCGGCTTGGCCTCCAGCAGCTTGGCCTCCAGCGGTTTGGCCTCCAGCGGTTTGACCTCTGACGCATTAGCCTCCGCGCCGGCGCGCGAATTCGCCACGGCGGCGGTGGTGACGGGCTCGGCATCCGAGGCCGACGGTTTTAATTTTTCAGTAACTGGCGCCGCCATGCCGGTGGTCTCCGCTGCGGGCTTTCGCGCTTGCAAGCGATCTTGCGTCGCCACGCCGGCGGTCTCCGCGGCGGCGGGACCGGCCGTAGCCGCGACGGTTGGCCGCGGCGGCGCGTCGCCGGCGCCTGCAGCCGGCTGCGTGGCGCCGGTTGCCGCCTCGACCGTGCGCGGCGCGCCGGCCAGGGTCGGATAGACCGGACTCAGCTCGCGGTTCGGGCCATCCGGCTTTGCGCGCGCGGCTGGCGCGACCGCCGCATGGATGGCGGGCTTGGGGTGCGGCGGCGGCGAGGTGAGCCAGTGCAGCTCGAGCAGGATGGTGCTCACCGAAACCGTCAGGACGACAACGTAGACCAGGAACTTCATGGCTCGCCCCAGAATGATACCTTGTGCGTCAGCAACGCCGGGAGCAATGCGACAGTTCCGCTTCGGTACGTCATTTGCCGGGTCCGCACCCGGAACCGGCGATGGAACGAAAATCGCCCGGCGTTATTTCGTGCACATCCGGCGCGGGCCGTAATTCGGCTGGTAGCTGCAATCCGACGCGCTGAACGAAACATAGGCCGAGGCGCAGGCGTCGACGTTGCAGCGCGCATTGGACGGCGCATCGGCATCCGCTTCCGCGTTGGCTATCGCCGGCGGCACATCCGGCGCCGGCGCGGCCGCGACCGGCGCCACGCCCTTGGTGCACAGCCGGCGCGGGCCGTAGCTCGGGTTATAGGTGCAATCCGATTCCCGGAACGTGCGATAGGCGGCGGCGCAGGCCGCCACGTCGCATTTCGGTTGCGCCGGCGCGGCGGCAAGCGGCCGAACGGTGGCGACCGGCCTTGTTGGATTGCCGGCTTGCGCCGGCATTGTTGGATTGCCGGCTTGCGCCGGCCTGGCGGGCGCGGCCACGCGCGGCGTGACCGGATTTGGCGCAGGCGGGATCGGCGCGGCGCCGGGGCTGACGGCTATGACCGGCGGCGCGCTGGCTACGACCGTGATCTGCGGCATCGGCG
This sequence comes from Hyphomicrobiales bacterium, assembly GCA_038206805.1. Taxonomy (GTDB): domain Bacteria; phylum Pseudomonadota; class Alphaproteobacteria; order Rhizobiales; family Xanthobacteraceae; genus Pseudolabrys. The sequence continues at coordinate 16,618 of JBBRAL010000031.1, read as the reverse complement.
GCATCGGCGCCGATTGCCAGTCGAGCCCGAACACCACACTGCCGGCGGCAACCAGCAGGACGGTGCCGTGGAAGAGAAAACGCGGTGTCCGGTCTGCCATTGGCGGCACCTGGTCGAGGCGGCAACGGGTGGATATTAGGCCCGGTTCCACGCCGGCGGCTAAGGAAATTCGCAGGCCGAACGGCAGCGCGGATGGAACTTGACGCCTTTGGCGCCGGGGCCGCCTGATCGCCAAATGACCATAATCCCGCCGTCAAAACGCACGCAGGCACGCTACCACCCGCGCCGGCCGGGGGGCCAATCCGAGGTTTGCGAATGGCTGGGCGTTTTGCCGCAATTTTCTGCGGCGTGCTGCTGATGGTTGCCGGCGCGCCTATGGCGCGGGCGCAATCCGGGATCGCGTCGATCTACGCCTATGACGGCGAATTGACCGCAAACGGCGAACGCGCCTCGCCGCGCGGACTGACCGCCGCGCACCGCACGCTGCCGTTCGGCACGCATGTGCGCGTGACCAATACGCGCAACGGCCGCAGCGTGGTGGTGCGCATCAACGATCGCGGCCCGTTCGTTAACGGCCGGGTGATCGATCTGACGCCGGCCGGCGCGTCGGCGCTCGGCTTCGACACCTACGACGGCTTGGCGCAGGTGCAGGTGGATCGCGTCGGCGAGTAGCGGGGCGGGCGGCTCGGCCCCTGACGGCGCATCTTCTGCCATGCTACACAACCCGCGCCATTAACGCGTCATCGTCACCGCCATGCCCAAAACGCCTTCGCTCAAAAACTTCCACCGCATCGTGGTCAAAGTCGGCTCCTCGCTGCTGGTGGACCAGGCCGCCGGCCAGCTCGACCGCGACTGGCTGTCCGCGCTCGCCGCCGATATCGCCGCGCTCCACAAGGAGAAGCGCGACCTGCTGGTAGTCTCCTCCGGCGCCATCGCGCTCGGCCGCGCCGTACTCAAGCTGCCGGCCGGGACGCTCAAGCTGGAGGAGGCGCAGGCCGCCGCCGCGGTCGGGCAGATCGCGCTGGCGCGCGCCTGGTCGGAATCCTTAAGCGCGCACGGCATCGCCGCCAGCCAGGTGCTGCTCACGCTGGGCGACACCGAAGAGCGCCGCCGCTATCTCAACGCCCGCTCGACAGTCGATAAGCTGCTGGAATGGCGCTCGGTGCCGGTGATCAACGAGAACGACACCGTCGCCACCAGCGAGATCCGCTATGGCGACAACGACCGGCTGGCCGCGCGCGTCGCCGCCATGATGAGCGCCGACTTGCTGGTGCTGCTGTCCGACGTCGACGGGCTGTACGACAAGCCGCCGCTGGCCGGCGGCGACGCGCGGCTGGTGCCGCTGGTGGCGCGCATCACGCCGGAAATCGAGGCGATGGCGGGCGTCTCGCACTCCGCCCATGCGCGCGGCGGCATGCTGACCAAGATCGAGGCGGCCAAGATCGCCACCACCGCCGGCGCCCACATGGCAATCGCCTCCGGCCGCGTTCCGCATCCGCTGGCGCGCATCGCGCAAGGCGCGCCCTGCACCTGGTTCCTGACGCCGGCCAATCCGGTGACCGCGCGCAAGAAATGGATCGCCGGCTCCTTGGAGCCGCGCGGCGCGCTCGTAATCGACGCCGGCGCGGTCAAGGCATTGCGCTCCGGCAAAAGCCTGCTGCCGGCCGGCGTGGTGCGCATCGAGGGCGCCTTCGGGCGCGGCGACGCGGTGGTCGTGCGCGGGCCGGACGGCGCCGAGATCGGGCGCGGGCTGATTGCCTATGACGCCGACGACGCCGACAAGATCAAGGGCCACTCGTCGGCCGACGTGCAGGGTATTCTCGGATTTTCCGGCCGCACCGAGATGATCCACCGCGACGATCTGGTGCTGGGCGGAGAGTGAGCCGACCCTCGCGGCCGGGCCTCGGCGAGCCTGGCTGCTACTGAGAACATGAACCCGGTTCTTGGGGAACTTGGCGGCGATGCCGGCGTTGTCCTGGCACGACGCGAGCGACCTGAACCATCTTCGACGACGCAGCCGTGAAGACGCAGCCTTGAAGGCGATTAACCGATCGCCCGTTAACCCCAGCCCCCGGAGGCTGGGGTTTCCGTTTGTGTCACGATCCGCGTAAGCCCCGGCAAAACGGCGCGACCGGCCGCCGCGCGACAATTTGGCCGATTGCGCCGGCGCCCCGGACGATTTCCACTGCGCGCATAAACACCGCAACGGCCGGGGTTGCTAAGTTTGAGGTCCCCCCCTCGCCCGGGCCGCCAAAACGCGACTGAACCCGACGGCGCCATTACGGCGCTCGAGCCGGCAACTTCCCCCAGGGGCCTTCGGGCCCCGTTTTTTTTGCCTATTTTTGCACAAGACCCGCCTGGCCGACCGCCCCGCTGGCCGGTAGGCCATTGGCCGAGGCCGGTCCGGCGGGCCGAGCCGCAGGGGCTGGGTCAGTGGCCGCGTGAGCCCGGCCGGCGGATGCGGCGGCCGACGGGTGCGGATTCGAGCGGGCCCGGCCGCGCCGGCAGCCGCACTAAAGTTCCGTCGGGGAACTCGAGATGTCGGCTGAAAACCTGCGCCTCGCCGTCCCCGCCGCGCTTTCCTTCGATCACGAACTTGGTTCCGACCGGAAACCGGCTGGGAAGACGATCTAAGCTGTAAGGCATAAAACCCTCCACGCGCATGATCCCGAAAAGTGGACCCGGTTTTCGGAAAAGATCATGCGCAACCAAAGACACCGCGACCCTCGCATCTCAATGTGGAAGTCAATTGACCGGTTCCCGGCTACTTGCGGTTATCCACGCTATCCCCAGGTTCCCCGGAAAGCGCGGCCGGATCGGCCCCTGCGGGCCACCTCGCCGGGCGAACTCCGGCGTGTTAGGAAATCCACCCTGACGATGGGGTCTGACGGGCATTGCGATTATGACCGCGCCGCTGAAAAGCATTGAAGGAACCGGGGGTATGGCCCCGTCCAAGGCCCACGCCTTGGCGGATGCCAATCTGGCCGCGGCCATGGGCAAGATCGGCCGGGATGCCCGTACCGCTGCGCGGGTGCTGGCGCTGGCGCCGGCGGCGCAAAAAAACCGCGCTTTGGAGCTGATGGCAGCCGCCATCCGGGCGCAAAAAGCCAGGATTCTCGCCGCCAATGCCGAGGATGTCGCCGAGGCGCTCAGCGGCGGCGTGTCCGGCGCCTTGCTCGACCGGCTGACGCTCGATGCAGGCCGCGTGGAAACCATTGCCGCCGGAATCGAGGCGGTGCTTGCGCTACAAGACCCGGTCGGCGCCGTCACCGAATCCTGGACGCGCCCGAACGGCATGAAAATCGAGCGGGTACGGGTACCGCTCGGCGTCATCGGCATCGTCTATGAGAGCCGGCCGAATGTGACGGCCGACGCGGGCGTGCTTTGTCTGAAATCCGGCAATGCCGCGATCCTGCGCGGCGGCTCCGACAGTTCAAGATCGAGCCGCGCCATTCATGCGGCGCTGGAACAGGGTCTGCGCGAGGCCGGCCTGCCCGAGGCCGCCATTCAACTGGTGCCGACGCGCGACCGCGCCGCGGTCGGTCTGATGCTGGCCGGACTCGACGGCAATATCGATGTGATCGTCCCGCGCGGCGGCAAGAGCCTGGTCGCCCGCGTGCAGGCGGAAGCGCGCGTGCCGGTGTTCGCGCATCTGGAAGGCGTCTGCCATGTCTATGTCGACAAGGCGGCCGTGCTCGATATGGCCAAGAAGATCGTGCTCAACGCCAAGATGCGGCGCACCGGCGTCTGCGGCGCGGCCGAGACGCTGCTGGTCGATAGCGCCGCCGCCGCCACGCATCTCAAGCCGCTGATCGAAATGCTGATCGAGTCGGGGTGTGAAATTCGCGGCGACAAGGCGACGCAGGCAATCGATAGCCGCGTCAAGCAGGCCTCCGAGGAGGACTGGGCGACCGAATATCTCGACGCCATCATCGCCGCCAAAGTGGTGGATGGCGTTGCCGCCGCCATCGAGCACATCGAGCGCTACGGTTCGCACCACACCGACGCCATCGTCACCGACGACCGGGCGACGGCGGAGCGATTCCTGCGCGAGGTGGATTCGGCCATCGTGCTGCACAATGCCTCGACCCAGTTCGCCGACGGCGGCGAATTCGGCTTCGGCGCCGAGATCGGCATCGCCACCGGGCGCCTGCATGCGCGCGGCCCGGTCGGCGTCGAACAGCTCACCACTTTCAAATACCGCATCCGCGGAAGCGGTCAGATCCGCCCGTGACCGCACCCGAACTCGCCCGTTCAGAGCGCGCTCTGCCTCCGCACGCGCCCGGCATGCGGATCGGCCTGTTCGGCGGCACCTTCGACCCGCCGCATTTGGCGCATCTCGGCGCCAGCCTGCTCGCGCTCAAGCGGCTCAAGCTCGACCGCGTCTGGTGGCTGGTCACCCCCGGCAATCCGCTCAAGAACACGCGCGGTCTCGCGCCGCTCGCCGAGCGCATCGCCGCCGCCCGCGCGCTGACCGATCATCCGCGCATCGATGTCACCGGTCTCGAAGCTGTCATCAATACGCGATATACTTACGATACGATTCTCTGGTTGCTGGCCCGTTGCCCGCGGGTGCGATTCGTCTGGATCATGGGCGCGGATAACTTGCGGAGCTTTCACCGCTGGCAGAAATGGCGCGGAATAGCGAAGCTGGTGCCCATCGTGGTGGTCGACCGCCTGGGGCCAAGCCTTTACGCTACCGCCAGTCCGGCGGGCCAGGCGCTCAGCCGCGCCCGCATTCCGGAACACGCCGCCGCCACGCTGCCCGGCCGTCACGCGCCGGCTTGGGCGTTCCTGCATGGACTCAAATCGGCATTGTCCTCCACGGCGCTGCGCGCCTTGCGGCGGCAACCGGGAACTTCCCGAGCCAAGACCGCCTCCAAAAGTCGCAAACGCAAAGCCGGCGTCAAGGGTGGAAAGAAACGGGCAAAATAGCTATCCTGCCGATGTCTAGCGTGATCGCGACCCCGGCTCGAGCCGGGCAATTTCGTCGAACCGGGCGCAACGAACCGAAAGGATAAGACCCCTGGCAACACATGCAGTCTCTCGGGCAACACGTCGTTCGCCCGGCCCCGTCTCCAAGCGGCCAAGTGCTTCAGAGCGACCAAGTGCCAAGGAGACATTGCGCATTGTCCTCGCGCGCCTGGAAGACATCAAGGCCGAGGACAGCGTCACCATCGATCTCACCGGCAAATCATCGATTGGCGATTACATGGTGGTGACCAGCGGACGGTCGCAGCGCCATGTCGGCTCGGTCGCCGACAACGTGATCAAGGGCCTGCACGCCGCCGGCCTAACCGGCGTGCGCGTCGAGGGCATGCGGCAAGGCGACTGGGTGCTGATCGACGCCGGCGACGTGATCGTGCACGTGTTCCGCCCCGAAGTGCGCGACTTCTACAATCTGGAAAAAATGTGGGGCGCCTGATCGCGCAATAGCCGGCGCCGCACGCGATCCGGAATTAAAACGGGTATTTCGCCGGGGTCGGCGCGCGCCGGCCGCATTGCACGATCTATAATTTCCCAGGACGCGAACTTGCGAAGCCAAAAGCGTGTATGCTGTTGGCTGAGAATTACGCGGGGGCAATAAGTGGTACGCATTGCTCGCTTTCTCGCCATTGTGGCGATCGGCCTGCTGGCCGCGACCGAGCGCGTTTCGGCTTTCGAAGTCCGCTGCATCGAGGCTTCGCGATACCAGCACCTGGTTCGATTATTCGACGGCGATATTAAAAAGTTCGCGGCCTATCTCAACTGGCCGGCCGGTCAGTTGCCCCGTCCGCAATATTGCCGGGCGGCGCTGATCGAGGGCCCACTTAAAGACAGGACCGATATCGCCAAGGTCATGAACATTATCGGCGAAAACCATGGTTGGCTTGCCGCGCTTTATCTTCGATCCGGCGGCGGCAAGGTCTTTGTTGGCGTCAACACGGGTGTTCTGGCCCGGAGCTTCTGGCTCAAGACCTATGCGGCGGCACAGCGAAATGGCGTGATGGAATATCAGCCGGATTTCGCCATACCGCCGCCGGACCATCTGCCGGCGTCCGAAAGCATGCCCGCCAATTCACCGACGGCCGCCGGATGGGAGGCGTATCGCGCGTCGATCGCCAAACTGCCGCCGATCAAGATGACCGGCGGGGAAATGTTTTGCGCGTCGGCCTGCACGCAGATTCACGCCGGCGGCATCGACCGTATCGGCATTTCACGCGTGCACCGCGCGCACAACTCGTCAAACAAAACCTTGGGGCAAATGGACGAAGGCTTGACCGGAACCGACGATTTTCTCGTCGCGTACTATAAGTACATGGATGCCGGGCCCGATTTCATGCGGATGTACTTAATGACCGCTTCTCAAATCGTAACGCCGCTTCCGATCAATCGTCATTCACGGCATATGGCCGACCTTTTTATTACAAAATGCGGCGCGGACGGCGATCAGCTTACTCGCCTCGAAAAGCAGATAGAGGCAAGTAACGCCGATTTTAAATTTCTGAACACGTTTTACGGACCCTCCATCGACCTTGATCGCCTGCACCGCATGGCTGGCCATGTCCGCATGCGCCGCATCGCGGTGGAACAGTGCATGGCAGCCATCAACGAGCGCGAACGGCTGACTGCGTTCACCGGTTTATGTCCAAAAGGCTGCGATCGGAAGCAGCTCGACGCATTAATCGCCAAGAAGCTTGTCGATATTCGAAAGACATCACATTGAAGGATCGTTGCGTGGCCGCTTGTTAAGGGACGGATCGATGCGGACCAAGACGTTTATTCTGCCGCTGCTCGCCGCGTTGCTGTCGTCGGCGATCATGCCGGGCACGGCTGCCGCGACGTTGACATTCAATTGCGTCGAGCCGTCCCGCTACGCCAACATTCTGCCGATCTTCAATGACGATCCGAATGCTTATTTCGACTATTTTAAACCCGCGCAACGCCGGCTACCGAATCTCCAATCATGCCGGGCGCTGATCGTCAATGGCAGCATCGGCTCGGGCGACGCCGAGGCTCTGCTCGGCAAGATCGTCGCGGGGCAAGGCGGGCTTGCCGTGCTTTATCTAGCCTTCGATGGCAGCAACCTCGTCGAAGAAGCCAAGATGGCATTGATCGTCCGCGCTTTTGCTTTGAAGACCAGCGCCGTGCGGGGCCCCCGCTTTGTCTATAGTCCAGACTTCGCGACGTTTTGGAGAGAACCGGTTGCACTTGCGCGTTCCGCCGGTAACAGCCCGGCCGCGGTTGCTCCGTTTTCACCGCTTGATGGCGGATTGCGGCTATTTAAAACGCGCAAGGATCTTCTGTTGCCGGTGGCCAAAGAGCACGCCTTTTGTCTCGATGGCTGCTGGGCGGTCTGGTATGCCGGAGTCGACAGGACGAGAAGCGCATCTCAGGCGCCAGCTCCGGCCGGGCCCGCGCCTCATATCGACGCAACGGTCGCGCGCCGGCGCGCTTTGCTCAGCCACTTCATCGACAGCGGTCAATGGGCTGCGGCCAACGATCCTGTTCTAAAGCGGGTGCCAATCTCTGCGCGGTTTTGGACGGAGAAGGTGGAGCATAGTCTTCGGCAAGTATGCGAAGCCGAGTTGTCGGTGGTCAAATCGCTCGAGAGCAGCTTGTCACAGTCGTTCGACGCGTCTGTGAAGAGAAAGCTCGATCCGTCCTCGGTCGAAGAGCTGACGCCATTGTTTGAGCGGTTTAATCGCGCGGGTGCCCGCATCGAAAAGTGTTATGCCGTGGCCTATGAGCGGGGGCGCATGGCGAATTTCCGGCGCCAGTGCCCGAAGACCTGCGATGCAAGCGCCTTGAATGACACCTTCAGCAAGCAGGCGGAAAAACTTCTGCAGGAAGCATCGCAGATCAAGTGAAGGCGGAGCGATCGGCCACCTATGCCGCCCCGCACTGCGACTTCTACAATCTGGAAAAGATGTGGGGCGCCTGATCGCGTAAATACCGGCGCCGGCGAATGCGTGTCATCGGGGCTCAACGGACACGTTGCGGCCACGATACGGACAAGTTGCGGACCTGGCGCGGCGGATGACGCCTCCAGACCCGCTATTTCTGCGGCGCCATGTTCGAGGCCGCGACAATCGAGCAGGCCGCCGTGCCTTTGAACGCGGCGCGCCGCCTAACGAAAAGCCCGCCGCGCGGGGGACGCGGCGGGCTTAACGCGCGACAGTTTGAAAGATTAGTCGCAGACGCGAACGCGGCGGATATGAAGACGGCCGCGGCGATCCTCGAAGTCCCGCCGCTCGATGCGGCAATCGCGGTAGTAGGCGCGATGGCGATAGCCGTAGCCATAACCATAGCCGTCACCGCGATTCATTTGCGAGCCGACGATCGCGCCGACCGCGAGTCCACCGATGACGCCGGCCGTGATCTGGCCGTTTTCCGCCAACGCGGGTTTGGGCGTGGCGGTGACAACCAATGCCAAGGCGGCAACGGTCGCAACAGTAATGATTTTCAACATGGGTTGGTCCCTTTCAATGTCTATGATCGGAAGCTTCTTAGTCGACGATCTGCACGATCCGGCGCGTGCGCGGATCGACCAGCACGGCACGATCGTTTACGTAGGTGTAGCGGTAGCCGGTCACGTGGTAATCGGCCGGCACGTCGTAATATGTGACGCCGGTTTCCGGCAGCACCGCGCCGACGCGGAAATCGCTTTCATAGTGATAGGACGGCAGCCGCTCGTTCACCACATAGGTGCGAAAGCGCGGGCGATCCTCGACGCCAAGAATGCCGCCGACCGTTCCGGCGACCGCGCCGAGTGTGCCGCCGACCACCGCGCCAATCGGGCCGGCGTCGCGTTCACCTTGCGCCGCGCCGCGTTCCATGCCGCGCACGGTGCCCTGCGCCTGCGCCGCCACTGGCATTGCCACGGCGGCGAGCAGCATCATTAATCCCAGAGATCTGGCTTGCATCGGTAGCTCCATTTGTTGGGTAATTCCAACCGCCTGGGGCTGGACCTGGTATCAACCGCCCGGGCCGGTCATCGGTTCCCTCTGTGCCCACTATCTTTTCCGCGCATCGGTCAATTAAGGCGGGCAAAAGGCGCACAATGCGCGAAATGCCCGCGTTTTGGCGAAAACCGGACGAACGGCGGCGAAAATGATAGTCTTGGCCGCATAATGCGTATTGTCGTCGCCGCCGTCGGACGCCTGAAGCGGGGCCCGGAAACCGAACTTTCCGAGCGCTACGCTAAGCGCACGGCGCAAACCGGCCGCAATCTCGGCCTGCGCGACGTCGAAATCGTCGAAATCCGCGAAAGCCGCGCGGCCGATGCGGGCAAGCGCATGCTGGAGGAATCGATCGCGCTCGCCAATATCATTCCGCCCGGCGCGCCGGTCGTGCTGCTCGATTCAAGCGGGGTGAATCTCGACAGCGCCGGCCTCGCCGCCCATCTTGCCAAATGGCGCGCCAACGACCGGCCGGCAGTGGTCTTTTTAATCGGCGGTGCCGACGGCTTGGCGGCGAGCCTGCGCGACAAGGCCGAGCTGCGCCTGGCGTTCGGCGCCGCCACCTGGCCGCACCAGCTGGTGCGCGTGATGCTGCTGGAACAGCTCTACCGCGCCACCACGATCCTGACCGGGCATCCCTATCACCGGGCGTGAATTCTTATCTCTCTCCGCTTCGCGGGGAGGGATAAGAATGCCGGCCTTAATCCCGGCGCAATAACTGCCGATTAATTGATCTTGCCGTTGGAACCCGCGGGCGTAACTTGGCTGCGATGATTTGCCGAATGTACGCCCTCAATCTCGGCTCCGCGCTGGCAGCGGGGCTGATTTTCGCCTTGGCAGCCGGGCCGGTGGCGGCGCAGGACAAAGCCGCCCAGCCCGAAGCGCTGGACGCGCTCAAGCAGCACGATCAGGAACTGGATGCCGCGCGCGAGGCGCAACGCAAATCGGCCGAAACCGAAGCGGTGCTCAAGCGCGAGATCGAACAATTCGGCGCCGACCGCAGCAAGCTCAACCAGGATCTGATCGACACCGCCGCCCGGCTGCGCGGCGTCGAAACCAAGGTCGCCGACACCGAAGCCCGTCTCAAGCCGCTCGACGCCAACGAGGCCAGCATTCGCAAATCGCTCGAGGGCCGGCGCGCGGTAATCGGCGAAGTGCTGTCTGCGCTGCAGCGCATCGGCCGCCGTCCGCCGCCGGCGCTGATCGCAAGTCCGGAAGACGCGCTGCAATCGGTGCGCACCGCCATGCTGCTCGGCGCCGTTTTGCCGGAAATGCGGCACGAGGTGGAAGCGCTCGCCAGCGACCTCAGCGAGCTGCTGAGCCTGCGCAAGAAAATCGCCGCCGAACGCAGCCAGCTGAACGCCGAAATTGCCTCGCTCGGGGCCGAGCGCGCGCGCATGACTGCGCTGATTGAGGAACGTCAAAAACAGCAGGCCGAGCGCGAGCAGGCGCTCGCGGCCGAAAGCTCGCGCGCCGCCGGTTTGGCGCACCAGGTGGATAATCTCAAAGATTTGATCGCCAAGCTGGAGCAGGGCCTCGACCCGGCGGTTCGCGAAACCCGCGAGGCCGCCCGCAGCGACAGCCGCCCTGCTTTATCGGCGTTTCGCGATCCGGGCCGGCTGGCCCCGGCCATAGCCTTCGCATCCCTGCACAAACAGGTTCCAATCCCGGTTAATGGGGTTAAATTGAAGGAATTCGGGGCTCCCGACGGGGCCGGCGGGCTGGAAAAGGGCGTTTCCATCGCCACCCGCGCCGGCGCGCAGGTTACCGCCCCGGCCGACGGCTGGGTGGTCTATGCCGGGCCGTTCCGTTCCTATGGACAACTCTTGATCCTTAATGTCGGCAGCGGGTATCATGTCTTGCTCGCTGGGATGGATCGGATATCAGTTGATCTCGGACAGTTCGTGCTGACCGGAGAACCGGTTGCGGTGATGGGGAGCGGCTCCCATATCGCCGCTATCCTTGCGACAGGCTCCAGCCAACCGGTGCTTTATATCGAGTTTCGTAAGGACGGGATTCCCGTTGATCCAGGCCCATGGTGGGCAGCTGGCGAAGGCGAAAAGGTTCGCGGATAATGCGCAAGACCTCACTCATACTTCTCGGCGCGGCGGCAGGAGCGGCATTGACGCTGCTGGCGGTTCAACCGCAAACGACGGCACTCGGCGCCAGCGCCAAGGCGGCCGTCGCCGACACCTACCGTCAGCTCAATCTGTTCGGCGACGTGTTCGAGCGCGTACGCGCCGACTACGTCGAGAAGCCGGACGATAGCAAGCTGATCGAGTCCGCGATCAACGGCATGCTGGTCGGGCTCGATCCGCATTCGAGCTACATGGATTCGAAAAGCTTCAAGGACATGCAGGTGCAGACCCGCGGCGAGTTCGGCGGGCTCGGCATCGAGGTCACCATGGAAGACGGCCTGATCAAGGTGGTGGCGCCGATCGACGAGACGCCCGCCGCCAGGGCCGGCATTCTTGCCAATGACATCATCACCAAGCTCGACGACGAGCAGGTGCAGGGTCTCACCCTGAACCAGGCGGTCGAGAAAATGCGCGGGCCGGTGAACACCAAGATCAAGCTCACCGTCATGCGCAAGGGCGCCGAGAAGCCGCTCGAACTGTCGATCACGCGCGATGTCATCCGCGTACGCGCGGTGCGCTCGAAGATCGAAGGCGACGATGTCGGCTATATCCGCATGACGCAGTTCAACGAACAGACCACCGAAGGGCTCAAGAAGGCGATCGTCGACATCACCGCGAAAATCAGCAACGACAAGCTCAAGGGTTATGTCCTCGACCTGCGCAACAATCCCGGCGGCCTGCTCGATCAGGCGATCTCGGTATCGGATGCGTTCCTGCAAAAGGGTGAGATCGTATCCACCCGCGGCCGCAATGCCGAGGAGACCCAGCGCTTCAATGCAAGGCCGGGCGACCTCACCGGCGGCAAGCCGGTGATCGTGCTGATCAACGGCGGTTCGGCTTCGGCGTCCGAAATCGTCGCCGGCGCGTTGCAGGACCACAAACGAGTCACCGTCATCGGCACCCGCTCGTTCGGCAAGGGTTCGGTGCAGACCATCATCCCGCTCGGCTCCGGCAATGGCGCGCTGCGGCTGACCACGGCGCGCTACTACACGCCGTCCGGCCGCTCGATCCAGGCCAAGGGCATCACGCCGGACATCGAAGTGCTGCAAGACGTGCCGGACGATATCAAGGCCAAGACCGACACCAGCACCAAGGGCGAGGCCTCGCTGCGCGGCCATCTCAAGGCCGCCGAAGGCAAGGAACAGACCGGCTCGCAGTCCTACATTCCGCCGGACGCCAAGAACGATAAGGCGCTCAACATGGCCATGGAACTGCTGCGCGGTACCCAGGTCAATTCGGCGTTCCCGCCGAATCCCAAGACCGCGGTGCCAAACTAGGCGCCAGCGGCCTGTTACGAATGCGCGGGGCGGCCCTTGGGCCGCCCCGTTCGTTTATGGTGGGCCACAGCCGGGAATCCTCGCGTGCTAGAGTCGGTCATTGATTCGCGAGGATCTGGCCCGTGGAATCGGATGACCTGAACGCCCCGCTCGGCCAAAAAACCGGCCAGGACAAACGTAAGCGGCTGCTGAAGTTTCCGGTCGCCGGCCCGCAATTGCTGGCCGGCACGCTGGCGCTGTTCGGCCTGCTGGTGGTGTCCTGGGCCACTTTCGTCAACGACCCGCTGGGCGGCGAGCCGGTGGCGGTAGTCCCCGCCAAGCCGCCCGCGGCGAACCAGGCCAAGCAGACCGCCGACGGCGACGGCAAGCAGCATGCCCGCTATGACGGCCCGGCCGCGACGGCGCCCGATCCGGCGGCAGCGGCGGCCGCGGCGGCTGCCGCGGCAAATGCCGCCATACCGCCCGGCGCCAAGACGATCACCATCATCGATGGCTCCAGCGGCAAGAGCCAGAATGTGATCATTCCCGGCAATTCGACCGGCGGCGCGCTGAAGGCGCCGGCCGACCAGAAACTGCTCGATACCACGCGGCATGGCGCAGTCCCGAAGATTGGACCGGACGGCGCCCGCCCGTCGGCGCTCTATGCGCATCCGCGCGAGTTGCCGCCCAACAGAAAAGATTTGCCGCGCATCGCCATCGTGATCGGCGGGCTCGGCATCAGCGCTTCCGGCACGGCCGATGCGTTCGCCAAGCTGCCGGCGCCGGTGACCTTCGCGCTGGCGCCCTACGGCGCCGATCTCGAAAAGCTGGCGGCGCGCGCGCGCGATGAAAATCACGAGGTGCTGCTGCAGGTGCCGATGGAACCGTTCGACTATCCCAACAACGATCCCGGCCCGCAAACGCTGCTCACCTCGCTGACATCCGACCAGAATATCGACCGCCTGCATTGGTTGATGAGCCGGTTCCAGGGCTATGTCGGGATCGCCAGCTATATGGGCGCGCGCTTTACCGCCCTCGAGCCGGCGATGGCGCCGGTGCTGCGCGAGACCGCCAAGCGCGGGCTGATCTATGTCGACAACAGCGCCTCGCCGCGCAGCGTCGCCGGCCAGATTGCCGGCAGCCACAATCTGCCCTTCGCCAAGACCGATCTGGTGCTTGACGCGGTGCCGACGCCGGTCGAAATCGACCGCGCGCTCGCCCGCCTCGAAATGGTGGCGCGCGACAATGGCTCGGCCGTGGGCCTGGCCACCGCGCAGCCGGGCGCCATCGCACGCATCGCCGAATGGGCGAAAAAAGTGGAAGCCCGCGGCTTCGTGCTGGTGCCGATCACCATGGTGGCGATCAAGGCGAAGTCGTCTTGATGTCATTCCGGGGCGCGAGCCTTGGCTCGCGAGCCTGGAATCCATAACCACAAAACTCTCGATTCCGACATCCACCGGGGTTATGGATTCCGGTCCGCGCGCATTTTGCGCGCGACCCGAATGACGAGATAGCGATGCCCCCCTACGAATCCCTGCCCTACCGCCCCTGCGCCGGTATCATGGTGCTCAACCGCGATGGCCTGGTTTTCGTCGGCCGGCGATCGAGCGGTCCCGAGCACATCGACGCCACCCATGTCTGGCAAATGCCGCAGGGCGGCATTGACGAGAACGAAGATCCCTACCAGGCCGCGCTGCGCGAACTGTTCGAGGAAACCAATATTCGTTCGGTCACAAAGCTCGGCGAGATCCCCGAGTGGCTGGCCTACGACATTCCGCGCGACATCATCGGCGAAGCCTGGGGCGGCAAATATCGCGGGCAGAAGCAGAAATGGTATGCGCTGCGTTTTACCGGCAACGACAGCGAGATCGACATCGCCAATCCCGCCGGCGGGCACGAGCCGGAATTCATCGCCTGGCGCTGGGTGGGATTACGCGAATTGCCGGCACTGGTGGTGCCGTTCAAGCAGCAAACCTATGAGCGGGTGTGCGCGGAGTTCGGGAAGTTCGCGAAAATTTGAACCTCAGTCCAAACTCCGCTCATTCCCGCCCAAGCGGGAATCCAGTTCTATTAAACTCAAAAGCTTGATGCCCTGGGTCCCCGCTTTCGCGGGGACGAACGGTCGATGCTCAATGCATCGCCGTGCCGGTCAGATGCCGGTCGACGGTCTTGAAGTGATCGAGCCGCGTGATCAGCTTGTCGAGCTCGGAACCGGGTTCGGTCTTTTCGATGCGCTGCTCGAGTTCGCCGATGCGGGTCGCAATCATGCCGCGGTCGATATCGGCGGCCGCCTCGGCCATGTCGGCCAGCACGGTGAGACCTTCCGCCGACATTTCTGCAAACCCGCCCAGCACGACGATTTTCTGTTCCTCGTCGCCGCCATGAACGGTGAGAATTCCCGGCCGCAGCGTGGTGACGAACGGCGCATGGCCGGCGAGCACGCCAAAGTCGCCCTCGGCGCCCGGCAGGTCGACCTGCTCCACCGCGCCCGAGAACAGCAGCTTTTCGGGAGACACCAGTTCGAAATGCAATGTGGCCATAGTGATTAGCTCCGAACTCTCTGCTCCCTCCCCCCTTGTGGGGGAGGATTGGGGAGGGGGGTGATCACAAGGACACCGGCACCCCCACCCCGACTGCCTTCGCTCCGCTTAGGCAGTCGACCCTCCCCACAAGGGGGAGGGTAAATAAAGGTTACGCCGCTTCGGCCGCGAGCTTCTTGCCCTTCTCGACCGCCTCTTCGATGGTGCCAACCATGTAGAAGGCGGCTTCCGGCAGATGATCGTATTTGCCTTCGCAAAGGCCCTTGAAGCCCTTGATGGTGTCGGCGAGATCGACCAGCTTGCCGGGCGAACCGGTGAACACTTCGGCGACGAAGAACGGCTGCGACAGGAAGCGCTCGATCTTGCGCGCGCGCGACACCGCGATCTTGTCCTCTTCCGACAGCTCATCCATGCCCAGAATGGCGATGATGTCCTGCAGCGCCTTGTAGCGCTGCAAGATCTGCTGCACCTGGCGCGCCACGCCGTAATGCTCCTCGCCCACAATCAGCGGCGAGAGCATGCGCGACGTGGAGTCGAGCGGATCGACCGCCGGATAAATGCCCTTGGCGGCAATGTCGCGCGACAGCACGGTGGTGGCATCCAAGTGCGCGAACGATGTGGCCGGCGCCGGGTCGGTCAAATCGTCGGCCGGAACGTAAATGGCCTGCACCGAGGTGATCGAGCCTTTGTGGGTTGTGGTGATGCGCTCCTGCAGCGCGCCCATGTCGGTGGCGAGCGTGGGCTGATAACCCACGGCGCTCGGAATGCGGCCGAGCAGCGCCGACACTTCCGAGCCGGCCTGGGTGAAGCGGAAGATATTGTCGACGAAGAACAGCACGTCCTGGCCCTGGTCGCGGAAATACTCGGCGACCGTCAGCCCGGAAAGACCGACGCGGGCGCGCGCGCCCGGCGGCTCGTTCATCTGGCCATACACCAGCGCGCACTTGGAGCCCTCGACCGAACCCTTGTGTGGGTCCTTGTTGACGCCCGAGTCGATCATCTCGTGATAGAGGTCGTTGCCTTCGCGCGTACGCTCGCCAACGCCGGCGAACACCGAGTAACCGCCGTGCGCCTTGGCGACGTTGTTGATGAGTTCCATGATCAGCACGGTCTTGCCGACACCGGCGCCACCGAACAAGCCGATCTTGCCGCCCTTGGAGTAAGGCGCCAGCAAATCGACGACCTTGATGCCGGTGACCAGAATCTGCGCCTCGGTAGACTGATCGGTGTAGAGCGGCGCGTCCTGATGGATCGCGCGCCTGCTCTCGGCTATGACCGGACCGGCTTCATCGACCGGATCGCCGATCACGTTGATGATGCGGCCGAGCAAACCCGGTCCGACCGGCACCGAAATCGGCGCGCCGGTATCGGTCACCTCCTGCCCGCGCACCAGGCCTTCCGAGGAATCCATGGCGACGGTGCGCACCGTCGACTCGCCGAGATGCTGGGCGACCTCGAGCACCAGGCGATTGCCGCGGTTCTTGGTCTCCAGCGCGTTGAGGATCGCCGGCAGGTCGCCCTCGAACTGCACGTCGACGACGGCGCCGATGACCTGGGTGATTTTGCCGGCTGCGTTCTGTGGTGTGGCCATTTTCATCCTCTTAGAAACAAGATTCCTCGGCTCCGAGCATGCATTTGCTCAGAGTGCCTCCGCGCCGGAGATGATCTCGATCAGTTCCTTGGTGATCATCGCCTGGCGCGTGCGGTTATAGGTCAGCGTCTGCTTGCGGATCATTTCGCCG
>JBBRAL010000030.1:0-51022 GCA_038206805.1 Hyphomicrobiales bacterium | reverse complement strand
CCCTGTTGTTCGCGCTTCTGTCGGCGTGCGTGCGCTATCTTGGCGAGCAGGCGGTGCCGCTCGGGCAACTTGTGTTCTTCCGTGCCGCGTTCGCGATCGTGCCGGTGCTGTTGATCGACGCATGGCGGCGCGAACTCGCCGACATGATCCGCACCAACCGCCCGCTCGGCCATCTCGGCCGCGGCACCATCAGCATGTGCGGCATGTTCCTCAATTTCGCGGCGCTGGCGCGGTTGCCGCTGGCGGATGCCACCGCGGTGCAATTCGCCTCGCCCCTGATGACGGTGGCGCTGGCCGCGCTCGTCCTCAAGGAACGGGTCCGCGTTTTCCGCTGGTCGGCGGTCGTGGTCGGCTTTGCCGGCGTGATCGTGATGCTGATACCGCATTTCGACGCCGGTCATTACGCGGCCGCGGGCGCCGCGGCCGCCGCTACCGTCGGCTCGATATTGGCGCTGATATCCGCGTTCTGCAACGCCGGCACGGTGATCCAGACCCGGCGGCTGACGCAGAGCGAAACTACGTCGTCGATCGTGTTTTATTTCTCGCTGGTGACGGCACTGGCGGGCGCGCTGACGCTGCCGTTTGACTGGCATTCGCCGACCGGTTCCGAACTCGTCAAGTTGATTTCACTCGGCGTACTCGGCGGCGTTGCGCATATTTTTCTCACCGAAAGCTACCGTTATGCCACCGCGTCGGTGGTGGCGCCGTTCGATTACACCGCGATGCTGTGGGCGTTGCTGCTCGGCTATTGGGTGTTCGGCGAATTGCCGAGCGCGCTGGTCTATGTCGGTGCGTCCATCGTCGCCGGCGCTGGCCTGTTCGTAATCTGGCGCGAACGCCAGCTCGGCCTGCGGCGCGCGCGCGAGGCGGAAGGGCCGCCGACGCCGACCTGAGGCCGTAAAAGATCGCGCGTGGAAATCCCGGACAGCGTTCAGGGCGTTTCGAGCACCAGCACCCAGTCGCCGTCGCCGGCGCTGTTGTTGCCCGGCGGATTGAAGTGCCTGCTGCCGGCGTTCGCAAAAGGCGAGCCGCGAATGCGGACGTAGGTGCCGTTGGTCGGGTCGTACCAATGGGCTCTGGCGGGCCCTGCCAGTTTCGTCATATCGACCGTTATCTTTCGGACGCTCGGCAGATAAGCCATCACCAGCGAACCGTCCGATGCTCGCGCCGCCGTCGCATAGGTGTCGGTCGTGATAGAGTCGGCATTTGAAAACACGCCACGCCCGCCAGTCACCACCTCGCGCGACCAATCGGGGACGAGGTCGTACCATTTTCGCGAAGCGAACAGCCGTTTCATATAGGAAAACTGGATTATTCCAGGCGTGTCTAAATTCGTTTCCCAAGCACCATCGAGCCGCCAAGTGAACTGGCTGCCGTAGAGCTGCCCAGTGGCGCCGCTCAGCATCGTCCAGTATTCCTGCTTGCGCAGATTTTCTACGATAATGCCGCCGTCGGTGCCGCCATTCTGCTCGAATTCATAATTTGCTTCGACCATGAACATCGGCTTGAAATTGACGCGTTTATATTCCGAGTTCAGCTTGGCGTAGGTCGGGCGATAGGTGTAGACCGCATTAAGCGCCGCAATCGATCGAAATGCCGGATCTTCCAACGTCGCGCTGACGTAATAGTCGAGTTCGGCGGTTTGGATGTGGTTCGGATCGGTCTGCATGATTCCCTTGGCGACGGCCTGCACCAGCGCATTGTCGTCCGCGTTGCGCCACGACTGGAAATCGTTGCCGTGCATCCAGATGATGTTCGGAAAATTCTTGTAGCGGTCGCCAAGATATTTTCCGTAAGCGAGCGCCTTGGCCGTTCCGTTCGCTTGCAGGACGCTCAACCAGCCTCCGGTCTCAATCGGGTCGAGCAAGACCAACATCCCACGCGCCGCAGCGAGGTTGATCATGTCGTCTGCACGCTGAAAATATGCCGGGTTCGGCGTCGCGAGGTCGCTCGCCACGCTAAAAGGCGCAATGCCATCAAAGGTCGTGCCGTCCGCATTGCAGGCGGTGTAGTTATTGCACAGAAGATTGATCCACAGCGTATTGACGCCATACTTGGCACGGTTCGCCATGAATATCGCGGCTTTGTGTTTCGACAAGTTGCCGATCAACGCCTGTGGAGAATCGCCGACCATCATAAATGGCACGTCGTTTTGGTCGACCAGGAAACGATTATTGGCGCTGGCTTTCAGCGGAAACATGGGCGCCGCGGCAGCGGCGCTTGCGGCGGAGGGAACGCTCGCGGCCAACGTATCGAACGCGCTAGCACGGACGGCGCACGCGACAGTCGCCAGAGCGAGCGCAAGCGTGCCGAGCGCGAGAACGCGCGCTCGTCTTGCGAAGCCGGCAATCTCGGTCGGCTTCTTCCAGCTATTCATCGGCCGTACCTCGGTGAGGACGTTGATCTATAGCTCACGCGCCGGCTTTATGGCGCCTAGGCCTGGAACGCCTTGAAGGTGATGATGGTGTGGGTGTCCTTGATACCGGAAATACACTGCACCTTCTCGTTGACGAAATGTCCTATGTCGGTTCCGGCATCGACGTAGAATTTCACCAGCAGGTCATAGTCTCCGGCGGTCGAATAGATCTCGGAGGCAATCTCGGCCTCAGCCAATTTGTTGGCGACATGATAGGCTTGGCCGAGCTGGCATTTGATCTGGACGAAGAAGGGGGTCATCGCGCGCCTCCGGTTGCTCGCAATCCAGCAAAATCAGGCACGCCTGGCAAGGCGTTCTAGATCGTCATTCCGGGACGGCGCTGAAAGCGCCGGGCCCGGAATCCAGACGCATATTTGCGTGTGGCCGGATTCCGGGTTCACTTGCGGAGCCTGTCATCGGGCTGTGTTTCACGTGGACCCGCTGGCTTGTGCCCCGGAGTAATAGGGCGGATGTAGCCTCCGCACTTGCCTAAAAGGAACGCGCGGACTAGGTATGGCGCAGCAATCTCGTGGGGTGTCCGGCCGTTGCCGGACTGAGAGGCCATTCGGGCTAACCCAACGAACCTGATCCGGGTCATTCCGGCGGAGGGAGAAGAGATGCACACTCCCAAGGTCGTGCCGCGCGACGATGTGGCGCAAATCGCGGCCGCGCTGCTCGACCGCCTGCGCGCGCGCGCCCCTAAGGTCCACTGCATCACCAATACGGTGGCGCAGAATTTCACCGCCAACGTGTTGCTCAGCCTGGGTTGCGTGCCCTCAATGACATTGTCGCCTGGAGAGATCGGCGATTTCGTCGCGGGCTCGCAGGCGCTGCTGGTCAATCTCGGCACCTTCGATCGCGAACGCCGCGAAGCGACCGAGATCGCGGTCGATACCGCGCGCCGGGCCAACGTGCCCTGGGTACTTGATCCGGTATTCGTCGATCGGGCGCCGCCGCGCGCGGCCTTTGCCCGCGAATTGGTTACCCGCGCCCCCAAAGCGGTGCGGCTCAAT
Organism: Hyphomicrobiales bacterium; assembly: GCA_038206805.1. Lineage (GTDB taxonomy): Bacteria > Pseudomonadota > Alphaproteobacteria > Rhizobiales > Xanthobacteraceae > Pseudolabrys. Next base: position 47,593 of record JBBRAL010000030.1, on the reverse strand, counting down.
CGCGCCGAGTTTTCCGCCTTGGCAGGTGCTGCGCCAACCCGCGAAGCACTCGTCGTCTATGCCCGCGCCAACGACATCGCCGTCGGGCTATCGGGTGAGACAGATCTGATTACCGACGGCGCGCGGGTCGTGACGATCGCCAATGGACATGCGCTGATGGCCAAGGTGACCGCCATGGGTTGCGCCGCCTCGGCGCTGATCGCGGCCTGTCTTGCCGTTGAGCAGGACGCCTGGCATGCGACCGCGGCCGGGCTGCTGATGATCGGCGTTGCCGGCGAATTGGCTGCGACGCAAGCGCAAGGCCCTGGCAGCTTCGCGGTCGCCATCATCGACGCTCTCCATAATCTCGATGGGCCGGCTCTCATCGCGCAAGCTCAGGTAAATTTGCACGGGTGAATTTATGAACGTTGATCTTCGCCTGTATGCCGTTATCGATCCCGCTGTTGCCGGCGGCCACACGCTGGGCGACCTGGCTGGCCGGATCGCGGCCAGCGCGACGCTGGTGCAATTGCGCGACAAGCATGGCTCCACCCGCACCATGGTGGCGGAAGCGCGCGAGCTGACGGTCGTGCTGGCGCCCTTGGATATCCCGCTTCTGATCAACGATCGCGTCGATGTGGCGCTGGCGGCCGAGGCAGATGGGGTACATATCGGCCAGGACGACATGTCACCCGCCGACGCGCGGCTGCTGCTTGGGCGCACCGCGATCATCGGGCTGAGCATCAAGACGGTCGAGCAGGCGCAGGCAGCCGAACTCGAGCATCTCGACTACGTCGCCATCGGCGGCGTGTTTAGCACCACGTCCAAGGATACCGCCGCTGCACCAATCGGGCTCGATGGCTTGCGCGCCGTCGTGCGGACGATCCGCGCGCGCGAGCCGCATTTTCCGATTTGCGCGATCGCCGGCATCAATGACGGCAACGCGGCGCAAGTGATAGCGCAAGGCTGCGACGGTGTGGCGGTGATCTCCGCGCTTTCGCTGGCCGCCGATCCGGAATTGGCGGCGCGTGGACTGCGTAACGTCGTCGATGTTGCATTGGCGCGACGAGGGCGCGAATGACCGCGATTGCCGTCACCATTGCCGGCTCGGATTCGAGCGGCGGCGCCGGCATCCAGGCAGACCTGAAAACCTTTGCCGCGTTCGGGGTCTATGGCGCCTCCGTGATCGCGGCGCTGACCGCGCAGAATACGCGCGGCGTGAGCGCGATCCATGACGTGCCGGCCGATTTTATCGCCGCGCAGATCGATGCGGTGTTTTCCGATCTCGATGTAGCGGCTGTCAAGATCGGCATGCTGTCGCAAGCGGCGGCGATCGAGGCGGTGGTCAAAGGTCTCGACCGTTATCGCGTAAAAAACATCGTGCTCGATCCGGTGATGATCGCCAGCTCCGGCGATCGGCTGTTGACGCCCGCGGCGATCGCCGTGTTGCGCGACGAACTCATTCCACGCGCGCTGCTGGTGACGCCGAATTTGCCGGAGGCCGCCGCGTTGACCGGCGCGAGCCTGGCACGCAACGAAGAGGAAATGGAAGCGCAGGCGCGTGCAATCGGTGCCCTAGGTGCGCTGAGTGTGCTGATCAAAGGCGGCCACAGCGAGGGCGCCGACAGCGTCGATCTTCTGATCGGGCAGGGTGAGGTGGTTCGGGTGGCGGCGCGACGCATAGCGACAAAAAATACCCACGGCACCGGTTGCACACTGTCGGCGGCGATCGCAGCGGGGCTCGCCAAGGGCCGCAATCTGACCGGTGCGGTGCGCGACGCCAAGGCCTATGTCACCGCCGCCATCGCCGCCGCCGATAAATTGAAAATCGGACGAAATCCCGAGCTTGGCCACGGCCCGCTGCATCATTTTCATGCGCAATGGAGCGACCCATGAGCACGCGCCGCAACTTCACCCGTCGCGTCGCACTGGGCGCCGGCGCCGCCACCGCCAGCGTTCTGGCCGCGCCGACAATCGCCAAAGCGCAAGCCGTGAAATGGCGCATGGTCACCTCCTGGCCGAAGCGGCTGCCGGGCCCCGGCCTTTCGGCCGAGCGCATCGCGACCCGCATCCGCGCTTTGTCGGCCGGCCGCATCGACATCGCGGTCTACGCCGCCGGCGAAGTGGTGCCGGCTTTCGAAGTGCTGGACGCGGTCGGCAACGGCGTCGCCGACATCGGCCATTCCGCCGCGTTCTACTGGCAGGGCAAGATGCCGGCGGCCGCCTTCTTCACCACGGTGCCGTTCGGCCTGACGCCGGCCGAGCACGTCGCCTGGATCGAGGCCGGCGGCGGCCAGGCGCTGTGGGACGAGCTCTATGCGCCCTTTGGCGTCAAGCCGTTCATGGGCGGCAATACCGGCGTCTGCATGGGCGGCTGGTTCCGCCGCGAACTCGCCAGCCTGGCCGATTTGCGCGGGCTGAAGCTGCGCTCGCTCGGCCTCGGCGGCGAGGTCTATCGCCGGCTCGGCGCCACGCCGCAGACCACGCCGCCCGCGGAAATCCTCTCCTCGCTGCAATCGGGCGTCATCGACGGCGCTGAGTTTGTCGGGCCCGGCACCGACATCGCGCTCGGGCTCTATCGGGTGGCGCCGTTCTATTACTATCCGGGCTTCAACAAGCCGAACGGCACCGGCGAGTGCATCGTCGCGCGCAAGGTGTGGGACGCGCTGTCGGCCGAGTTGCAGGCGATCGTGGCGCATGCCTGCGCCGCGGAGGCGAACTACGCGCTGGCCGAGATGGAGCGGCTCAACGCGCAGGCGCTGGCCGCGCTCACGGGCGAGCACGGCGTCAAGCTCAAGGCCTTCCCGGCCGATCTGGTCGACGCGGCGCGGGCGCAAGGCGCGGACGTGCTGGGCGAACTCTCCGCCCGCAGCGCCATCACGGCGCGCGTGCACGACTCCTACGCGGCCTTCCGCGCCCGCCTGGCGCCGTGGTCAAGGGTGAGCATCGAGGCGGTGCTAAGGGCGAGGGGGTAGGGCTTATTTACATGCCTTCAGCAAAACGATTGCGAACTTGCTCGTAAGTTCGCGCCCCGGTAGCGTCTGAATCGGAGGACACGCCGGATGGCCGCCAAACGCCTCGCAGACGCTGTCTCGCAATACGGCGCAAGCGCGAAATCAAAGCTGGCGGACGTCGCCATTTGCGGCGCGCCAAAAGCGCCCGCGTGGGTTATGCAGCCTTCAGCCGCGCCATTTCGGTGTCGAACTCGAATCGCAGCTGCCGAGCTTCCTCTTCGGGCAACCAGCCGGCCATGTGCGGAAAGATCGTCCGGTAAAGCAAGACCTTGTCCGAATCCCACGGAAGCTTTTCCGCCGCGCGGGCTTCGGCCAAAATCTTGTGCAGTCGCGCACGGACCTTGTCCGGATCAGGCCGATAGGCCGGAGGGGCCGCGTCGGCTTCGAACAATTCGGGCTGCGCATCGGTCCCGAACAAATCATCTTGGGTCGGACGTGCCATGGCCTTCGGTGGTTCGACCGGTTAATTTCGACATCTTAGATAGATCGAACGATTAGCATGAGTCGCGCCTGTCGCTTGGTTATCAACCAAATTCGGCGCCTGTGGACAGATTGAAAGGCCAAATCGGCCGAGATTGAGGATGCGTTGACCGACAATCCCCGTACCCGCGAACTCCTGCAACATCTCGCTAGCCGCCTGGGCCATGACGAGGTGAAATCCGATTTTCGGCAGCTCCTGGTTGAGGAGTTTGGCGTCGAACTCGGGGCGCTCGATTTCGAGCGTCGGGTTCCCGAAGTACGCGGCCGCATCGATGCTCTAATCGGGCGTACGGTTTTCGAGGCGAAGCGGAACCTCGATCTGGAATGGGACGAGGTGGTTCGGCGTATGCCGGATTACCTCGCCGATCGTGAACGCGAGGAGGGCGAGCGCTTTGTCGGTATCGCGTCGGACGGGCTCAAGTGGGTCGTGTTCGAGCGCGACGGCGATCAACTTATAAAGCTGAAAGACACCACGCTCAATCCCGATCAAGCGGAGATTTTTCTTGCGTGGCTCGACGGGGCCGTTGCACTCAAGGATTCGCTTCCGCCGGACCCCACCACCATACGGCTTGAGCTGGGTCAGGACTCGGTAGCGTTTCGTCGCGCCAGTGACGGTCTACGTGCGCTTTGGGAAAAGCTGAAGAACGATCCCGCCGTCGCTTTGAAAAGGCAGTTATGGGCGCAGCTCCTGAAGCTGGTCTATGGCCGCGAAGTCGAGAGCGACGCGTTGTTCTTTCAGCACACGTTTCTGGTGATTGTCGCAAAGGCCATTGCGCTGGCCGTGCTCGGATTGCGGGATGACAACCCTAAACACGTACTGTCAGGAGCCGCATTTGAGGCGGCTGGCATCTTCGGGGCGGCGGAGAGCGACTTCTTCGATTGGGTGGTCGCGGAACCGGACGGCGAAGCGCTTGTTCGGCGAATTCTTGTCCATGTTCGGCGCTTCCGCCTCGATCAAGTCGAAAGCGACGTCCTCAAAATTCTCTATGAGTCACTGATCGATCGTGACGAGCGACATGGGCTCGGCGAGTACTACACTCCCGACTGGCTGGCCGCCAAGATCGTTCGTCACGCGGTCGAGCGTCCGATCGAGCAAAGAGTGATCGATCCGGCATGCGGATCGGGAACTTTTTTGTTTCACGCCATTCGCAACTTTATCAAGGAAGCCGAAGAATCGGGCCTTGAAGAGAAGCTACGGGCCGAGGAGGCCACGAATCACATTGCCGGAATGGACATCCATCCGGTCGCCGTGATCATCGCGCGCGTAACCTATTTGCTGGCGCTCGCGCCGGTTATCGCCAAGCGCGCCGGTTCGTTGTCGATACCCGTCTACCTCGGCGACGCGATGCAGCTGTCGACCGCGACGACGATGAATCTGAAAGAGCTGGTCATCCGCGTGCCGCCGCCACCGGAAGGCACAGAGCTCAAGTTTCCCGAAACCTTCTGTAAGGACATTCATCTGTTCGACAAGCTGGTCGGGCGGATGCGCCAGGGTTCGGACCAGAAGACGACGGCGCGGCAGATAGAGCAAGCTTTCAAGCTTGAGGTGGAACGGCACTACAAGCGCGACATGACCAAGGCGGAAGCCGAAGGCATCCGTGAAATGGTCGCGACCTACGTCACATTCGACGATCTCTGCCGCCAGGGGCGAGATTCGGTCTGGACCTATGTCGCGCGCAACCTGTCGCGGCCGCTGGCGCTGTCGTTCGGCGCCGGTTGGGCCAACGTTGTGGTCGGCAATCCGCCATGGGTCGCTTTCCGACACATGAGTGCGGATCTGCAAAAGCGGTTTCGGGAGTTGGCTAACGGCGAGCGCGTTTATGTGGGCGGCAAGTTCGCCACGCAGAACGACTTGGCTGCATTGTTCACAGTGCGCGCGGCATCTCTCTATCTTCGTGGCGGCGGACGTATCGCATTCGTCCTGCCGCTCGCGGCACTCTCGCGCGGGCAGTTCGAGAAATTTCGCAAGGGCTCCTTCACCGGCGCCAAGATTGCCTGGGACGAAGCGTGGACCATGGACGACGACGTGCAGCCGCTGTTTCCGGTGCCGTCCTGCGTCGTGTTCGCCGCCGCCGCGCGACGGCGAAGGCGTTGCCCGACACGGTGAGGGCCTATTCCGGGCAACTGCCGGCGCGCGACGCGTCGGAAGTGGTAGCGGACGCGGCATTGACGGTACGAGAGGACGCGCCGAAGCCGGTTGAGGGTAAATTCAAAGGCGGTTCTGCTTATCGAAAATCGTTTCGGCAAGGGGCGACGCTTGTTCCGCGCATGTTGTGCCTGGTCGAACGGAAAAACCTCGGGCGCTTGGGTGGCGACCCGACCGCGCCATTCGTCGCCAGCCGTCGCAACAATCAGGAAAAACAGCCTTGGAAATCCCTGGCCGGGGTGGAGCATCGGGTCGAGGCGGAGTTTCTACAGCCGGTGCTGTTGGGGGAGAGCATTCTGCCCTATCGCGTGTGGCGGCCGTTCGAGGGCGTTGTGCCGGTGACTGCGGAAGGTACGATCTTGAATGCGGAGGCCGCAGCTAATCGCGGTTACGCCGGTTTGCACGGCTGGATGTCCGCTGCGGAAGGGGTTTGGAATGAAAGCAGACCATCGGAAATTTCATTGATTCAACAATTCGATTACTACGGGAAGCTTAGCGTGCAATTTCCAATCCCGCATCTTCGTGTGGTGTATGCGGCTTCAGGGACAATTGCAGCAGCGTGTTTATTGCGCGGATCAGATGCAGTCATTGAACACGCGATCTATTGGGCGCAAGTTTCGAGCGAGAGCGAAGGGCTCTACTTGGCGGCTTTGCTGAACGCCGAAACCACACGCGCTCGCGTTGCTACAATGCAAGCACGTGGCCAATGGGGTGCACGGCACTTTGACAAGGTGATGTTCAATCTTCCCATTCCACGTTTTGAGTCCTCTGATGCGCTTCATAACGAGCTCGCCGCTGCCGCAGGTGAGGCGGAAAGAATAGCTGCGGCGTTCGAACTGCCCGAGAGCGTGAAGTTTCAACGCGCGCGCAAGCTCATCCGCGATGCGTTGACCGAGTCAGGCGTTGCCCCGCACATAGATGAATTGGTCGCGCGGCTGCTGGATCAATCCCTTGGCAACGAGGACAAGACAGGCGACGAGTAGCTCAGACAGCCGATACTTGTTTGCAATCCCATTCGGGTGTTTTACCCTTGGCGTGGTCATAAATTTGGTGAGTTGTAGCTGATCGGAGACTGCGCGAATGAACTCGCAATATTACGTCCTGCTGGTGCCGTTCGCCGTCGGCGCACTTGGGCTCGGTGTCTTCTGGCTGACCGGCTGGATGGACCGGCGCGAACAGCGGCGCCACCCGGCCGAATAGGCGCGCCGCGGCGCGCTTGAGGAGACTGCGCGGATGAGTGAAAACGAAATCTTCGCGCTCGCTTGGCTTGTTATCGCCAGCGCACTCATCGCCGGCTTTGCATTTTTCCTCGGCTGGCTGGATGACCGCGCGGAAAAGCGCAGAGTGCATCACGCGGCCGAGTAGGTGCGATGTAGCCGGTCTCGGTCGAGGCGGTGCTGCGGGCGAGGGGTGTGAGTTCTGAGCGCCCCATCGCTTAACGGCTATTTTCCAAAACCCCCGCATATTGCCGCGCTTTTCATGGTTAACCGCGCGTTAACGATTCTCGATCTTTGCTAGCCGCTGACGGATTCCTGCGCATGCGGGGCCTGCGTGTCCGCCGCGCGCTTTTTCAGTTCAGCCTTGCGTTACCGACCGGGTCGATCGGCGCGATCGCCCGCGAGCAACATTCAATCCGAGCAGCCAAAGGGCCGAAATAAAATGATGACAGGAACGATCCGAGCCGGCATCGCCGCCGCCGCATTGCTGGCCGCGCCGTTCGCCGCGCCAATCGCCGCGCAAGCGGCGGATATGCAGTCGCGCTACCGGCCGCCGATCTACAGCGCGCCATCCGTTGCGAACTGGAACGGCCTCTATGCCGGTCTCAATGCCGGCTATGGCTTCGGCAAATCCAATTGGAACGATCCGGTTGGCGGCGGCAGCACCGGGGACTTCAACGTCAATGGCGGCCTGTACGGCGGCACGCTGGGCTACAATATGCAGACCGGGACCTGGGTCTGGGGCGTCGAAGGCGACTTCGACATGAGCACGATGAAGGGCAGCAATACCACGGTTTGCGGCGCGTCGGGCTGCGAGACCAAGAACAGCTGGCTCGCCACCGCGCGCGCGCGCCTCGGCTATGGCGGCTGGGGCAACTGGCTGCCCTATTTGACCGGCGGTCTCGCCATGGGTGACATCAAGGGGACCACCGGCGGCGGATCGGCGTCGAAAACGAATGTGGGCTATGCCTTCGGCGCCGGCGTCGAATACGCCTTGCTGCGCAACTGGTCGGCCAAGGTCGAATATCTCTACGCCGATCTCGGCAAGGCGACTTGCCCGGCCGCCACCTGCGGCGGCGGCGGCGACCTCGACTTCAAGTTCAAAACCAATATCGTCCGCCTCGGCGTCAACTATCGCTTCTGATCGCCGCGTCATAGCGGCCAATCCTGCAAAGCCCGGGCTCGCCAAGCCCGGGTTTTTTTTGGGGGCTTGCGCGCGGCGGCTGCCGCAAGCGTGCGCGCAGAGCCGTATCGCTTTGAGTTGAATCAGAGGTAGGCCCTAACATTTTGCTTGAGCATGATCTTTTCCGAAAACCGGTTCCCACTTTTCGGGATCATGCTCCAAGGGTAGCGCCAAAGCCGCGCATGCATTAGAACCCCCCGGTCTAACGCCGCCGATGGCGGCCGCTCCTTTGGAAAGGCTTGTTCAAGACCATGCGTATCGCAGCCGTGCACAGCCCGCAGGGCAAGATTTTCGGAACGATCCAGGACGGCAGCTTTCAGCCGTTTTCGGTCGGCGGCGCAACGGTGCGCGATCTGCGCCATGTCATAAAACTGGTGGGCGAGGGGATGGCGGCGCCGGAATACGGCGCGCCGCTTGCGCTCGCCGCCGTCAAGCTCGCCGCCCCGGTCGGCCCGCTGGCGAAGAATGTCGTCTGCGTCGGCAAGAATTATCACGATCACGCGCAGGAATTCGCCCGCAGCGGCATCGACCAGTCCGGCGACAAGCAGGAAGTGCCGGAGGTGCCGGTGGTCTTCACCAAGGCGGTGACGTCGCTCGCCGACCCCTTGCAGGCCATCCCGGCTTCGGCCGACCCGACTCATTCTACCGATTACGAAGGCGAGCTTGGCGTCGTGATCGGCCGCCATGGCAAGAATGTGAAGCGCGCCGACGCGCTCGATTATGTGTTCGGCTTCACCATCGTCAACGACGTCACCGCGCGCACGGTTCAGCAGAAGCATAAGCAATGGTTCCTCGGCAAGAGCCTGGACGGCTATTGCCCGGTCGGGCCCTATCTGGTGACGCGCGACGAATTCGGCGTGCCCGACGCGCAGGAGCTCATCACCACGGTCAACGGCGAGCGCCGGCAGTTCGCCAAGCTGCGCGACCTGATTTTCGACGTGCCCGCCATCATCGAGGCGGTGAGCGCCTATGTGCCCTTGGACCCGGGCGACCTGATCGCCACCGGCACGCCGGCCGGCGTCGGCATCGGCTTCAAACCGCCGCGCTATCTGAAGGCCGGCGACGTGGTGACCGTGTCGATTTCCGGCATTGGCGAGCTGACAAACCCAGTGGTATGACCCGCCGGGACCGCCTATAAAGCCTTCCGAACGATCCTGAAACACGGCCAGTTTGCGAAATATCAATGCCTTAGCGGGTGCAAGCCGCTCAGTCGCCTGAAACCGGTTTTGACAAACTGACCCCAAAAAACGCCTGAAGAAAAACGCCTGAATTCAAGTCTTAAGCCCATGCGAGAGGAGTAACGAATGTCCACTGCGACCCCCTGGAAAACCAACGATTGGTTTGTGAGCGAATGGAACTATGCGCCTGAGGTGACGAAGGACTTCAACTTCGCCAAGAATATCAAGATCCACGACGTCTCCTTGCGCGACGGCGAACAGCAGACCGGCGTGATCCTGTCCAAGGACGAGAAAATCCGCATCGCTGAAGCTTTGGCCGAAGCCGGCGTGCACCGCATCGAGGCCGGCATGCCGATCGTGTCGCCGTCCGACAACGCGGCCATCAAGGAGATCGTCAAGCGCAACTTGGGCCCGCAGATCTTCTCCTTCGCCCGCTGCATGAAGGAAGACGTGCAGCGCGCCGTCGACACCGGCGTCAACGGCGTCGTCATGGAAATCCCCTCCAGCAAGCACATGCTCGAGCTGGCCTATCGCTGGCCGCTGGAAAAGGCGATCGAGACCTCGGTCGAGGCCACCGCCTTCGCGCACAAGAACGGCCTCGAAGTGGTGTTCTTCCCGATCGACTTTTCGCGCGCCGAGCTGAAATGGGCCATCGACCTGATCGAGCGCGTCGGCAAAGAAGGCCACATGGACGCGCTGGCGCTGGTCGATACCTTCGGCGTGCTCTCGCCCCACGCCATGAAATATTTCGTCACGCAGGTGCAGAGCCGCATCAAGAAGCGGCTGGAGGCGCACTTCCACCAGGACTTCGGCATGGGCGTCGCCAACACCATCATGGCGCTGTCGCTCGGCGTCGAGGTGATGCACACCACCGTGCTCGGCATCGGCGAACGCTCGGGCAACGCGCCGATGGAAGAGATCGTCATGGCCTTGAAGACCATGTACGGCGTCGACGTCGGCATCGACACGACGAAGCTCACGCCGCTGGCGAACCTGGTGCAGCGCCTGACCGGCGTGGTGGTGCCGACCAACAAGGCCATCGTCGGCTCGGGGCTCTACCAGATCGAGTCGGGCATCATCGCGTCGTGGTTCAAGAACTGCGGCGAGAAGCACGCGACCGAGTTGTTCCCGATCCGCTGGTCGGCGGTCGGCCAGCCGCCGGCCGAGGTGGTGATGGGCAAGGGCTCCGGCATCGACTCGATCAACATGTGGCTGAAGGACGTCGGCATGCAGGTGTCGGAAGAAGACGCCATGAAAGTGCTGCAGGCGGTCAAGCTGCATTCGCTCACCAACAAGAAGATGCTCTCACACGCCGAATTCCGCGACGTGGCGCGGGCGACCTTGGGCCGCGGCCAGCAGGCGGCGGATTAGGATCTGAGCTAACGTCTAACGATAAAGCCCCGGGGCAACTCGGGGCTTTTTTGTTTGCTTCTTCCCCTCCCCTTGGAAGGGACCCGCCACTGGCGCCAAGGCGGCGGTAGTTGCGCCGCTGTCATTATCCGCGCATTCGACCGCCGTTGAACGAGCCAAGGCAGCAGGTTCCGTCGGCGCCGCGTAGCGACCTTCAGGTCGCGCCCAATAGCGGCTAGTAATTGGGCCGACCTTAAGCGGCCGGCGGGCCATATCGGATCGTCACGGCAACGCGAGCGGGCAATTGAAGATGGCGGCGCCTGAAACCGATCGACTGCTTGCCACTGCCGTCGGCCACCACCAGGCCGGCCGGTTGCCGGAGGCCGAGGGCCTATACCGGCGGATTCTGGCGGCCGATCCCGCTCACGCCTTGGCCCTGCAATTCCTCGGCGTGCTTGTTCACCAGCGCGGCCAGAATGACCTGGCGATCGAATTGATCGGCCAAGCCATCGCCCTGAACGGCCAGGTTCCCGACTTCCACTACAATATCGCCGCCGTCTTCCAGGGAGTTGGCCGCCTGGACGAGGCCGCGGCGCATTATTCCAAGGCCATCGCCCTCAAGCCCGACACCGCCGAGGCGCATTACGAACTTGCCAATGTGCTGGCGCGGCAGCAGCGGCTGGCCGATGCGGCGGCACAATATCAGCGCGCGCTGATGCTGCGCGGCAACTTCCCCGCGGCACTCATCAATCTCGGCAACGTCCTGAGGCAGCAGAACAAGTTGGACGAGGCCGTGGCGCGCTGGCGCCAGGCCTTGGCGTTGCAACCGAACAATGCCATGGCGAGAATGAATATCGGCCTCGCCCTTAAGCAACAGGGGAAGCTGGACGAAGCGGTCGTCCAGCTGCGCCAGGTGACGTCACTCAAACCGGATTACGCCGAGGCCTACTTTAATCTTGGCAATGCTCTGATCGAGCAAGGCAATATCGCGGCGGCGTTCGACGTCGCTAAGCGTGGCCTCGCCGCCAAGGAAACACCGGAAACAAGATCGCTGCTCGGCATGTGCCTTTGCTCGCCGCTCGTGCAACCCAGCATGGGCGACATACGGGCTTTGCTGGTCCGGGCGTTATCGGAGTCGTGGGTGCGGCCGGCCGATCTGGCGCCAGCCGGCCTGCGATTCCTGGCGCTCAACGATGCGATCCGCGACGGCATGGCGCACGCCGCGGCGGCATGGCCGAAGCTGCTGCCGGCCGCGGAACTTGCCGGGCATAGCGGGCTGACGGCATTTTGCGAGGATGCTTTGTTGCGGGCCCTGCTGGCATCCGCGCCGGTCTGCGACGTCGCCCTGGAGCGGTTTGCGACCGCGCTTCGTTTCACTTTACTGACAGCCGCGCGGGCCGGTGCGATCTACGCGGCAGCGGAACCGGTTATGAGCTTGTACAGTGCCGTCGCGCGCCAGTGTTTCATCAACAATTATGCGTTCGCCCAGTCCGATGCCGAGATCGAGTGGACGCGAGAATTGCGCGACACGCTTGCCGCAGCGATCGCGTCCGGGACTGAGATTCCGGCGCTCTCGCTCATGGCCGCTGCGGCCTACGGGCCGCTCCATGCACTGCCGGGCGCCGGCGACCTTATCGATCGGCCGTGGCCGGATGCCGTAACGGCCTTGCTCGAGCAGCAGGTCCGCGCGCCGCTCGAGGAGCAAGCTGCGCGCCAGTCGATGGCAATTTTGACCCCGATCGAGGACGACGTATCGCTGCAGGTTCGCAGCCAATACGAGGAAAATCCGTACCCGCAGTGGGTGACGGCGCCAGCTGCGGGCAAGCCGGAAACCGTCGATAGCTATATTCGCAATAAGTTCCCGCACGCGCCGTTTGACGAACTCAGCACGAACGCCGGCGTTGCCATCCTGGTCGCGGGTTGCGGGACGGGCCAACACCCGATCGCCACGGCGCAGACATTCAAATCGGCGCACGTGCTCGCGATCGACCTCAGTCTGACCAGCCTGTGCTACGCCCAACGGAAGACGCGCGCGCTCGGCATAAGCAATATCGAATACGCCCAGGCCGACATTATGAAGCTGCCGTCGATCGGCCGGACGTTTGACGTCATCGAGAGCAGCGGCGTTCTGCACCATCTTTCCGATCCATTCGCGGGCTGGCGTGCGCTGCTATCGATGTTGCGGCCGGGCGGCATCATGAAGCTGGGGCTGTACAGCGAGATGGCGCGGCGGGACGTGGTCGTGGCGCGCGCTTTCATCGCGGATCGCGGCTATCGCCCGACCGCGGAGGACATCCGCCGATGCCGGCAAGAGCTTTTCGATAGCGCCGCAGGGACAGCGCTCAATAATGTGACCTTGAGCGGCGATTTTTTTAGCACCAGCGGCTGCCGCGATCTTCTGTTCCACGTGCAAGAGCACCGCCTGACCGTCCCTGAAATCGCGGCGTTCCTCGCCGCGAACGATCTGCGATTTATTGGCTTCGAGCTCGAGCCGCAGCATCGCCGAAATTATGCGCGGGCATACCCCGGCGACATCGCGATGACCGACTTGGCGCATTGGCACCATTACGAGACCGAAAACCCAGGCACCTTCCTCAGCATGTATCAGTTCTGGGTGCAAAAGAAACGGCTCAAGCCGGCATGCCCATGAGAACGCGGCGCCGCCCTTCAGCCGTGGCGTGAAATTCAACGATCAAGCCCGGCGTCAGGAACGCCAGCGCCGGCTGAGACCCGCGTATAGGCTTGCCGCCATCAAAGCGTACAGCAACCAGTCGAGGTTTTCGTTGACCGAATCGGGCAGCAAGAAAGAGGCAATGCCGAAACACAGCGACGCCATCAGCGCCAGTTGACGCCATGGCATTTTCGAGCGCTGCTTGCGCGCCTGTTGCCATTCCAACAATTCGCGATCGACGCGCGGGGACGCAATGTCCGCCAGCGCCACCGAAGGACGATCGATAGCAACTTCTGCGAATGCGGATTTTGTGCCGGGCGGGAGCGGAGCTAGCCTGTCCGCCGCGCGCAAAGCTTGGCGCGGAAGATTGGTGCGACGGCCGAACGTTGTTTGGTTTACCATCGACTTGACCCGACAATGAGTCATGGTCAATCAATCGGGTTAGCGATGGCTTAACAAGGCAACCGGCACGGGGCCGGTAGCGCGCAATAGTCCGCAGCCTGTGGGACCCGCCGCTGGCGCCAAGGTGGTGGTAGGCGCTTTCTTTTTTCCCTCTCCCACGAGGGGAGAGGGGAAGCGCGTGATGCTCGCGGCATCGCTTCAATCTAAAGCAGAAGTACCTACATCTTAAACGGCACGATCTTCTGCTTCTGACTGCCCAGCCCGTCGATGCCGAGTTCGACCACGTCGCCGGCCTTCAGCCAGACCGGCGGCTTCATGCCGAGCGCGACGCCGGGCGGCGTGCCGGTGGCGATCACGTCGCCCGGCTCCAGCACGAACAACTGCGAGAGGTACCAAACCAGGTGCGCGACGCCGAACACCATGGTCTTGGTGGTGCCGTTCTGGCGCTTCTGACCGTTGACGGTGAGCCACATCGCTAGGTTCTGCGGGTTCTTGATCTCGTCCTTGGACACGAACCAGGGCCCGAGCGGGCCGAAGGTCTCGCAGCCCTTGCCCTTGGCGATGGTTTGCCCGTGCTCCATCTGGAAGGCGCGCTCCGACACGTCGTTGGCGACGCAGTAGCCGGCGACCGCGTCCATCGCTCTGTCCTTGGCCAGATAGCGCGCGCGCTTGCCGATGACGATGGCGAGTTCGCATTCGTAATCGAGCTTGGTGGAGCCCTTCGGGGTCATGGTGTCGTCGTTCGGGCCGCAGATGCAGGTCGGCTGCTTGTTGAACACCACCGGCTCGCTCGGCACGGCCACGCCGGATTCCGCCGCGTGGTCGGCATAGTTGAGCCCGATGGCGATGAAATTTCCGATATTGCCGACGCAAGGCCCGAGCCGCGGCTTGCCGCCGACGACCTTGAGCCGCTTGAGGTTGGTCTTCTTGATCTTAGCCAGGCCCTTGGCGGCCAGCATGGCGCTGTCGATATCCTTCACGATGCGCGACAGGTCCCTGATTTTGCCGTCGGCGTCGATGATGCCGGGCTTCTCGCGGCCGGGCGCGCCGTAGCGGACGAGCTTCATGTGTCGTGTCTCCCTGGGGCGTTGGTTTTTTTGTGGGCGTGGTTGCTAGGCAGGTCGGCGCCGATCATGCGACGGCGACGGGCAGGGGGCAATACTCTCGGGGGCGTTTCGGAAAATCTCTCCGCTGCCATTGCCGGCCCAGCCGGGGCGGCCCAACGGGCCCGCGCAAGGCGCGGCCCGATGGCAGGCTCTAGCCGGACGCGGTCGCCCTGGCGTAACTCTGAGTTTGCGCGCGATGCCGTGGGCGCCGGCGCAAGGCGACCGGATGCGCGTTTACTTCTCGCCCTTCAACTTCCAAAGCTGATAGCCGGCGCCGGCGAGCGACTTCTCGATCACGCTGCGGCTGAGATTATTCGGCGGCGGCGTATTCGGCTTGACCACGCCGACCGCGTGCCAGGGGCGGAACTGCGCCGGTAAATTCAAACCGCCCTGATCGCCCGAAAACGCCCGTAACTCGCGGTTGGCCTCGGATTTGAAAATGAAAATATTCATCGCTGGTCTTTCCGCGGACGTCGATCCGCTCATTCATGCGGTAAAATTCAGCCCGCGCGCACCGCGTTCCGGTCATAAAGCGTCGATTTTCGGGTGACGTCGCGAAACGCCGCCTGCCGGAACTCCAGGTGCATGCAACCCGGATATCGGCCGCTATCGACTTGACACATCATACATATAGGCCGATGGGCGCAGGCCCACAAGCAGTGCCGGTATGTGCGTCCGGGCGGAATTGGCGGCGCCACGATGCGCGCGCCGGCGGTTTCGTCCGCCGCGGCGTTTCCAAAAATATATCCACAACCGCCATATCGCTTCGCCATCAAAGCGCGCATGGTGATTGAATGGATGCGGTTTACGGATACACGCTCTGGGGACTTATCTCGATCAGCCTGCTTGGCTTGGGCCTCGCCATTATGGTGTGGTGAAGTATGCGGTCATGACGATCAACTTTCCCAATGCCAGCCGTAGCTATAGCGCCACGCGCGACGCGGTGCATTTTTGGGGGCATGATCAGTCGATGGAGACGTCGTTCTTCATCAGCGCCGATGCCCTGCAGCATCTGGTTCCCGGCGCGGGGCGCGACGAGACGGCGCTGCTGGCGGCATTCGACGGCAACCGCTCGCGCATCCGCGAAGTCGCCGCCAAGATCTACGGCAGCGGTAAGACAGGCGGCAGTTACGAGCTTCACCGATCCCACTTCTGAGGCGCACTTGACCATTCCATTCACCCAGCACTTCGACGCCCGGCTGCCCGCGGTTGCCGCACCGGTGCGCATCACCTCGATCTACGACGCGCAGATTTTCACACGCCGCTGGGTGATCCGCGACAAGGACCCGACGTTGAAGGTTCTGTTGCGCAAGCTGGAAAAGGCCAACAGCACGGTGCTGATCGAGGAGGCGATGGCGACCTTCAAGCAGGCGCTGTCGGCGCGCGCGCTGTTGCCGCATGCGCCGGACGAAAGCGCGCTGCCGTTCCCGCCGTGACGGGGCGGCGTTAAAGTTACGTCTGCTTGCGCGCCCCGCCTTGCCGCCATCGCGCGGCCAGCATCGTGACGCTGTAAAGCAACAGACCGCCGCCAATGACCAGCATCCAGTTCTGGCCGGGCAGACCGAACAGATCGCAATTGCCGGTAAGCCAATCCAACATTGCTAAGGCAAAGTCCGTTTTGTCGCGGTTGGCGAATTTGATGCCAGCAAGCGGCACTGTATGCCGGTTAACGGACACATCCCGTAAATTGAAAATAAAATGCGCAGGCCTTTGCGCAAAGCCGCCATGCGTGGGGCCGGTTTGGTAAGCAAATTCTAACGAAATCGCGCAAATTTAGACGATCAGTTTCAACGTCGGCTAAAGGCCTGCGCGTAAAATGGTTGCGTCGGTCAAACCGTATGACCGAACCATCGGCAAAGCCGTGGACCGGGGGCGAACCGGCGCCGATATCGGCGGAGAATTGTCATGGACGAGAAACGCAAGGTCCCGCGCCACCGCACGCTGAAAGCGGGCAGCATCTCCTTTAACCGCGCCGCCGGCATCGACTGCCGCGTGCGCAACCTGTCGCCGGTCGGCGCCTGCCTGGAAGTTGCCAGCCAGCTCGGCATTCCGGACGATTTCATGCTGGTGGTCGAGGTCGATCATTTGAGTCAGCCGTGCCACGTGGTCTGGCGGACGGCGACACGCATGGGCGTGGCGTTCAACGCCTGAGGCGTGAACCGTGGCGGGTCCGGCGTTTCCGCCAAGGCCATGAATTTACATGTGTATTGAGCGCCGCCGGCGTCGGCCGGCGGCTGCATTGGCCTGTGGCAAGGTTGTCACAGACAGCTAAAATTTGTGCAATTTGCCGTTTGTAGGCTGCTTTTTGGGCGACGGCCATTGTGGGCGGCTGAGTCCGCGGGCACGATATTCCAAACATGCGCGGGCCGGAATTGGCGCGGCATATATTAGGGGGCGGGGCAATGGCATATCGTGGGTTGAAAGCGGCGCTGTTGGCATGCAGCGGCATTGGCGTGTTGCTCGCCGTCACGGCTGACGCGAATGCCGGCGGTTTAGCCGTTCGCGAACAGAGCGCCTACGGACTGGGATCCTCGTTCGCCGGCGTGGCCGCGGGCGGATCGCTGTCGTCGATGTTCTGGAACCCGGCGACCATGACGCAGGTGCCTGGTATTCAGGTTGAAGCGGTCGCGACCGGCATCTTGCCGCATAACTCGAACACCGCGACCAGCGGCACGTTTGTCGGGGTTCCGTTTGCCACCACCGTAGGGAATTCCGGCATAAACGCGATCGTGCCGGCCAGTTATCTTTCCTGGCAGGTCAATCCGCAACTTTGGCTAGGCTTGTCGATCAATGCGCCGTTCGGTCTGTCGGTGGGCTTTCCCGACAATTTTGCCGGCCGCAACTATGCGGGCGACACCAGCCTGAAAACCTACAACTTCACGCCGAGCATCGCCTATGCGCTCAACAACTGGATCAGCGTCGGCGCCGGTGTGCAGATTCAATATGCCAAGGCTGATTTTTCGAGCGGTCTGCCGATTAACAGATTCGGCGTTGTCACTGGCGGTTTGGGTAATGTGGCCAACATCAGCGGCAGCGGCTGGGGCTACGGTTTCACCGCCGGCGTCACCTTGACGCCGACGCCGGCCACCACCATCGGCATTGGCTACCGTTCGGCGATCGACCAGAAGATCAGCGGTACGCTGACGATGCCACCGGGCGGTTTTGCTTTCGCTGCGCCGGCGTCGACCCCGGGCGACGTCAATACCACGCTCAATCTGCCGAGCATGGTCAGCATCGGCCTGCGCCATCGTTTGAACCAGCAGTGGATGTTGCTGGGGACGGTGGAGTGGACGAACTGGAGCCGCATCGGCACGTCTAATGTGATGCAAGGCAACGGCAGCCCCGCACTTGTCGCCACTAAAGTATTAAAAGTGCCGTTCGAATACAGCGACGGCTGGTTCTATTCGCTCGGCGCCGAATATCAGTGGAACCCGCAACTGGCCGTGCGCGGCGGCATCGGCTTCGAGAAATCGCCGATCACCGATGCGGTGCGCACGCCGCGCCTGCCGGACAACGACCGCATCTGGTTGTCGATGGGTGGGACCTATCAGGTGACCCAGAAGATGGCGTTGGATTTCGCCTATTCGCATATCTTCATCAAGGACTCGTCGATCAATATTTCGGCGGCGTCCGGCAATCCGTCGTTCAGCGGTGTAACCTATATCGGCAACGCCAGCGGCCACGCCGACATCGTGTCGGTGGCGCTGAAGTATCGCTGGGACGACCCGGCGCCGGCGCCGATGAAACAGCGCTACGCGAAATAAGCGCGCCTCATCTCAAATGCGGAAAAGCCGGCGGAGACGCCGGCTTTTTTTTCGTTGGGCGCTCTAGAACGCCCCCGGGAACAGGCCGCCGTCGATCAGCAAGTTCTGCCCGGTGATGTAGCCGGCCTGCGCGGAGCACAAAAATGCGGCGGCCGCGCCGAACTCGGCCGGCTCGCCGAAGCGCCTGGCCGGAATGGTGGCGGCGCGGGCGGCGGCGGCCTGTTCGTAGGTGATGCCCTTGCTCTCGGCCGCCTTGCCGAGCGTGCCGCGCAAGCGATCGGTGTCGAAGGCGCCCGGCAGGATGTTGTTGATGGTGACGTTCTTGTCGGCGACCGTGCGCGCCACGCCGGCGAGAAACGCAGTCAGCCCGGCGCGCGCGCCCGACGACAGATCGAGGCCGGCGAGCGGCGCCTTCACCGCGGCGGAGGTGATGTTGACGATGCGGCCGAAATTGCGCTGCGTCATCGGATCGATCACCTTCTGGATCAGCTCGATCGCCACGATCATGTTGGCGGTGACGCCCTCGATCATCTGCGCCCGCGTCAGCACGCGGAAATCGCGTAACGGCGGCCCGCCATTATTGTTGATCAGGATGTCGGGCTGCGGGCAGGCGGCAAACAGCGCCGTTTGGCCCTCCGGCGTCGCCACGTCGGCGACCACCGCGACGATTTTGCCGCCGGTTTGCTGGATGAGCTCGGCGGCGGTGGCATTGAGCGTCTTGCCGTCGCGGCCGTTGATCACCACTTCGCAGCCGGCCGCGGCAAGCGCACGCGCGCAGGCCTTGCCGAGCCCGCGGCTCGAGGCGCAGACGATGGCCTTGCGGCCGGCAATTCCGAGATCCATGGGGGTTCCTCAAGCTGATGAAAAATGCTGCGGCGATAGTCAGGGGCAGGCGCGCGTCCTTCAAGCAGTCGGGTACGGGCGAGAGCACGCCTTAGTGACATGTATTGACCGGTCTAGCTAGATTAGCGCACGCCGACCTCGCGTCTTAGCTGCGCGACGTCCACTTGCTTGATGAAGCGCGGAATGTTCCACCAAATCTTGTTGAAATGGAACCCGCCATTCTTCATCTCGTTCAACGCGGCTCGCTTGCTCCAATGTTGGTAGAGAATGCGGTAGAGCGCGGTTACCAGGCCGGTTCGGTCAGAGCCGTGCTCGCAGTGCAAGAGTGTCGGGCCGCGCAGCGTGGCCAGACGCAACGCGCGCAGCGCGGCGACCACGTTGGCTCGATCCCGCTCGATGGACCAAGTGTGGATGGGAAAGCGCTTGAGGTGGAGGGGAAGGCTCAGTCCCTCTGTGGTTAGTTCGTCGCGGCCGACCACGCGCAAACTGATCACCGTGCGGATGCCGCATTGTCGCGAGAGAAATTCAAATCCACTTGGGCTGGGTTGGCCGCCGCGGTAGAAGTTCTTCGTGACTTTGTGAAAGTTTGGCACGCCTTCCGATTGAAGGGCCGGCGCGACGCGACACATCGGATCATGGTTCGCATCCCGCGCAATGGCAACCTGCGGCGTAGCGGCCGGCCAAAGTAGCAGGCCCAGCAACACGGATAATGTAATCTCTCGCAGCATGACAACGACCTCCATTAAATTAGGCCGAAGATTGATCGGCAATCATGGGACGCCGCGCCGTGCGACCTCCGGTTCGGCGTAAAACGAATTCAACCAACGATAGTTCGTTACTGGCGAGTGCACCAGTATCCTGCTGCCCCACCAGGCAGCTTATTTTCACGTAGGGAATGGGTTGGTAAGCGCGCGCATGTTGGTGGCGTAAGCTGGTTCGTGTCCCGGGCGCAGCGCAGCGTCACTTGACGGTGCGCTGCCCGCCGTCGCCAAGGCTATGGCGGGCATTCTCACTCGCCCGCCGAAGCTTCAGCGAAGGCGGGTGCAGAACCGGGACCCAGCTCTGTCATATAAAAATGGGTCCCGGATCAGCGACGCACCGCTCCGCTTCGCTACGCGCTGCATCGCATCCGGGACACGAATTCCCTTTCCGCCTACTGCGCCACGCCCTCGAGCGCGTAGATGCGGAACTTGGCGTATTTGTCGCCGATCTTGCGCGCCTCGCGATAGGCCGGCGAGGTGTAGGTGGCGTGGGCTTTTTCCAGGCTTTCGTATTGACCGATGATGACGCGCCCCTTGGGCGGTTCGCCGTCGATCGCCATGGTCTTGCCGCCGCGCACCAAGAACTTTACGCCGCCCGCGGCCAGCGCCTTGCTGGCAATCGGCAGGAATTCCTTGGCGTAGGCCTCCGGGTTGCTGACGTCGATCTCGGCGATAATGAAGCCGGGCGCCTTGGCCTGGGCGTGCAAGGTCTGGACGGCGGCCGCGCCGACAGCGATGCCGGCCGCGGCCGATAAAGCGACGATAATTCCGGTTTTCATGGTGTTCCCCCTGACTTGTTCTGGCCGCTGAAGCCTGGCGCCTCAGTTACGGTCCACACCGCCAGCTTGCCTAGCCGCGCGTCGCGGCGCTAGCCTGTCCGCCATGGGCGCCCTCGAGAAAATCACCCCCACGGCCGCCGATATCGACGCCGCCGCCGCGCGCCTCAAGGGCGTTGCCGTGCGCACGCCGCTGATCAATGCGCCGGTGCTCGACGATCTCATCGGCGCGCGGGTCTATCTGAAGGTCGAGACGCTGCAGCGTACCGGCTCGTTCAAATTCCGCGGCGCCTATAACAAGATTTCATCGATCCCGCAGGAGCGGCGCGCCGCAGGCGTCGTGGCCTATTCGTCCGGCAATCACGCGCAAGGCGTGGCGGCGGCGGCCCGCCTGTTGGGCATGCGCGCCACCATCGTGATGCCGTCCGATGCGCCGCGGCTAAAGCGCGCGCGCACTTTGGCGCTCGGGGCCGAAGTGCTGCCCTATGACCGCAACACGGAAGACCGCGCGGCCATCGCCAAGAAGATCGTCAACGAGCGCGGCGCCACGCTGGTGCCGCCCTATGACGACCCGCTGATCATCGCCGGGCAGGGCACCATCGGTTCGGAAATCGTCGAGGATCTGGCGCGGCTCGGCCTTACCCCCGACGTCGTGGTGGTGGGCGCCTCGGGCGGCGGGCTTGCCGCCGGCATTTCGCTCGGCGTCAAGTCGCGCGTGCCTTCGGCCAAGTTTTACACGGTCGAGCCGGAAGGCTTCGACGATACGCTGCGCTCTTTTGCCAGCGGCCAGCGCGAGGCCAATGCGCGCATGAGCGGCACCATCTGCGACGCGCTGATGAGCAATACGCCGGGCGAGCTGACCTTTCCGATTCTGCGCGAACTGATCGGCGCCGGCGTGACCGCCAGCGACGCGGAAGTGGCGCGCGCGGTGCGCTATGCCTTCGAGGAGCTCAAGCTTGTGGTGGAGCCGGGCGGCGCCATCGGCCTGGCGGCCTTGCTCGCCGGCAAGATCGACCTCAAGGGCAAGGTCGTCGTCGGGATCCTGTCGGGCGGCAACGTCGATGCGGACTTGTTTGCCAAGATTATTGGCGAGTAGCCGACATTTATTTCGCTCATGCCCGCGAAAGCGGGCATCCAGCATTTGTGCAATTGTTTTTTAGGACTGGGTCCCCGCTTGCGCGGGGACGAGCGGAGTAATGCGAGCCGCTTACGTAAACAACGCAATCCGTTCGTCTTCGCTCAGTGCCATGATCAGCGCCAGCGGGTGCGCCGATGGAGCGGCGGCGGCTTGCGGCGCGGTTTTCGCGATGGGCGCGGGCGCGGGTGCAGCGGGGAGAGTTTTTCGCGGCACCGGCGCGCTGTCGAACAAGTTCACCTCCGGCATGATGGAGGCGGTGCGCGCGGGGTTTGCCGGCGCTGCTTCGACCGGCACCAGCGCGAAAGGCTTCGGTGGCGCGGCGGCGGGCGAGGGGATCGGCAATTCCGGTTGCTCGGGCGGCGGCACCACGGCAAGACGCGCGCGCGCGGCTTGCGCCGCCAGCGGCTCAGGCAAAGCAAGCGCGTCGATCATTGCTTCGGCCGGCGTTGCAAGCTCGGTCGGCTTGATCTCAATCTTGGCGTCAAACTCGGCCGCAAACTTGCTTTCGATTTTGCGCTCGACTTTGTCCTCGACCATGGCGTCGATGCGGCGTTCCACGAGGTCGAGCAGCCTGGCGAGATTGGCCGCCTTGTCCGGCGTCTTGTCCGGCGCGCTGGCGGCATCGATCTCGGGGCGGGCGAGCCTTATGGCGATCAGCAGCACGCGCAATTCGTCGCGCATCCGCGCCAGCGCCGTACTGTCGGCGTGCAGGCGCGTCTCCAGCCGTTCGAGCGCAGCCAGCAGCATTTCGGTGTCGGCCTGGCGGTTGCGCCGGGCATATTCGGCCAGAAAAGCGCGTCCGCGCGCGCTCTCCGACAGCACCGCGCTGAGCGACTGGTAGTAGTCCTCTTCGGCGGCGGCCGGCGGCGGCCTTGCCAGCGCGGCCGATTCATTGCCCATTTGGCCCATGTGCATTCCTTGAGGGCGCAAGTTATCAATCAGACCGGTTGATTCGGCTAGTTCCGTCATGGCCGTGAGGAGCACGGCCATGACGGATCGCGGGTCGATGTAACGTTTGGATTGGATCGAACCGCCGATGCGGCCTGTTCCCCAGCTCAAATTCGGCTTTGCGCCGCGTCTGGCGGCGCTCTATGCCGCCATTTTCATCCTGGGCGGCATCCAACTGCCGTTCTTCCCGGTCTGGCTCAAGGCCAAGGGTCTCGACGCCGGCACGATCGGCCTGGTGCTGGCGGCGCCGATGATCGTGCGCGTGTTTGCGATACCCCTCGCCACCCGCATGGCCGACCGGCGCGACGCCTTGCGCGCCGCCATTATGGTGGCGAGCTGCTTAAGTGTCGCGGGCTATGTGCTGGTCGGCTTTGCCTCCGGCGCCGGCGCGATCTTTTTTGCCTTTGCGCTGGCCGCGCTCGCCAGCACGCCGGTGATGCCGCTGACCGAGAGCTATGCGCTGCGCGGACTCGCTGCGCGCGGGCGCGCCTATGGGCCGGTGCGGCTATGGGGTTCGGTCGCCTTCATCCTCGGCACTTTCCTGGCCGGTTTTGCCGCCGATATGTTGCCCGCGCTCGATCTGATCTGGCTGATCGTGGCGGCGAGCGCGATCGCGGCTTTGGTCGCGTTGGCGCTGGCGCCGTTATCGCTCGCCGCGCCCGAGCCAAGCCGGCCGCTACCGCCACCGCAAAAGAGTCTGTTGCGCGATCCGGCCTTCATCGCGGTGCTGGCGGCGGCCAGCCTGATCCAGGCCAGCCATGCGGTCTATTACGGCTTCTCGGTGCTGCAATGGCGCGCCGCCGGCTTTAGCGGTGACGCCATCGCGGCGCTGTGGGGGCTCGGCGTGATCGCGGAGATCGTGCTGTTTGCGCTGTCGGGCCGGCTGCCGCCATTCTTCCAGCCAAGTGTGATGCTGATGGTCGGCGCCGCCGGCGCGACATTGCGCTGGAGCGCGATGGCGTTCGATCCGCCGGCCTTGGCGCTGCCGTTCCTGCAATTGCTGCATGCGCTGTCGTTCGGCGCCACCCACCTCGGCGCGCTCACGTTCCTGGCGCGCCGCGCGCCAGTCGGGCAGGGCGCCACCGCGCAAGGGTACCTGGCGATCGCGCTTGGCTTTGCCATGGCCGGCGCGATGGGACTGTCGGGGCTGCTCTATGAGTCGTTCGGCGTCAAAGCCTATGCCGCGATGGCGCTGGCGGCGGCCGCCGGCGGCGTTTGCGCCGGATCGATCAAGCGCTTGCAACCTCGCGCTTGATGGTCTTGAGGAAGGCCCGCATCTCGGCCGGCGACTTCAGGTGGTGAACCCGCTTCGATGCCGCGATACGCCGGGCGAGCGCCGATTTTCCGCCGCCGGCGTTTCCGAAGACCGCGACTCTTTTCATCGGCGAGGCTCTATCGCCACGTCCCGCGGTGCGTAGCAGTGACTAGAGAATGATCGTATTAGACCGAAGTAGCGTCGCAAAGTCGGCGCGCTCCCTCTCCCCTTTGGGGAGAGGGTTGGGGTGAGGGGGCAAGTGACTCTCGATAAATCATAACCCCTCACCCGGCGCACTTCGTGCGCCGACCTCTCCCCTTGGGAGAGGTGAAGCGTGTCTGCGGCGACTTCTGATTCAATCTCAAACAAACACGCTCTAGTCGTAGCGACACCCTAGAGTTCTCGCCTGTACGGCGATGGTGCTAGCGGCGATCGCTGGCGGCGTTGGCGCCCTGGTAGCGGAACGGACGCAGCGGTTGACGGCTTTCCGACCGCGCTTGAATAGTGCGCACGGGCTCCTTGCAGCTCGCCATGATGCCTTCGAGATCGCGGCCTTGCAGATAAATCATCTTGCGCGACAGGCCGCCGTGCTGACTGATCCAACGGCGGACCGGGGCCGGATAGACATTCCACAAGGCCCTGGTGCCCATCGTGCTGGTGACGGCGCGACCATTGCCGTCCGGCATCCAGGCGGCGTGGAAGCCAAAGCGCGCGCGCGGCGTCGCGCACATCTGGCTGCGCGGGATCAGGCCCAGCAACATGGTGCAGGCCGACAGGCAATTGCCGTCCACGACCACGCGCTCGCCCGAGGAGCGCAGTGTAGCGAAGGCTTGCATGTAAGTGCCGATTTGGCCGCCGCGGTCGCCGGAAATACGCATGGTGGCCGAGGCCGACGTCACGCCGCACGCCAGCAGCGCGGCGCAGAGCATCAGACTTCGAATGCGCATAGCCCCCGTCCCCGTAAGCCGTCGATGCCGGCGCGTCATATTGACCCAAGTCTAGGCCGAACGGGGATCGGCGGAAAGGATTGGTTAACCAGAAAAGGGGGGATAATTAGCGAATAGTTCCAGGGTGTTGCGCGGACAATAGTTGCCGCTGCGCCGACTGTCAGGGCCGTCTGGCAGCGGGCCCTTGGACATGCTCCTCACCGGCCGCCGCCCGGTCGTACGCCGTGGCGAGCCGCTCGCGTTCCTTGGCGATCTGCTCGCTCCCACTCGCGCGCGATCTGCCGGCAGAGGCGGGCATGAGCGAACGGATGTTTGGCGAGTTCGATCGCTCACAGTGCAAAGCGAACATTGCCGGATATCCGCCCGCGTTGGTTCGGTGGCGATTGGCCCTGGCTGTGCGAAAACTCATACATCGGTAAAATGTAGAAGATAAAATTTTCAGTGTGATATTCCGCCATACGCCGGCAGCATTATCGATTCTCCTGGCACGCAATTTCTACAAACATCTCTTTTGTGTGCAGCAGGCATTGGAGTTTTCACACAGCCAAGACCTTAAGCGGACATGCGGCGAACTTCGCCGCCCGCTGTCGTCTGCGCCGTTCCAAAGTTTATCCAGGGAATGTCGGTTAAGTTCGCTTATGCTGACAAGTTCAAACATTGCTGCTAGTCTTTCGTCTCCGATTTAGCAAAGGGGGCGTTATGACTTACAAGTGTAAATTTCTGGCATTTTCGTTGTGCGCGATTTTGGGGCTGCCCTGGATATCGGGCGGCGCCAATGCTGCGTGCGTCGCGCTGCCAGGCACCTGGTTTTTCTACGCGATTCAGGGCGAGGCCCCGGAAATCCAAACGTATAGTCAAACCGTGATGACAAGTCCGACAAGCTCGACAAGTGTAATAGTTTTTAGCAAGCCCAAAACATTCATGAACGATACAACGCAAGCCATCCGATGCAAGATGCCTGTGCTCGCGGATGGCAGCTTTACCGCCACTTGCACAGATTCCACGTCGATGGCCAGCCGATTGCCAGCGGCCCCATCACCGGGACGCTGGCGCTAAATTCGTGCAGTTTAACCGGTAGCCTAACGACCGACGATCCACATCACCCATTGATTTCGATTCGCGGCGGTCACATCCATGGCGGCAGCGGTAGCGGTATCGCGACACAGGGCCGCCGCTTATTGCTGTTCACGATCGTGAAAAAATAATTCGCCAATAGTAGTCCGTGGCGGAACTTGTTCCGCAAAAGCGCGAAGCAACCTTAAATGCCAAGGTAAAGAGGCCGCCTCATCTGGCGGCCTCTTTATTTCGAGCCAAGCGTCCATGGCTGACTATTGTCCGCCGGCTTTTCGAGCTCAACCCCACAACGCGGGCATCGGCGGGTAAACCAGGCTGTCGCGGTAGATCAGGCCATGGTCGCGATCCTTCGCCAGCAGCAGCGCGCCGTCGAGATCGACGAAGGCTGCTGCTTGCGCCAGCAGCATGGCCGGCGCCATGGCGAGCGAGGTTGCCACCATGCAGCCGGCCATGACGGCATAGCCGGCCCGCTCGGCCTCGCGAGCGAGCGCCAGCGCCTCGGTCAGCCCGCCGGCTTTGTCGAGCTTGATATTGACCGCGTCGTATTTGCCCGCGAGCGCGGCCAGTGAGCGACGGTCGTGCACGCTTTCGTCGGCGCAGACCGGGATCGGCCGCTTGAGGCGGGCCAGCGCCTGGTCGCGCCCCTCCGGCAACGGCTGCTCCACCAGCACCACGCCGGCACTGGCGCAGGCGGCGAGATTGCCGGCCAGGTTTTCCTCGGTCCAGCCCTCATTGGCATCGACGATCAGCGCGGCTTTGGGCGCGGCGGCGCGCACGGCGGCGATGCGGGCGACGTCACCGCCATGGTCATCATTGCCGCCAAGCTTGATCTTGAGCAGCGCGCGCTGGCCGGCCTGTTCGGCCGCCTCGGCCATCGCCGCCGGGGCGCCGAGCGAGATGGTAAAGGCGGTGGTGACGGGGCGCGGGGCGGCGAGGCCGGCGATTTCATGCGCGGGCCGTCCGCTGCGCTTGGCCTCCAGGTCCCAGAACGCGCAGTCGAGCGCATTGCGCGCGGCGCCGGCCGGCATGGCCGCCTGCAGGCCGGTGCGGGTGAGGCCCTCGGCCAAGGGCTGCCGCATGGCTTCGATGGCCGCGGTGACGCTTTCGACGTTTTCGCCATAGCGCGCATAGGGCACGCATTCGCCGCGCCCGCGGTCGTTTCCGGCGGCCAGTTCGGCCACCACGACCACGGCCTGCGTCTTGGCACCCCGGCTGATGGCGAAGGAGCCTCTAATCGGCCAGTTCTCGACGGCGAGGGTGAGGATCAAGGGCAGGTTTCCTGCACGTTTGAGGTATATCCTTACGGTGGCATAGCGGCCAAACCCTCGACAGGTTCGCTTGCCGTGGTCAAGTATGGTTCTAGAGCGTAACCCGCCCGTTTGCGGGGCGGGTCAAGCAGCATCAGAGGCCAGGCGCGTGAGCGATATTCTGCTTGAAAGCACCACCACAGGCGAGCGGCTCAAGCTTGCCGCGACCGGCGCGTGGATCGCCAAGAACGCCCGCCAGCTCGAGCAGCAGGTCGACCACGAGACCGGCCGGCACGGCAAGCTCTCCCGCGTCGATATCGACATGGCCAAGGTCGAGCGGCTCGATACTTTCGGCGCCTGGCTGCTGGAACGGCTGGTGCGCAGCTTCTCCGCGCGCGGCTGCGATACCAAGGTGGTGGGGCTTAACGAGGATTACCGCGCGCTGATGGACGAACTGCACCGCGTGAAGATGGACACGGCGCCCTCGCATGGCGCAGCCCAGGCGCTGATCTATGCCTTGGTCTCGATCGGCGAGAACGTCGCCGCGGTTGGGCATTCATTCTCCGCCTTCGTCAACATGCTGGGCGCGCTCTCCGTCACATTTCTGCGCGTGGCCTCGCGGCCGCGCAGTTTCCGCTTCACCTCGCTGGTGCATCAGCTCGACAATGTCGCCTGGCGGGCGGTGCCGATCATCCTGCTGATCACCTTCCTGATCGGCTGCATCATCGCCCAGCAGGGCCTTTTCCATTTCCGCAAATTCGGCGCCGACGTCTATGTCGTCGACATGGTCGGCATCCTGGTGCTGCGCGAACTCGGTGTCCTGATCGTCTGCATCATGGTGGCCGGCCGCTCAGGCAGCGCCTATACCGCCGAACTCGGCTCGATGAAAATGCGCGAGGAGATCGACGCGCTGCGCACCATGGGATTCGATCCGATCGAGGTGCTGGTGCTGCCGCGCATCGTGGCGCTGATCATCGGCGTACCGATTTTGACATTCCTCGGCTCGATGGCGGCGCTCTATGGCGGTGGTCTGGTGTGCTGGCTTTATGGCGGCATCGATCCCGACATCTTCCTGTCGCGGCTCAAGGAGGCAATCTCGCTCAGCACGTTCGAGGTCGGCAT
Organism: Hyphomicrobiales bacterium; assembly: GCA_038206805.1. GTDB lineage: Bacteria > Pseudomonadota > Alphaproteobacteria > Rhizobiales > Xanthobacteraceae > Pseudolabrys. Next base: position 18,992 of record JBBRAL010000030.1, on the reverse strand, counting down.
GATCAAGGCGCCGTTCATGGCGCTGATCGTCGGCGTGGTGGCCTGCGTGGAGGGGCTGGCGGTGAAGGGCAGCGCGGAATCGCTCGGCCTGCAGACGACGGCCTCGGTGGTGGAGTCGATCTTCCTGGTGATCGTGCTCGACGGACTGTTCGCCATTTTCTTTGCTTCGATCGGGATGTGAGCGATGGCGAAAGCAAGCCAGGAAGCCGTGATCGAAGTGCGCGAAGTGCTGGTCGGCTTTGGCGATCATGTCGTGCTCGACCATATCGACCTCGACGTCTATCGCGGCGAGATCCTCGGCTTTGTCGGCGGCTCCGGCGCGGGCAAATCGGTGCTGATGCGCACCATCATCGGCCTGCTGCCCAAGCACGGCGGCCACATCAAAGTGTTCGGCGTCGACATGGAGGCTGCCAGCGACGCCGAACGGCAGGCGGTCGAGCGGCGCTGGGGCGTGCTGTTCCAGCAGGGCGCGCTGTTTTCCTCGCTGACGGTGCTGGAAAACCTGCAATTCCCGGTGCGCGAATATCTCAATCTGTCGCAACGGCTGCTCGACGAACTGGCGGTCGCCAAGCTTGAGATGGTCGGCCTCGACGCCAGCGTATGCGAGAAATTTCCCTCCGAGCTGTCCGGCGGCATGACCAAGCGCGTGGCGCTGGCGCGCGCGCTGGCGCTCGACCCGGAGATCGTGTTCCTTGACGAGCCGACCTCGGGGCTCGATCCGATCGGGGCGGGCGAATTCGACACATTGATCGCCACGCTGCAACGGACTTTGGGCCTGACCGTTTTCATGGTAACCCACGATCTCGACAGCCTGCATACCGTCTGCGACCGGATTGCGGTATTGGCCGACGGCAAAGTGATCGCCACGGGACCCATGGAGGCCATGCTGGCGTCCAAACACCCATGGCTGCAGGCCTATTTCCATGGCAAACGGGCGCGGATGGGGCGTGAGGCGGAAGCGAAGTCGCGGAGTTAGGCGGGAGCCGGTCGATGGAAACCAGAGCGAATTACGTGCTGATCGGGGTGTTCACGCTGGCCGTGGTGGTCGGCGTGTTCGGCTTCGTCTACTGGTTCCAGAACATCGGCGGCAGCGGCGAGCGCGCCTTCTACCGCGTGGTGTTCGACGGTTCGGTGTCGGGATTGCGCACCGGCGCCTCGGTGCTGTTCAACGGCATCCGCGTCGGCGAGGTCACCGATCTCAAGCTCAATCCGCAGCGTCCGCAACAGGTGATCGCCGGCATCTCGATCGACAAGTCGGTGGCGGTGCGCAAAGACACCGAGATCGCGCTGGAATTCCAGGGACTGACCGGTATCGCCGCCATGTCGCTGAAGGGCGGCGACCCGGCCTTGCCGCCTCTGGTCGGCACCAAGGACAATCCGCCGGTGCTCACGGCCCCGCCCGGCGCCACCCAGGACGTCACGCAAGCCGCGCGCGACACCTTGCGCCGGCTCGACGACTTCATCTCCGACAACCAGAAGGCGTTCCACAGCGCGCTCGATAATATCGACAAGTTCTCCGGTGCGCTGGCGCGTAATTCCGAACGCATCGACGCCGTGCTCGACAACGTCGACAAGTTTACCGGTGTGCTAGGGCGCAATTCCGAACGCATCGACAAGATCGCCGAGGGCCTGCAGAGCCTCACCAGCGGCGCCGACGGCAAGGGCGGCGAGATCAGCGAGGCGGCGCGCTCGATCCGCACGCTGGCCGAGCACCTCGACAAGCGCACCGCCGAGATCACCGCCGACATCAGCCGGCTGACGATTGCCGGTACGCACACGCTGAACACGATCGGCACGGCGGCGAAGAATTTCGACGCCAACCCGAGCCGCCTGATTTTCGGGGGTGCTGCGCCCGAACCCGCCAAAAAAAGCAAGAACCGGCGCTAGCACTAAAGGCCTGCGGCGCGGGTGATTTCGCCCGCCTTTCCGGGGCCGCTCAGCTCATCCTGCCGATCGGCGCCGTGGCGAGCGCCGGTTCGATCACCACGACTTTGGGCGGATTGGTTCCGCTGACGAACTTTCGCCGCACGACAAACCAATAGGCGATCACGCTTATCACCCCAACCGAAACGATGTCGGAGGCGATGTCGTTGAACGAGAACAGGATGTAGAGCGACATCGCGGCGAGCACGGCCCGCACGCCGAGGTCCACGGTCCGGGTCTCGGAATAAGTCGCCTGCAAGGTGAAGGTGATGCCGAGCGTTGCAACCAACACCAGATAGGCGGCGCCCATCTGGTCCATGCCCGGCTTGATCACCAGCTCGGGGTGTACGAACACGCCGATCATCAGCGTGAACAGCGATACGCAGATCTGCACCGAGCGCCACAGCGTCACGTAGAACGAGGCGTTGGCGATCTTCGATGTGATGGCCGCCGTGATCGAGGTCGGCGGCGTGAGCTCGCCGAACACGCCGATAAAGAAGGCGAAGAAGTGCACCACCCAGGGGTTCACGCCGGCCTTGATGAAGGGCGGGCCGATCACGATGGCGACCAGGATATAGACCGGCGCCGGCGGCAGGCCGGTGCCGAGGATGGCGCCGAACAGGAAGGCCATGGCCACCATGGCGGCCATGTTGATGCCGGCCGCCTCGACCAGCAACGAGCCGAGCTTGGTCGGAACGCCGGTAATCACCAGCGCGCCGGTCATAATCGACAGGGTCGCAAGCAGCAGCGCGATGTCGGTGATCATGTCGATATAGGAATCGAGCACCCGCTTCAGCGGCAGGATGAATTCGCGCATCGACCAGTGTTTGAGCGTTCCGACGAAGTGAATGAGAAGCAGGCCGGAACCGGCCGTACAGAACATGTAGAGCGCGGCGAACATCGGCGCGAGGAAAATGGTCGCCATCAGCGTCACCAGGCCGCCGACGACGACAACGAACGCGCCGAGATTGACCTTGTCGCGCCAGTCGAGCCGCTGGGCCGACAGATCGACGATCATGTGGGTATGATAGAAGGTCGCCAGCAGGTAAACCGACATCGAAACCGAGATGTAATAAATAAGCGCCGGCACCCAGCCGCGCGCCACCACGTCGAAATAATCGACGCCGAGAAATTCCGCCATCAGGAAGGCGGCGATGCCCATGACCGGCGGCATCAACTGGCCGCCCATTGAGGATGAGTTCTCGATCGCGGCCGCGGTCGCCGGCGGCAGGCCGGCCTGGATCATGGCCGGAATGGTGGCGGAGCCGACGGTGATCGAGTTGGCGGCGCCCGAGCCGCTGACCGTGCCGATCGCCATCGAGCCGAGCACGGCCGATTGCGGGATGGCGTGCGGCGAGCGGATGGCGACGCGCTTGGTCGCGCGCAACAGCGAATCGACGCAGCCAAAGCCGCGCAGCAGGCTCAACACCAGCAGGAACGACCCGATCACCGTGAGTGCGATTTGCGGCAGGCGCGAGAAGATGCCTGTTTCCATCTCGACACTGCTCGCTGCGATGACGCGCAACCACGACAGCCCCGCGTGATAGAACATGCCAGGCACGACGTAGCCGTAGACGGCGTAGAGTACGAGGATGATGGTCAGGATAAACAACGGCATGTGGCGTTTGCGCGCGTATTCGATGATCAGCAGCGTCATGCCGCCGCCGACGACCAGATCGGCTGGGTCCCACATGCCCATGCGCTCGGTGCCGAGCGAGATGTAATTCGTGACCATGTAGTACGAGCAATAGATCGAGAACAGGCAATAGACCGTCGCGATTGCATAGTTGGCCGCGAGCGGCAATTTTGGATAGAACTCGTTCTGGCGCAGCGATTGCAGTGTGAACAGCACGTAAGTGATCGGAATGGCGCCGAGCGCGAGGAAGGTCTCGCCGCCGGCGCCGGTCCAGTAATAGTAAAACATATAGAGAGCGAACCCGATCGCGAGTGCATAATAGATGCAGTTGAGCGCGAGCAGCGGACGATGGTGAGCCGTAGCGTCGATCATGGCGAAATCACTCTCGCTGTATTCGAAAGCGAGGCGGGCGTTTGAGACGCCCGCCTCGTGATGTCAGCCGAGCAAGGGATTAAGCCCTTACATGGTCGCCTTGGCGACGTGCGAGTCGAACTTGGCATCCCATTGGTTCTTCGCCTTCAGGAACTTGGCGAGGCCGGGATGGATCGGCACCAGCGTATAGGTCGACTCGAGCGCCTGCTTCTGGAAGGCGGCCATCTGACCGCCGCCGATCTGCTTGAAGCTCGGATCGGCCTTGGCGAGTTCGTCGGCGTGCTGCTCGATGATGGTCAGCATTTTGTACATTTCGTCCGTCGAGACGCTCATGCCGAGGTCGAAGCCCCAGTAGAACGGCAGCAGCGTAATCTTTTGTACGTAGTCGGCCTTCTTGTGGAAGTTCGCCGGGTCGACCTGGTCGCTGGCAAAGCCTGCCGCCTTGAGCTTGGCGGTCTCATCGGCGCTCGGATTGAGCGCGGCCCAGTCGACCGCCAGCGAAGCTTCGGCGATCCACGGCGCCGGCGTTTTGCCGCCGGCGGCATAGATGATCATGCCCTGAATCGAGCCGGAATTGAGCTGCGAGCCGGCGGTGGACAGATCGACCTGCTTGTAGACGTGCTTGACGCCGGCTGCCTTCATCGCGTTCTCGAGATGCAGGCGGGTGTCGAACGGCAGCGGACCGGTATAGACGTTCTTGCCGCTGAGATCGGCCCAGCTCTTGATGGTGGCGCGGTCGCTTGCCTTGATCGCCAGCCCGACGTCGAGCGTGTAGCACCAGAACGACTGAACCGGCTGCACCTTGATATGCGACTTGAAGCCCTTGAAGCGGCCGCTGTCGCCCGCCAATTCCTTGAGCGCGACATCGGAGCCGTAGTAGCCGTTGATGTCGCCGGTGGCGAAGCCCTTTACGGTGCCGACGGCGCCGGGATATGGCAGCACGCTGATGCGGAGTTCCGGCATCGATTTGTTGAGCAGGTCGGCCAGCACCACGAGCGCCTTATGGCCCGAGGACCCGACAGGGCCGGTGCCCCACTTGATATCCTTCGGCTCCGACCAAGCGGCCGAACTCGTGAGGCTAATCAGAGCGAATGTAAATGCGGCAAGAAAACCCGCAGTGAGGCCGCGTGCAACGATTGCACGTGCCGAAAAAGCACGCTTGAGCATGGCTTATCCTCCCAGAATTGCCGTGTTCGTCATGGGCGTTCGTAACGCCCGTTCCTCTCCCGCTCCGCCCGATTGTCTTTTTTTTATTGGCGGAGAAAGTCCGATATTAAGCTCGCGCCCGCTGACATCGCCCCACGCGACAGCAGTGGGCCATACTATCCGATAGATGGGCGGCCGTGGCAATTCGAATTTTGGCTTATAACTTGGCCATTTGGTCGCGGGCGGGCGGTATATTCCGCGCCGCACCTAAATTTTATTCACAGCCAGCCCAACGGTTCTTTAGTCGAACCGCCCGGCCGCGTGCGCCAGCATGGTGTAGACCTTGCCGGTTTCCGACGTCAGGTAGGTGCGCGCCACCACCTGGCCGCGGTCGTCGCGCGAGACCTCGTCGAGCAGCCGCTCGAACTCGCCGATATAGCGGTCGACGGTCTGCTTGAACTCGCGGTCGGCGCGATATTTCCTTCGGATCTCGTCGAACGCCTGCTGGCCCTGCAAGGTATAGAGCCTTTTGGTGAAGACGTTGCGTTCGCCGCGCTTGTAGCGGTCCCACAGATCGGCCGCCGCGTCGTGGTCGATCATGCGGGCGATATCGACCGAAAGCGAATCGAGCGACTCGATCGAATGGCGGGGCGGGCGCTCCTCGGGAGCGCGCGACGGTTCGCGCCCGGGCTCGCGCGGGAATTCGCGCGCCGGGGCGGTTTCCTCGCGCGAGGCGCGGGTCAAGAGATCGCTGAGCCAGCCGCGGTCGGCGACCGCTTGCGCCGGGCTGAGCGAGGGAGCTTCCGCGCGGCGCGCCGCCGGCGCGAAGCTGCCGACATCGTTACGCGGGGCCGGGCGCGGCGGCGGTGGCGGCAGGTCGTTGCGCGGCAGCAGGTCGTTGCGCGGCGGCAAGTCGTTGCGCGGCGGCAAGTCGTTGCGCGGCAGCAAGTCGTTGCGCGGCAGCAAGTCGCTCCGCAGCGGCATGTCGTTGCGGCCGCCGACAATGGCCAGCGTCGGCTCCTCGCGTTGCCGGCGTACCGGCTCGACCGCGTCGAGATTACGTCCATGGCGGGCGACGATGCGGTTGAGTTCGGCCAGCGCCTCGATCTGGTCGACGATGACCCGGCGCATCTGCGCGGCGCTTTCGGCGGTCTCCTGCGGCAGCTCGAACACGCCGCGCCGCAATTCGGTGCGGGTGGTCTCCAGCTCGCGCTGCATCTCGGCCGCCATCTGTTTCATGCCCTGCACGGTTTCGGCGAAGCGCTCGTTGGCGTCGCGGAACAGCGCATGGGTGTCGCCGGCGGTCTGCTCGTAAAGCGAGCGCATCGAGTCGCTGGCGCGGCGGCGCTCGTCCTCGGCGTTTTCGCGCACGCGGTCGTATTGCTCGGCGATCGCGCGCGAGCCTTCGGCGCTGGATTCCGACACCACGCGGGCGATTTCGCGCGCGCGGGTGGAGGCGGCCTCCAGCGACTCGTCGAGCAGGCCGGAGAAGCGCTTGAGCCGCTGCTCGATGTCCTCGGTGCGGATATCGAGCGTGGCGACCAGCGAATCGAGCTGCACGCGGCGCTCGCTGACGATGTCCTCGGTGCGCTGGTTGCTGCGGTCGATCAGATCGGCGGCCTTGGCGAGGTCGCGGCCATGGGCGTCGAACTGGCCGGCCAGTTGGCCGAGATCGGTGATGACTTGGGAGGTGATTTCGCGGAAGTTGCCGATGTTCTGCTCCACGCGATCGGTGACCTCGCCGGTCGCGCCGGTGACTTCGTTCATGGCGGTGACGAATTCCGCCACCCGCAGCATCAGCGTGTTTTCCAGCGCGCTCATGTTCTCGTGCGAGCCCGAGAGTACTTCCTGCAGCATGATGGTGGCTTCGCGCAGCCGCTCGAACATGGCGGTGGTGTCGGCGCGCAGCATGTTGTGCGTTTCCAGCATCTCGCTGACGGTCGCGGTTGCGGTCTCGCGCGACTGCGCGATGGCCTTCTGGGCGGTGTCGTTCAGATCGATCAGGGTTTGATTGACGGTATTGGAGGCGGCTTCGCCCGCGCTGTTGATCATGCGCGAGATTTCGCCGCCGTTGTCGACCATCGCGCGGGTGAAGGCCAAGCCCTTCTCCTCGATCGAGCCCATGGCCTGGTCGGCGGCCTTGACGATGTCGCTGGCGAACTGCTCGCCCTTGGCGGTGAGGGCAAAGAGCACGCCGCCGGATTTGTCGGACAGGACGGCGGCCATCGCGTCGGTGCGCTGGCCGACCGTATTGGCGATCTCCTCGGCCTTGCCGGTGAATTTGCGGGCGACCTCGTCGCTCATGCCGGTCAAAGTGCGTTCGGCGTCGCCTGCGCTGGTGCGGATCGCCTCGGTGGTGGCGAGCGTGAGCGCTCCGAGCGAGCGCTCGGCCTGTGCCGCGTTGGTCGTGATCGTCTCGCTGAGCTGCTCCATGCGGGCATTGAGCGTATCGGCGGCGGCCTTGGTGCGGGTTTCGATCTGCTGGGTGACGTTCTCGGCGCGGCCGACCAGGAGCTCCTCGAAACGATCGATGCGGCTGTCGAGGGTATTGGCGACTTCAAGCGCGCGCGCGCCCAGGCTGCGGTCGAGCTCGGCCGTCTTGGCGCCAATGGCGTCCGCCACTTCGGCGCCGCGCGCATTGATGGTGGTGGCAGCTTCGCCGATGCGCCGGTCGAGTACGCCGACGACGTCCTTGCCGCCTTCGCTCAGGGCCTGAGCGAGGCCGCTGACGCGCGAGCCAAGGGCCTCCTCGAATTGCTGGAGTCGCTGGTCGAGCGTGCCGGTGAGTTCGCTGGTGCGGCTGTTCACGCGCTGGTCGAAGGTGTCGACGTAACTGCGCATGGCCTCGGACACGTCCTGGGTACGTGCGCCAAGCCGCTCGACCAGCTCGCCGCCATAGGTTTTCACGGTGCGGTCGAATTCGGCGATGTTACTGGTGATCAGGCTGCCGAGCGTACCGGCCTCGCGCGCGATTTTCTCGGAAAGCTCAGTGCCGCCGTGGTTGAACAAGGTCTCGAACGCTTGCAGGCGGGCCGCCAGCATGTCGTTGACCTGCTCGCCAGTCGCGCGCAGCGTCGTGTCTACTTCGCCGGAGCGGGCGGCGATCGAATCGGCCATGCGCGCGCCGGTATCGGCGATGGCGTCGGTGAAAGCCTGCGAGCGGCCGGCCATGGTTTCGATGGTTTGCGCCGTCTTCTGCGTGAAGCCCTGCGCGACCGAATCGAGCCGCGACGTCATCATCTGCTGTACGCGGGCGGCGAGTTCGGCGAACTCGTCGTGCACGTGCTCGGTCTTGAAATTGAGGCTGTCGGTCAGGCGGTTGCTGGCCGAGGCAATGGCGGTAGTGGCGCTGTCGCTGGTGGTCTCCAGCCGGTCGAGCAAGGTTGAGCTGCGGTCGGTCAGCGCATCGATCATGGAATCGCCGGCGTGTCCGAGCGCCAGCGTGATGTGCTCGCCCTTCTCGGTGAGCGTGCGGGTGACGCGCAGCGCAACGTCGCTGACCTTGTCGGAAACCAGATCGCCGACCGAGGTAATGTCGTTGGCGAGATCGAGATGCACGCTGGCAATGGAGTTGCGCACCTGTTCAGCCTGGCTGATCAGGTTCTCGCGCTGGCTGGTGAGTTCGCTGAGCAGGTCGCGAATGCGCACCTCGTTGTCGCTATAGGCGCGCTCGAGCGCGGAGACTTCGTTGTGCATCAGCGATTCGAGTTCGGCGGCGCGCGCGATCGCGCGTTCGACGCCGTCGCCCATGGCGGCGACCTCGCGGCGCACGGCCTGGCCGACGGTGATGATCGACTCGCGCGCGGTGGTCTCGGGCTGGGCCAGCCGCATCGCCACCTCCGCCATGGTTTCGGCGACCAGGCGCATGTCTTGCGAACGGCTGAACATGTGGGCGATCACGTAGAAAACGACTGGCGGCACCACGATCGCGCTGAACAGCACGATCATGGCGGCAAAGCCGACGCGCGGGGTCGCCAAGGCGGCCTGCAATTCGGCGCTATAGAGAAAGGCGGTGGCGAGGCCGCCGGCGGCCCAGACCAAGGTCGCAACGCTGGCGACGACATAGGGCGCGCGGGTCCGGCGCCGGCGCAGCGTCTGCAGGAGCTGGCCGATATTGGCGCGGTCGTCATTGGCGGCGTGGCGCGGCGCAATGTCTTCGGAGTCCCAGCCGGAGTCTTGCGTTTCCTCGTGGAACAGGTCGGCGGTAACCGGCGGCACCGGCGTGAGGCTGGGATTTTGACCGTCTGCGCTGCCGCCATCGACGGCCGGTTCCACTGACACTTCCGGGCGCGAGTCGGGCTTGCGCAGGCTGAGCGCGTCCTGAATGGCGGACAGCGCCTCTTCGGTCGGGTTCTTGGATTTATGCGGACTGTTCGCCATGTCGGTCGTCGCCTCGTTACTGCACCGGACTGTCGCCGCGGCCGCATCCATTACGATTAGCCGGCCGTGCCAAGTTTGCCGAAACTTGCGCGCGGGAACTTTCGGGACGCCGTGGAAAATCCGCTTGGCGGCCTCGTCTCAGCCTCGGTCATCCCTTTGGGTTTTCATCCTATCGTCTTGGCAATACGAAGGAAACCGACCCAGTAAGGAGTTTTCGATCATCGTTAACCGACTGTTAACCATGTTAACCGCGATGCCTAAGTATTACGCGTTATTTTTCCCCCAAAACCGCTACCCGCTCAAGGTTTAAGCCCGCGGGCAGGCCTTGCGGAATCTCGCGGTGCGAGCCGATCTTGGCCGCCCAATTGCGGCTGCGGTGCGGCCAACGGCGTCGATGGGGCGCGCCTCGCCGGCCTTGGCCGGCCGCCGGTTACGGGGCTCTTAACCATCGCCGGTCTTGCCCGCCGCCAACCGCCGCTGGGCGGCCGCGCATTTACCTGGATTTGGCTCGGCGCAGGTCAAACTGCGCTGCGACAAGCTTGTCGCAGACTTGCGGCCGATCCGGCGGGCCGCGGAATTCTGGGAGCACGGCATGGCGCAACCGGCGATTTTGACACGCGAGCCTGCGGCGGCCGATGCGCCGGACAGTGAAGGATCCTTGGAAGGACCCTTGGCGCGGGAAACGGTGGCGGCGATCGATCGCGGCCATCTCGCGCGCATGACCTTCGGCGACCGCAGTCTCGAGCGCGAAGTGCTGCAACTGTTCGACCGGCAGGCGGCCATGCTGATCGAGCGCATGCGCGCCGGCGGGGAGGCCGTTGTCTCGCCGCTTGCGCATACGCTGAAAGGTTCGGCCGCCGGCATCGGCGCGTTGCGTGTCGAGCAGGCGGCGGCGGCGGTTGAGCGTGTCGCCGGCGCGGGCGCTGCCGAATGCAGCCGAGCGGTCGATCGCCTGGCGCAAGCCGCGGACGAGGCGCGCGCGCTGATCGCGGAATTGTTGCGGCAGGGCTGAGGCCTTCTCTTCATCTCTCCCATGGGGAGAGGTCGGCGCACGAAGTGCGCCGGGTGAGGGGAAGCAGCTTATCGAGATTCACTTGCCCCCCCACCCCAACCCCCACCCCCCCGGGGAGAGGGAGTTCGGCCGCGTTTGCAGAGAAGCAGCACATTCAGCCGCTGGCGTCATTGGCCGAATGACTATATAGCAAGCCGCACAGCGCCAGGTCCGGCGCGGCTATTTCCCCGCATTCACCTGGCCCATCCTGAATCCAGCCATGCCGAAGATTACCTATATCGATTCCGGCGGAACGTCGCGCACGATCGACGCCGTGGCCGGCTCGACCGTGATGGAGGCGGCGATCCGCAACAATATTCCCGGCATCGAGGCGGAATGCGGCGGCGCCTGCGCCTGCGCCACCTGCCACGTCTATATCGACCAAGCCTGGCGCGAAAAGACCGGCGAGCCTTCGCCGATGGAAGAGGACATGCTCGACTTCGGCTACGATGTGCGGCCGAATTCGCGGCTGTCGTGCCAGATCAAGGTTTCCGACGCGCTCGACGGGCTGGTGGTGACCACGCCGGAAAAGCAGGCGTAAGGCCCGCTGGCGCCGGCTGCATCAGGGACAGCGTTTTTCCCAAGCGTCGAGATTGCGCCGCTTGAGCAGCGGCGAAAGGCCGAGCGCCGCCGCTTGGCGGCAGAAGGCGGCGAAGCGGATGTGATTGTCGGTGTATTCGATGGCGAACACCGGCTTGTTCTTGGCGATGAAATTCTTCGATACCTTGCACCAGCCCTGCTTGAAACAGTCTTCGGTGACCGCGAAGTCCATGACCGGCAATAGCGTCGGGGCGATTTCGGTGGCGTTCTTCAAGCCGATGGCGAGCCCGCGCGCATGCGCTTCGGTGCTCAAGAAGCGCAGATATTTTATGGCGTCCAATTTGGTGAGCGGAAAGCCGGTGTCGGCGCCATAGCCGTCGACATTGTCGGCGTCGACGCCATCGAAGCCTTTCTGCTTGCACAAATCGAGCCGTGCGCGCAGCGGCGCCGCCAGCAGAGCAAGCCGGTGGATGTCGAGCCAGCGCTCGCCGGGCCAGCCGTCGAGCGGCTTGCCGAGCACGCGTTTGGGAAACGAATTCTTGTCCGGCCGCCAGTTCTCCCACGATCCGGCGCTGAAATAGCAAAGGACGCGCTTGCCTTGGGCTTTCAGCGCGGCGACGGTGGAAGCGTCGATGTCGAACAGGTCGAGATCGACGACCTCGGCGGGCGTCGTCACGCTTGCAGGCGCGACCGACAGCAGGATGGAAAAGCTGGCGCCGGCGGCGGGTTGCCAGACCGGCGGCGGATCGGCGGCAGCCGGCGTTGCCGCAAGCGTGCCGAGAAGAATGATGGCGAAACGGCGCATGATGGCGGCAAGCTTAGCCGATCTTGGCGAGGTTTTCATCCCGGCCGGCGCGTCTGGATTGCCGGCGGGCGTCTGACTTAATCCCACAAAAATGTGGAATAGGTCCCGATGAAGGCAACCGCCGCATACGATATGACAAAGATCGTCGCTATCGCGAGCGGGCCGGGCCCAGGATGAATTGCAAGCCCCAGGGCGTTGAGCGCCAAAGCGACGGATACGGCGGCCCCGGCGATTGTCATGACGTACCATCGCAGCGGCAATCTTTCGGTGGGGGCGGCGGCTTTCCGGCGCAATGGATAGGCAATCAGCCAGGCCACCAAAACGGCGAGCATGATTGCGCTCGACACTTGCCACACCAGCGTTTCGGCCAACCCGCAAATCGCCAGCGTCGGCGCCAGCATGGCGAAGGCCGCGGCCATCAGTCCCAGTTCGACGAACAGCTTGGTGAACAGGATATGGAGCCGCGACAGCGGCTTGCCGATGCCTTGGCGAAGCACGACAACGATGGCGGTGAATCCGACGAACGCCATCGCCAAGGCCGCCAAGGCATAAAAATATCCCGACCCCGGCAGTTCCATTCAGCCCCATTTCGCCGGATGCGCGCGGCGGCGGCTTAATTGAAGCGGTAATTCATCCCGGCGCGCAGGATGTGGGTCTTGAACGAGACGCTTTCGGTCAGCGTGCCGCCGAGCGGAGAATTCTCGGTGAAGTTGTTGCCGCTACCGAGATCGACATACAGATATTCGAACTTGCTGCTCCAGCCCTTGTCGATCCGGGCTTCGATCCCGGCGCCCGCGGTCCAGCCGACCCGGGTCATTGTGCCGGAGCCGGTGAGGAACGTCGATTGCAGGTCGCCTTCCGAGCTCTTCAACGAGCCGACCGCCACGCCGCCGGTCACGTAAGGCAGCAAGCGGTCCCAGGCAACGCCGACCCGCGCGCGCGCGGTTCCCAGCCACTGCAGCTTGACGTCGCAGTTTCCGAAGGAGCTGAGCGCGCCACAGGGCGGCACGGTTAGGCCGCTGCCGCTGGTCGAACCTTTGATCGAGGAATAATCCAGGTCGCCTTCCAGGCCGTACACCCAGCGGTCGCGCTGCCAATTGTATCCGAGCGTGCCGCCGATAACGCTGCCGCCGACGTCGAAGCTGCCGCGGTCGAACAGGCTGTCGGATTGCGAGGCCTTGCCGGCGCCGCCGCCGTAGTTGAGGCCGGCATAAAGCCCGGCCCAGTTCCACGGACCCGCACTCGGTCCCGGACTCGGTCCTGGACTTGGCGGCGTAAAAGACAATAACGAATGACCGGGATTGAATTTGTAATTCAGTCCGGCGCGCACGATGTGGACCTGCATTGACACCGATTGGATGGCAGAGCCGCCTCCAAGGAAATCGTCGGTAAAAGTGCCGCCGCCGCGCAGATCGGCATAGAGGTATTCGACCTTCGCGCTCCAGTGCGGATCGAGCATGGCTTCGAGCCCGCCGCCGGCGGTCCAGCCATAGTGGAATTCGGCGCCGGACCCGCTAGCGCCATTGGCTACCGTGTCGCCTTCCTTGCCGTAGACCCGGCCCCACGCCATGCCGCCGGCCACATAGGGCAGCCAGCGTCCCATGGCGTAGCCGAGCCGCAGCCGGTTGGTGCCGAAGGCCTGCAATTTGGCTTCGCAATGGGCACTGGTGCCGCCGCAGGGGCCGTTGAAGCCGGTCGAGCCATCGGTCGCGCCGCGAATATTGCTCCAGGCCGCGTCGCTCTCGAAGCCGACGACCGTGTTGCCGAGCTGCCAGTTATAGCCCCAGGTCACGCCGACAATGCCGCCCGACAAATTGTACGGGCCGGAATCGAAAGGCGAGCCGTCGGTCTGGCCGGCGTGGCCCGTGCCACCGCCAGCCTGAATGCCGGCATAAAATCCGGTCCAGTCGGCCGCTCGCGCCACGGGCGCGGCCTTGACCGCGAGTTTGGGTAGATCGGTGGCGCGCGCCGCGCTCGTGGTAAGCAGGCCAGCGGCTAGCGCGGCGACATACAGGGTCAAATTTTTCATCACGCCTTACGCAACAAATTGCAACGGGAACAGCAAGCATGGCGCATCGCCGCAGGTGTTTGCAAGCGACAATCCGCCGCAACGGTTAAACCATGGGCTTTAAGACCTCATGCCGGCGGGGGCGGTCGATGAGGTCTTCAAACCATTTTGTCGATGGCCCGGCGAATCCGGCCGGCGGCGCCGGTCATTGCATTGCGCAAGGATCGACTACTTTGCCGCCGGTGGCGCCACGGTCGCGGTCTGGTTGCTGCGCTTGAGCGCCTCGGCGACAAAGCCGGAGGCTTTCATCTCCTCGACGAAGGCGCGCAAGTAAGCCGCGCCGGCAGTGCGGCCTTTGGGCGTGCCCATGGCCTGCTGGATTTCCATGAAGTGGCCGTCCATGACGCGCACCTCCGGATGCTCCTTGGCATAGGCTTCGAGCGGCTGCTTGACGCCGGCCACGGCTTCGAGCTTGTCCTTGACGAACAGATCGATCATGGCGCGCCCGCCGCCGGCGGTCGCGTGCACGATGGTGGCACGCTTGATGGTGCGCGTGAGGTAGAGATCGTAGGCCGACTTGAGGCCGACGGCGATGCGCACGCCGGAGCGGTCGACATCGGCGATCGCCTTCAGCGGTGAATCCTTCGGCACCATGTAGGTGCCCTCGATGATGACGTAGGGCGCGCTGAATTCGATCACGGCGGCGCGCACCGGCTCGATGGCGACAAAGGCGATGTCCCAGGCGCCGGTGGTGGCGCCGTCGAACACCTTGCCCGCAGCGTCATAAGTAATGAGTTCGACCGGAACGCCCAGCCGCTTGCCAAGCTCGCGCGCCAGATCGGGCGTGACGCCCTTGGGCGCGCCGGTGGCGGGGTCCTTTTGCGCCAGCACGCCATTGCCGAGATTAATCGCAGCACGCAGCTTGCCGGTCGGCGCGAAGTCCTTCAGCGCATCAGCATTGGCCATTGCAGTCACTCCGCAGGCAAGTATGACGGTTGCAAGACAGACGCGTAATCGATGAGCGATTGTCATTGGTAACGGTCCGGGGATTAACGGGCGGCAGGTTGTCCGCCGAGTCTAGGATAATTTAGCGGGCGGCCCAAGCCGGGGTGCTGCCAGGCGGAGCAGCGCGAGAATGACCGCAAAGACCGCGAGCCAGATCACGCGCGCGCCATAGCGGTCGTGCGGATTGGAGAGCGCGCCGCAGACAAAGGCATTGGCCATGAGCGCTAGCACGATGGCGGCGGCCAGTTCGCCGATATTGGCGGGCAGCTTTGTGCGCCAGGCCATCAGCAGGATCGCCGGCAACAGCGCCATCGCCAGCAGTGCCACGGGATAGTGCAGGCGGTTTATGCCGGTGAAGGAAATTCCGCCGTTCTGCTGGCGCGCCGCGTTCATGGCGGGCACGAGCTGCGGCGTGTAGTGCTTAATGATGCCGTAGGTGTGCCAGATCGTGGTGACCACACCTTCGCCAGTGTGCACATCGACGAGCTGGCGGGCGGTGGCGGCGGCCGCGGTCTCGATCTGCAGGACGGGATATTCGACCAGGCTGTGCAGCACGATTGTCGCCATCTCCGGGCCGAGGCCGTTGAAGCGGCCGAGTCTATCGAACAGCGGGCTACCCCAGAACCAGACATCGGCATCGTCCGGCAGTTGGTCCTTGTAGGCGCAAAGCTGCAGCGCCGGATCGGGACAATGCCGGTCGAGATATTTCTTCACGATGCCGTCCTGCAGCATGCGGCCGAACGAGAGCGCGAAACCGCCCGGCGTCCAGGCCAGCCGCTTGGCCACCGCGAAGTCGGCGGAAAGCACCAGCACGGCGCCGAGCACGAGCGCGATGACGCCCTGGCCGATGCGCGCCAGCGGCATGCGCTTGGCATCGATCAGCCAAAGCAGCACGGCGGCGGCGGTGAGCGCCATCAGCACGGCGAGCGTGGCGCTGTGGGTGGCGGCGGCAACCGCGATCAGCACGATCAGGCCGATGCGTTCGGCGCGCGCGAGCGTCTCGCCGCGCATCAGCAGCAGATAGAGCGCCAGCACGCCGAGCCCGCAAAATATGTCGGTAAGCAGGATCGAGGTCAGAAAGGGCAGTGTACTGATGACCGACAGCAGCGCGACGATGCCGGTCAGCAGCAGCGGCCGGTTGCCCAGCTTATGTGCGCGCAGCGTGAGCGCCACGATCCAGACCGTCAGCCCCGATTGCAGCAGCAGCACCGGCCAGAACGCCAGCGGCACGCCGGCGGTGAGGATCAGGCCGTAGACCACGGCGCGGCTAACCACCAGCGTACCCTCGTACCAGCGCGCCAGATAGCCGCCGGTGTCGTATTGCAGCAGCGCAAAGCCGTTCCACAGCGCAGGGGCCATGAGCAGCGCGATCGACAGCATGACGGCAAGCGCCCACTGGGCGCGGCGGCGAAATGGCATTCGAGGGTTCCCGGCAGAAATTTGTCCGGTCTTGTCACGAACGGCGCGGGCGGGAAAGGGCCTTTTTTCCTCCCCCTGCGAGCGGGGAGAGGGAAGCGCGGCGAACTCACTTGCCCTCGCCCACAAGGGGAGAGGGAACATGCGGCTGCATTGAGTGAATATCGATGGTAAAGTGAGACAATGTTCGTCACCTTTTTCACGGAACTCAAATCCGCCGGCGTACCGGTGACGCTGCGCGAGTATCTGACGCTGATGGAGGCGATGCAGGCGGATCTGGCCGCGCGCCGGGTGGAGGATTTCTATTACCTGTCGCGCGCCACGCTGGTGAAGGACGAGCGCAATCTCGACAAGTTCGACCGCGTGTTCGGCCATGTGTTCAAGGGGCTGGAGATGGTGGCCGACGCGGCCGAGGCCGAGATTCCGGCCGAGTGGCTGAAAAAGCTCGCCGACAAATACCTCACCGAGGAAGAAAAAAAGCAGATCGAGGCCATGGGCGGGCTCGACAAATTGCTGGAGACGCTCAAGAAGCGGCTGGCCGAGCAGAAAGGCCGTCACCAGGGCGGCTCGAAATGGATCGGCACCGGCGGCACGTCGCCGTTCGGCAATGCCGGCTACAATCCGGAAGGCATCCGCATCGGCGGCGAGAGCACGCACCGCCGCGCGGTGAAAGTCTGGGACAAGCGCGAGTTCAAGGACCTCGACGACGACGTCGAGCTCGGCACGCGCAACATCAAGATCGCGCTACGCCGGTTGCGCAAGTTCGCCCGCACCGGCCTAGCTGACGAGCTCGATCTCGACGGCACCATCAAGGGCACCGCGCACAAGGGCTATCTCGATATCCAGATGCGGCCGGAGCGGCATAACGCCGTCAAGGTGCTGCTGTTCTTCGACATCGGCGGCTCCATGGACTGGCACATCAAGGCGACCGAGGAATTGTTTTCCGCCGCGCGCACCGAGTTCAAGCACATGGAGCATTTCTACTTCCACAATTGCCTGTACGAGAAATTGTGGAAGGAGAACCGCCGCCGTTTCCAGGCGACCACGGCGACCTGGGACGTGCTGCACACGTATCCGCACGACTACAAGGTGGTGTTCGTCGGCGACGCCTCGATGTCGCCTTACGAGATCTCGGCGCCCGGCGGCTCGGTCGAGCATTTCAACGAGGAGCCGGGCGCGGCCTGGCTCGATCGCGTCACGCGCACCTATCCGGCCTGCGTCTGGCTCAACCCGGTGCCCGAGCGCGAATGGGACATGACCTATTCGATCCAGATGATGCGGCAGTTGATGGGCGGGCGGATGTATCCGCTGACGCTGGATGGGCTGGATCGGGCGATGCGGGAGTTGGTGAGGTAGGTTAGGTGATGGATCGTAGTAAAATCTCATTTGCAGAGGCTGAGGGAAAGGCACGATTTCCTGCCGTGCTAAAGTGGGGCGAAATCGATCAACGCGTCCGCTCAGCTTTGTGGACGCCATTTTACAAGTGGCTGGTAGCCGCAATCAAATATGATAACAATACACTCATGTTCGGTGCTAAGGCGCCGCTTGGAAGCATTCTCTTTCGTGAATTTGCCGAGCGACAGTTTAAGTTTGTGAATGATTATGATTTTCAATTTAGCGGAAAGGACGCATATATAAGCAATTGGTCGTCGTTTTATAAAAAGGCTGACTACGTCGAGCTATTTGATTTTCTGACCTTTATATTAAGGGATAGAGATTGCCCAAAAGAATTTAAGAGCCGGTCCCGCAAATCTGCACAGGACGATAAGTGGAGTTTCTGCCTGACGGCGGGCACGCTGTGCCCTGCGAATCAGGAGAGACCATGCCAAGACGACCGCGCCGGAACCACACACCGGGCTTCAAAGCGAAGGTGGCGCTTGCCGCCATCAAGGGCGACCGAACGGTGGTTCAACTCGCCGAGCAGTTCGACGTTCACCCCAATCAGGTCACAGCGTGGAAGGCACAGCTTGAGGGCGGTGCTGCCGACGTTTTCGGTCCCGGCGGCGGCAACGCAGCAGCCCAGCCTGCGATCGACGTGAAGTCGTTGCACGCCAAGATCGGGGAGCTGGCGCTGGAGAATGATTTTTTGGAAGGCGCGCTCAGCAAAGCCGGCCTGCTGAGCGCAAAGCGATGATCGACCGTGAGCACGATCTGCCGATTACAAAGCAGGCGGAGGTTCTGCGCATCAGCCGTGGCAGCGTCTATTACCTGCCGCGGCCGGTGTCGGTGGTCGACCTGGAGGTGATGCGACGGATTGACAAACTGCATCTGGAGTTCCCCTTCGCCGGTTCGCGGATGTTGCGAGGCCTGCTGGCTGCCGAGGGGTGCAAGATCGGCCGTCGTCACGTAAAGACGCTGATGAAGCGGATGGGGATCGAGGCGCTCTATCGCCGTCCGCGCACGACGAAGCCCGAACCCGGCCACAAGATCTACCCGTATCTGCTGCGCGGGATGGCAATCACGCGGCCGAACCAGGTGTGGGCGATGGACATCACCTACATCCCGATGGCGCGCGGCTTCGTCTATCTGGCCGTGGTACTCGACTGGTTCAGCCGCCGCGTGCTGTCTTGGCGGCTGTCGATCACGATGGAAGCGGCATTTTGCGTCGAGACGCTGGAGGATGCTTTGGTCCGTCACGGCAAGCCGGACATTTTCAACACGGACCAAGGTTCGCAGTTCACCGGCCAGGCCTTCACCGGCGTGCTCGCCA